>DATIDW010000038.1:0-36360 GCA_035456065.1 Thermomonas sp. | reverse complement strand
CCGATGCCGGCATCGTGATCAGCGCCTCGCACAACCCGCATTACGACAACGGCATCAAGTTCTTCTCGGCCGAGGGCGAAAAGCTGGACGACGCCACCGAGCTGGCGATCGAGGCGGCGCTGGACGGTGCCTTCGCCACGGTCGAGTCGGAGCGGCTGGGCAAGGCGGTGCGCGCGCGCGACGCGGTCGGCCGCTACATCGAGTTCTGCAAGGCCTCGGTGCCGCGCGGCTTCGACCTGCGGGGGCTGAAGGTCGTGCTGGACTGCGCGCACGGCGCTACCTATCACATCGCCCCGCTGCTGTTCCGCGAGCTGGGGGCCGACGTCGTCGCCATCGGCGCGACGCCGGACGGGCTCAACATCAATGCCGGCGTCGGCTCGATGCACATCGACAACCTCGCCGCGACGGTGCGCGAAACCGGTTCGGACCTGGGCATCGCCTTCGACGGCGATGGCGACCGCGTGCTGATGGCCGACGACCAGGGCAACCCGGTCGACGGCGACGGCCTGCTGTACGTGCTGGCGCGCGCCTGGCAGGCCAGCGGCCGCCTGCGCGGCCCGGTGGTCGGGACGCTGATGACCAACTACGGGCTGGAGAAGGCGCTGGCCGAATCCGGCATTCCGTTCCAGCGGGCCAGGGTCGGCGACCGCTACGTCCACCAGATGCTGGTGGAGGGCGGCGGCGTGCTTGGCGGCGAGGCCTCCGGCCACCTGCTGTGCCTGGACCGGGCCACCACCGGCGATGCCATCGTCAGTGCCCTGCAGGTGCTGGACGTGCTGCGCCGTTCCGGCCAGGGCCTGCGCCAGGCGCTGGACGGCCTGGCCGCGGTGCCGCAGAAGACGGTGAACGTCCGCCTGGACGGTGTCTCGGCCAAGGCGATCGTCGAGGCCGACGGCGTGCGTGGCGCCCTGCAGGGCGCCGAGGCGGCGGTGCGGGGCAGGGGGCGGGCGTTCCTGCGCCCCTCGGGCACCGAGCCGGTCGTGCGGGTCACGGTCGAGGCCGACGATGCCGCGCTCATGCAGGACACGCTGGACCGCCTGGCCTCGGCCGTGCGCCAGGCGGCGACGGCCTGATCACGATCAAGAACCCCTGAAGCGCGGCGTGGTCGAATCGCCGTGGAATATTCCCGGAGTACGCACCATGCCTGCACGCATCCCGACCCTCGACATCACCCGCTATGAAACCGACCGCGATGCGTTCGTGGCCGAGCTGGGCGCCGCCTACCGCGAGTGGGGCTTCGCCGGCATCCGCAACCACGGCATCCCGCAGGCCGACATCGATGCGGCCTATGACGTGTTCAAGCGCTTCTTCGCGCTGCCGGAGGAGACCAAGAAGAAGTACCACGTGCCCGGTAGCGGCGGCGCGCGCGGCTACACCCCGTTCGGCGTGGAAACCGCCAAGGGTGCGAAGCACTTCGACCTCAAGGAGTTCTGGCACATCGGCCGGGAGATTCCCGCCGACTCGAAGTATCGCGACGCCATGCCGCCGAACCTGTGGCCGGAGGAGGTCGAGGGCTTCCGCGAGCACGGCTACGGCCTGTACGAGGCGCTGGACCAGCTCGGTTCGCGGGTGCTGTCGGCGCTGGCCTTGCACATAGGCCTGCCGGAGAGCTGGTTCGCCGACAAGACCGATTCGGGCAACTCGATCCTGCGCCCGATCCACTACCCGCCGATCACCGCCGACGACATCCCCAACGTGCGCGCCGGCGCGCACGAGGACATCAACCTGATCACCCTGCTGGTCGGCGCCAGCGCCTCGGGCCTGGAGGTGCTGTCGCGCAAGGGCGAGTGGGTGCCGTTCACCGCCGACGCCGACACCATCGTGGTCAATATCGGCGACATGCTGCAGCGGCTGACCAACCACGTGTACCCGTCGACCACCCACCGGGTGACCAATCCGCCGGGCGAGGCCGCGCGGCAGCCGCGCTACTCGGTGCCGTTCTTCCTGCACCCGAACCCCGATTTCCTGATCGACGTGCTGCCTTCGACGATCACCGCGGACAACCCGAGCCGTTATCCGGAGCCGATCACCGCGCAGGGCTATCTCGAAGAACGCCTGCGCGAGATCAAGCTGAAGTGAGCCGCCAAGGCCGCCGCAAGGCGGCCTTCGTCCATGGCGCGGCCCCGGCCCGCCGGCCCGCATCCCGGCGGGCGTTGACGGGCTCGTGGCGATGCCGCTCGAATTCCCCGCTCACACACCCATCCAGAAGAACACCGCGGCCATCCGCTCATCGGCGAGGACATTGCCGCAGTAGGCGCTGGCGCTGTGGATCATCGCCGCGCTGTAGACGATCAGGCGGTTGAACCGGTTGGGGATGCGAACGTCCTCGACGAAGCTGTCGGGCGGCACGAAGCGGGTGCCCAGCGCCTGCACCAGGTTGTCGTGCGGTTTGTTGACGGTGTTGCCGCCGAGTTGTCCGTTGGGCATGCGCTGGCGATAGAAACTGGTGCCGCAGTGTTCCGGTGCATCGGGGGTCAGGTACAGCACGCCGGCGTAGCGGCACAGCGCGCGTGAGTCCGTATGCGGACGCGCACCGGCCTCGCGTTCGCCGACGACCTGCACGCAGTTGTGGTTGAGGGTCTTGCCGTCCGGCGTGCCCTGGATCCACAGTTTTTTCGCGCCGGTCGCGTGGCGGACCTTGTCCTCGACCACCGCCATCTCCGCCGGCTCCAGCGCCGGGATGGCGCGACGCCCGGGCCAGCTCTCCTGCGTATGCGGGAAGCCCAGCGCCCAATCCTGCTTGGCCATGCAACGCTCGCGCACCTCGCCGGCATTCGGCAGCACGTCGTCGAACAGCCAGTAGTCGCGGCCTTCGGTGGGCTTGCGATAGGGCAGCATGCGCAGTGGTGGCAGGTGCCTGTTCATCGGCGCGACTATACGACTGCACCGGGCGGGTTGCTAAACTCCGTGCCCGTACCGACAGGGGCAACGCATGCGCCGCAGGATCGTCGCCGGCAACTGGAAGCTGCATGGCACCCGCGCCTTCGCCACCGCGCTGGTCGCGGAGATCGCCGCCGTGCCCGTGCCGGGCGTCGAACTGGTGATCCTGCCGCCGCTGCCGTACATCGGCGACCTCATCGAGGATTTCGAGGGCACGCCGCTGTCGTTCGGTTCCCAGGACGTCAGCAGCAACCAGCAGGGCGCGTATACCGGCGAGGTGTCGGCCACGATGCTGGTCGATTGCGGTGCGCGCTATGGCCTGGTCGGGCATTCGGAGCGCCGCCAATACCACGCCGAAAGCAGCGAGCTGGTGGCGTTGAAGTTCCAGGCCGCGGTGCAAGCCGGGCTGCGCCCGATCCTGTGCGTCGGCGAGGGCCTGGAGCAGCGCGAGGCCGGGCAGACCGAGGCGGTGGTCGCCAGCCAACTACGCCCGGTGTTGGACCTGGTGGGAGTGGGCGCCTTTGCCCAGGCGGTGGTCGCCTATGAGCCGGTGTGGGCGATCGGTACTGGCCGGACCGCCAGCCCGGAACAGGCTCAAGCCGTGCACGCGTTCATCCGTGGCGAGGTGGCGGCGCACGATGCTACAATCGCCGGCTCGCTGCCTATCCTCTATGGTGGCAGCGTGAAGCCCGGGAACGCGGCCAGCCTGTTCGCGCAGGCCGACGTCGACGGCGGACTGATCGGTGGCGCCTCGCTGGTGGCCGCGGATTTCCTGGCCATCGCAACTGCTGCGGCGACCTGACCGACTACGGAACGATTCACGATGTGGCTTCAATTGACGAATGTGGTGTACGTGCTGGTCTCGATCGCGATGGTCGTGCTGATCCTGATGCAGCGCGGCGCGGGTGCGCAGGCGGGCTCGGGTTTCGGCGGCGGCGCCTCGTCCACCGTGTTCGGATCGCGTGGTGCGTCGAACTTCCTCACCAAGAGCACCAAATGGCTCGGTGTGCTTTTCTTCACCATCGCCATGGGCATGGCCATGTACGCCAGCAAGAGTGCCGTCGGTGCGCTGGATGCCAAGGCTGACCTCGGCGTGATGGGGCAGGCCGACGCGGCACCGGCAAAGCCGGCTCCCCAGGTCCCGACCGCGCCGGCACAGCCCGCGCAGCCCGTTCCGGCACCAGCGATCCCGGTCGCCGCGCCGCAGTACACCCAGCCCGAAGCAACGCAGGCCCAGCCGCAGCCCGCGGCACCGGCGCCGGCCACGCCCGCGCAGGGCGGTTGATCGGCTTTACAATGCGGTACGCGGCAGCTGCCGCAAGATATTTGCCCAGGTGGCGGAATTGGTAGACGCACTACCTTGAGGTGGTAGCGATTTAGGTCGTAGGGGTTCGAGTCCCCTCTTGGGCACCACTCTGCAATGCATGAAACCCCGCCACGGCGGGGTTTTTTGTTTGTCCGGTCGTTCGCGGCCGTCCGCTTCCCTGGATCCAGGCGTGGGTGCCTGCGCCCCGCGGCTGGGTGCCTTTCCTCATGCTTGAATCGATCAAATTGAAGTTATCATTCAAGCGTTGCCAGTAACCCGGTACGAACATTCACGGAGACCATTCGCGCCAAGTGCTGGCGGCAATGGCACTTCGTCGTCAAACCAGAAGGAGAGTCTCCATGTCCACCGTTCGCTCCGTTGCATCCACCGGCCTTGCTCTCGCGGTCGGCCTTGGCCTGCTGGCAGTGTCGCCGACCGCAAGCGCCGTCGATCCCCTCGACACCTTCAGTTTCCGCATCGGCGGGTATGTGAATACCTTCGACACCCAGCTTCGCGCGGATGGCCAGACCACTACCGGTACCGAATTCGACCTGGACCGGGACCTCAACCTGGACAAGGACAGCACGATCGGCCTGGTCGGCGTGACCTGGCGGCCGTTCGAGAAGCACGAATTCGCTTTCTCCTACCGGCAGGACGACAAGGAAGCGACCACGCACCTGCAGCGCGACATCAACTTCGACGGCACGGTCTATCCGAGGTCGGCCACCGTTCGCAGCCAGGTGGCGGTGGACGTCTACGAAGCCAGCTACGTCTGGTGGGCCGCGTCGCACGATACCTGGGCGATCGGTCCGCGCCTGGGACTGACCTGGTACAGCGTCGACATGCGCATCGACATGGAGCGGGACGCCGCCGGCAATCCGGTAAACAGCTCGGTGAGCAGCGACGTGTCCCTGGACCTGCCCGAGCCGACCATTGGTGGCTCCTGGCGGTGGACTCCCAGCAAGCAGTGGCGCCTGTCCGCCGACGCCGGCTTCCTCACCACCGATATCGGCGACGTCGACGCCGACGTGTTCTTCGCGCGCGCGGGCGTCGAGTGGTATCCGTGGGAACGCACCGGCTTCTGGCTCGACTACACGATCAGCGATATCGACGCCAACATCGACAAGGATCGTTACAACGGTAGCTTCGTCCTTCGCGACAGCGGCATCAGGCTTGGCGTGGCGTATCGATTCTGAGGCGGAGTCCGCCGGTTCGGTGAAGCCGCGGCGCGCGGCCAACTTCGCACGGCAATGCAAGAAACCCCGCCTGGCGGGGTTTCTTGCGTCCGGGCCACCGGAATGTCCCGGGGCGACCCAACTCATGATCTTCCGGCGCCAGGGCGCGATTGACGGCGGGGTGGACGCACCGATACATGCGCGTGGTCGCGCACATGCCACCGCCATGGAAAGTCGATCGCCTTGCTGATGCCGATGCGCGGGCCCTGGATGGGATCCGGCGGGGGTGGGGTGCCATCCGACACGATCGCGATGCCCCGGCTTGCCGTCACCACGTCGGCGCCGTCCAGCGCGCGGGTGATGTCGAATGCCTGGCAGAGCTTGCCTGGCCCACTCGCCAGGTCGCGATCGCGCGCGGCCTTCGGTCGCTGCCGGCGCATGTGTTCGAGCCCCGTCAGTGGCTCGGCGGCACGCAGCAGTACCGCCATGCCGATGCCCGCGTCGCCGCAGACTACGTTGCTGCACCAGTGCATGCCGTACGAAAGATAGACATACAGATGGCCGGCGGGGCCGAACATGCTGGCGTTGCGCGGGGTCATGCCGCGGAACGAGTGCGCGGCGGGATCCTCGCCGCCGGCGTAGGCCTCGACCTCGACGATGCGTGCCGCACGGCCGTCATCGCGGACGATGATCTTGTTCAACAGCTCGGGCGCCACCTCCACGGCGTGGCGGTTGTAGAACGTGCGTGGCAGGCGTTGTGCGATGTCCGGTGGCACCCCTTTCTCCAGCGCTTGCAGCGGGATCACCTGGCGGAGGTCAATCGCCAGATCGTATTGCCGACATCATCCGCCACCAGGATCCCGCCGCGCGCGTCCACGGCGATCCCGACCGGGCGTCCGCGCGCATTGCCCTCTCCGTCGAGGAATCCGCTCAGCAGCGTGCGCATCTGTCCGGCAGGCCGGGCATTGCTGAAGGGAACGAAGGCGACTTCATAACCGACCTGTGGCTTGCGGTTCCATGACCCATGCAGTCCCACCACGGCACCCCCCTGGCCACCGCTCCAATCGCCTCCTGCGGAGAACGCCAATCCCAGCGGCGCGACATGGCTGCCGAGTGCGTAATCCGGCTTGATCGCCCGTGCGACTTCGGCCGGCGCCTGTGGCTTCACCCGCGGATCCAGGTGCTGGCCGTAGTAGCTGTAGGGCCAGCCGTAAAACCCGCCGGGGCGCACTTCAGTCAGGTAATCGGGGACGAGGTCGTTGCCGAGTTCATCGCGCTCGTTGACGACCGCCCACAACGCGTTGCTGCCCGGCGCCCAGGCCAGGCCGACGGGATTTCGCAGGCCGGACGCGAATACGCGGGTGGATTGCCTGGCCGGATCGATCTCGAGGATCGCGGCACGGTTGGCTTCGACCGCCATGCCGTTCTCGCCCACGTTGCTGTTGCTGCCGACGCCGACGTACAGCAGGCGACCGTCGGCGCTGGCAAGCAGACTCTTGGTCCAATGATGATTGAGTTCGTCGCCGTGGCCCGGCAGGTTCACGATGACGCGCGGCACGGCAGTCATCCGGGTCTGGCCACTCTCGTACGGCACTGCCACCAGCGCATCCGCATTGGCCACGTACAGGGTGTCGCCGACGAGGGCCATGCCGAAGGGCGAATGCAGGCCCGTCATGAAGACTTGCACGAGCTCTGCGACGCCGTCGCGGTCGGCATCGCGCAGCAGGGTGATGCGATCCGCGCTCGGCACGCCAGCGCCTGCACGCTTCATGACCATGCCCATCACCTTGCCTTTCAGTCCCCCGACGCCGCTCTTGCCCGCCGGCGCATTTGATTCCGCCACCAGCACATCGCCATTCGGCAGGACCAGCAGCCAGCGCGGATGCTGCAGTCCGGAGGCAAAGCGCGTGAGCCGGAGTCCTGGCGAAGGCGTCGGGGTGACGCCGGCCGGCCAACCCGTGGCGGGCGCGATGTCGACCGTCGGGATGAGGCTGCGTTGCGGTGGCGGCAGCACCGGATCGCTGCCGGCGTGGGCACCGGTCTGGCCGGCCTCTCCCCCACCGCAGCCCGGCACCGACATCAGCATGAGGATCGACGCAAGCAGCGTGGGGACACGCGGATGTCGCGTGGCGCTCAGGTGATGGCTGGACTTACGCATCTGTGCTTCGGCAATGACGGGTCATCCGCAGGATCATGCGCACAACGTCGCATGCATGTGAACTGGAACGCCGCACGTCATCACCGGAACTGCATTCCCGCGGTGGGATCCTCACCCCGTGGCCGCCCCCGGGGCCGGGTCGATCAGGGAACGCATCACGATGGACAGCATTCCGCGCGTTGCATGGTTGGGTGGAGCCTCGATGCCTGGAGCCTCGATGCTTGGAGCCTCGATGCTTGGAGCGTGGCATGGCGCTCGATGACTACCGGCGCAAGCGCGTCTTTGCCGCCACGCCGGAGCCCGTCGGGAAACCTCGCAAACGCGGCGGGGGGCGTCCGATCTTCGTGGTCCAGTTGCATCACGCCAGCCATCGGCATTACGACTTCCGCCTGCAGGTCGGCAATGTCCTGAAAAGCTGGGCAGTCCCGAAAGGGCCGAGCTTGGATCCCAAGGTGAAGCGGATGGCGGTCGAAGTCGAGGACCACCCGCTCGACTACGCCGGCTTCGAGGGCGAGATCCCCAAGGGGCATTACGGTGGCGGGCACGTGGCCATGTTCGACCGCGGCACCTGGACCACCGACCTCGACGTGGAAACGCAGCTGGCGAAGGGACACCTCCGCTTCGACCTGCACGGCGGCAAACTGAAGGGCGGATGGCACCTGGTCCGTTCGGGCAAGCGTGCGCGCCAGCCACAGTGGCTGCTGTTCAAGGAAGACGATGCATGGGCCGGGCGGGGCGAGGCCGACGACCTCTTGGAAGACGTGACGCCCGCGCCGGCGGAGGACGCCAGGCGCGCGCGACGACCAGGCGCGAGGCCGTCGACATCCGGCAACGACAAGCCGAAAACGCCCGGGAAACAGGCGCGAACGGTCTCCAGGGCAAAGATTGATTGGCGCGCCGAAGCATTGGCGCTGCCAGGCGCCCGTCGGCGCCCGATGGCGACCGCGGTGCCGACGCCGCAGCTTGCCAGGCTGGTCGAGGAGCCGCCCGAAGGCGATGGCTGGCTGCACGAGCTCAAATGGGATGGCTATCGCCTGATGTGCGCCGTCCGTGCAGGCGCGCCCGGCCTGTGGTCGCGCAATGCCCGGGACTGGAGCGACCGGGTGCCGGAAGTGCGCGAGGCGGTCGCCGGCCTTGGCCTCCGGGACGCGGTGCTGGATGGCGAACTGGTCGCGGGCCAGGGCAGGCGGGCGGATTTCAACCTGCTCCAGCAGGTACTGTCCGGCGAGGTGCAGGGCGCATTGCGCTATGTCGTCTTCGACCTGCTCCATCTGGAGGGCATCGACCTGTCAGGCGTGCCATTGCAGCAACGCAAGGTGCTGCTCGAACGTCTGCTGGGCGGGGCACCGGCGCGCCTTGCCTACAGCTCGCACGGGATCGGCGCGGCCAAGGCTGCGTTCAAGGCCGCGGTGGACGCCGGCTTCGAGGGCATCATTTCCAAACGCATCGACGCCACCGTGCATCCCGGCCGCGGCGATGCCTGGCGAAAGGCCAAGGCGCTGGGCAGCGACGAATTCGCGGTGGTCGGCTACACGCCGCCGAAAGGAGCGCGAAGCGGCATCGGCGCGCTGCTGCTCGCGACGCCCGACGCCCGCCATGGCTGGCGATATGTCGGTCGGGTTGGAAGCGGATTCAGCGATGCCCAGCTTGCCGCGCTCGGCGAGCAACTGCAGGGCAAGGGTTCGGCGACGCCCAGCGTGGATGTGCCGGAAAACGACACCGACCTGCGGCAGGCGCGCTGGTTGTCGACACCCGCGTTCGTGGTGGAGGTCTTCACTCGCGGTGTCGGTGGCCGCGGCCTGTTGCGGCAGGCCAGCTTCAAGGCACTGCGTCCAGACAAGAGCATCGCTTCGTTGCGCGACAGCGACCGTAGCCCGGCAGATGACAGCACGACCACCGAGGCGAAACCCGTGGAAAAAAAAGCGACCACGTCGGTCCGCAAGAGCGGCAATACCAGGCAGGCGCCGGAGCTGAGCAGTCCCGACAAGCTGCTCTACCCCGACGACGGCATCAGCAAGCAGGAGCTGGCCGATTACTACGGCGCGGTCATGGACTGGCTGTTGCCCGAAATCCGCGACCGCCCCTTGTCGTTGGTGCGTTGCCCTGGCGGTATCGCCGCGCAGTGCTTTTTCCAGAAGCACGCCACGCCCGGCCTCGAGCTGGTATCGCTGGTGCCGGTCACCGAATCCGACGGCGGCAGCGAGGATTACCTGGTGGTCACCGACGCCGCCAGTGCCATGGAGCTGGTGCAGTTCAACGCCATCGAATTCCATCCCTGGGGCTCGAAGGCGAGCGATCTCGAGCATGCGGATCGCGTCGTGTTCGACCTGGATCCGGACGAGGCGGTGGCATGGAAGGACGTCATCGCCGCGGCGCGGCAACTGCGTGGCTTCCTCCAGCAGGCGGGCCTGAAGTCGTTCGTGCGGACGAGCGGGGGCAAGGGCCTGCACTTGGTGGTGCCGCTGTCGCCCGCCGCACCTTGGGAACGCGCGCGGGCGTTTTCGCAAGCCGTCGCGGAGGCCGCACGGGAGATGGATCCGCTGCGGTACGTCGCCACCGCCTCGAAACA
The DNA here is from genome assembly GCA_035456065.1 of Thermomonas sp. Lineage (GTDB taxonomy): Bacteria > Pseudomonadota > Gammaproteobacteria > Xanthomonadales > Xanthomonadaceae > Thermomonas. The sequence continues at coordinate 26,272 of DATIDW010000038.1, read as the reverse complement.
GAAGCGCAAGGGCAAGATCTTCATCGACTGGCTGCGCAACGGGCGCGGCGCAACCAGCGTGGCCAGCTTCTCGGCCCGCGCACGGCCGGGTGCGCCGGTGTCGATGCCGCTGCGCTGGGAGGAGCTCGGCAAGATCGCCAGCGGCCATGCCTTCGATATCCGCAATGCACCGGCACGATTGAAGCGGTTGAAGTCGCATCCGTGGGACGGGATCGACCGGCTGCGGCAGTCGCTGCCCGGGTGAGGCCGTCGACAAGGCCGTGACGCCACGCGGCGCAGGCTCGACCTCCCCTCAACGAGTCCCTTGCCATGGCCCGCCCTATCTGGACCGGAAATCTCTCGTTCGGCTTGCTGAACGTGCCGGTGGCGCTGATGTCGGGCACCCGCAGCACCGACCTGTCCTTCCGCATGCTGGACGCGCGCGATCGCAAGCCGATCCGGTTCGAACGGGTGAATGCGGACACCGGCGAAGAAGTGCCGTGGAAGGACATCATCAAGGCCTTCGAGTACGACAAGGGCAGCTACGTGGTGATCGAGAAGGAGGACATCGCCTCCGCCGCGCCCGAGACGCATGAATCGGTGGAGATCGAGACCTTCGTCGACGAGGACGCGATCGACGTGCGCTTCTTCGAGAAGCCGTACGTGCTGGTGCCCGGCAAGAAGGCGGAAAAAGGCTACGTATTGCTGCGCGAGACGTTGAAGAAGGCGAAGAAGATCGGCGTGGCGCGGGTGGTGATCCGCACGCGCGAATACCTGTCCGCGGTGATGCCGCTGGGCGATGCGCTGGTGCTGGTGCTGATGCGCTATCCGCAGGAACTGGTCGAGCCGGCCGAATACAAGCTCCCGGGCGGCAAGGCCAGCGAGTACCGCATCGCGCCCAAGGAGCTGGCGATGGCCACCCAACTGGTGGAATCGATGGCGAGCAAGTGGGATCCGGAGGACTACCACGACGAGTTCCGCCACCGGCTGTCGGAGATCATCCGCAAGCGCATCAAGCAGAAGGGCAAGACCACCAAGGTCCTCGACGAGGTTGAAACGGCGGAGGAAGGGGCGGCGACCAACGTGGTCGATTTCGTTTCCCTGCTGCAGAAGAGCCTGGGCGAGAACGGCCGCAAGGCAACCAAGGCGTCCGCCAAGGCAACGACCGCGAAGAAGGCGCCTGCAAGGACGTCCGCCAAGCCGCGCAAGAGCGCCTGACCGCCCCGTTTGCGACCACCGTCAGTCCGCCGCGTCCTCGAAGTCCTCTTCGGGTAGCGCCAGGAAGGCCCAGAACGGGCTCCCGAGGGTGGCCCACTCCGCGCTGGCTTCGTCGAGAAGCCCGACCAGGGTGTCGAACGCTGCTTCGTCGGCGTCGCGCAACTCGTGGGCGTCGCGGACCAGCAACACATAGCCTGGCGCGGGCAGCCAGGACAGGTCACGCAGCGCATCGCCGAGCGCATCCCAGTTGCGGCCCCGGCCGTCGGGCATCGCAAGCGCCCCCGCCATCCGGGCCAGCAGGGTGGCCTTGTCGGTGCAGCCGCGCAGGTCGACCGGGCAGGCGTGCAACCCGGCATCGATGACGAGGGCCTGGAGGATGGCGATGTCCTCGGGCGTGACGAAGAACACGCCGGCGCGCAGCGGGTCGCCGAGGTCGAGGGTGAAATGATTCTCGGTCATGGCGCAGCTCCGGCCACGTCGAAGCGACGGAAACTGTCGTAGTGGTCGTCGGTGTAATACCAGTCGCGCGGGGGGTGCCCACCGGTGATGATGCGGCGCGCGCCGCGGTGGCCGAGGCCCGGCGTGTCCACGGTGTATTCGCGGTACCAGCCGCGCGGCTGGCGCGGCAGATGACCTTCGCGATTGCCGAAGATGCTGCCGTCCTGCCGGTACGGGAAGGGCCCGCCTCGCTGGATCAGTTCGATGGTCGTATGGGCCTGCGCCGGCAGGAAATCCGGCAATGCAGGCGTCGGGCTGGATGGTGTTTCGGCGTGCGCGTGCGCGCCCGGTGATGCGGCTGCGGTCGGTGCGCTGGCGCCCGGCACGGGCACCGCCTCCCGCGCGGGCCACAATTGCCAGGCCACCAACACCGCGATGGCGAGCAGCAACCAGCCCGTGGGATTGCGCCTGCGTGCCCCCGGCATGGTCAATGCGGGCGGATGACGAAGGGCGGGTGCTGGTTGAGCGTGCCGTCCTCCTCGAGGATGGCGTAGTCCTTGCGCTCGGGGTCCAGCAACACCGGGATCAAGGGCTGGAACAGCGGATGGCGCACGAACTTCAGCTCCCAGCCGTAGCGTTCCAGTTCGCCGAGTGCGTCCTGTTGCGCTTCATTGAGCTGGCGGCGCAGTTCGCGACAGGAATGGTGCGGCGAATTGCGGCGTTCGGTCTGGGCCATGTGCGCCCCCCCTGTCCGACGATGCGTTGCGGGCGCAGAATGCGCCCGGTAGCTCCCGGTGCGCAAGCCATGGCCACGGATCCCCGGATCGACGCCTATATCGAACACGCCGCGCCATTCGCCCGGCCGATCCTCGCCCACGCGCGCGCGCTGGTGCACAGGGCCTGCCCGCAGGTCGAGGAAACCATCAAGTGGGGCATGCCGACCTTCATGCATGCGGGCGCCATCCTGTGCGGGATGGCGGCTTTCAAGCAGCACGCCTCGTTCGGTTACTGGAAGCATGCGCTGGTGGTCGGCGAGGGCGAGCCGCAAACCGGCATGGGCAGCTACGGCAAGATGTCGTCGTTGCAGGATCTGCCAGCGGACAAGGTCCTGCTGGCGCATCTTCGCAAGGCGATGAAGCTCAACGAGGACGGCGTCAAGGCGCCTTCGAACCGCAAGGTCACGGCAAAGCCGCCAGCGGAAACGCCGCCGGAGCTGCTGGCCGCATTGAAGAAGAACAAGCCGGCGCAGGCGACCTTCGACGCGTTCCCGCCGGGCTGCAAGCGCGAGTACATCGAGTGGATCGTCGAGGCCAAGCGCGAGGAAACGCGCGCAAAGCGACTGGCGCAGGCCGTCGAGTGGCTGGCCGAAGGCAAGCGCCGCAACTGGAAGTACGAGAACTGCTGAGGCTGGTCAGCGCGAGGGCGCGAAGGCAAAACGCACGTACAGGCCGAAATGGTCGCTGGGCCAGGCGCCCGCCGCGCCTTCGCGATCCAGCACCATCCGTGCCTCGACCGGCACCAGCCGGTCGCGTTGCAGGTAGACGTGGTCGATGCGGCGCGCATCCCGCGGGAAGTAGTGCGGATTGAGGGTGGGGCGCGGGTCGCCGGGATGCAGCCGGGTGAAGGCTTCGTCGTAACCGGCGGCACCGAGCATGGCCAGTTCGGGCCGGCCAGCGGCCACGTTGAAGTCGCCGGCCACGAGGCTGGGCGCATCACCCGCGCCGCGTTCGACGAAGGCCAGCAGGTCGGCCAGTTGCTCGGCCCGCTTGCGTGCGCCGGCCGTTGTGTCCTCGTGGTGGAGGTGGGTGGCGTACACATCCAGCGGATGTCGGTTGATGTCGATGCGGACCATGCCCGCCGTCCGTGAATCGTCCAGTGGCCGCAACCGGGTCCAGTCGCGTGCCTGCACCGGATGGCGGGTGAGGATGGCATTGCCGTAGCGGCGCGGCCTGTCGGCGGGATCGACCGAGATGAAGTAGGCCGAATAGCCCAGTGCCGCGGCCAGGTCTCCGGCCTGGTTGCGCAGGGATTCGTGTTGCAGCACTTCCTGCAGCACGATCACGTCGGGATGCAGGGTGCGGAGTTCGCCGATGATCAAGGCGCGGCGCGTCGGCCAGTCCGCCTTGTCATGGTAGAGGTTGAAGGTGACGAGGCCGAACGACGGTTCGCTGCCGCCGTGGCGCGGCTCCGTGCCCGCGCATGCGGCAAGCGCGAACGCCGCCAGCAACAGCAACAGGCCAGTTCGCCGGACAGGCATGCGCTCAGGGGTAGGCGGTGTCGGTGCGCAGCACCGGATAGCGGTTGGTACCGGGATCCCAGGCCGAGTGGCGGCGATAGAAGAAGTCCAGGCGCGCGGCCTGGCTCTTTGCGAACTCCGGTTCGTCGCGAAGCTTGCGTTCGAACTCCGTCTTCAGCGCCGGGTCCTTCGCCAGCATCAACCGCGCCTGTTCCTCGGCGACGTACTGCTCCATGTATTCCTTGCGCTCGAAGGCGTTGTTGAAGTCGCCCCACGCGGCCATGGAATCGCCTGCGGTCGGTTCCAGGATATTCACCAGCAGCCGCGACTTGGCCTGGGCGATCGGCACGAACAAGCCGCCGGAGGCGATCTCCGCGACCTGCGGCTTCCATGTGCCGCTCAGGTTGACCCGCTGGTGGCCTTCGACCGAGGTCGGCGAGAACTGCACGCCGTCGGCGACGAACACCTGCGCGTTCGCCTCGCGCAGCGGCGCGGTCAGCACGCGGAAGGCGATGCCGTGGGCGAGCAACTGCTTCGCCACCGACACCGCGTACTGCTGCGGCACCAGGTAGCCGCCCCTGGGCGCGACGATGCTGGCGCCGGGCACGATCTCGTCGCGCAGAGGAATCTTCCAGACTTGAGGAGTGGTTTCGTCGTAACGGGTCATCGTCCCGCCGGAAATCTCCGAAGGCGTGCGCGTGTAGGCGTAGCCGAGGAAATCGATGGTGCGCACCTTGTCGGTGGCCTTGTAATCCACCGGTATCGACTGGCCGCCGAGGGCGGCCGCGCGCGCATCCGCATCGCGCGCCAGTTGCAGCCAGCGCGTGCCGTTCGCCGCGGTCAGTTCGAGCGCGTCCAGCACCGTGTTGTAGGTGCTGCGCACGCGCTCCGGGTAGGTGCGCCAGGAATGCGTCTCGACCAGGATCGCCAGCCGGTTGCGCAGCGGGAAGTAGCCGTTGGAGAAACGCGGCGTGCTGACGCCATGGATGAAACCGGAGGTCGGGTCGTCGTCCTTCACGAAGCTCGGATAGAAGCCGACCGGCTTGTTGCCCTGCGCGGCAAGCCTGGCGACGATGCCGTCCTTCAGCGCGTTGCCCGCCTCGCGCAGGCCCTGGTCGCCGGAATTGGTCGGCTCGCCGGTGATCGAGATGTCGTGCTGGAACTTGGCGCCGTCGGTGACGTGCAGGTCCAGCATCGCCAGCGGATCCCACTGGTTGATGAGCCCGAGCATCGCCTGCATTTCCGCGCTGTCGGCCTTCACGTAGTCGCGGTTGAGGTTGTAGCGCTGCGCGGTGACACGGAAGCCCATCTGCTCCGGCCCGCGTTGGTTCGGACGGTTCCAGGCGCGGAAATTCTCGTGGCCATCGGCATTGAACACCGGCACGAACAACAGCACCGTCCTGTCCAGAACGCCCGCGCCGACCTTGCCCTGCAGCAGGTCGCGCAGCAGCCAGAAGCCCGCGTCCTTGCCGTCGATCTCGCCGGCGTGGATGCCGCCCTGCGCCAGCACCACCGGCAACCCGCGTGCCTGTGCGGCCTTCGCATCCAGCGCGCCGCTGGTGGAGATCGCCATCGCCTTCATCGGCCGGCCCTCGGGCGTGGTGCCGAACGTGAAGCAACGCACCGCTTGCGGGTAGGCCGCCTGGAACGCATCGCAGAGGGCGATGACTTCGTCGTAGCGGCCGGTCTGCCTGAAGCCGCTGCGTTCGGCGACCGTGCTCAAGGCCGGGGTGGCGGCCTCGGCCGTCGGCATGCCGACCAAGGACTGGCAGGCGAGCAGGGCGGTCGCGAGCAGGGTGCGCTGGAGCAGGGACGAATGCATCGACGGGTCTCCGTTGGATCGGTCGATGGTAACCGCGGCGGCACGTGCGCCGGGACTGCCCATGGTCATGCCGCGGCGGGTCGCGGGCGCATGCGAAACTCCGCCATCGCCAACCCGAGGACCCACCATGAGCATGACCTTGTACTACGCGCCGGGCGCCGCCAGTTTCCTCGTGCACTGGCTGTTGATCGAGCTGGATGCGCCGCATGTGTTGCAACTGGTGGATACCGCGGCGAAGGCGCAGAAATCCCCGGAGTACCTCGCACTCAACCCGAATGGCGTGGTGCCGACGCTGGTGCTCGATGGCAAGCCGCAGTACGAGGCCGCGGCACTTTCGATGCTGCTCGCGGAGCGTTACCCGGCCGCGGGCCTGGCGCCGGCGTTCGACGATGCGACGCGCGCGGACTACCTGCAGTGGATGTTCAACCTGGCCAACATGGTGCAGCCGCTGTTCCGCCAGTGGTGGTATCCGGGCGAACCGGCCGGCGAGGCGAATGCGGACACGTTGCGCGCCCACTGCGCGCCGCGCATCGAGGCCGAATGGCAGCGCATCGACGACCATCTCGCTGCGCACGGTCCGCACTTGCTGGGCGAGGGCCTGAGCGTCGCCGATTTCTACCTGGTGATGCTGATGCGCTGGTCGCGCAACATGCCGAGGCCGGCCATCGAATGGCCGCACCTGGCCGCGCTGGCGCGGCGATTGAAGGCGCGTCCGTCGTTCGCGGCGCTGTACGCGCGCGAAGGCCTCACCGAATGGGCCTGATGGCCGGATCGGTTAGGCTTGCGCAAACGACCGGATGCATCGACGCATGAGCCAATCCACTGTTGCCGAACCCGCGCGCCTGCCACGGCAGATCCCGTTCATCATCGGCAACGAAGCCTGCGAGCGCTTCAGTTTCTACGGGATGCGCAACATCCTGGTGCAGTTCCTGGTCAGCAGCGTCATCCTGGCCTACATCCCCGAAGCCCAGCGCGAAGGCGCGGCGAAGGATGTGTTCCACAGCTTCGTCATCGGGGTGTATTTCTTCCCGCTGCTCGGCGGCTGGCTGGCGGATCGCTTTTTCGGCAAATACAACACGGTGCTGTGGTTCTCGCTGATCTATTGCGCGGGCCACGCCTGCCTGGCGATGTTCGAGGACAACAGGAACGGGTTCTACACCGGCCTGTTCCTGATCGCGCTTGGCAGTGGCGGCATCAAGCCGCTGGTGGTCAGCTTCTGCGGCGACCAATTCACCACCGCCAACAAGCACCTCGCCAAGATCGTGTTCGACGCGTTCTACTGGACCGTGAACTTCGGCAGCTTCTTCGCCTCGCTGCTGATGCCCTTGTTCCTGAAGAATTACGGGCCGGCGGTGGCATTCGGCATCCCCGGCATCCTGATGGGCATCGCCACCATCATCTTCTGGCTGGGTCGCAGGCAGTACGTGCGGGTGCCGCCGACCCGCGGTCAGGATGCGGATTCGTTCTTCAACGTCGCCCGCACCGCGCTCGCCACCCAGATTGCGGGGCAGGGGCGTCCAGGGCTGCTGGTTGCCGCCTTCGGTGCGGCGCTGGCGGTGGCGATGCTGCTGTGCTGGGCGTTGCATGCGTGGGCCGGGGCCAGCCTGCCGTTCTGGCCGGAGGACTTCCATTTCGTGATCACCGCCTGCCTGGCGCTGGGCGCGTTGATCGCGTTCGGCGGCATCGGCGTGTCCATGCAACTGGAGCGCGCGCGCGGCCGGCATCCGGACGCTGCGGTCGATGGCGTGCGCGCGGTGTTGCGGATCCTGATCGTGTTCGCGCTGACCACGCCGTTCTGGTCGCTGTTCGACCAGAAGGCCAGCACCTGGGTGATCCAGGGCAAGGAGATGGTGATCCCGCACGATGCCTGGTGGTGGCCAAGTGGGATCGTGCAGACCGCTGGGCAGATGCAGGCGCTCAACCCGATCATGGTCATGTTCATCATCCCGATCAACAACCTGCTGGTGTACCCGCTGCTGCGGCGCTTGGGATTCGAACCCAGCGCGCTGCGCCGGATGGGTGCCGGCATATTCATCGCCGGGTTGGCTTGGGTCCTGGCCGGGATGCTGCAACTGCGCATGGATGGCGGGGAGTCGGTTTCGCTCGCTTCGCAGTTCTGGCCCTACCTGATCCTGACCTTCGCCGAAGTGCTGGTGTCCGCCACCGCGCTGGAGTTCGCCTACAGCCAGGCCACCCAGTCGATGAAGGGCGTGATCATGGCCTTCTGGTACCTGACCAGCACCTTCGGCAGCCTGTGGGTGCTGCTGACCAACGTCGCCGTGCGCAACGAGGCCGTGATCGCGCGGATCGCCACCACCGGCTACAGCGAGAATGCGTTCCTGATGTTCTTCTTCGCCGCCTTCGCCTTCGTCGCCGCGCTTGCATTCGCCGCGTACGCGCGCACGTATCCGATGCAGGACAACTACCGGGCCGCCTGATCCATGGATTTCTCGCTCACGATCGTGATCGTCGCCATCACCGTGCTGGTGTCCTGGCGGGCCTTCAACGACCGCGCGCTGCTGGAGCGGATGATCCTGTGGCCGCCGGCGGTGGAGCGCCGCAAGCAGTACGACCGCCTGCTCGGCTACGGTTTCGTGCATGCCGACTGGATGCACCTGCTGTTCAACATGATCACCCTGTGGTCGTTCGGCACCGCGGTCGAGCAGGTGTTCTCGGAACTGATCACCCCGGCCGGCTACGTGCTGTTCTACCTGTCGGCGATCGTGGTCTCGATCCTGCCCACCTACATCAGCCACCGCCGGGATCCGGCTTACCGCAGCCTCGGCGCGTCCGGCGGGGTGTCGGCGGTGTTGTTCGCCTTCATCCTGTTCGATCCGTGGTCGAAGCTGATCATCTTCCCGATCCCGGTGCCGGTCCCCGCGTTCGTCTTCGCGATCCTGTACGTGGCCTACAGCATCTGGATGGATCGGCGCGGCAGCGACAACGTCAACCACAGCGCGCATCTCTGGGGAGCGGCCTACGGCCTGCTGTTCACCGTGCTGCTGGAGCCGCGGATTCTCGGCCACTTCACGGAGACCCTGTTGGGATCGGGTACCCCCTGACTTGGAAGTGCCATGACCGATATTGCCCATGATCCGGCGCGCCACCGCTTCACCGCCGAAGTCGACGGCGAGACCGCCTACCTCGAATACGAGCGCGGCGACGACGTGATGGTGATTACCCACACCATCGTGCCTCCGGCCATCGGAGGACGCGGCATCGCCGGCGACCTGGTCCGGGCCGCAGTCGAACATGCCAGGGCGGAAGGCCTGAAGGTCGATCCCCGCTGCTCGTATGCCGATGGCTGGATGCGCAAGCACCCGGAATACGAGGCGCTGCGCACCTGAGTCGTGCCGGCGGCGGTTAGAATGGCCGCCGCATGCGCCTCAACAAACACATCGCCGACTCCGGCTTCTGCTCCCGCCGCGAGGCCGATCGGCTGATCGCCGAGGGTCGGGTGACGGTGAACGGCATCCGCGCCGGCATCGGGGCGGAACTGGGCGAGGGCGACGAGGTCCGCGTGGACGGCAACGTGCTGGCAGCGCGCGTGGCCGCCAGGGGCCAGCGCCGGCACGTCTACATCGCGCTGAACAAGCCGGTCGGGATCACCAGCACCACCGAATCCGGGGTCAAGGGCAACATCGTCGATTTCGTCGACCATGCGCATCGCATCTTCCCGGTCGGCCGGCTGGACAAGGATTCCGAGGGCCTGATCCTGCTGACCAGCAATGGCGACATCGTCAACCGCATCCTGCGTGCGGAAAACAAGCTGGAAAAGGAATACCTGGTGGCGGTCACCCGGCCGGTGACCCTGGAATTCCTGCGTGGCATGGCGCGTGGCGGGGTACCGATCCACGGCGAGCCGACCTTGCCCTGCAGGACTGGCAAGCTGGGCAGCCAGGGCTTCCGGATCGTGCTCACCCAAGGCCTCAACCGGCAGATCCGGCTGATGGCGGCCCATTTCGGCTATCGGGTGAAGCAGTTGCTGAGGGTGCGGATCGGCAACGTCAAGCTGGGCCACCTCAAGCCGGGCCAGTGGCGCAACCTGACCGACGCCGAGTTGCGCGGATTGCTGCCTGAACAGACCGACTGGTAGGCCGGGTCCGGCCAGCCGAAAAAAAATTCGTGGCCATTCACATTTGTGCCCAAAAACAGGTTATGGTGCGCCCACTGTTTCAAGCGGGATCACGGTACATCGTGACCCGATGCGGTAGATCCGAGTGATCCGCTACATCGTGTGCGTTACCCCTTGCTCGACAGTCGCGGCCCAGCCTTCCAACGAATCCGGCGGGTCGTGTCACCATTTCAAACTGTTCTAGGAGTAACAAAACATGTCGGATCGTCAGACTGGTACCGTCAAGTGGTTCAACGACGCCAAGGGCTTCGGCTTCATCACCCCGGAAAGCGGCCCGGACGTTTTCGTCCACTTCCGCTCGATCCAGGGCACCGGCTTCAAGTCGCTGCAGGAAGGCCAGAAGGTGACCTTCAAGGTCGTCCAGGGCCAGAAGGGCCTGCAGGCCGACGAAGTCCAGGCCTCGTAAGACGCCAGCACCTCGTGCGGAAAAAGCCCGGCTTCGGCCGGGCTTTTTTTTTATGCTGTCGCTGTCTCGGTGGCAGTCGCCAACAGGTTCAACGGGTAACGACAGCATGCAGCCTCTCGAAAAGCCTCTTCCTGGAGCAGCGATGCGGCGCCTGGTTCGCGCGTCTTGCGCGACCTGGATGCTGGTTTGCGCCCCGGCCTTCGCGCAGACCCATGAGCCCCGTGCCACGCCGCCCGAAGTCGCCCCGGCCGCCGCGCCGGCACCGCAGAAGCAATCGCCCTGGATGCTGGCACCGGTGTTCACCAGCAACCCCAAGCTGGGCACGACGCTGGGCGGCACCGTCGGCTACCTGCACTTCTTCGACGCCAAGTCACGCCCGTCGATGTTCGCGGCGACCGGGCAGTATTCGAGCACCGACTCGATGGTCGCCGGCCTGCTGGCGAGGACCTCGTTCGACGCCGATCACCAGCGGCTGAATGTCGCGATCAGCTTCGGCAACATCAAGAACGACTACGACGATTACCTCGGGACCGGCATTCCGCTGCGCAACGAAGCGGAGCTGAGGTCCTTCATCGGCCGTTATCTCTACCGCGTCCACGGCAACTGGTTCCTGGGCGCACAGGCCATCTACCAGAACTTCAACATCGCGGGGGAGACCGCCACCGATGATGCCTTCCTCGACATGCTGGGCGTGGCGCCCTACAAGTCGGGCGGCCTTGGTGTCGTCGTCTATCACGATTCGCGGGACAACGACTTCAAGCCCACCACGGGTTGGGTCGCCAGCTTGAACAACCTGGCCTACCGGGAGTCTTTGGGCGGTGCCGTGGACTTCGACGTCTACCGCGCTGATTTCCGCCGCTACATCCCGCAGGGCGATGGCAACGTGTTCGCCTTCCGGCAGCTCAATCACCTGACCCACGACGCGCCGACGCAGAACCTTTCGCCGATCCAGTTGCGTGGCTACAAGACCGGCCAATACACCGGCAGGTACGTGTCGCAGGTCGAAGGCGAAGCGCGGTTCAAGCTCGCCGATCGATGGACATCCACCGTGTTCGCCGGCGTCGGCTGCACCTATGGCGACGGCAAGTCATGCCTCGACAGCGAGAACCTCTTTCCGATGGGGGGCGCCGGCATCCAGTACGTGCTCAAGCCTGAAGTGGGCATCGTGCTGAACCTTGAATATGCCTGGGGCAAGTCGGGCAACAACGGCCTGATCCTGAAGACGGGATACACCTTCTAGGGTTCCGGCCGCTCCGGGGCCCGCGCCCGGAGTACGCCATGCAGCCAGCCTGGCGCCGTCCCCAGGGCGGTTGTCGGTTCGCAAGGCGAACCGGCTGGCTGGCGTGTTCGACCCGGGCGTCGCCGGTCGGGTTATCCAACGAGGCCGTCTCGTGGCAGCGCATCGGAAAACATCTGCATCCGAGTGACCGTCCATCAGGCATCATGGATGCCATCTGGTCTTCCCCCGATCCGACCCGACCGCCCATGTCCCGCCGTTTTCACACTCTCGCCTTCGCCTCTGCGTTCGCCCTCGTCGTGCTGTCCGGCTGCGGTCGCGACGGAACGCAGCCGGCGCCCGACGCCAACGGACCCGATGCCGGACCGCCGGGTGCGGCATCGGCCCCGGTCGTGCTGCAGGACGTGATCGAGACCAGGCCCGATTACATCGTCGGCATCAGCTATCCGCAGGGGATCGCCAGGCATCCTGCGCTTGCGCAGGCGCTGCAGGCCTACGCCGAGTCCGCCCGCGCCGACCTGATGCAGGCGGTGGCCGCGCTCAAGGGCAGCAAGCCGTCGGCGCCGTACGACCTCAGCCTACAGTTCACCGGGCTGGTGGACACGCCGCGGATCGTCGCGGCCGCCGCGGATGGCAGCAGCTATACCGGCGGCGCACACGGGAAGCCGCTGGTTGCGCGCTTCGTCTGGTTGCCGGGCGAGCAGCGCTTGCTGACGGCGGAGCAACTGGTGCCGGACGCCGCCAGCTGGAAGATCGTGTCGGACCAGGTCCGCGAGCAGTTGATGACCGCGTTGTCGCAGCAACTGGACGATGAGGGGCTGGAGGCTGCGGAACGCTCGCAGGCCTTGCGCGACGGCAGCGGGATGATCGATGCCGGCACCGCCCCGGATCCGAAGCACTTCGCCCGCTTCGAGCCGGTGATGAACGCCGACGGCAGCATCCGTGCGTTGCGCTTCGTGTTCCCACCGGCCCAGGTGGCGCCGTATGCCGAAGGTACCCGCAACGTGGACGTGCCGGCGCAGGTGCTGGTGCCGCTGGTGGCACCCGAATACAAGGCGCTGTTCCGCGCCGGCTGACCGGTCTCACCGCCTGCGACGCCGGCAGCGCAGGCTGCGGCGGTGAACGCCCAGATACGCTTCGATTTCAGCCCGCGCGGCGCGCGCATTCAGGGCGCCCCGTGCGACGCGGCGGATAATCCCGGCATGTTCGTGCGACCTCCCGACCATCCGGCGCTCGATGCCTTCCACCCGGCGGTTGCCGGCTGGTTCGCGCGTACCTTCCCCGCACCCACGGATGCCCAGCAGCAGGCCTGGCCGGCGATCGCGTCCGGCCGCGACACCCTGGTGGCCGCCCCGACCGGTTCCGGCAAGACGCTGACCGCGTTCCTTGCCGCGATCGACGCGTTGGTGCGTGAAGGGCTGGCACATGGCCTGCCGGAATCCACGCTGGTGTTGTACGTGTCACCGCTGAAGGCGCTGTCGAACGACATCCACCTGAACCTCGAAGCGCCGTTGGCCGGCATCCGCGAGGAGCTGGCGAGACAGGGTTTGCCGGACGTCGACGTGCGTACCGCCGTGCGCACCGGCGACACCCCGCAGGCCGAGCGTGCGGCGCTGCGCAGGAAGGCGCCGCACATCCTGGTGACCACGCCGGAATCGCTGTACGTGTTGCTGGGCTCGGAGTCCGGGCGGGCGATGCTGGGCGGCGTGCGCACGGTCATCGTCGACGAGATCCACGCGCTGCTGCCCGGCAAGCGCGGCAGCCATCTGACGCTGTCGCTGGAGCGCCTGGATGCGCTGGTCGGCCGGCGCGCCACCCGGGTCGGGTTGTCGGCGACGCAGAAGCCGATCGAGGACGCGGCGCGTTTCCTGGTCGGCACTGCGTGCGTGGACGCGACCGGCCAGGCGGACTGCCGCATCGTCGACGTGGGTCACGACAAGCCGCGCGACCTCGCCCTGGAACTGCCGCTGTCGCCGCTCGGCGCGGTCGCCAGCGGCGAGCAGTGGGAGCAGGTGCACGACCGCCTGCAGGCGCTGGCGGAGGAGCACCGCACCACCCTGGTCTTCGTCAACACACGACGGATGGCGGAGCGCGCGGCCCGCCATCTCAGCGAGCGGCTGGGCAAGGAACACGTCGCCGCGCACCACGGTTCGCTGTCGAAGGACCTGCGGTTTGATGCGGAGCAGCGCCTGAAACGCGGCGAGCTGAAGGTGCTGGTGGCGACTGCATCGCTGGAACTCGGCATCGACATCGGCGACGTGGACCTGGTCTGCCAGCTTGGCAGCCCGCGCAGCATCGCCGCCTTCCTGCAGCGCGTGGGCCGGGCCCGCCACCACGTCGGCGGCATCCCCAAGGGCCGACTGTTCGCGACGACCCGCGACGACCTGATGGAGTGCGCGGCATTGCTGGATGGCGTGCGCCGTGGCGAGCTGGACCGCATGCCGATGCCGGAGGCGCCGCTGGACGTGCTGGCGCAGGTCATCGTGGCCGAGGTCGCCAGCCGCGACTGGGACGAGGACGCATTGTTCGCGATGTTGGGTCGCGCGTGGCCGTATCGCGCGCTGACCCGCGAGGCGTTCGAGGGTGTGCTGAAGATGCTGGCGGAAGGCTACGCCAGCCGCTTCGGAACGCGTGGTGCGTGGGTGCATCGGGACGCCGTCAACCGGCAGTTGCGCGCGCGCCGCGGCGCGCGCCAGGTCGCGATCCAGAGCGGCGGCACCATTCCCGACGCCGGCGACTATTCGGTGCTGCTGGAGCCGGAAAGCATCGGCATCGGCACGGTCAACGAAGACTTCGCGATCGAGAGCCTGGCCGGCGACATCTTCCAGCTCGGCAACACCAGCTACCGCATCCTGCGCGTCGAACCCGGACGATTGCGGGTGGAGGACGCCCAGGGCGCGCCGCCGTCGATCCCGTTCTGGCTCGGTGAAGCGCCGGGCCGCACCGACGCGCTCTCGCACGCGGTCTCGCGCTTGCGCGAGGAACTGCAGGCGAAGCTGGTGGAAGGCGAGGGCATCGCCCAGCGCTGGCTGGTGGATGAGGTCGGCCTGTCCGCGGAAGCGGCGCGGCAGTTGCTCGAGTACTGCGCCGAGCAGGTCGCCGGGTTCGGCCTGATGCCCACCCAGCGCCAACTGGCGATGGAACGCTTCTTCGACGAATCCGGATCCACCCACCTGGTGATCCACGCGCCGTTTGGCAGCCGCATCAACAAGGCGTGGGGACTCGCCCTGCGCAAGCGTTTCTGCCGCAGCTTCAATTTCGAGCTGCAGGCCGCCGCGACCGAGAACGCGATCGTGCTGTCGCTGTCGACCAGCCACAGTTTCCCGTTGCTCGACGTCGCCTCCTTCCTGCACTCGAACACCGCCCGCGAGATCCTGGTGCAGGCGCTGCTGGACGCACCGCTGTTCCCCACGCGTTTCCGCTGGAACGCGAGCGTCGCGTTGGCATTGCCGCGCTTCAGCGGCGGCAAGAAGGTCGCGCCGCAGCTGCAGCGGATGAAGTCCGAAGACCTGATGGCCACGGTGTTCCCGGACCAGGTGGCTTGCCTGGAAAACATCGTCGGCGACCGCCAGGTGCCCGACCATCCGCTGGTCCAGCAGGCGCTCACCGACTGCCTGTGCGAAGCAATGGATGCCGAAGGCTGGCTGGAGGTGCTGCGCGGGCTGGAGAGTGGGCGCATCGACATCGTCGCCCGCGACCTGACCGCGCCCAGCGTATTCGCCGCCGAGGCGCTGAATGCCGCGCCGTACGCGTTCCTCGACGATGCACCGCTGGAGGAGCGCCGCACCCAGGCGGTGCAGTCGCGGCGCTTCGGCGATGGTGCCTCCGTGCGGGATCTCGGCCTGCTCGACGCCGGCGCGATCGCCGGCGTGCGCGAGGACGCCTGGCCGGAGGTGCGCAACTCCGACGAGATGCACGAGGCACTGATGCAGCTTGGCGCGATCACCGCCGCTGAAGCAGCCGCGTCGCATTGGACGATGTTGCTGGAGACATTGGCCGCAGGCCGCCGCGCGACCTGCGTGCAGGTGGGCGAGGGCCTGTGGACCGCGATCGAGCGCCTGCCGCAATTGCAGGCCTTGCATCCCGCGGCCACTTGGGCGCCACCCATCGAGGTGCTGGCAACTGCGGTCATCCCGGCGACGCGCGAGGACGCGCTGCGCGAACTCGTGCGTGGACGCTTGAGTGCAAGTGGGCCGGTGCGTGCGGTCGACATCGCCGCCGTGCTGCAGGTGGGCGCGAATGACATCGAATGCGCGCTGGCAGCGCTGGAGGTGGAAGGCACCGCCATGCGTGGGAGTTTCGATGCGTCGCTGGTCGGCGAACAGTGGTGCGAGCGCCACCTGCTGGCGCGCATCCATCGCAACACCCTGGGGCGGTTGCGGCGCGAGATCGAACCGGTGCCGCTGGCCGATGCGATGCGCTTCCTGTGCGACTGGCAGCACCTGTCCGCGCGCAGCCGCCTGCGCGGTCCCGACGCGCTGGCCAGCGTATTGGCGCAACTCGAAGGCTGGGAAGCGGCGGCGGGCAGTTGGGAAGCCGAGGTGTTGCCGGCGCGCCTGGCCGACTACGGCATCGACTGGCTGGATGCGCAGTGCAGCGCGGGTCGCATCGCCTGGGCGCGGCTGCGCATGCAGGCCGGCCCCGACACCGGCAAGGGCGGGCGCGCGCCGGTGCGGGCGACGCCGCTGGTGCTGGTGCCGCGGCGTGAGTTGCCGCGCTGGGCTGCGATCGCGGGCGCAGCGGCCAATCCCGAAGGTGCGTCATCACGTGCGCAACTGGTGGTCGAGGCCTTGCGCACGCACGGCGCGTCCTTCTTCGACGAATTACTCGACGCCACCCGCCTGTTGCACGTCGAACTGGAAGAGGCGCTGGCCGAACTGGTCGCGCGCGGCGTGGCGAGCTGCGACAGCTATGCGGGCTTGCGTGCGCTGCTGTTGCCGCAGGGCAAGCGGCCCAATCCGGGCAGCCGCCGGATGCGTCGCGGCGCGATCTCGGGCATCCGCGATGCCGGCCGCTGGAGCCTGGCGCGCGCGGCGACAGGAGCGGCCGATGCCGACGCGGTGGAGTACGTGGCGCAGGTGCTGTTGCGCCGTTACGGCGTGGTCGCGTGGCGCCTGCTGGAACGCGAAGCAGCGTGGCTGCCGCCGTGGCGGGAACTCGCGCGGGTGTACCGGCGCATGGAGGCGCGTGGCGAGGTCCGCGGCGGTCGCTTCGTGGCCGGGATCGCCAGCGAGCAGTTCGCCTTGCCGGAGGCGGTGGCGGCGCTGCGCGAAACCCGCAACCGACCCAAGGATGGCGAGTGGATCGTGGTCGCCGCCAGCGATCCGCTCAACCTGGTCGGCACCTTGTTGCCGGGCGACAAACTGCCGCGCCAGCGCGGTGCACGTTTGTTGCTGCGCGATGGCGTGCCGGTCGCGCGCAAGGTCGCCGCGAACCTGGAAATGCTGGTGGACCTCTCCGCGATCGACGAGGACGCTGCGCGCCAGCGCCTGTTGCGTGACCCACGCCTGCTGTCGCATGCGCAGGTGGCGATGCAGGCGCCAGTCGACGGCTGAGGTCAGCGCGTGCACCAGGGCGTCGGTGGCGCCTGGGTCGCAGGGATTCGGGCGGGGGATGGCTCCCGGCGAACATCGCGCATCCCGACGCGCCCTGGTCGCGCAAACGAAAACGCCGCCAACCGGCGGCGTTTTCGCATCCAGGCGGATCGCTTACTTCGCGGTCAGGCCACGCTTCTCGAGCAACGGCTCGATCTTGGCCTCGTAGCCGGAGAAGTTCGGGAACAGCTTGCCGGCTTCGATCTCGCCGCCCGGCGCCAGCACGAACTTGCGCAGGCGATCGCCGTTCTGCAGGGTCAGGCCGCCGTTCTTGCGGATCCACTGTTCGGTGTTCGCGCCCAGCACTTCCGACCAGATGTAGGCGTAGTAGCCGGCCGCGTAGCCACCCATGATGTGGCTGAAGTACGGCGTCTTGTAGCGCGGCGGCACCGGCGCGTAGTCGAAGCCGTCGGCCTTGAGCGCCTGCGCCTCGAACGCCATCACCCCGGACGCGGCCGGGATCCGGGCGGCCGGCAACTGGTGCAGGCGCTGGTCGAGCATCGCGGCTTCCAGGTACTCGGTGGTGGCGAAGCCCTGGTTGAACTTGGCCGCGGCGATGACCTTGTCCAGCAGCGCCTTCGGCATCGGCTCGCCAGTTTCGTAATGCTTGGCGTAGTTGCCCAGCACGCTCGGCCAGTCGGCCCACATCTCGTTGACCTGCGACGGGTATTCGACGAAGTCGCGCGGCACGTTCATCGAGTAATACGGGTAGCGCACGTCCTGGAAGAAGCCATGCAGCGCGTGGCCGAATTCATGGAACGCGGTGGTGACTTCATCCCACGTCATCAGCGTGGGCTTGCCGGCCGACGGCTTGGGGATGTTGAGGTGGTTGGCCACCACCGGCTTGTCGCCGGTCAGGTCGGACTGCGCCACGTAGGTGTTCATCCAGGCGCCGCCGCGCTTCGACGCGCGCGCATACGGATCCCAGATGAAGATCGACAGCAGGCTGCCGTCCTTGTCGTAGACGTCGTAGATCCAGGTGTCCGTGTGGTACTTCGGCAGGTCGGTGCGTTCCTTGAAGGTGATGCCGTACAGCTTGGTCGCGGCGAAGAACACGCCGTCCTCCAGCACGCGCTTCATCTCGAAGTAGGGCTTGAGCTGCGATTCGTCGAAGCTGTACTTCTGCGCGCGCACCTTCTCGCTGTAGTACGACCAGTCCCACGGCGCCAGCTCGAACGACGGCTGCCCCTTTGCCTTCTGGTCGGCATCGATCATCGCCTGCAGGTCGGCGCCCTCGCGGCGCGCATTGCTCACCGCGGCCGGCGCCAGCTGGCGCAGCAGGCGGTTGGCGTTGTCCTGGTTCGCCGCGGTCTCGTCGGCCAGCACGTAGTTGGCGTAGGTGTCGTAGCCGAGCAGCTTCGCCCGCTCGGCGCGCAGCTTCAGCACCTGCGAGACGATGCCGGTGTTGTCCCACTGGTTGCCGCGGCTGCCACGCAACACCGAGGCCTCGTGCAGGCGCTGGCGCAGCGCACGGTCTTCCAACTGCGCTTCCGCAGGCTGGCCGGTGGTGTTGAGCAGGGCGATCACGTACTTGCCTTCCAGCTTGCGCGCCTTGGCGGCTTCGGCGGCGGCGGCGACCTGCTCGTCGCCGAAGCCCTTCAGCTGGTCGCGGCTGTCCACCACCACGGCGGAATCGTTGACCTCGGCCAGTACGTTCTGGTTGAACTGCGTGCCCAGCTTGGACAGATCGGTGTTGATCTCGCGGATGCGCGCCTTCTGCGCGTCGTCGAGCGCGGCGCCGCTGCGCACGAAGTCGGTGTAGCGCCTTTCCAGCAGGCGCAGGTCGATCGCGTCCAAGCCCAGGCTGGCGCGGGCGTCGTGCAGGGTCTTGATCCGCGCGAACAGCTTGGGGTTGAGGGCGATGGCGTCGCGGTGCGCGGAGAACTTCGGCGCGTATTCGGATTCCAGCTTCTCGCGCGCGTCGTTCTTGTCGGTGCCGATCAGGTTGAAGAACACGTTGGTCGCGCGGTCCAGCACCTGGCCGCTCTTTTCCAGCGCAACGATGGTGTTCTGGAACGTCGGTGCCGCCGGGTTGCCGGCGATCGCCTCGATCTCCAGCAACTGCTGGGCCATGCCGGCGTCGAACGCGGGCGCGAAGTCGGCGTCACGGATGCCGTCGAACTGCGGGTAGTGCAGGTCGAGCGTACTGGGGGTGGCGAATGGGCCGGTGTAGACGGTGGCGGGCATCGTGGCCTCCGAGGTGGTGGTCGTGGTGGGCGCAGTGGTTGCGCAACCGGCCAGCGCGGTGGCGATCGCAAGCGCGAGCGCGCAGCTGATGGGATGCTTCATTCGATTCTCTAGGCAGTGGCGACCCGAAAGCCTAGCGCAGGGGGCTGGCCGGGGCGCGTGACGAATGGCAGGGGCGTTCACGTGCCCCCAACCGCCCTGCGCCGATAGTCCGGAGTTCACCCAAACCGGAGCCGCCACATGGCCGAGATCACCAGCGTGATGACCGCGAACCCCTGCTGCTGCAGCAGCGATACCCCGTTGCAGGACGTGGCGCGGATGATGATCGACAACGACTGCGGGATGATCCCCGTGGTGGATGCGGCGGGCAAGCCGGTGGGGGCCGTGACGGACCGCGACATCGCGACCAGGATTGTCGCCGCCGGCAAGGATCCCGCGACCAGTTGCGCCTGCGATGCGATGACCAGCCCGGTGGCCACGGTGACCACCGAGACCAGCCTTCACGACGCGACCTGCGTGATGGAAGCGGAGAAGATCCGGCGCGTCATCGTGGTGGACGGCGCTGGCAAGCTGGCGGGCGTGGCGGCAATCGCCGACCTGGCCTTGTCGGGAAAGGACGAGGCGACCTCCCACGTGGTCAGGCAGGTCTCGGAACCGGGCCAGGCCTGAGCGTGTCCGGACGTGGGGTTGCCTGACTGGCAGCCCCCTCCGGTGCGGGTTGGTTGCAGGGTAGGCGCGGCAACGGAGACCGCGCACAATCGGGGTTCCCCCGACGCAGCAGGGTGCCATGGCCACCACCGCCTACGATTTCGACGCCACCGCCCTCGATGGCACCCCGCAACCGTTGTCCGACTGGCGCGGCAAGGTGTTGCTGATCGTCAACGTGGCGAGCAAGTGCGGTTTCACCCCGCAGTACGCCGGGCTGGAAAAGCTCTGGCGCGACCATGGCGAAAAAGGCCTGGTGGTGCTGGGGTTCCCCAGCGACCAGTTCGGCCACCAGGAGCCGGGCAACGCGGAGGAAATCCGCAATTTCTGCTCGCTGACCTACGACGTGACCTTCCCCATGTTCGCCAAGATCGACGTCAACGGCAGCAACGCGCATCCGCTGTGGACCTGGCTGAAGGACGAGAAGGGCGGGCTGCTGGGTTTCGACGGCATCAAGTGGAACTTCACCAAGTTCCTGATCGGTCGCGACGGACGCGTGCTGAAGCGCTATGCGCCCACCGACAAGCCCGAATCGATCGCCCGCGACATCGAGGCCGCGCTGGCGGCGTGACGCGATGCCCGGCGCGCCCGCCAGTCCGTTCTCGTTGCGCTTCGAAGTCTCTGGCCGGGCGCTGGAGGCCACGGTCGGCGGTCGCGTCGATGGCACCAGCGATGCGATCGCGTTGTTCCTCGCGCTTGCCGGCGAGGTGCGCCGTGTCGCCGCGAGCCGCCTGCTGGTGATCGACCACAGCGAGGGCGTGGTGCCGGCCGAGGATGGCCTCCGGCAGTTGATGGCGGCGATGGGCGGGCAGGGCCTGCAGGAGATCCGCATCGCCTACGTGGACGCTCGCGGCACCGCGGTCGGCAGGATGGAACTGGCCGAGATCGTCGGCCGTGAGCATGGCTACGATTGCCGGGTGTTCGGCGAGGAATCGCGTGCGCGTCTGTGGCTGGAGTACGGCGAGCGCTGACGCTCGCCAGACGCCCTCATTTTTCGACGAAGGCGCGCTCGAACACGTACTCGCCGGCACTGCCGATCCGCGCCGACGCGCTGAAGCCGCGCCGGTCGAGGATGGCGCGGAAGTCCGCCAGCATCTGCGGGCTGCCGCAGATCATCGCGCGATCCTGCGCCGGATCCAGCGCGTCGAGTCCCAGCACCCCGGCGATATGGCCGTTGTCCAGTTGCTCGGTGATGCGGCCGCGATGATCCTGGCCGTTGTGGAGGAAGTCCTCGCGCGAAACCGCCGGGTAATACAGCAGCCTGTCGCGGATCACCTCGCCGAGCAGTTCGTGCTGGGGCAATTCGCGTTCGATGTAGTCGCGGTAGGCGAGGTCGCCGGCACCGCGCACGCCATGGCAGAGCACCACGCGCTCGAAACGCTCGTAGGTTTCCGGATCCTTGATCACCGCCAGCCACGGCGCCAGCCCGGTGCCGGTGCCCAGCAGGTAGAGATTGCGGCCCGGGTGCAGGTCGGAGACCAGCAGGGTGCCCGTCGGCTTGCGGCCGATCAGGATCGAATCGCCGGGCTGGATGTGCTGCAGGCGCGAGGTCAGCGGTCCGTCCTGGACCTTGATGCTGAAGAATTCGAGCTGTTCTTCCCAGTTCGCGCTGGCGATCGAATACGCGCGCATCAGCGGCTTGCGGCTGCCATCGGCCTGTTCGACCTCCAGCCCGATCATGACGAACTGGCCGTTGTCGAAACGGAATCCGTCGTCGCGGGTGGTGGTGAAGCTGAAGTACGCGTCCGTCCAGTGACGGACGTCGAGCACCGTTTCGGTGCCGAACGGGGAAGCCATGCGAGTGGGGATGGAAAGCGGGGCAGGCGGTCATTTTACGCTGCGGCGCCCTGCGGCGTCCGGCAACGCGCGAAAAGGGGGCGGGGTGACGTTTCCCGTCGGATCTGCGGAACGCGCGGCCTGCTCGACGTGAAATCGCCCTGGCCCCTTTTCAGGGCGCGACGGTGGGCGGCACCAATTCCAGCAACTGGCCATCGTCCTCGTCGGTGAGCACGTAGACCTTGCCGTCGCCAGCCACCCGCACGTCGCGGATGCGCTTGCCGAGGTCGCCGAGCAGGCGTTCCTCGCCGACGATCCTGTCGCCTGCCAGGGTGAGCCGGATCAGGTTGCGGTCGGCCAGCGCGCCCAGCAGCAGGCTGTCGTTCCAGGCACTGCCCGGATGACCGGTGTAGAAGGCCATGCCGGAGAGCGCGGGCGACTTCTCCCAGACATGATGTGGCGGCTCCATGCCCGCCTTGGCCTTGCCCTCGGCTTCCGGGATCTTCAGGCCGGAATAGTTGATGCCATGAGTGATGATCGGCCATCCGTAGTTCTTGCCGGCCTGCGGGAGGTTGAGCTCGTCGCCTCCGCGCGGGCCGTGCTCGCTCTGCCACAGGGTGCCGGTGCGCGGATCCACCGCCATGCCCTGCATGTTGCGATGGCCATAGCTCCAGATCGCCTTGCGCACTCCAACCCCGCTGGCGAAGGGATTGTCGGCCGGCTGGGTGCCGTCCAGGTTCAGCCGCACCAGCTTGCCCTGCAACACCTCCAGGTCCTGCGCCATCGCCCGCTCGTTGCGTTCGCCCTGGCTGATGAAGACGTGACCCTTGCCATCGAAGGCGATCCGCGAACCGAAATGGTTGCCGCCTTCGAGCTTGGGCAGTTGCCGGTAGACCACATTCACGTCGGTCAGCGCGGCATCGCCCAGCGTGGCGGTGGCCACCGCGGTGCCGGCGGTGTCGTTCTCGCCGGGTTCGGCGAAGCTGAGCCAGATGCGCTTGTTGTTCGCGTAGCCCGGATCGAGCACGACGTCGAGCAACCCGCCCTGGCCCTGCGCGAACACCGTGGGAACGCCAGCGATCGGCGCCGACACCGTGCCGTTCGCATCGATGCGACGCAAGCGCCCCGGACGTTCGGTGACCAGGAAGCCGCCGGTGGGTAGCAGGGCGACCGCCCACGGATGGTCCAGCCCGGAGGCGATCGGGCGCACCTGCACGGTGCCGGCCTGGCTGGCCAGGTCGCGCGCGGGTTCGGCCGAGGCGATCGGTTGCGGCGGCACCGACGACTGCGCGCAGGCATTGAGCGCCAGCGACATCGCGACACAGGAGGCGAGGATGCGGAATCGATGCATGGGTCTTCCTTCGTCAGCGGTAACCGGCGGCTTGCAGTTCGAACAGTTCGGCGTAGCGGCCACCCTGGGCCATCAGTTGATCGTGGGTGCCGCTGGCTTCGACCTTGCCGTCGGCCAGCACCAGGATGCGGTCGGCCATGCGCACGCTGCTGAAGCGATGGCTGATCAGCACCGCGGTCTTGCCGTCCGACAGTTCCTTGAAGCGCTCGAATACCTCGAATTCGCTGCGCGCGTCGAGCGCGGCGGTGGGTTCGTCGAGGATCATCACCTGCGCGTCGCGCATGTACGCACGGGCGATCGCGATCTTCTGCCACTGGCCGCCGGACAGGTCCACGCCTTCCTTGAAGCGTCGGCCGATGACCTGGTCGTAGCCCCTCGGCAGCGCTGCCACGACTTCGTCGGCCATGCCCTTGCGCGCTGCCATGGCGATGCGCTCGCGGTCGCCCATCGCGTCGATCAGGCCCACGCCGATGTTCTCCGCCGCGGTCAGGTGGTAGCGCACGAAATCCTGGAAGATCACCCCGGTATTGGCGCGCAGGTCGTCGAGGTCGTAGTCGCGCAGGTCGCGGCCGTCCAGCAGGATGCGGCCTTCGTCCGGGTCGTACAGGCGCGCGAGCAGCTTTACCAGGGTGGTCTTGCCGGCGCCGTTCTCGCCGACCAGCGCCAGCACTTCGCCGGCATGCAGCTCGAAGCTGAGGCCACGCAGCGCCCACCGGTCCGCGCCTTCATAGCGGAAGCCCACGCCTTCGAACACGAAGCCCTGGCGGATCGGATCCGGCACCGCGACCGCGTCCGGCTTGCTGCGGATCTCCGGTTCGATCTCGAAGAACGAATACAGGTCGTCGAGGTACAGCGCCTGCCCGGCGACCTGCGAAAACCCGACCAGCAGGCTTTCCAGCAACTGGCGCAGGCGCCGGAAGCTGCCGGCGAGGAAGGTCAGGTCGCCGATGCTGAAATCGCCGCGCACGGTGCGCCAGGCGATGTAGGCATAGGCCACGTAATAACCCAGGGTGCCCAGCGCGGCCAGCAGCACGCCCCAGAACGCGCGCTTCCCGGCCAGTTTCGCGTTGGCCTCGTAGAACTTCTGCGAGAGCGTGCGGAAGCGCTCGATGAAGAAGCGGTTGAGGTTGAAGATCTTGACCTCTTTCGCGGTCTCCACGCTGGCACCGACCTGGCGCAGGTATTCCAGCTGGCGACGCTCCGGGGTCCACTGGAAATTGAGCGAGTAGTTGAGCGCGTTGAAATGCGATTCGCCGAGGAAGGCCGGGATCAGCGCCACCGCCAGCAGGACCATCAGCCACGGTGCGTAGGCCAGCAGGCCGATCGCGAAGCTGACCACGGTGATCGCGTCCTGCGCCTGGCCGAACAACTGGCCCATCAGGTTCATCCGCCCCATGGTCTGCCGGCGCGCGCGATCCAGCTTGTCCTGCAGGTCGGCGTCCTCGAAGTCCTCGAGGTCCAGGGTGGCCGCGTGTTCCATCAGGCGCACGCTGGTCGCGTTGGTGAAGCGTTCGGATAGCAGCGTGTCGACATAGCTGGTCAGGCGCCCGAGCAGGTCGGAGCCGATGGCGAGGCCGAATTCGAGCGCCAGCAGCGCGAGCAGGTGGTCGAGCGCGCCGGACGCCCAGGCCGCGCCCAGGTCGATGCCCACGTCCAGCCCGATCAGGCGGATCGCTTCGTCGATGATCAGCTTGCCGACGTACAGCGTGGCGATCGGCAGGAAAGCGCGGACCAGTCGCAGGCTGATCGAAGCGAGTGTCAGCGGCTTGCTGGTGGCCCAGATCTCGCGCAGGAAGGGCCGGATGTTGCGCATCGCGGCGAAGCGCTGGCGCAGGTTGAGCTGGGCGGCGGGCAGGGGCGGCGGCATCCACGGATTGTGCGGGAAACGCCCGTGCAAGGCGTTTCACGCAGGGCATCGATGCATTGCATCCCCATGCGCCGCGAAGGCACGCCGACCACCGCAGTGCTCTGGCCGGCGACGAGGCCCGCCCGGCAGGACGCGCGGGGCGGGAAGGCCCCGGTTCGATCAGCGCGGCGCGGGCTGCGGAAGCCGTGCGTACAGCGTTTCCGCGGGCAGGCCCAAGGCCTTGGTGATCTGCGCCATGACGTCGTATTCGCGCTGGTCGAGCTTGGCGTCCGAGGCCGCGAGCCGCACCAGCACGTCGTACAGGCGCTTGGAGTCCTCGGAACCGGGCGGGTGCGCGTCGGTGAAGCGCAGCAGCTCGCCCTGCAGGTTGATGTTGCGGTGCATGCCGCGCTCGAAGGCCTCCGAGGCGATGCGACGTGCCGCCATCGACAGGTCCAGTTCGTCCATGAAGCGGTTGGCGAGGTCGGACTCGTGGCTGGTGACCAGGCGGTCTGCCTTCGCCAGGTAGCCCATCGTGCCGAAGAACACTTCGATGACCATCTGCTGGTCCTGGCTGGGCCGGCCCATGGCCAGCATGTCGCCCAGCATCAGGCGCAGGTCGTTGAGGACGCCGCGGATGCCCTCGAAACGCTTGGTTGCCTCGTCGTTGCCGCTCATCATTCCCCCTCCAGAACGTTGGCCGAGCGTCCATCCTGCGCCTCCGGCGGCCTGCTGAAAAGGGCGGCGCGGTAACATGACGGTTCCCCCGGAACCAGCCAGCCAGATCCGTGACAGCCATCAAGCAGGACGATCTCGTCCAGTCGGTCGCCGACGCGCTCCAGTACATCAGCTACTACCACCCGGTCGATTACATCCGCAGCCTCGCCGCCGCGTACGAGCGCGAACAATCGCCGGCCGCCAGGGACGCGATGGCGCAGATCCTGATCAATTCGCGGATGTGCGCCGAAGGCCACCGCCCGATCTGCCAGGACACCGGCATCGTCACCGTCTTCCTCGAGGTCGGGATGGAGGTGCGCTGGGAGGGCTTCACCGGTTCGCTGGAGGATGCCGTCAACGAGGGCGTGCGCCGCGGCTACCTGCACCCGGACAACACCCTGCGCGCCTCGGTGGTCGCCGACCCGCAGTTCGAGCGCAAGAACACCAAGGACAACACGCCCGCCGTCGTCCAGATGACCCTCGTTCCCGGCGACGCCGTCGACGTGATCGTCGCGGCCAAGGGCGGCGGCAGCGAGAACAAGAGCAAGTTCGCGATGATGAATCCGAGCGACAACCTGGTCGACTGGGTGCTGAAGACGGTGCCGGTGATGGGCGCCGGCTGGTG
>DATIDW010000037.1:0-51641 GCA_035456065.1 Thermomonas sp. | reverse complement strand
CGCGGGCTGCTGCACGGCCTGGCGACGGGCACCAACTGGGTGTTCCGCGACGAGTCGATGCACATGGAATTCGCCTTCTCGGTCGTGGACACCGTCCGCGAGGAGGAGCCGGACCTCTTCGACGAGCAGATGGCCAAGCAGGTCACCGAGATGCTGGAGGAGGCCGTCGAGGCCGAGCTCCAGTTCGCCCGCGACCTCTGCGGCGAGGGCCTGCCCGGCATGAACACCGAGTCGATGCGCCAGTACCTGGAGGCCGTCGCCGACCAGCGCCTGGCCCGTCTCGGCCTGCCGATCCGCTACGGCTCCACCAACCCCTTCGGTTTCATGGAGCTGCAGAACGTCCAGGAGCTGACCAACTTCTTCGAGCGCCGGGTCTCCGCCTACCAGGTCGGCGTGCAGGGCGAGGTCGCCTTCGACGAGGCGTTCTGAGCGAGGGCTATGGCGACGGCGTGGCGCCCGCGTGCGGATGGCGCAGCGTCCACGACGCCAGCGCCTGGCGGTAGGCGATCAATTCCTCGGCATACAGGTCGTGCACGCAGACCGCGCAACCGCTGTCGCAACAGTCGGACGGCAGCGGGCGTTCGGGTGGCTGTGGCCGCGGATCGGGGTCGGCGCTGGTCAGGGGGCTGGTCATGCAGCGCGATTATCGCGCCATGCGCGACGGTCCGCGCTCCGCGTCGATGCCGTGGCATAGTCGCCGGCTGCCGTGATCCGCCAGGCCCGCATGCGCCACGACCACATCCTCACCTTGTCCTGCCCGGACCGCACCGGCATCGTCCATCGCGTGTCCGGCAGCCTGTTCGACGCCGGCTGCAACATCCTCGATGCCCAGCAGTTCGGCGACGGCGAAACCGGGCGCTTCTTCCTGCGCGTGCATTTCGCTGCGCCCGTGGCCGGTGCGGTGGATGCCTTCAGGGCCGCGTTCCCCGCGCTCGCCGATGCGTTCGGGATGGACTGGCAGCTGCACGATGCGCGTCGCCGCGCGCGCTTGCTGGTGCTGGTCAGCAAGCAGGGGCATTGCCTCAACGACCTGCTGTTCCGCACCCACAGCCGGCAGCTGCGCGCGGACATCGTGGCGGTGGCCTCCAACCACGACGACTTCGCCGCGCTCGCCGGTTCCTACGGCGTGCCGTTCCACCACCTGCCGGTGGATGCCGGCAACCGCGACGCGCAGGAGCAGGCGATCATCGGGCTGGCCGCGCGCGAACAGGTCGACCTCGTGGTCCTCGCGCGCTACATGCAGATCCTGTCGCCGCAGTTGTGCGCAGCCCTGGCCGGTCGCGCGATCAACATCCACCACAGCTTCCTGCCCAGCTTCAAGGGCGCGCAGCCGTACCACCAGGCGCATGCGCGCGGGGTCAAGCTGATCGGCGCGACCGCGCACTACGTGACGCCGGACCTCGACGAAGGCCCGATCATCGAGCAGGACGTCGCCCGGGTGGACCACGCGATGACCCCGCGTGACCTGGTCCGGGTCGGCAGCGACATCGAGTCGCAGGTGCTGGCGCGCGCGGTGCGCCGCCATATCGAACACCGGATCCTGCCCAACGGCCATCGCACGGTGGTGTTCCGCTGAACGACGCGACTCTCCCGCGCGCTCATGGCGAGGTGCTAGGCTGGCCGCGGCCACGGCGATGCAGGGGGTGCCGCGTGGGAATCGCAAGGCGGATCGCGCTGGCGTGCGTGCTGGTCGTCGCGGCGTGCGATGCGCTGGCCGGGCAACTGCTGGTGGGCGTGGCCGACGACAAGGGCACGCCGGTGGCCGATGCGGTGGTGACGCTGCGGCCCGTCGGGCTTCCTTCGCCGGCGAAGGACAAGCCGCTCCGGCACGTCGTCGACCAGCGCGGCCTGGCGTTCATGCCCTACCTGCAGGTCTTCCGGCCGGGCGACGAAGTGGTGTTCCGCAACAGCGACGCCACCCGCCACCATGTGTATTCGTTCTCGCCGGCGCGGGCGTTCGAGTTCGTGCTGGGTCCCGGCCAGAGTTCGTCCCCGTTGAAGCTGGACAAGGTCGGTTCGATCGCGGTGGGCTGCAACATCCACGACCAGATGATCGCCCACCTGTACGTGACCGATGCGCCCTGGTTCGTGCAGACCGGCGCCAATGGCCGCGCGCAGTTCGATGCATTGCCGGCAGGCGACTACGAGGTGCGGGTGTGGCAGCCGCGCCTGCGTCCCGGCAAGCCGGAACAGCGGCAGGTGGTGCGCGTGGGCAAGGCCGGCCAGGCGACCCTGTCGGTGCCGTTGCGCCTGTTGCCGGACCCGCGCCTGCAGGTCGGCCGCGAGCACGTGCATTACTGAGGCGCGCGTGATGGGCTTCCGCTTCCGGCTGGCATCCTTCTTCGTGGCGGCGCTGGTGGTGGTGCAGTGCCTGACCGCCGTGCTGGTGTACCGGGTGGCGCGCCACGAACTGGTGCAGGAAGGGCAACGCCAGTTGCAGGTGGCATCGGGTGCCTTCGTTCGCCAGTTGGGCGACGTGTCCGCGCGCGTCGCCGACAGCGTCAACCTGCTGGCGCTGGATTACGCACTGCGTTCCGCGTTCGCCCAACGCGACGAGGCCACCCTGTTGTCGGCGCTGCGCAACCACGGGCGACGGGTCGGCGCCAGCCAGATGCTGGCGGTCGATGTCGAAGGCGCGGTGCAGGCCGACACCCGTGGCGAGTACCGGATCGGCGCCGCGTTTCCGTATGCCGACCTCACCGACCGCGCGCTGGAGCAACCGGCCTCGGCGGTGGTGGCGCTGGACGGCGGCGCGTACTGGATGGTGGTGGTGCCGGTGTTCGCGCCCAACCTGGCGGGGTATATCGCCGCGGTGATCCCGGTGGACGACCGCCTGCTTTCGCAGTTGCAGGGGCAGTCCACCCTGCCGAAGCGGGTGGAGCTGGCCAGCCTGGGCAAGACGGGCGCATGGACGGTGCTGGCGCATGGCAACGCGCCGGCGGGGATGGCGGAAGCCCTGTTGGCGCCACGCGCACCCCTGCCCACCACGCCATCCACCCTCGACGTGCGCGGCCGCGAATACGTGGTGCAGGGGGTCTGGCTGGACCGCTCCGAACGCAGTGCGCCGGTCGCCGCATTGCTGGGCTATTCGGTGGACGATGCGCTCAGTCCGTACCGGTCGGTGGCGATGGCCTGGGGCGCGCTGAGCCTGCTCGGCCTGCTGGCCGGCCTGGTCGGCGCCTGGCTGATCGCACGGGGCGTCGCGCGGCCGGTGGAGCAGCTGGCGGCGTCGGCGCGCCGGATCGCCGCCGGCGACTACGCCTGGGCCGACGATGCCGCGCCGCCGGCAGCCCCGGCGCGCGACGAACTCGGCCAGCTGGCCTCCGCGTTCTGGACCATGGCGCAGTCGATCCGGGAACGCGAAGCGCGCATCCTGCACCAGGCCGGCCACGACCAGGTCACCGGCCTGTCGAACCGCGTGGCCGCCGAGGCCTCCATCGACCAGGCCATCGCCGCACAACCGGACGCGCCGGCCGCGCTGCTGATGGTCGGGCTGGGCCACCTGCCCGAGATCATCAAGACCCTCGGCCACGAGGTCTGCGACCGGGTCATGCGCCAGGCCAGCGAGCGCCTGCGCGAACCGGTGCGCGGCGGGGCGATCGCACGCGCGACCGATGGCCAGTTCTCGGTGTTCCTGCAGGAGACCAACCGGCAGTCGGCGATTGCGACCGCGTTCCGCATCGTCGAGGCGCTGTCCGATCCCTACCGCGAGGCCGACCTGACCCTGGACCTGGCGCCCGCGGTCGGCATCGCGCTGGCGCCCGCGCATGGCGCCCGCGCCGGTACGCTGCTGCGGCGGGCGGAGGTGGCGCTGATCGCGACGCTGGGCGCGGACGAGGCGGTGGCGGTGTACGACCCGGCCACCGATCCGCACCGTCCCGAACGCCTGTCGCTGATGGCCGACCTGCGCGAGGCGATCGCCCGCGACGAGGGCATCGCCCTGCATTTCCAGCCCAAGCTCAACCTGCGCAGCGGCGCCGTCGATTGCGCCGAGGCGCTGGTGCGCTGGCGCCATCCGGTGCTCGGCATGGTCCCGCCGGCGACCTTCGTGCCGCTCGCCGAGGAAAGCGGCAATGTGCGCAGGCTGACCCGCTGGGTGCTGGCGGCCGGCATCGCCCAGGCCGCGCGCTGGCAGGATGCCGGCGTGCCGATGCGGCTGTCGCTGAACATCTCCGCGCGCGACCTCGACGATGCCGAGCTTCCGCGGCGGGTGGCGGAATTGCTGGCGGTGCACCGCATCCGCCCGGGCGGGATCGTGCTGGAGGTGACCGAGAGCGCGATCATGGGCAAGCCCGATGCGGCCATCGCGGTGCTGCGGCGGCTGGCGGAGCAGGGCGTGGACCTGTCGATCGACGACTTCGGCGTGGGCCAGTCATCGTTCGCCTACCTGCGGCGCCTGCCGGTGCGCGAACTCAAGGTCGACCGCACCTTCGTCACTCGCCTGGGCAGCGCCCGCGAGGACCAGCTGATCGTGCGTTCGATCGTCGAACTCGGCCACCACCTCGGCTACCGCGTCACCGCCGAAGGCGTGGACGATCCCGCCGCACTGGCCTTCCTGGCCGAGGTCGGCTGCGACCATGCGCAGGGTTACCTGGTCGCCAAGCCCATGGATGCCGATGCCTTCGAGGGCTTCCTCGCCGCAGGTGACTGGCCGGGCCGCGATCCGCGGGATGCACGCGGGGGGCAGCCATGAGCCGGCACTTGCTGCTGCTGGCCTGCCTGGCCTGCGGTCCCGCGGGTGCCCAGGCCGTGGCCGTGCAGGGCTACCTGGACCTGCGTCTTGCGGCGCCGTCCTCGCAGCAGGACTGGAGCGATGGAGGGCTGGGCAAGACCCGCTTCGGCGGTGATTCGCAGGGCGCGGTCAGCGGCGCCGCGGCATTCGCCTGGCAGGCCACGCCGGAATTGCTGGCCTCGGCCACGTTGCAGTTGCAAAGCGACCAGCGCCGGCCGCTCGACCTGCTGGAAGCGGGGCTTCGCTGGCGGCCGGTCTCCACCACCGCCTGGCGCTGGTCGCTCAAGGCGGGCGCGTTCTTCCCGCCGGTCTCGCTGGAGAACGACGCGGTCGGCTGGACCAGCCCCTGGACGCTGACCCCGTCGGCGATCAACAGCTGGGTCGGCGAGGAACTGCGCAGCACGGGGCTAGAAGTGCGCATCGAGCATCGCGGCGAAGCCGCCACCTGGAGCGGCGTCGCATCCGTCTTCGGCCGCAACGATCCGGCTGGCGAACTGCTGGCCTCGCGCGGTTGGGCGCTCAATGACCTGACCTCAGGCATGTTCGCCCGGTTGCGCCAACCCGATGTGTATGCAGGCCCGGCGCACGCACCGGTGCCGGTGCTGTTCGAGCCTTTCCTGGAGATCGACCACCGCGTCGGCTGGTACGCCGGCGTCGCCCGCGACGGCGTGGACGGAAGTCGATTGACCCTGCTGCACTACGACAACCGCGGCGACCCCGAGGCCTGGACCAATGTCGACGGGCGCCGCCTGTATGCCTGGCACACGCGCTTCTGGAGCGCGGGCGGCAAGCTCGCATTGGGCGATGTCGACGTGCTGGCGCAGGCGATGGACGGCGCCACCGCGTTCGAGCCCGCGCCCGGGCTGTACCTGGACAGCAAGTTCAGTGCCGGCTACCTGCTCGCCGCCTGGAACACCGGCAGTGCCTGGCAGCCGGTGCTCCGACTGGATTGGTTCCGCATCCGCCAGTTGCCGGACTGGTTGGACGACCCGCTGAGCGAACACGGCAACGCGCAGGTATTCGCCTTGAACTGGCGACCCGACGAGCGCTGGCGGATCACCGGCGAGCTGCTGCGCGTCGACAGCGCGCGCAACCAGCGCCTGCTGGAAGGCGCGTCGCCGCGCCAGGTCGACGTGCAAATGCAACTGAGCCTGCGCCGATTTTTCTGAGCGCCCGGGCCGGCGCGTTCGCGGCTAGGATGGCCAGCATTCGACCATCGGGCACCGCAATGAAATCACGCGCCATGTTCGTCCCCTCCAGCCTGGTGCTCGCGCTCGCGATGTCCGCCAACGCAGGCGCGCAGTCCGCCCAGCGGCCCGAGGTCGCGGCCGCCGCACGCGAATTGCGCCAGCAGGTCATCGACTGGCGACGCGATTTCCACGAACACCCGGAGCTGTCCAACCGCGAGGAGCGCACGTCGAAGGTCGTCGCGGACGAATTGCGCAGGATGGGCCTGGAACCGCGCACCGGCATCGCCCGCCATGGCGTGGTCGCGATCATCAAGGGCGGCAGGCCGGGGCCGCGGATCGCGCTGCGCGCCGACATCGACGCGCTGCCGGTCGCCGAGCAGACCGGCTTGCCGTTCGCATCGAAGGCGACCGCGCCGTTCCGCGGCGAAACGGTCGGGGTGATGCATGCCTGCGGCCACGATGCGCATACCGGCATCCTGCTCGGCGTGGCGAGGGCGCTGGTGGCGATGCGCGACACCTTGCCGGGCGAAGTGATGCTGGTGTTCCAGCCGGCCGAGGAAGGTCCGCCAGCGGGCGAACAGGGGGGTGCGCCGCAGATGCTCGCCGAAGGCCTGTTCAAGGACTTCAAGCCGGAGGCGATCTTCGGCCTGCATGTGTTCTCCACCGTGCCGGTCCGGCAGATCGCGGTGCGTGGCGGCCCGCTGATGGCGGCCTCGGATCGTTTCACCATCAAGGTCATCGGCCAGCAGACGCACGGGTCGCGGCCATGGGGCGGGATCGACCCGATCGTCGCCGCGGCCGACATCATCGGCACCGCGCAGACGATCGTGTCGCGCCGCACCGACATCGCCGCGCTGCCGGCGGTGGTCACCTTCGGCGCGATCAAGGGCGGCATCCGCTACAACATCATCCCCGACGAGGTGGAGATGATCGGCACCATCCGCACCTTCGACCCACAGGTGCGCGAGGCGATCCTGGCCGACCTGCGCAACGTGTCGACACATGTCGCCGCCGCGCACGGCGCCAGGGTCGAGGCGCAGGTGCCGGACACGCTGGGCAATCCCACCACGGTCAACGATCCCGCCCTGACCGCGCGGATGCTGCCCAGCCTGCAGGCGGTGGTCGGCGCGGACAAGGTGTACGAGCCGCCGCTGCAGATGGGCGCGGAGGATTTCGCCTACTACGCAAGGGAAGTGCCGGCGCTGTTCTTCTTCGTCGGCGCCACCGCGCCCGGCATCGATCCGGTCACCGCGCCGGGCAACCACTCGCCGAAATTCCTGCTCGACGAGGCGTCGCTGGACGTCGGCTTCCGCGCGTTGATGCAGGTGGCGCTGGACTACCTGCACCAGCCGAAGAGCTGAACCTAGTCGCGCGGCCTCAGCCGCGCTTCAATCCCTTCAGCGCATCCGCCATTGCACTGTTGAACGGCGCGGCCTGTGCTTGTGGTTTCGGCGGTGTGGCCGCACGACCGCGATCGTTGCCGCGACCGCCGTCGCGCCGCGCATCGCGGTCGCCGCCTGGCGCGCGCGAGGTCGGCTGGCCTGGTTCATCGCCCATGCGCCGGGTCAGGGCGATGCGCTTGCGCGCCACGTCGACCTCCAGCACCTTCACCTTGACGATGTCGCCGGCCTTGACCACCTCGCGCGGATCCTTGACGTAGGTGTCGGACAGCGCGGAGATGTGGACCAGGCCGTCCTGGTGCACGCCGATGTCGACGAAGGCGCCGAACGCGGCGACGTTGCTGACCACGCCCTCCAGCACCATGCCGGGACGCAGGTCCTTGATGTCCTCGATGCCCTCGGCGAAGGTCGCCGCCTTGAATTCCGGGCGCGGGTCGCGGCCGGGCTTTTCCAGCTCTTTCAGGATGTCGCGCACGGTCGGCAGGCCGAAGGTCTCGTCGGTGAACTGCTCGGGCTTGAGCGAACGCAGGAACGTGGCATCGCCGATGACCTGCTTGACCTGCTTGCCGCCGCCTGCGGCAAGGATGCGTTCGACCACCGGATAGGCCTCCGGATGCACGGATGACGCGTCCAGCGGCTGGCTGCCATCGACGATGCGCAGGAAGCCGGCGCACTGCTCGAAGGTCTTGTCGCCGAGCCGCGGCACTTTCAGCAGTGCCTTGCGCGAGGCGAACGCGCCGTGCTGGTCGCGATACACCACGATGTTCTCGGCGACGCTGGCGGACAGGCCGGAGACGCGCGCAAGCAACGCGCCGGAGGCGGTGTTGACGTCCACGCCGACCGCGTTCACGCAGTCCTCGACGCGCGCGTCCAGCGCACGCGCCAGCCGGTACTGGTCGACGTCGTGCTGGTACTGGCCGACGCCGATCGCCTTCGGTTCGATCTTGACCAGTTCCGCCAGCGGATCCTGCAGGCGGCGCGCGATCGACACCGCGCCGCGGATCGACACGTCGAGGTTGGGGAATTCCTTCGCGGCGAGTTCTGACGACGAATACACCGAGGCGCCGGCCTCGCTGACCACGATCTTCTGCGCCTTCAGTTCCGGCACCAGTTTCAGCAGGTCGCCGGCCAGCTTGTCGGTCTCGCGCGATGCGGTGCCGTTGCCGATCGCCACCAGCTGCACGCCGTGCGCGACGCACAGCTTCTTCAGCGCGGCGAGCGACTGGTCCCACTGCCGCCGCGGTTCGTGCGGATAGATGGTGTCGGTGGCGACCAGTTTGCCGGTGGCATCGACCACCGCGACCTTCACTCCGGTGCGCAATCCCGGATCGAGGCCGAGCACGGCCTTCGGTCCTGCCGGCGCGGCCAGCAGCAGGTCCTGCAGGTTGTCGCCGAACACGGTGATCGCTTCCATCTCGGCTTTGTCGCGCGCCTGGTTGAACAGGTCCAGCATCAGGTGCATGTGGATGCGCGCGCGCCAGGCCAGGCGGCAGGCATTGCGCAGCCAGGCATCGGCGGCGCGGCCGCGTTCGGCGATGCCGGCCTGCAGGGCGATGCGGCCCTCGGCGTAGAGGTTGCCGGCCTCGGCATCCGCGCCCGGCTCGAGCTCAAGCTGCAGGAATTCCTCGCGACGGCCGCGGAACAACGCGAGCAGGCGATGCGAGGGAATCCTGGCCAGCGATTCGACGTGGTCGAAGTAGTCGCGGAATTTCTCACCGGCGAGTTCCTTGCCTTCGACCACCTTGGCGCGGATCAGGCCGTTGCCTTCCAGCCAGGCGCGCAACTCGCCGAGCAAGGCCGCGTCCTCGGACCAGCGTTCGATCAGGATCGCGCGCGCGCCTTCCAGCGCGGCCTTGGCATCGGCCACGCCCTTGTCGGCATCGACGAAGGACGCGGCGAAGCCTTCCGGTACCTGCGTCGGATCCGCGAGCAGCCCATCGGCCAGTGGCTCGAGCCCGGCTTCGCGGGCGATCTGCGCGCGCGTGCGGCGCTTCTGCTTGTACGGCAGGTACAGGTCTTCCAGCCGCGACTTGCTGTCGGCGGCGTCGATCTCCGCGCGCAATTCGTCGGTGAGCTTGCCCTGTTCGGCGATGCTGGACAGGATCGACGCGCGCCGGTCCTCCATCTCGCGCAGGTAGGACAACCGCGTCTCGAGATTGCGCAGCTGGGTGTCGTCCAACCCGCCGGTGACCTCCTTGCGGTAGCGCGCGATGAACGGCACGGTCGCGCCCTCGTCGAGCAGGGCGACGGCGGCATGCACCTGCGCGTCCTGCGCGCCGATCTCGGTGGCGATGGTCTGGGCGATCTTGCGCGCGAGCGCGGGGGACGGCTGGGTCATTCGATGGCGGCTGCGTGCGGGAACGGAAGCCGCAATTGTCGCCGTCGCGCCATGGCTGCGTAAGCTTGACAGTTGAGTGCAAAAAAGGGCGCAAAAAGTGGGCGGGGAGCATTTCCTTTTTGCCCCCTTTTCGCCCCTTTTTGCCGAAGGCAGGGCTTGCCCTGCTCAGTCGTCGATGCGCGGCCGTCGCATCATCACGTGCAGGCCCAGTGCCACGCCCAGCACTGCCATGCCGGCGATGTAGTGCATCGGCGCGGCGGGATCGTCCTTGATCGCCAGGCTCAGCACGATCGGCGTGAGGCCGCCCGCGATCGCATAGGCCACGTTGTACGAGAACGACAGCCCGGAGAACCGCACCTGCGCGGGAAACCCGCTGACCGCGATCGCCGGCACCAGCGCGGTGACGCCGACGCCGAAACCGGCGATCACGTACAAGGCGGGCGAATACGCGCCGGCCAGCGCGCCGCTGTAGAACGTCCAGGATGCGATGCCGAGCAGCACGCTCCACAGCACCAGCACGCGGCCCGCGCCGAAGCGGTCGGCCATCCAGCCGGCAATGAGGTTGGCGATGACGGTCGCGCAGATCGCCAGCGTATTGCCTGCAAGGGCATCGGTGCGGCTGACGCCCAGGCCTTGCAGCAGGGTCGGCATCATCAGCAGGGTGACCACCACGGCGGCGGTGAGCAGCCAGGTCAGCAGCATCGCCAGCACCACCGCGCCGGCATGGTCGCGGACCACCGCCTTCAGCGGCAATTCGGCGGCCAGCACCTTGCGCTCGCGCATCTCGGCGAACACCGGGGTCTCGTGCAGCTTGCGGCGCAGGAACATCGCCAGCAGGCCGAACACCCCGCCGGCGATGAAGGGCAACCGCCATGCCCATGCCAGCACCTCGGCTTCATCGAACGATGCGTGGATCGCGCGCGCCACCAGCGAGCCGAGCAGGATGCCGGAACAAAGCCCGGCCGACAGCGCGCCGCAGGCCAGCGCGCGATGCCGCGGCGATACGTGCTCGCTGACGAACACCCACGCCCCCGGCGCTTCGCCGCCGATCGCCGCGCCCTGCATGATCCGCAGCAGCAGCAGCAGGATCGGCGCGAGCACCCCGGCCGTGGCGTAGGTCGGCAGCAGGCCCATCAGCAGGGTCGGGATCGCCATCATCAGGATGCTCAGCATGAACATCCGCTTGCGCCCGGACAGGTCGCCGAAGTGCGCCATCACGATGCCGCCCAGCGGCCGCGCCAGGTAACCCGCGGCGAAGATGCCGAAGGCCTGCACCAGCTTCAGCCACTCGGGCATGTCGGCGGGGAAGAACAGCGCGCCCATCGTGCTGGCGAAGAACACGAAGATCACGAAGTCGTAGAACTCCAGCGCGCCGCCGAGCGCGGCGAGCGACAGTGTCCTGGTTTGCTGGCGGGTCAGGCGTGGCGCGCTGGCGTGATCGGTCATCCCGCAAGCGTAATCCAGGCCGTGGCCGCGGCGAAGTGCGAACAGTTGCCCGGCCTGCATCGCGTGGCCGTGCAACACTCGCCGCTCGACGGACAACGGGACTGGGCGATGCGGATCAGGATCATGCTGCGAGTGAGTGGGCTGGCGATCGCCTTGGCCCTGGCCGGCGGGGCGATGGCGCAGACCGCGCCGATGACGCCCGACATCACCGGCAGGAAATTCAAGGCGCCGGAGCCGCAGCGCGATTTCATCAAGCGGGTGGAGATGGTGCCGATGCGCGACGGCACGAAGCTGTACACCGTGATCGTGATCCCGAAGGGCGCAAGGGACGCGCCGATCCTGTTCACCCGCACCCCGTACAACGCCGCCAAGCGCGCGGACCGCGTCCCCAATGCGACGCGGATGCTGGATGCGATGCCGCAGGGCGACAGCGTGTTCATCGATGATGGCTACATCCGCGTGTTCCAGGACGTGCGCGGAAAACACGGATCGGAAGGCGACTACGTGATGACCCGGCCGCCACGCGGCCCGCTCAACAAGACCGTCATCGACCATTCCACCGACGCCTGGGACAGCATCGAGTGGCTGGTCAAGCACCTGCCGGAAAGCAATGGCCGGGTCGGCATGCTGGGATCGTCGTACGAAGGCTTCACCGTGGTGATGGCGCTGCTCGACCCGCATCCGGCATTGAAGGTCGCGGCACCGGAAAGCCCGATGATCGATGGCTGGATGGGCGACGACTGGTTCCAGCACGGCGCGTATCGGCAGAACAGCCTCGGCTACTACACCGGACAGATGACCGCGCGCGGCGAAGGCACCAGCATCCCGCGCGCCACCGGCGACGACTACACCAGCTACCTGCGCGCTGGCGCGTTGGGCGACCTGGCGCGCGCCGCCGGGCTGGAACAGATCCCGGCCTGGCGCAAGGTGATCGAGCATCCCGCCTACGACAGCTACTGGCAGCAGCAGGCGCTGGACAAGCTGCTGGCGAAGTTGCCGGCGATCACCGTGCCGACGATGTGGGAACAGGGCCTGTGGGACCAGGAGGACATCTACGGCGCGCACACCGCCTGGGCCGCGCTGGAAGCCAAGGACACCGACAACACCCGCAACCACCTGGTGATCGGCCCGTGGCGGCACAGCGGCGCGAATTACGACGGCAGCAGCCTGGGCGACATCAAGTTCGAGGGCGACACCGCGCTGCAGTGGCGGCGCGACGTGCTCAAGCCGTTCTTCGACCAGTACCTGAAGCCGGGCGCGCCGGTCGCGAACACGCCGCCGGTGTGGATCTACGACGCCGGCAGCAACCGCTGGGACACCCATGCGCAATGGCCACGGAGCTGCGTGCAGGGCTGCCCGCATGCGTCGGTGCCGCTCTACCTGCATGCCGATGAATCCCTCGGCGGCAGCGCGCCGCTTGCCGGTGGCGCCGGATACGCGGAGTACGTGTCAGATCCGGCCAAGCCGGTGCCGTTCGTGCCGCGCCCGGTCAACATGGACGACCGCCCGACCTGGACCACCTGGCTGGTCAGGGACCAGCGCTTCGTGGATGGCCGCACCGACGTGCTCAGCTACACCAGCGCACCGCTGGCCAAGCCGCTGGCGCTGGCCGGCATCCCGGTCGCGAACCTGTTCGCCTCGACCTCAGGGACCGACAGCGACTGGGTGGTCAAGCTGATCGATGTCTATCCGGACCATTACCCGGACAACCCGGCGATGGCGGGCTACCAGTTGCCGCTCGCGATCACCATCTTCCGCGGTCGCTACCGCGAGGATTTCGCAGCGCCCAAGGCCTTGGTCGCGAATACGGCGCAGGCCTACCGCTTCGACCTGCCGAACGTGAACCACGTGCTCAAGCCCGGCCACCGGCTGATGGTGCAGGTGCAGTCCAGCCTGTTCCCGCTGTACGACCGCAACCCGCAGACCTTCGTGGACAATATCTTCTTCGCCAGGCCCGGCGACTACCGCAAGGCGGTGCAGCGGATCTGGGCGACACCGCAGCAGGCCAGCTTCATCGACTTGCCGGTGGCGTCGGGCACGTTGCCGTAACGCAGGGTGCTGGAGCAGCAGCAACGGGTGTCCGGCGTCGAGGGCTGCGCCTTGCCGTCAGCCGAACAGGTCATCCATCGCCGGGCTGCCGTCCGGCTCGGCGAAGCCGGACAGGCCCACGCCGACCAGCCGATAGCGCGTGCGTGCCGGCAGGTCCACGCGGTCGCGCAGGCCGCAGCCGATGTCGGCGAAGGACGCTTCGCTGGCCGGCGGCGCGGCCGTGGTGAGGCTGCGGGTCAGGATGCGGAAGTCGCTGGTCTTCAGCTTGAGCACCACCGTGCGGGCGATGCGGTCGGGGTGGCGTTCGCGTTCGCGCAGGTAGCCGGCCCATGCCTTGGATGCGAGCCGGCGGATGTGCTCCTCCAGCGCGTCCAACGGCAGGTCCTCGGCAAAGGTGTCCTCGGCGGATATCTGCAGGGTGGGGCGCTCGGGTTGCACGCGGCGTTCGTCGATGCCGGATGCCAGTTCGTGCAGGCGCCGGCCCCAACGCCCGAAGCGTCGTTCCAGCGCATCAACGCCGTGCCTGCGCAGGTCGCTGCAGGTGGTGATGCCGAGCTCGGCGAGCTTGGCTTCCATCACCCTGCCCACGCCCGGGAGCTTGCCCACCGGCAGCGGCGCCAGGAACGCATCGACGTGTTGCGGTCTCAACACGAACTGGCCATCCGGCTTGTTCCAGTCGCTGGCGATCTTGGCCAGGAACTTGTTGGGCGCGATGCCCGCCGATGCGGTGAGCCGGGTTTCCGCGCGGATCGCATCGCGGATCGACATCGCGATCGCGGTGGCGCTGCCGAGGTCCTGCTTCGGCGCGCTGACGTCGAGGTAGGCCTCGTCCAGCGACAACGGCTCGACCAGGTCGGTGTGGCGCTCGAAGATCTCGCGTACCTGCCTGGACACCGCCTTGTAGCGGGCGAAGTCGGGCGGCACGAACACCGCATCGGGGCATAGGCGCTCGGCGCGCACCGCCGGCATCGCCGAACGCACGCCGAACACGCGTGCCTCGTAGCTCGCGGCGCACACAACCGAACGTGCGCCGCGCCAGGCGACGACGACGGGCTTCCCGCGCA
This sequence comes from Thermomonas sp., assembly GCA_035456065.1. Taxonomy (GTDB): domain Bacteria; phylum Pseudomonadota; class Gammaproteobacteria; order Xanthomonadales; family Xanthomonadaceae; genus Thermomonas. The sequence continues at coordinate 37,422 of DATIDW010000037.1, read as the reverse complement.
GCGAGGGATCGTCGCGCTGTTCCACCGACGCGTAGAACGCGTCCATGTCGACGTGGATGATCTTGCGTTGCGGTGCAGCGTCCACGTCGGGCGTCAGCGCCAGAAGGGGATCCGGTCGTAACCCGGGTCGGGGGCGTCCTTGCCGGGCCGGGCATCCGCCCGCAAGGGCCGCGCCACGCGCAGTTCGTGGCGGCCGCGCGGCAGGTCGCGGACGTCGATCATCGCCAGCAGCGCTGGCCGGTCGGTCCGCGGGTCGCTGGCGACCTCGTAGCGCAGGCCTTCGACCGCGCGGCCATCGAGGGCGACGGCATGCAGCGCGGACAGGCAGGCGAGTCGTGCCGTGGCGCGTGGCCCGTCGGCCAGCGCATCGGCGTGGCCACAGCTTGCCCGCATCGCGGCCTCGTCGCGGGTGGGACGATACGGCACCACCAGTCGCAGGTAGGGGCCGGTGACGACCGTGGACTGCACGTACGGTACCGGGCGGTCGCGGCCGGGATCGCGCTGGTCATCGTAGTTGGCGGGTTCGATCGCGATGCCGTCGGACCTGGGAAAGTACCCGTAGCTGCCCGGACCACTTCCGTTTCGCATGAAGTAGTACGCCGCGAAGACCCAGAGGATCGCCGCGATCATCACGCCGACCACCACCGCCATGATCTTGCGTTCGCCACCGTTGCTGGACAGGATGGCGACGATCCGGTTGTTGCTGCGTCCCATGCCGATGCGGGTGTAGAAGCGCAGGACGGCAGACAGCGCGCGATGCGAGGGGTCGCCCTTGCGCAGGCGCGCGCCCCATAGGTGATCGACCGCCGACGCGGCAAGGAATGGCCCCAGGATGAGCAGGAACACGCCAAGCAACATGCTGAGCGGCTCGACGGTCCAGCCCAGCGCCTGGCTGGCGAGGATCGCCAGCAGCAGGAGGCCGCAAAACGTGACGCAGACGCTGGCGATGATCAGTGCAACACTGACGCCGATCGCGAACACCACGCTGGCGCGGTTGTCCGCGCGTTCGATCGCATCGGCGGTGCTGTCCGGCAACGCTTCCTCGATGCCACGCTGGATCGGTCCCATGCGCAGCTTGTCCAGCCTGACGCCCTGCGGGTAGACCGAGTCCATGCCGACCAGGGCGATCCACTGCGCGCGCAGCAGCAGGTGCAGCGCGAAGGTGACCGCCAGCACCACCGCCGCGCTCTTCGCGTAGAAGTAGGCGAGCGAGAGCACCATCCGCCAGTCGTTGTCGACCCGCGGCTCCATCGCGAACATGCGGTCGTCGAGCCAGCCTGGCAGTTGCAGCATGGCGAACACCGCCACGCCGGAGATCAGCAGTTCGACCTCCCACGTGGGAGCGGTGCGGGCGAGGATGCGATCAGGGATATTGGCATTGTCCATGGCCGCGATGGTGCGGGCCATGCCACGGACTGGCAAGCGTCAGGTCAGGCCGAAGGCGTAATACAGGCCGATGATGACGAATACCGCCGCGGTCTTGATCAGCGTCACCGCGAAGATGTCCTTGTAGGCCTGGCGATGGGTGAGCCCGGTCACCGCGAGCAACGTGATCACCGCACCGTTGTGCGGCAGGGTGTCCATGCCGCCGGAGGCCATCGCGGCGACGCGATGGAGCACTTCCATCGGGATGCCGGCCGCATTGGCGTTGGCGATGAAGGTCTCGGCCATCGCCGCCAGCGCGATGCTCATGCCACCGGATGCACTGCCGGTGATGCCGGCGAGCGCGCTCACGGTCACCGCTTCGTTGACCAGGGGATTCGGGATCGACCCCAGCGCATTGGCCACGACCAGGAAGCCGGGCAGGGCCGCGATCACCGCGCCGAATCCGTATTCCGATGCGGTGTTCATGCCCGCCAGCAACGCACCGCCGATCGCCGACTTGCTGCCCTCGGCGAAACTCGCGGTCACCGGCTTCCACGCGAACAGCAGCACGCAGGCGATGCCGGCCAGCAGCGCGCCTTCCACCGCCCAGATCGCCGCGAGCTTGGAGACTTCCTGGACCACCGGCGCGGCGCTGCCGATGACCGCCGGATCGAAGCTGTGGGTGTCGCCGTAGATGCCGGGGATCCACAGCGTCAGCAGTTTGTTGACGATGCCGACGACCAGCAGCGGCAGGATCGCGATCATCGGATTGGCGAGCTTGCCGCCGGCGAACGGGGCGGGCTCGTTGAGCAGGGTTGCGGCATCGCCATAGCCTTCGCCGGCCTTCAACGCCGCGCGCCGCCGCCAGTCCAGGTAGGCCATGCCGACGATGAGGATGAACACGCCGCCCAGGGTGCCGAGCACCGGCGCGGCCCAGGTATCGGTGCCGAAGAACGTGGTCGGGATGATGTTCTGGATCTGCGGCGTGCCCGGCAGCGCATCCATGGTGAAGGTGAATGCGCCCAGCGCGATCGTGCCGGGGATCAGTCGCTTGGGGATGTCCGACTGGCGGAACAGTTCCGCCGCGAACGGATACACCGCGAACACCACCACGAACAGCGACACGCCGCCATAGGTCAGCAACGCGCAGACCGCGACGATCGCCAGCATCGCCCGTTGCGCGCCGACCACGCGGATGGTCGCGGCGACGATCGACTTGGAGAATCCGGACAGCTCGATGACCTTGCCGAACAGCGCGCCGAGCAGGAACACCGGGAAATACAGCTTGAGGAACCCGACCATCTTGTCCATGAACAGGCCGGTGAACATCGGCGCGACCATCTGCGGGTCGGTCAGCAGCACCGCGCCCAGCGCCGCGACCGGCGCGAACAGGATCACGCTGTAGCCGCGGTAGGCCACGAACATCAGGAAGGACAGCGCGGCCAGCACGACGAGGAATTCGAAAGCCGGGAATGCCATTGCGCCCCCCCAGGGCGTCGGTCAGGGATGCAGTGTCCTCGCAGTGGTGCTCCCGGTCCATTGTCCGAATGTCCAATGCCGTTGGCCGGCCCCGGCAACTACCTTGCCCATGTCGGCGGCACAGGCCCGCCCGTGTGCACCTACCCTGGAGGGGACAGATGAAGCGCAAGCAATTGAGTAGGGCGATCCATGGCGTGCTGGCCATGTCGCTGCTGGCCAGCGCGGGCACCGCGATGGCGCAGGAGGCGGCGACGCCCGCGGCGGACGGCCCGAAGACCACCACCCTCACGGGCATCAAGGTCACCGCGCGCAAGCGCGAGGAAACCCTGCAGGAGGTCCCGGTCGCGGTCACCGCATTCACCGCGGACAGCCTGGACAAGCTCAATGTCGAGGACCTGTCCGACCTCGATGCGCAGGTGCCGAACCTGACCATCTATGCGGCGCGCGGTTCCAGCAGCACGCTCACCGCCTATATCCGCGGCGTCGGCCAGTCCGACCCGTTGTGGGGCGTCGATCCGGGCGTCGGCATCTACATGGACGACGTCTACATGGCGCGTCCGCAGGGCGCGTTGCTCGACGTGTTCGACGTCGACCGCATCGAGGTCCTGCGCGGCCCGCAGGGCACGCTGTACGGCAAGAACACCATCGGCGGCGCGATCAAGTACCTCTCCAAGCCGCTGGTCTCGGAATTCAATGGCAACGCCGCGGTAACCCTCGGCAATTACGGCCAGCGGGATATCAAGGCCGCGGTCGGTGGCGGTTTCGGTGGCAGCGAATACCTGCGAGGCCGCATCGCCATCGCCGACCTGCACCGCGATGGCTTCGGCGAGAACCTGGTCACCGGTGCCCAGGTCAGCGACAAGAAGATCCGCGCGATCCGCGCCAACCTCGGCGCCTACGTCACCGAGGGCTTCGACCTGCAGTTCGCCTTCGACCACATGGACGATTCCTCCGGCGTGCGTGGCGCGAAGATGCTGCGCGCGAACCCGTACGACGCGCTGCTGACGCCAGCGACCGGCCCGTTCCTGCCGCTGGACAGCCGCTACGACGTGCGCAACGGCATGCCCAACGTCAACGACACCACCCTGAGCGGCGCCTCGGTGAGCGCCAACTTCCGGATGAACGAGGACTGGTCGTTCAAGTACGTGCTGGCCAAGCGTGAGTCGGACACCGAGACCAACATCGACTTCGATACCACCCCGGACAAGATCGCCGACGTCAAGGCGTTCTACAGCGACGAGCAGGTCAGCCACGAACTGCAGGCGAACTACGACGGCGGCGGTCGCTCGCGCGGCGTGGTCGGCATCTACAAGTTCGACGGCGAGGCCGGCGGGCAGGTGCTCAACAACTTCTTCAACCTGAGCTTCGGCGACACCCAGGGCGTGGTCTACACCGAAAGCATCGCCGCCTACGCCGACTGGACCTTCGACGTCAGCGACAAGTTCAGCGTCGATGTCGGCGCGCGCTGGACCGACGAGGACAAGCGTGCGGTGGTCAGGAACATCGGCTACACCGATGGCACGTTCACCAAGCCCAGCGGGGTCGTGGCGGCGAGCTTCGACAAGACCATCAACTTCACCAACCTGTCGCCGAAGATCTCGCTGGACTACCAGGTCACGCCGGACATCATGGTCTATGGCCTTTTCTCCAGCGGCTTCAAGTCGGGCGGCTACAACATCCGCGCGCAGGCCACCGCGGTGCCGCGTTCGGCCGAGCCGTTCCAGGACGAGCAGGTCGACAGCTACGAGGTCGGCACCAAGATGGGCCTGCTCGACCAGCGGCTGTTCCTGAACCTGTCCGCGTTCCACAACAAGTACAAGGACATCCAGCTCTCGATCTTCACCGAGTACACCACGCCGCAGGGCGTCAAGGCGTTCTTCGGCGACTTCACCAACGCCGGCGAAGGCACGATCAACGGGTTCGAGGCCGAGTACCAGTGGCTGGCCACCGACAACTTCACGATCTCCGGCAACCTGGCATGGCTGGACGCGGAGTTCGACACCTACATGTTCAAGAGCGTCAACATCGCCGACCAGCAGGAATTCACCAATGCCCCGGATTTCTCGGGTGCGCTCAACGCCGAGTACCACGTCGACCTGGGCACGGCCGGCAGTCTGTCGGCGCGGATGACCTACAGCTACCAGAGCAGCGTGGTGGCGACCACCGAAGTGGTCAAGGACCCGGTGACCGGGGCGATCGTGGATCCGATCACCCAGGACGGGTACGGACTGCTGGGCGCGGGCATCATCTGGAAGCCGGACGATGCGTGGACGGTATCGCTGCAGGGCAGCAACCTGGCCGACGAGGAATACCGCACCACCGGTTACAACCTGTTCGCCGCGCTGGGCGTGCACACCGGGTTCTACGGCCCGCCGCGCCAGTACTCGTTGACCGTGAAATACGATTTCTGATCCGCTCGAAGCCCCTCTCCCCACGGGAGAGGGGCCGGGGTGAGGGTGCGGAAGCCCTGTCCAGCCTGATGCACGCCCCGAACCCCCATCCCGCGCTTCGCCCCACCTTCTCCCGAAGGGCGAAGGAAAAGGGCAGCCCGCCGTCGCGTTATCCTCGCGGCGCATGCGATGCGATGACCTGCCGCCACACATTCCATGCCTGAGGGCAGCGCGATGCTGAGCGTTGCGGTCGTCGTCGCGGCGGCGCTGCTGTGGCTGGGCCTGCTGTTCGGCACCGCCTTGTACGCCGAGCGTCGCCCGGGCGTGCTGGCCGGCCAGTGGCGCCACGTGTATGCGCTGTCGTTGGCGGTGTATTGCACCTCGTGGACCTTCTTCGGCACGGTCACCCAGGCCGCGCGCTACGACTGGCCGCTGCCGCCGACCTTCGTCGGCACGCTGTTGCTGTACGCGCTCGGCGCCGGGTTGATGCTGCAAATGGTGAAGCTGGCGCGGGCCAGCAACGCCACCTCCATCGCCGACCTGATCGCCACCCGGCTGGGCAAGGATGCGTGGCTCGCCGCGGGGGTGACCCTGGTCGCGGTTCTCGGGGTGATCCCGTACGTCGCCCTGCAGCTGAAGGCGGTGTCGATGAGCTTCGCGCTGCTGACCGGATCGCAGGCCGGTGCCGACCAGCCACCGTGGCGCGACAGTTCGTTGTACGTGGCGCTGGTGATGGGCCTGTTCGCCATGCTGTTCGGCACCCGTCGCGCCAGCGCCGCCGAGCACAACCGCGGGCTGGTGCTGGCGGTCGCGTTCGAGTCGCTGTTCAAGCTGGTGGCGATGCTCGCGCTGGGCGTCTTCGTCTGGCTCGGCCTCGGGCTGCCGTCGCTCCCCCCTCCGCCGCACGCCGCGGCCTCGACCGACAGCGGCGGGTTCATCCCGCTGGTGTTGCTCGGCGTGCTGGCGATGTTCACCTTGCCGCACCAGTTCCACGTCGGCGTGGTCGAGTGCCGCGACGAACGCCATGTGCTGACCGCGCGCTGGCTGTTCCCGTTGTACCTGGTCCTGATCGCATTGCCGGTCTTGCCGCTGGCGCGCGCCGGCGATGCCTTGCTGGCCGGGCAGGGCGTGCCTTCCGACCTGTACGTGCTGGCGTTGCCGTTGTCGCAGTCGCAAACCGGGCTGGCGCTGTTCGCGTTCCTTGGCGGGCTGAGTGCGGCCACCGGCATGGTCGTGGTCAGCACGCTCACGTTGAGCCTGATGATCGGCAACCACTGGCTGGCGCCCGGGCTGCTGCGTGGCGCCTGGGCGCGCGGCGATGCCGGCGACCTGCGTGGCAACGTACTGCTGCTGCGCCGCCTCGGCATCGTCGCGATCATGCTGCTGGCCTGGGCCTACAGCCGCTCGATCGCCGGCAATGCCGCACTGGCCGATGTCGGCGCGCTGTCGTTCTCCGCGCTGGCGACCCTCACGCCTGCGTTGGGCTTCGCGGCATGGCGCACGCAGACGCCGCCGCGCGCGGCGTTGGTCGGCATGCTCGCCTCGTTCCTCAGTTGGGCGTGGTGCCTGCCGGTGCCGCTGCTGCTGCGCGGCGACGCACCGACATGGTTGCGCGACGGCCCGCTCGGCATCGCCTGGCTGGCGCCGGAAAGCTTCTTCGGCCTGACTGGCTGGAGTCCGCTGGGTCGCGCGGTCGCCGCCAGCCTGTTCATTGGCACCCTGACCACCTTGCTGCTGTCGGCCTGGCACCGCCCGGTCGCCAGCCTCGGCAGGCGCCGGCTGGATGCGCGCAGCCTGGACAACGTCGCCCGGCGCTTCCTGCCGGCCGCGCAGGTCGAACAACTGCTGGTGCGCGGCCGGGATGCGGAAGCCGAGGTGGAGCATGCACTGTCGTCGGTGCTGGGCTCGGCATCGGCGCGGGTCCTGCTGGACGCGGCGCGGCGCGATGCAACCGAAGCCGGGCGTCCCGGCGCGGACCTCGACACGGTCGCCGCCATCGTGGTCGAGGCCAGCCAGGACCTGCGCTTCAACCAGCGCGTGCTGGAGGCGGCGCTGGAGAACATGAGCCAGGGCATCAGCGTGGTCGATGCCGACCTGCGGCTGGTGGCGTGGAATCGCCGCTACGCGCAACTGTTCGGCTACCCGCCCGGGATGTTGCGGGTCGGCATGCCGATCGCGGCGGCCTCGCAGTGGGCCCTGCGTGCGCTGGGCGACCGGGACGACGACGATGTCGCCCTGCAGCGCCGGTTGGCGCACATGCGCGCCGGCACCGCGCACCTGTCCGAGCGCGTGTTCCCCGATGGAAGCATCGTCGAGATCCGTGGCAACCCGATGCCGGGCGGCGGCTTCGTCGCGACCTTCACCGACGTCACCGCGTTCCGCCAGGCCGAGACCGGGCTGAAGCGGATCAACGAAACCCTGGAGCAGCGGGTCGGCGAGCGCACCGCGATGCTGGAAACCGCGAAGCGCGAGGCCGAGCGCGCCAACGACGCCAAGAGCCGCTTCCTCGCCGCGATCGGCCACGACCTGCTGCAACCCCTGCATGCCGCGCACCTGTTCGCGGACGCGCTGCAGCAGCGCGGCGATGGCGAACAACGCGAACTGGCGCGGCAGATCGGTGGCGCGCTGGATTCCACCAGCGACCTGCTCGGCACCCTGCTGGACATGTCGCGGCTGGAAGCGGGCGGGCTGGTGCCGGAGCCGCGCGATTTCCCGCTGGCCGAGGTGCTGGATCCGCTGGTCGCGCAGTTCGACGTGCTCGCCCGCGAACGCGGCCTGCGCCTGCGCCATGTGGCGACCCGCGCATGGGTGCGCAGCGATCCGCAGCTGTTGCGCCGGGTGCTGCAGAACTTCCTGGCCAATGCGGTGCGCTACACCGACCAGGGCAGCGTCCTGCTCGGCGTGCGCCGTGCCGGCGACGCGCTGCGCATCGAGGTGCACGACACCGGGCCGGGCATCGAACCCGGGCGGCGCGACGCGATCTTCGAGGAATTCCGCCGTGGCGAGGACGCGCCGGGGCAGGGCCTCGGCCTGGGCCTGGCGATCGCCCGGCGGATCGCGGTGCTGCTCGGTTCCGACGTGGACCTCATGAGCGTGCCCGCGCGCGGCAGCCGCTTCGGCATCGATGTGCCGCGCGTGGCCGCGGCGCAACCCCATCGCGTCGCGAAACGCGGGCTGGCCGGCTTGCGCGTGTTGCTGGTCGACAACGAACCGCAGGCATTGGAGGCGTTGGCCAGCGTGCTGGGTGGCTGGGGCTGCGACGTGCGCAGCGTGGCCGACAGCGAAGCCGCACGCGACGCACTGTCGCGCGAACCCGCCGACCTGTGGGTGTTCGACTACCACCTCGACCATGGCGACGATGGCGTGGCCGTGTTCCAGCGCCTGGCCGCGATCCATCCCGGCGTGCCCTGCCTGATCCTCAGCGCCGACCAGACCGGGGCGGTGCGCACTGCCGCGCAGGAAGCGGGGCTGCCACTGCTGATGAAGCCGCTGCGCCCGCTGGCATTGAAGTCGGTGCTGGACCGGATGCTGGCGGCCAGGGGCGTGGGGTAGCGCGGTCGCCTGCGTCGCGGCGGATCAGCGGTGCAGCAGCAGGTTGCTGCGGAAGTCCCGCTCGGTCCCGGCCACCGGATCGATGAAGGACAGCCGCGTGGCCAGCAACTGCAATGGCGCCGAGTAGTCGCCCGTGCGGCGGGGTTGCAGTGCCGGGTACGTCGCGTCGTTGGCGATCGGCGCGCCCAGCGCGGCCATGTGCACGCGCAACTGGTGCTTGCGGCCGGTGATCGGCGTCAACGCATAGCGCCAGTCGCCGTCGCCGCGTTCGATGACGTCGATCCGGGTTTCGCTGTTCGCGGGTCCCGCGGTTTCCTGCATGCGGAAGAACGGATCACCCGCGACCAGCCGGCTCGTGCGGATGCACGGGAACCCGACGTTCGGCAGCGCCGGGGCGATCGCCTCGTAGCGCTTGTCGATGCGTCGCTCGCGGAACAGCGCCTGGTACTGCGCGCGCGTGCGCGGGTTGGCGGAAAACAACACCAACCCGGCGGTGTCGCGATCGATCCGGTGCAGGGGCACCAGGGCGTCGTTGCCGGTCCGGCGCAGCAACCGGCCCAGCAGGGTTTCGCGCACGTGGTCGCCTGCCGGCGTGACCGGGAGGAAATGCGGCTTGTCCGCCACCAGCAGGTCCGCATCGAGATGCAGCACGACCTCGTGGAAGGGGATGCGCGGCTCGTCGGCCACGTCCCGGTAGTAGTGGACCTCCAGCCCGACCCGATACGCCGTTTCCGGCGTCACCCATGTCCCATCGCCCGCAAGGACTCGCCCGCGCGCCATCCGTTCAAGCCACTGTGCGCGCGCCACCGCCGGGAAGCGCTCGCACAGGCAATCCAGCACGGATGTCCACGCGCCCCGCGGCAATTGCAGCGTGCTTGCGGCGAGTCCATCGATGGCGGGTGGGCGTGTTCGCATGTCCGCAGTCTGCGGGAAAGGATGCGGCCATGCCGCATCGGTTCGCGGGTGATCGCCGGCGGCATCGAATGACCTTCATGTCGACCGCCGCCGATGGCGCATACTCGGCTGCCCACAGGAGCGTCTGCATGTCGCAGCACCATATCGCGCTGTTCACCTTCACGCTTGGCAGCACGGAGAGCATCAGTCCCGTCGCACTGCGCGCCCTGTGGGCCACTGCCAGCGGCAGCGGCAATGTCAGCGTGGGGCGCAAGACTCCGGAAGGCACCTGGCGGGATCGCCCGATCTACACGCTGTATGCACCGCAGAGCCTGGGCAACCTGCCCGACGTGGAAGCGCGCCTGCGCCGCGCGCTCGAGAATGCGCACCTGCACGCGACGTTGACTGGCCTGCATTGAGGCACTGATGCCGTACACGCCCATCGTCGCCACGCTTGGCTACGTGTTGTCCCCGGATCGCGCCCGGGTGCTGATGATCCATCGCAACGCGCGGCCCGGCGACCTGCACCTCGGCAAGTACAACGGGTTGGGCGGCAAGCTGGAGGCGGACGAGGACGTGGTGGCGGGCATGCGCCGGGAGATACGCGAGGAAGCCGGCATCGAATGCGAATCGTTGCGCCTGCGCGGGACGATCAGCTGGCCGGGCTTCGGCAAGCACGGCGAGGACTGGCTGGGTTTCGTGTTCGTGATCGATGCGTTCAGCGGCACGCCGTTCGATGCCAATCCGGAAGGCACGCTGGAATGGGTCGATGCCGGGCGCATCCTCGAGCTGCCGTTGTGGGAAGGCGACCGTGAATTCCTGCCGCTGGTGTTCGACGACGACCCGCGCGCATTCCACGGCGTGATGCCGTATCGGGACGGCCACATGCTTTCGTGGCGATATTCACGGGCCTGAGCGTCAATCGAAACGTGCCACGCGGCGGATGTGCCGACCCGTTCGCTTGTGGCGATGCAAGCGCGTCGACTAAACTGGTCGCGTCCTTGGGGAGTAGCCTCTCGCCACCCGGCGAGGCCCGCGTCAACATGCTTGGCCTGAACCGGCCGTGGCGCGTGCGATCCCGCATCTGGCAAGACCATCGACCACGATTCCTCCGCAAGGCCGGGGAGCATCGTGGTCATGCGTCGTTCCCGGCCAGGTAAATTCCATGTCCGCATTCCTCACCGCCACCGGCGCCGTCGCCATCGCCGAGATCGGCGACAAGACGCAGTTGCTGTCCTTCATCCTTGCGGCGCGGTTCCGCAAGCCGCTGCCGATCATCCTCGGGATCCTGGTCGCGACGCTGGCCAACCACGCATTGGCCGGCGCCGCCGGCGCCTGGGTCATGGCGATGGCCGGGCCCGGCATGCTGCGCTGGGTGCTCGGCGTGCTGTTCATCGCGATGGCCGCATGGACGCTGGTGCCGGACAAGCTCGATGGCACCGAGGTCCGCGATGTCGGTCGCTTCGGCGTGTTCGGGACCACCGTGGTCGCGTTCTTCCTCGCCGAGATGGGCGACAAGACCCAGGTCGCGACGGCGGCGATGGCCGCGACCGAGGCATCGCTGGTGGCGATCGTCGCCGGCAGCACGCTGGGGATGATGCTGGCCAACGTGCCGGCGGTCTTCATCGGCGATCGCCTGCTGCACAAGGTGCCGATGCGCCTGGTGCGCGCCATCGCCGCATCCCTGTTCGCGGTGTTCGGCGTGCTGATCCTGCTGGGTGCGGGCGGCAGGCTGGGCTTCTGACGCTGGGCGGACTTCTCGCCCGCTTCACCCAAGGCTCGCCGGGGCTTCGCCCTGCGGGCGGATGCTGGCGCCACATTCATGCGGGGACGGGCGATGGCAGCGCAGATGCAGCAGGGCAACGCAGGCAAGGGCAATCCGTGGCGGCTGGCGGTGTGGGGAACGGCGGCAGGCCTGCTCTCCGTACCGGCGATCGCGATGCAACTGGGCGTCGAGGGCGTGCACTGGACCGCCTTCGATTTCGTCGTGATGGGCGTGTTGCTGGGCTCCGCCTGCGCAGCCTATGAAGTGGCGGTACGGATGTCCGGCAACAGCGCGTATCGGCTGGGCTTCGCCCTCGCCATCGTGCTCGGCTTCCTGCTGGTGTGGATCAACCTCGCGGTCGGCATCATCGGCAGTGAAGACGACATGGCCAACGTGGTGTTCGCCGCAGTGCTGCTGGTGGGTGCGATCGGTGCCCTGCTCGGGCAGTTGCAGGCCGCCGGAATGGCGCGCGCGATGGTGGCTACCGGCATCGCCCAATCGCTGGCGGGTGGCTATGCGCTGGCGTTGGGATCGAAAGAGGGCGTCCTGCTCAGCGTGGCTTTCGCCGCACTGTGGTTCACGTCGGCGGCGCTTTTCCGCAAGGCGGCGTTGCAATAGTCGATGGCGCATACTTCGGGGACACTTTTCCCGGAGTTCGGCCATGACCACCAGAGCCTACGGCGCCCACGCCGCGGACAAGCCCGTCGAAGCGCTCGCCATCGAGCGCCGCGCGCCCGGCCCGAGCGACGTGCAGGTCGACATCGCCTATTGCGGCGTCTGCCACTCCGACCTGCACACGGTGCGCTCGGAATGGCCCGGTACCTTGTATCCCTGCGTGCCGGGGCACGAGATCGTCGGCCATGTCAGCGCGGTCGGCGCCAACGTCAGCGGCTTCAAGGTCGGCGACACCGTCGGCGTGGGCTGCCTGGTCTACAGTTGCCAGCAGTGTTCAGCCTGTGCCGACGGGCTGGAGCAGTTCTGCGAGAAGGGCATGGGTGGCACCTACAACGCGCCCATTGCAGATGCGCCAGGCCACACGCTGGGCGGGTATTCGCAGCGCATCGTGGTGGACCAGGGCTTCGTCCTGCATATCCGTCATCCGGCCGAGCAACTGGCCGCGGTCGCGCCGCTGCTGTGCGCCGGCATCACCACCTATTCGCCGCTGCGCCACTGGAAGGCCGGTCCGGGCAAGAAGGTCGGCGTGGTCGGCATCGGCGGGCTGGGCCACATGGGCCTGAAGATCGCCCATGCGATGGGCGCGCACGTGGTCGCCTTCACCACCAGCGAGGGCAAGCGCCAGGAGGCACTGGACCTTGGCGCCGACGAAGTGGTGATCTCCAAGGATGCCGCGCAGATGGGCGCGCACGCGGGGAGCTTCGACTTCATCCTCAACACGGTCGCCGCGCCGCACGTGCTGGATGCGTTCATCGCGTTGCTGAAGCGCGACGGCACCCTGTGCCTGGTCGGCGCGCCCGCTTCGCCGCATCCCAGCCCGAACGTGATGGGGCTGATCTTCGGCCGCAAGTCGATCGCGGGCTCGCTGATCGGCGGCATCGCCGAGACCCAGGAGATGCTGGATTTCTGCGCCGAGCACGGCATCGTGGCGGAGATCGAGATGATCGCCGCACGGGACATCGAACCCAGCTACGAGCGCATGCTGAAGAGCGACGTGAAGTACCGCTTCGTGATCGACGCCGCGACGATGTGACGCGGCCTCGGCGCGTCAGCCTTCGAGCTGGCGCGCCGGGTCGGACAGTTCGAGTTCGCGCAGCACCACCCCGGCCTGGGTGCGGTTGCGCACGCCGAGGCGTTCGAAGATCGCGGTCAGGTGCGCCTTCACCGTGCGTTCCTGCACGTCCAGGCGGTCGGCGATCTGCTTGTTGAGCAGGCCTTCGGCGACCAGGGTGAGTACGCGGAACTGCTGTGGCGACAGGCTGGCCAGGCGCGCGGCCAGGTCGGCGTCGTTCGGCGACGAGGCCGCGCGCGACACGCTCGCGCGCAGCATCGCCGGCAGCCAGGTTTCGCAGGCCAGCACCGTCCGGATCGCATCGCGAAGGTCGTCGAGGCCGGCGCTCTTCGGCAGGTAGCCGGCGGCGCCGTGGTCGAGCGCGCGGCGCACCACGCGGGGGTCGTCGTTGGCGGACACCACGATCACCGCCACGCCCGGGTGTTGCGCGCGCACCGCCGCAAGCCCGGCCAGGCCGTGGTTGCCGGGCATGTGCAGGTCCAGCAGGACCAGGTCGACCTGCGGCTGCGCGTCGAGGAGGGCGAGCACGCCGGCGAGATCGCCGGCTTCCAGCAATTCCACGTCGCCCAGCGCATCGCGCGCGGCCTGCCGCAAGGCCGCGCGGAACAGCGGGTGGTCGTCGGCGACGAGGATCAGGGGCATGGCGGCGGGGGCATGCGGGCAGGCGACAGCGGACGGGTCATGTAGGTGCTGTTGGGATCGTCGATGTAGTCGGCGAATGGCCCGCAAGCCACGAACCCGGCATCGGCATACATTCGCCGTGCTGGGGCGAAATAGTCCATCGAGCCGGTCTCGAGGCTCGCTTGCGCGTAGCCGCTGGCTCGCGCTTCGGCCAGCAGGTGCGCCAGCATCGCCTTCCCGACGCCGCGCCGCAGGTGCGCGCGCGACGTGCGCATCGCCTTGATTTCCACATGCGCGGCATCAAGGTGCTGCAACGCGCCGCAACCAAGCAGGGCAGGTCCATCGCGCAGCACCCAGACGCGCACGTGCGGCTGCCTGAGTCCCGACAGGTCGAGCGCATGCTGGCTCTCCGGCGGCGCGGTCGCCTGCATCGCCGCCTGGTGCTCGGCCATCAATGCGGCGAACGCGGGGCTGTCGACATCGGCGGGTTCGATCCGCATCGGTTTACTGCGCGGTCCAGCCGCCGTCCACCGGCAGCGCCGTGCCGGTGATGTTGTGCGCCTCGCGGCGACACAGGAACACCGCCAGCGCGCCGATCTCGGCGGGCAGGGTCATGCGCAGGCTGGGCTGTTTCTCGGAGAGCAGTGCGCGGACGCCGTCGTCGCGGCTGCCGCCGCCGGTGCGCGCCGCGATCTGCGGTTCGATCAATGGCGTTTCCACCCAGCCCGGGCAGATGCAGTTGACGGTGATGCCGCCCGAGTCGCGCGAGCCCTGCGCGGCGTATTCCAGCGCGGCCACCTTGCTGAGGCCGACGATGCCGAACTTGCTGGCCACGTACGGCGCCTTGTCCTTCGACGCCACCAGCCCGTGCACGGAGGCGACATTGACCACGCGGCCGTAGCCGCGCGCGGCCATCACCGGCATCGCCGCGCGCATGGTGTGGAAGGCGGACGACAGGTTGATCGCGATGATGTCGTTCCACTTCGCCACCGGCATCTCGTGCAAGGGCACCGCGTGCTGGATGCCGGCGTTGTTGACCAGGATGTCGATGCCGCCGCCGGACCACGTGGCCAGTTCGGCCATCATGGTTTCGATGGCGTCGGGCGCGCGCAGGTCGGCGCCGAAATGCCTGGTTGAAGCCGGTCTCGTGCCGCCACTGCCGGCGGCATCGACCCCTGCGATCGCCGACGCGATCTGCTCCGGCGTGCCGAGGCCGTTGATCGCGACCTTCGCGCCGGCGGCGGCGAGCGCCTGGGCGATGGCCAGGCCGATGCCGGAGGTGCTGCCGGTCACCAGTGCGCTGCGGCCTTCGAGGAATCGATCCGTCATGGAATGTCGTCCGTGCTGCCATGCATCAGCTGCATACGCTAGCAGGCCGCGCCGGACGGTGGGGCATGGACGGCGTGGTACGAAGGTACGATGCGGCGTTGGCGGGCAATCGCTAAGGTCGCGGCATGAACCTGCCGAACAACTCGTTCCGCCTGTGCGCTGGTGCCGCGGCCATCGCCCTGCTGGCTGCCTGCGCCAGCACCTCATCGACCTCTGGAAGCCGCATGTTCAGCCAGCCACGCAGCAGCGATCATCGTGACCATGACGACCTGCTCACCGCGGGCCTGGGCCTGGCCGGGCTGCGTGGCATGGCCCCGCCGGCATTCGTCGATGCCGCGCATCCGACCCCGGCGGAACTGCGTCGCCGCGCGTTGTGGGCGAACTGGCGCGGAATCGCCGACCTTGCCCCGGGCGGCGGCTATGGCGAGCTCTACGGCAGCGTCGCCAGTGTCCCGGGCCGCGAGTTCAGTGCCTTCGCGACCGTGCCCGGGGCCAAGCAGCCGCATCGCGTGCTGCTGCAGTTGCCGGACGATTTCGATACGACGAAGCGCTGCGTGGTGGTCGCCGCCTCCTCTGGCTCACGCGGGATCTACGGCGCGATTTCGGTCGCCGGCGCCTGGGCACTGCCGCGCGGCTGCGCGGTGGCGTACACCGACAAGGGCGCGGGCACCGACTATTTCGACCTGGATGCGGGGCAGGGCATCGATGTGGCGGGGCAGGTCGCTGGCCGCGACGCGGCGCTTGCGTTCACGCCATCGACCACGGCCGGCAATGGCATCGCGTACAAGCACGCGCATTCGCAGGACAACCCGGAGGCCGACTGGGGATTGCACGTGAAGCAGGCCGCGGAATTCGCGTTGGCCACGCTCAACCAGCAACTCCCGCAGCAAGCGCGTTTCACCTTCGCCAACACGCGGGTGATCGCGGTCGGCATCTCCAACGGCGGCGGCGCGGTCTTGCGCGCGGCCGAGCTTGGTGGACGCGGAACTGATGAAGGCTGGCTGGATGCGGTCGTCGCCGGCGAGCCGAACGTGCTGGTGGAAGGGCATGGCGCACGCAGCCTGTACGACTACGCCACCGAAGCCGCCCTGCTGATGCCTTGCGCCTTGCCCGCGCTGGGCCTGGCGGCCGCGCCAGGCGCGGACGCCAGGTGCGCTGTGCTGGCGAGCCAGGGCGTGCTGTCCGGATCCGACCTGAAGGCGCAGCAGCAGGACGCGCTCGCGAAACTGCACGCGACCGGCTGGACCGATGCGGCGTTGCGCGCGGGTGCGATCAGCGTCGGTTTCGACCTCTGGCGCGCGATTGGCGTGGGCTACGCGTCCGCGTACGGCCGCTATGCCGCCGAGGCGCATCCCTGCGGCTATCGCTACTCGGCGTTGGGCGCCGACCTGTCGCCACGTGCGGCCACCGATGCCGAGCGCTCGTCGTGGTGGGCGGACGCCAGTGGCATCCCGCCGGGCGCGGGCGCGGGCATCGTCGATCCGAACCCTCTTGCCGATCTCGGTCTGGGCGGATTGCAGTGCCTGCGCGGCCTGTGGACCGGCGACGGTGCCGATGCCAGGCGCGTACGCGAGGGTATCGCCGGGACCCGCGCGGGCCTGCCGCGCGCGGGCCTGCCGGTGATCGTGCTGCACGGGACCGACGACGGGCTGGTGCCGCAGGCGTTCTCCAGCGCGCCCTACGTGGCGGCGGCGCAGGCGGCTGGCCGCGACGTCCGCTACTGGCAGGTGCGCAACGCCCAGCATTTCGACGCCTTCCTCGGCTTCCCGCAATACGGCGCGACGTACCTGCCGTTGCTGCCGTACGTGTACTCCGCGCTGGATCGCGTCGATGCCTACCTCGACGGCAAGGGCGCACTGCCGGCCGATGCGGTGATCACCACGGTGCCGCGCGCGGGCAAGCCGCTGGCTGCGGACAACCTGGCGATGCCTCGGTAACGTTGTCATCGGCAAGGCGCGGATCCGGCGCGTGCCATCGGGACCGATGCAACCGATCGCCGTTGACGCCGGAGGCCGGCTTCAGGCGGGTCGCCGCAACGGGAACTTGCCGGCTTCACGCCGGTTTTGGCAGGCTGGGCCCACCCAGGCACCGGAGCGGCCGATGAAGCAACGCCATTTTTCGATGCTGAGGGATTTCCATCTCGCCGACTGGTTCACCCTCGCCAATGCCTTCTGCGGCACCGGCGCGGTGTTCGCGGCCATGCGTTTCCTGCAGGACGGGGTCGTCCGCGACCTGCTGGTCGGCATGGCGCTGATCCCGCTGGCCTTCGTGTTCGATGCGCTGGACGGGCGCATCGCACGCTGGCGCAAGGTGTCCTCCACGCTCGGGCGGGAGCTGGATTCGCTGGCCGACGTGATCAGCTTCGGGGTGGCGCCTGCGGCACTGGCGTATGCCTGCGGCCTGCAGGGCGGTTGGGACTGGGTGGTGCTGAGCTATTTCGTCGGCTGCGGGGTGAGCCGGCTGGCGCGCTACAACGTCACCGCGGAGACGCTCGCCGATGGCGGCGACAAGGTGAAGTATTTCGAGGGGACCCCGATCCCGACCAGCGTGGCCATCGTCGGCCTGCTGGCGTGGCTGGCCTGGAGCGACCGCATCGGTGCCGCGCTGCCGTTCGGCGTGCTGCAGGCGGGGCCATGGCAGTTGCATCCGTTGGTGCTGGTGTTCGCCCTGTCCGGGTCGCTGATGATCAGCAAGACCCTGCGCATCCCGAAACCCTGAGCGTCCGCCATGGCGGCGTCATCCGCGCGTTGCTAGCATGCAGGCACCCGCCGCGGATGAGCTGAGATGGCACAGGACAGCAACGACTTCGAGGCGCTGGCGCGCCAGTACTGGGACATGTGGGGCGATGCGGCGCGTGCGGCGACGCCGGGCGCGGGTGGATTCGGGTCGATGGGCTCGATGGACGGCCTGCAGGGCTTCCGCGATGCAATGGACGGCTGGACCCGCAACGTCGGTGCCGGCAGCAGTGGCGCCAATGATGCGCTGGCGCATTTCAACCGCCAGAGCCAACACTGGTACGGGCAGATGCAACAGGTCGCGGCGCAGTTCGCCGGGCAGAACCACAGCGCCCGTGATGTCGCCGAGGCCTGGCGCAAGCTGATCGGCGGCAATGGCAGCGAACTGTTCCAGAGCCTGTTCGACGGCATGCAGGGCCCCGGCATGCAACAGTTGCAGCAGTGGAGCGACGCCGCGGCGCCGTGGCTGCAGTCGATGCACAAGGAGGCTGCGACCACCTTGGGCATGCCCACGTTCGGCTTCGCCCGCGAGCACCAGGAACGCCTGCAGGGAGTGGGGCGCGCGCAACTGGACTGGCAGCAGGCGCTGGGCGCGTATCACGCCTTGCTCGGCAAGGTGTCGCAGGATGCGTTCTCCCGCTTCGAAGCGAAGCTGATCGATCGTGAAGAGCCGGGTCGGCAGATCGGCAGCGTGCGTGCATTGTTCGACCTGTGGGTGGACGCGGCGGAAGAGGCGTATGCCGAGACCGCGCTGTCGGTCGAGTACCGGCATGCGTACGGGACGCTGGTGAACGCGCAGATGCGCCTGCGCAACGCCATGCAGGCGATCATGGAACAGGCTGCGACCAGTGCCGGGCTGCCGGGCCGCGCCGAACTGGACAGCGCGCATCGCAAGATCGCCGAACTCGAGCGCCTGGTGCGGCGCATCCAGCGCAACGCCGAAGCGGGCGAGCAAGCCGCATCGCCCCCGCCGAAGCGCCGCGTCGCTCCGAAGGCTGCTGCGAAGAAGGCTGCCGCGAAGAAGGCGGCAAGCCCGCCGAAGCCGTCCCGCAAGGCCGCACCCGCCAACCGCAGGAAGCGCTGACATGACCGGACCCCTGAACATCACCGCGGAAGCGCTGGCCCAGGAGGCGCAGCAGTTCCAGCGCAAGCTTGGCGCGGGCCTTGGCACGCTGCGCGAGATGGACGACGTGCACTTTGGCGCCACGGCGCGCGAAGAAGTGTGGCGTGACGGCAGGGTGGTGCTGTATCGCTATCGGGGCGAGCGCGCGCCCAGCGCGAAGGTACCGATGCTGGTCTGCTACGCCTTGGTGAACCGACCGTACATGGTCGACCTGCAGGCCGACCGTTCGCTGGTCAAGGGCTTGCTGGAACGCGGCGAGGACGTCTACATCATCGACTGGGGTTACCCGGACCGCAGCGACAGGTACCTGACGCTGGAGGACTACATCGAGCGCTTCCTCGGGGGCGCCGTCGACTACCTGCGCAAGGCGCACGGGCTGCCGTCGGTGAACCTGCTGGGCATCTGCCAGGGCGGGGTGTTCTCGCTGTGCTATTCGGCGCTGAACCCGCGCAAGGTCAGGAACCTGGTCACGATGGTCACGCCGGTGGATTTCCACACCGCCGACAACATGCTGTCGAACTGGAACCGCGAGATCGACGTCGACCTGCTGGTCGACACGCTCGGGAACATCCCGGCGGACATGATGAACCTTACCTACCTGATGCTGAAGCCATGGCGGCTGTTCGCGCAGAAGTACGTGGGGATGGTCGACATCCTCGACGACAGGAAGGCGATGGAGGATTTCCTGCGCATGGAGAAGTGGATCTTCGACTCGCCCGACCAGGCCGGCGAGGCGTTCCGCGAGTTCAACACGCAGTTCTTCCAGGGCAACCGGTTCGTCAAGGGCGGCGCGCAAGTCGGTGGCCGCGAAGTCCACCTGGGCCTGGTCGAGATGCCGATCCTCAACATCTTCGCCGAGCAGGACCACCTTGTGCCGCCGGACGCGTCGCGCGCACTGAGGGACCTCGCCGGCAGCCGCGACTACACCGAGCTGGCGTTCAAGGGCGGGCACATCGGCATCTATGTCTCCGGTCGCGCGCAGAAGGAAGTGCCGCAGACCATCCACGACTGGCTGGCCAAGCGCTCGCGTTGAACGGCAACGGCGAGCTTCCGCACTGGCTGGTCCGCTGCCTGCAGGTACTCGGCGCGACATGGACGATGCCGAACACGTTGCTGGGACTGCTTGCCGGCGCGGCGGCGCTGGCACGCGGCGCGCATTGGCAATGGTGCAGGCAGGAACTTGCATTGGTGTTCCATCGCGTGCCATGGGGCCCGGGTGGTGCGCTCACCCTCGGCAACGTGATCCTGCACACCGGCGACACGCTCGACTCGCATTGCCTGACCTACGCACACCACGCCGGCCTGGGCGAGGAAGACCCGATCCGCATCGGCGACCACGAGCGCGCGCATGTCTACCAGTACATGGTGCTGGGGCCGTTGTTCCTGCCGCTGTACCTGGCGTTCGGCGGGGTCAGCGTGCGCAACCGCTTCGAGCGCGCCGCCGACCGCTACGCGCAGACCGGTCGCGGTTGGTGGCCGTTCCGACGAACGGTTTCCTGAACACGCATCGCTTAGCCGATTCCTAACATCCGCCGGAGTAGCCTGCACGGGTCGGAGAAAAACTTCGGGGCGGCGCAAGGCTCCCCGGAAAATCGCTCCGGCATCCCGGACCCGGTCCCCTCCAGGCGCAAAGCCCGCGAGACCGGGTCTTTCTCTTTCCGGCGCGATGGTGCGACGCGCGCGCAAACGAAAGGGGCCTTGCGGCCCCTTGGTCGTGCTTCCCGATCGCGAAGGCTTACTTGGCGCCGTGCAGGTCGCGCAGCTGGCCCTGGATGCTGCCGTAGTAGGCCGCCAGGTCGGCGATCTGCTGGTCGGTCAGTTCCTTGGCCTGGCTGCCCATCAGGTCGGTGGTGGTGCTGCCGCCGCGGTCACCCGCGCGGTACGCCTTCAGCGCATGCTCGATGTAGTCGTGGTACTGGCCGCCGAGCTTCGGGTAGGTCGCGTCGATGGGGTTGTTGCCGTCGGCGCCATGGCAGTCGACGCAGGCCTGGCCGCTCGCGCCTTTCTTCGAGGCCAGCGCCTTGCCGGCGTCGACGTGGCCGGCCGGCATGCCGGCCGACGACGAGGCATGCGCGGGTTCGGCCGCGTGACCGCCCTCGGCGGCCTTCTCCGAACCACAGGCGGACAGGGTGAGCGCACAGGCGACGGCGAGCAGGGTCATGGAGGTCTTGGTCATGGCGCGGCTCACTTGATGCTGGACAGGTAGGCGGCGATGTCGGCGATGTCCTGCTCGGAGAAGCTCTCCGCCTGCGCCTGCATGGTCGGGTGCTTGCGCTTGGCGCCGCGGTATTCCAGCAGCGCATTGCGCAGGTAGACCTCGGACTGGCCGCCCAGCTTGGGCACGTGGTAGCTCGGGTACGCGTTCTTGTAGCCCTCGACGCCATGGCAGCCGCGGCAGGTGTAGGTCAGGCCCTTGCCGCGGGATGCGTCGCCGGTGGGCGCGGCAGCCGGTGCGGCGGCCGCAGCCGCGGCCGGGGCAGGCGCTTCGACGGCAGGGGGAGTGGCAGGATCGGCGGCGGGCGCGGTGGCGGCGTCCTGCGCGGTGACGGCAGTGGCGGCGAGCACCAAGGCAATGCTGGCGGCGATCGACAACGGTCGCATCATGTGGCGGTTCCGGATTCGGGAAGCGGGTTGGACGCCGCGCGAGCGGCATGCATCGCGCAAGTATAGCGATGGAGCCAGCCGCTTCATAATGGCGGCATGCGCATCGACGAGGATGCGCGCGACAACCTCGACCATGACCTTCGGCGCATGACGATTGCGCCGGGGGTGACATACTTGACTACAACACCAGACAGGCTTCCCCCCATGCACGACACGATTCCGGCTGCCGCCCCCCGCTCCAGCCGCTTGCTCCCGATCGCCCGCCTGGGCCTGCTGGCCCTGGCCCTGGGCCTTGCCTCGTGCAAGGGCGGCCCCGACGGCGAGAAGGGCAAGGGCGGCAAGGAAGATGCAAGCAAGGGGCCGGAAGCCGTGCCGGTGGAAGTGGCCAAGGCCGGCCGCCGCTCGATCGCGGCGAGCTACATGGGCACCGCGCCGCTTGAGGCGCGCGGCGAAGCACAGGTGGTCGCGAAGACCTCGGGCATCGCCCTGCGGGTGTTCGCCGACGTCGGCCAGCAGGTCCGCGCCGGCCAGCCGCTCGTGCAGATCGACCGCGATCGCGCCGCCCTGCAGGTCGCCCAGGTCGATGCGCAGGTTCGCAAGCTCGAAGCCAACTATCGTCGCGCATCGCAGCTGGTCGAGCAGAAGATGGTCAGCGTCAACGACGTCGAACAGTTGCGCTACGACCTCGAGAACGCCCGCGCCAGCCTGCGCCTGGCGCGGCTGGAATTGTCCTACGGCACCGTGGCCGCGCCTATCTCCGGCGTGATCTCGGCGCGCAGCATCAAGCTGGGCAACCTGGTGCAGATCAACACGCCGATCTTCACCATCGTCGACAACTCGCGGCTCGAGGCCACGCTCAATGCGCCGGAACGCGAGATCGAGACGCTGAAGGCCGGCCAGTCCGTGCAACTGGCGGTGGATGCGCTGCCGGGCAAGACCTTCGAAGGCCACATCGACCGGGTGTCGCCGGTGGTGGATTCGGGCAGCGGCACGTTCCGGGTGATCTGCACCTTCGAGGGTGGCGGCTTGCTGCAGCCGGGCATGTTCGGCCGCATCCGCATCGAATACGACCAGCGGGCGAATGCGCTGGTGATCCCGCGCACCGCCTTGCTGGAGGACGGCACCGCGCCGGCGGTGTTCACGGTCAAGGCCGGCAAGGCCACGCGCACCGCGCTGAAGCTGGGCTACGTCGACGGCGAGTGGGTCGAGGTCCGCCAGGGCCTGGCCGAGGGCGAGCCGGTGGTCGTGGCCGGCAAGGCTGCGTTGCGCGAGGGTAGCGCGGTGCAGGTGATCGGTGCCGGCGCGGCCGCGAAAGCCCCCGCTGCAGCGAAGGCCGCCGCGCGATGAGTCCGACGCAACCGAACAGGGGCGAGACCCACGATCCGCTGGCCGCGCCCGCCGGGTTCAGCCTCGTCGAGTTCGCCACCCGCCGGCGCGTCACCATCTTCATGATGACGCTCACCCTGGTGCTGTTCGGCGCGATCTCGCTGGCCAGCCTCAAGGTCAACCTGCTGCCCGACCTCAGCTATCCCACGCTGACCGTGCGCACCGACTACATCGGCGCCGCGCCGTCGGAAATCGAGACCCTGATCTCGCAGCCCGCGGAAGAAGCGCTGGGCGTGGTCAAGGGGCTGCGCAAGCTGAAGTCGATCAGCCGCACCGGCCAGAGCGACGTGGTGCTGGAGTTCGCGTGGGGCACCAACATGGACCAGGCCGGCCTGGACGTGCGCGACAAGATGGAAGCGCTGCAATTCCCGCTGGAGGCCAAGCCGCCGGTGCTGCTGCGCTTCAATCCCTCGACCCAGCCGATCATGCGGCTGGCGCTGTCGCCGAAGCAGGAAAGTGGCAGCGACGCCGAGGACATCCGCCACCTGATGGAGCTGCGGCGGTTCGCCGACGACGACCTCAAGCGCAAGCTGGAACCGGTCGAAGGCGTGGCCGCGGTCAAGGTGGGCGGCGGCCTGGAGGACGAAGTGCAGGTCGACATCGACCAGCGCAAGATCGCCCAGCTCGGCTTGTCGCTGGACACGGTGATCAACCGCCTGCAGCAGGAGAACGTCAACGTCTCGGGTGGCCGCCTCGAGGAAGGCTCGCAGCGCTACCTGGTGCGCACGGTCAACCAGTTCGCGACCGTCGACGAGATCGCCAACATGCTGCTGACCACGCGCACCGCGTCGGCGGCGGGCGGTGGATCCGAGCAGGCGATGCGCCTGGCCGCGGCCAGCGGCGACGCCAGCGTGATGGCGGCACTGTCGCAGCAGGGCGGCAATGCGTCGTCGGGCAGCCTGCCGGTGCGCCTGCGCGACGTCGCCGACGTGCGCCAGGGTTACAAGGAACGCGAGGCGATCATCCGCCTCAACGGCCGCGAGGCGGTCGAACTGGCGGTCTACAAGGAAGGCGACGCGAACACCGTGGCCACCGCCGATGCGCTTGAGGCACGACTCAAGGCCATCCGCGAGCAACTGCCCGACGACATCGAGCTGGCCATCATCGAGGACCAGTCGGTCTTCATCCGCAACGCGATCGGCGACGTCAAGCTGGACGCGGTCATCGGCGGCCTGCTGTCGATCCTGATCATCTTCCTGTTCCTGCGCGACGGCTGGAGCACGTTCGTGATCTCGCTGTCGTTGCCGGTGTCGATCATCGCGACGTTCTTCTTCATGGGCCAGCTGGGGCTGAGCCTCAACGTGATGTCGCTCGGCGGCCTCGCGCTCGCGACCGGCCTGGTCGTCGACGACTCCATCGTCGTGCTCGAAAGCATCGCCAAGGCACGCGAACGCGGGCTGGGCATCCTCGAGGCGGCCATCGTCGGCACCCGCGAGGTAAGCATGGCAGTGGTCGCGTCCACCCTGACCACGATCGCGGTGTTCCTGCCGCTGGTGTTCGTGCAGGGCATCGCCGGGCAACTGTTCCGCGACCAGGCGCTGACCGTGGCGATCGCCATTGGCGTGTCGCTGGTGGTGGCGATGACCCTGGTGCCGATGCTCAGCGCGTTGAAGGGGCGTCCGCCGCTGGGTTTCCCGCAGGAAGCGGCGCAACCGAAGTGGCAACCGACCAAGACGTGGCAGAAGCCGGCGCATTACACCGGCCGCGGCATCGGCGGGTTGTTCCGCTACGCCTTCTTCAGCATCGCCTGGCTGGTCACGCGGGTCTGGCGCGGCATCGCCGCGGTGGTCGGCCCGGTGATGCGCAAGGCCAGTGACCTGGCGATGGCCCCTTACGGGCGCGCCGAACGCAGTTACCTGCGCTTGCTGCCGGCGGCGTTGAAGCGCCCCACGCCGGTGCTGCTGGTTGCCGGCGTTGCGTTCGCGCTGACCCTGGCAGCAGTGCCGCTGCTGGGTACCGACCTGATCCCGCAGTTCGCGCAGGACCGCTTCGACATGACCGCCAAGCTGCCGCCCGGCACGCCGCTGGCGCAGACCGATGCGCTGATCCGCGACGTGCAGGGCAAGCACGCGAAGGACGATGGCGTGCGCGTGCTGTACGGCGTGTCCGGCACCGGTACCCGGCTCGATGCCAGTCCGACCGAGAGCGGCGAGAACATCGGCAAGCTGTCGGTGGTGATGACCGAGAACAAGGCGGAGGCCGCGTTGACCGAGTCGCTGCGCAAGACCATGCAGGCGCATCCGTCCGCGCAGGTCGACTTCAGTCGCCCGGAGTTGTTCAGCCTGTCGCCGCCGCTGGAAATCGAGGTGGAGGGTTCCGACCTGGAGGGCATCCGCGTCGCTGGTGGCAAGCTCGCCGCGATGCTGCGCGCCAACCCGCACTACGCCGACGTCAAGTCGACGGTGGAGCAGGGCTTCCCGGAGATCCAGATCGTGTTCGACCAGGACCGTGCGGCCGCGCTGGGCCTGACCACGCGCCAGATCGCCGACGCGGTGGTCAAGAAGGTGCGTGGCGAAGTCGCCACCCGCTACAGCTTCCGCGACCGCAAGATCGACGTGCTGGTGCGTGCGCAGGAAAGCGACCGCGCCTCGCTGGACGACATCCGCCGGCTGATCGTGAACCCGGGCAGGGGCGCGCCGGTGGAACTGGCATCGGTCGCCGAGGTGATTTCGACCACCGGCCCCAGCGAGATCCACCGCGCCGACCAGCGCCGGGTCGCGATCATCTCCGCCAACCTGCGCGACATCGACCTCGGCAACGCGATCCGCGAAGTCGACGCGATGGTCGCCGGGAACCCGCTGGGCACCGACATCGACATGCGCATCGGCGGCCAGGGCCAGGAGCTCGGCGAATCGATCCGCTCGCTGCTGTTCGCGTTCGCCCTGGCGATCTTCCTGGTGTACCTGGTGATGGCCTCGCAGTTCGAGTCGCTGCTGCACCCGTTCGTCATCCTGTTCACCATCCCGCTGGCCCTGGTCGGCGCAGTCGGGGCGCTGCTGCTGACCCGCGCGCCGGTGTCGGTGGTGGTGTTCATCGGCTTGATCTTGCTGGTGGGCCTGGTGGTGAAGAACGCGATCATCCTGATCGACAAGGTCAACCAGCTGCGCGAGGAAGGCGTCGCCAAGCGCGAGGCGCTGGTCGAGGGCGCGCGGTCGCGCCTGCGCCCGATCATGATGACCACGCTGTGCGCGGTGTTCGGCTTCCTGCCGCTGGCGCTGGCCTTCGGCGAAGGCGCGGAAGTGCGTTCGCCGATGGCGACCACGGTGATCGGCGGCCTGCTGGTGTCGACCCTGCTGACCCTGGTGGTGATCCCGGTGGTGTACGACCTGCTGGACCGCAAGCCGGACGAGTTCTACGCCGAGCGTGGCCGGCGCGCGCGCAATGCCGCCGCGCAGGTGGCGGAAGTGCTGGCGCACGAGCACGACGCGCTGGGCGAAGGCGGCGGCAAGGCCTGACGCGATGAACATCACCGAGCTGTCCATCCGCAGGCCCGTCACCACGATCATGCTGTTCGTGTCGATGGTGGTGATCGGGCTGATCGCCTCGTTCCGCCTCCCGCTGGAGGCCGAGCCGGAGGCCACGATCCCGTTCTTCTTCGTGTCGCTGCCCTATGGCGGCTCCACGCCGGAGGAAGTGGAGCGCAACCTGGTGCGCCCGGTCGAGGAGGCGCTGGCGACGATGCCCGGCATCGAGTCGATGAATTCGCGCGCGAACGCCGAGGGTGGTTCGGTGCAGGTGCGCTTCAGCGACTGGGATCGCGACATCGCCATCGCCGCGTCCGAGGCGCGCGAGCGCATCGACGCGATCCGCGACGAGTTGCCTGACGATTTCCGCCGCTATTTCGTCTATCGCTGGAGCACCTCCGACCGCGAGGCGCTGAGCCTGCGCCTGACCAGCCAGGTCGACCTGACCGCGCGTGCCGACCTGATCGAGCGCAGCATCAAGCAGCGCCTCGAGCGGTTGCCCGGCGTGGCGCGCGTGGAGGTGGAGGGCGTGGCGCGGCAGGAAGTGCTGGTGGCGCTGGATCAGGATCGGTTGACTGCGCATGGCGTGGCGTTGAACGACCTGGTGCAGCAGCTGCAGACGGCGAACTTCTCGGTGTCGGCAGGGCAGATCACCGAGGCCGGCCAGCGCCTGCGGGTGCAGCCCAGGGGCGAGTTGCTGGAATTGCAGCAGTTGCGCGACCTGCGCATCGACCAGCGCGGCACGCGCCTGTCGGACATCGCCGACGTGGACCTGAAGCCGCAGCGGATGGATTACGTGCGGCGCATGGACGGCAAGCCCAGCGTGGGCGTGGACATCTACAAGGAACGTTCGGCCAACCTCGTCGACCTGTCCCGCGACGTGCGCGCGGAAATCGCGCGGCTCGAACAGGACCCGGCGATGCGCGGGGTCAACATCGAAGTCACCGACGACCAGGGCCTGGCGGTGACCAGTTCGCTGCTGGCGCTGGCCGAGGCCGGCGGCATCGGCCTGCTGCTGTCGGTGATCGTGCTGTATGCGTTCCTGCGCCACTGGCCTTCGACGCTGATGGTGAGCACAGCGATCCCGATCTGCTTCGTGATGACCCTCGGCTTCATGTACTTCACCGGCATTTCGCTGAACATCATCTCGATGATGGGCCTGCTGCTGGCGGTGGGCATGCTGGTCGACAACGCGGTCGTGGTGGTCGAGAGCATCTACCAGGAGCGCGAGAAATACCCGGGCCAGCCATGGCTGGCCTCGATCATCGGCACCCGCCATGTCGCCATCGCGCTGTCCGCCGGCACCCTCTGCCACTGCGTGGTGTTCCTGCCGATGATGTTCGGCGAGAAGAACATCATCACCATCTACCTCGGCCAGTTGGCAGCGACCATCTCGTTCTCGCTGCTGGCCTCCTGGCTGGTGGCGATCAGCCTGATCCCGATGCTGTCGGCGCGGATGAAGACGCCGCCGGCGCTGAAGTCGCCGTTCATCACCGCCCTGCAGGCGCGTTATGCGCGCGCGCTCCGCTGGACCCTGGAGCACCGGGGCTGGAGCGTGGCGGGCATCCTCGCGATCTCGCTGCTCAGCGTCTACCCGATGACCCATACCCAGGGCGGCGGCGACGACAACGACCCGAGCGAGATCAACATCTTCTACCAATGGAAGGGTGCGTATTCCAAGGAAGAGATGGGCAAGGAAGTCGCGCGCGTCGAAGCCTTCGTCAACGCCAACCGCAAGCCCTTCCATGTCGAGCGGGTGTACAGCCGCTACAGCGAGCAGGGCTGGGCGCAGACGCGCCTGTTCCTGGACATCGAGGATCCGGAACAGAGCAAGAAGATCGCGGAAGACGTGCGCAAGGGCCTGCCGAAATCGGCGCGCGCCAACCTGGGCATCGGCTGGCCGGGCGGGCAGGGCAACGAAGGCGAGGGCATCACCTTCAGCCTGATCGGCGATTCCACCCAGACCTTGCAGGAACTGGCCGGGGACATCCTGCCGATGCTCGCCAGGAACCCGAAGCTGCGCGACGTGCGCATCGACACCGGCGATGCCAACACCGAATTGCGGGTTGAAGTGAACCGCGAGCGTGCCGCCGCGTATGGCTTCAGCGCGCAACAGGTCGCCCAGTTCGTCGGCATGGCCCTGCGCGGCTCCTCGCTGCGCGACTTCCATCGCGAGGAGGTCGAGATCCCGGTCAACGTGCGCTTCGCCGGCTCCGACGAGTATGGCGTGGAGGACCTTTCCACCTTCATGGTGCGCGCTGCCGACGGCAGCGAAGTGCCGCTGCTGGCGATGGTCGATGTCGGCATGTCGCCGGCCGCCACCTCGATCCAGCGGCAGAGCCGGCAGACCATGCTGCAGGTGCAGGCGGGCCTGGCCAAGGACGTGTCGGTGGAGGATGCACGCAAGGCCATCGAAACCACGCTCAATGGCACGCAGTTCCCGCCGGGCTACAGCTATACCTTCGAGGGCGGCGGATTCAACATCAACTTCGATGGCATGGATCAGATGTTCCGCGCGATCATGATCGCGCTGGTGCTGATGTTCGTGATCATGGCCGCGGTGTTCGAATCGCTGCTGTTCCCGCTGGCGATCATGTCCTGCGTGCTGTTCTCGATCTTCGGCGTGTACTGGCTGTTCTGGCTGACCGGCACCGAGATGAACATCATGGCGGTGATCGGCATCCTGGTGCTGATGGGCGTGGTGGTGAACAACGGCATCGTGATGATCGAGCACATCAACAACCTCCGGCGACGCGGCCTGCCGCGCACCCAGGCATTGGTGGAAGGCAGCCGCGAACGCCTGCGGCCGATCATGATGACGATGGGCACCGCGATCCTGGCGATGATCCCGATCGCACTGTCCACCAAGACCGCGGACGGCATGCCGCCGTACTACCCGATGGCCCGCGCCATCGCCGGTGGCCTCGCCTTCTCGACGGTGGTCAGCCTGCTGTTCCTGCCGACCATCTACGCGATGCTGGATGACTTGCGGATGGGCAGCGGGAACCTGGTCCGCAAGGCGCGCATGAATCGCGCGCAACGGCGCGAAGCACGGGCCGCGGCATGACTGCCGCGGCCGGGACGGACTGGCCGATCGGATTCAGCCCATCAGCTTGTGGACGATGGCGGCACCCGATACCCACACCCCGATCATGCTGCCGATGTTGGTGAGCAGGAACACCAGCACCACCCGGCACACGCGGTTGCGATACCAGCCGCCCAGCGTCTGCGCGTCGTCGCGCAGGGCGAGGAAATCCGGATAGGCGGGCTTGCGCAGGTGCACCTCGACCAACGCGCTGAACATGCCGGGCGGCAGGCCCGGGCGGAACGGCTTCAGCGGTGCGGAAATCGCCGCCGCCAGGATGCTGAAGACGTGGCCACGCGCAAGCACTGCGCCAAGACCGGCCATTCCACCGGTCCATGCCACCCATTGCAGCAGCAGGTCCTTGCCGAGATCGGCGCCGCCCTGCGCAAAACCCCAGGCGATGCCACCACAGATCAGCAGCATCAGGACGATGGTGATCCACGGGATGTTGCGCTTCTTCACCACGTGCGAAAGCTGTTCGGTGAGTTCGGCCGGCACGCGTTGTTCATCGGCCAGGTAGCGCGCCATGCCCTTGAGGTGGCCCGCGCCCACCACCGCCAGCACATGCGTCGCGCCATCGCCGCGTTCGCGCAGCTTCGCCGCCATGTACTGGTCGCGTTCGTCGATCAGGGTGGCGTACAGCGAAGGCGTGTCGCGCGCGAATTCGCCGAAGCTCGACTCGAGCATGTCGCCTTCCTTGAGCCGCTCGATGTCGTCCTCGGACACGTCCTCGTTCGCGAACAGGCCGCCGGCCAGGCCGCCGACCAGCTTCATCCGGTCCCACCAACTCAGTCCCTGCAGGATGCGGCGGAAGGTGATGCCGACATCGCGGTCGATCAGTTGCAGCGGCAAGCCGCGCGCGGTGGCTTCGACGGCGGCGGCCTTGAGTTCCGCGCCGGGTTCGATGTCCAGTTGTTCCGCCAGCCGTCGCTGGTAGGCGGCCAGCGCCAGGTTCGCGGCGAATGGCGCGACCTTGCGTTCGCGGATCACCTTGACCAGGTCGAGTTGCGCCAGCGCATCGGGATTGGTCAGCGCCTTGTGCCGCTGCTCGTCCAGTTCGACCGCAACGGCGTCGAAGCGGCCGCTGTCGATCGCCGCCATCACCGCATCGATGCTGGTCTTGGACACATGCGCGGTGCCCAGCAACGTGTAGCGTACGCCGTCGCGTTCGATTTCGACGACGGGTTGCCCGGCGAAGGCATCGGGGGCGGTGGGGGATTCGGTGGTCATCGTGCCTGCGCAGTGTGCGGAAAGCCGCCATCTCCATGGCGGCCGCGCAGGATAGTCGGTTTCGCACCGGCGGGGCGGCGTGGCGTTCAGGCCAGGCCGTAGGGCAGCTCGGCGGTGGAGACCACGCGGTCGCCGATCGGCTCGCCCCGCAGGAAGCGCAGCGCCGAGGCGATCACGCCATCGTCGTCGGCGATCCGGTTGTGGCCCAGCCCGCGCGTGCTGAGCAGGCGGGACTGCGGCCAGTAGCGTGCCCAGCGTTCGCCTTCCGACCACGGCACCTCGCGGTCCTCGATGTCGTGCACGATCAGCGCCGGGCGGCCGATCCGGGGGGCATTGTTCTGCGCCTGCAACTCGTTCGCGGAAAAGCGCATCGCGCCTTCGAAGCGGGCAAACATGCGCCGGCCCAGGTGGCTGGCCAGCCACAGCAGGCGCGAGAAGCGTTCGACCGCTGCCAGCGGGTCCGCGGCGGGTGCGATCAGCACCGCGCTGCTTGCCTGCATGCCGCGCGCCAGCGCCAGCGCGGTCGCCGCACCACCGAGCGAATGCCCGATCACCGCCGCGGCGGGCCCATAGTGCTTCGCGACCGCCATCAGGTGGCAGGTGAAGTCGGGCAGGGTGGTGCGGGTGCCGCCACTGCGCCCGTGCGCCGCCTGGTCGAAGGCCACCACCGCGTAGCCCGCGTCCCGCAATGGCTGCACCCAGCGCGCGACCCGCGTGCCGTGGCTCGACCAGCCATGTGCGAACAGCACGTAGGGTTGTGTCCCGGGGTCGCCCCAGAGGTAGGTGTGGATGGCGATGCCGTCGATCCCGAGGTCTTCCTCGCGTGCGCCCAACGTGGGCATCAGGCGGGCCCGGGTGCGGCTCGAGGCGAATGGCGTGGTGAACAACCGCGCGGCCCTGGCCGCCATCGCCTCCGGCGCGACGCGGCCTCCCACCAGGAACATCAGGCGCACCAGGGACAGCTTCAGTTGGGTGCGAACGGTCGTGCTAATTTTGGACAGACGCTTGGACATCACGGCACCTCGTCGTCGATCAGGGGGAAGCAGCGTGGGCGGCGAACCAGCGTTCGAGCGCGCTGTCGCCATGCTTGCGTGCCTGTTCGTAACCGAACAGGCCGGCCTCGTGGAGCATCGCCAGCGGGATCGCGTACAGCTCGAAGGCGTATTGGTCGGTGTCGCCATCGCGCAGGTGGCCGCACTCGATGGCGATCCGTGCAGCGCGCTGCAGTTCCTCGCGCCAGCGGCGTTCGTTGCGGACCACCTGGTCGCGCAGCGGGCCGGGGCGGTCGTCGAATTCGCTGACCGAGGCCACCAGCACGCAACCGCCGGTTTCCAGCCGGCCCCACTCGAACCAGTTGCGCATCAGTGCGCGCAGGCGCGGCAACCCACGTGGCTGCGACAGCGCCGCGCCCAGCACGAACTCGCCGAAGCGCATCCCCGCCGATTCCAGCACGGCGAGTTGCAGGTCTTCCCGTGACCCGAAATGGGCGAACACGCCGCTCTTGGACATGCCCACCGCCTGCGCCAGCGGCCCGATCGACAACCCCTCGATGCCCGCGAAACGGGCGATTTCGTAGGCCTTGTCGATGATGGCGTCGCGGGTGGCGGCGCCCTTGCTGGTGGCGGTCATGGCATTCACGGCCGCGATAATAGCACGACCGTTCGCATTTATTCGACCGTTTGTCGGCGACATTCGAACGAAGGGATCAGTCCCGGTAGCGCTTGGTCAGGTCGCCGTAGGCATCGATCCGACGGTCGCGCAGGAACGGCCAGATCCGGCGCACGTGCTCGCTGCGCTGCATGTCGACCTCGGCCAGCAGCAGGGTCGGCTCGATGCCGGCCTCGGCGATGAACTCGCCCTGCGGCCCCAGCACGTGGCTGTTGCCCCAGAAGTCGATGCCGGACGCGCCGAGCGGAGACGATTCGTGGCCGACCCGGTTGCAGCTCAGCACCGGCAGGCCGTTGGCGACCGCATGACCGCGATGGCTCAGCACCCAGGCATCGCGCTGGCGGGTCTTCTCGGCCTGCTCGTCGGATGGATCCCAACCGATCGCGGTCGGGTACAGCAGCAGTTCCGCCCCGGCCAGCGCCATCAGCCGCGCGCCTTCCGGATACCACTGGTCCCAGCACACCAGCACGCCAAGGCGACCGACGCTGGTGTCGATCGGGGTGAAGCCGATATCGCCGGGGGTGAAGTAGAACTTCTCGTAGAAGCCGGGATCGTCCGGGATGTGCATCTTGCGGTACTTGCCGGCGGTGGACCCGTCGGCATCGAAGACCACCGCGGTGTTGTGGTACAGGCCGGTCGCGCGCTTCTCGAACAGCGAACTGACCAGCACCACGCCGTGCTGCTTCGCCAGCGCTGCCAGGCGCACGGTGCTCGGGCCCGGGATGGTTTCGGCCAGGTCGAATTCGTCCACCGATTCGTGCTGGCAGAAATAGGCGCCGTTGTGCAGCTCCTGCAACAGGACCAGCTTCGCGCCAGAGGCAGCGGCTTCCGCCACGCGCTGTTCGATGATGGCGAGATTCGCCTCGGCATCGCCGTGGTTCTTCTCCTGCACCAGTGCGACAGGCAGCTTGCTGTACTTGGCCATCAAAGCAGTCCTTCGGGCAATTGCATGGTGATGCAGTGCAGGCTGCCGTTCTGCCAGATCAGCGGGCGGCAGGGCACCTGCACGATTTCGCGGTCGGGGAAGGCTTCAGCCAGTACCGCAGCCGCCGCAATGTCTGCTGCGTCGCCGTAGGCCGGCATCAGCACGGCACCGTTGACGATCAGGAAATTCGCATAGCTCGCGGCCAGCCTTCGTTCACTCCCGTCCTCGGCGGCGTCGAGGACCGGCTTCGCCCAAGGGAGCGGGAACAACCGGTACGGTTGGCCATCTTTCGTCCGAAGCGCGGCGATTTCGTCCGCCATCGCCTTCAGGTCGGGGTAATGGGAATCCGCCTCGTCGTCGCACGCCTGGAAGACGATGGCGTCGCGCGCGGCGAAGCGGGCGAGGGTATCGATATGCGCGTCGGTGTCGTCGCCTTCGAGCGCGCCGTGGTCCAGCCACAGCACGCGATCCTGCCGCAGCCATCCGGCGAGCTTGCTGGTGAGTCCTTCGCGCGACGCGTCCGGGTGGCGTTCGTGCAGGCATTGCCAGGTGGTCAGCAGGGTGCCGTCGCCGTCGGTGTCGATCGCGCCTCCTTCCAGCGCGAAGTCGATGGTCTGCCGGTCTTGCGTGGTGAACAGGCTCAGGTCGGTCAGGCGTTGCACCAGCTGGTCGTCGTCGCTGGCGTCGAACTTGCCGCCCCAGCCGGTGAAGCGGAAATCGAGGAGGCGGAAGTTCTCGCCATCGCGCAGCGAAATCGGACCACTGTCGCGTAACCAGGTATCGTCGTACGGCACGGTGACGAAACGCACGCGATCCATGTCGATGCGGTTCGAGCGCAGCCGCATCTCGGCATAGGTCTCGACATCGTCGTCGGCCACGCAGATCACCACCGGCTGGAAGCGGGTGATCGCCGCGACCAGCGCGATATAGGTGTCCTCCACGCCAGCCAGGCGTTCGGCCCAGTCGGTGTCCGCATGGGGCCATGCGATGAGGATCGCCGCCTGGGGTTCCCACTCGGCGGGGAAACGCACGTTCTGTTGCATGCTGGCCTTAGGTGGTCGGCGGCTTCGGCCCGATCTCGTTCGGGTCCGACTGGGTCATGACCACGTCGATGACCTTGTTGCGCTCGAAATACACGGTGAACGCAGGATACGTCCACCGATTGATGGTGGGCCACTGGCGCTTCTGGCCACCGCGCGGATCCAGGCGCTCGCCGGGCGCTCCAAAGCGCGATTCGACCTGGGACATGCTCATGCCGCGCATGGGCAGGTTGCCGGGTTCTTCCTGCACGCGTTCGATCAGCAGTACGTCGCCCCGGACGTCCTGGGCGTTGGCGATCGCCGGGGACGCAATGAAAGCGATGACGAGGATGCTGCGGGACAGACGGTTCATGGCGACGCTCCCGGTGCAAGGTGGTGACGGCCGATTCTATGCGCGGTTCGTGAACAGGTCGCGATGGAGCGGGCGCGGACCCGGAATGGCAAAAGGCCGCCTTGCGGCGGCCTTCCGTATCGCAACCCTCTTCCAGGAACAGCGCTGGCGCGCTAGCCCATCCGGGTTGTTTCTCAGCGCTGGCGCGCCTTGAAACGCGGGTTGGACTTGCAGATCACGAAGACCTTGCCACGACGGCGAACCACCTTGCAGTCGCGGTGACGGGTCTTCGCCGACTTCAGGGAGGACAGAACCTTCATGACGGAACCTCGGCAAAAATGTTGGGTGAACCAGGACTCGGTTCGGGATGGTTGAAACGCGAAGCCGCGCATTCTAACGGGTATTGTGTTTCCGGATCAACAGCTTGAAGCGCATTCTTGCCGGATCGGGAGTGGCCGCACCGCCGGGGCTGCCCGGTCGGCATAATCGTGGCATGGATCCCACCGCACCCGTACTCACCATCGATGGCCCTTCCGGTTCCGGCAAGGGCACGATCAGCCGGATCGTCGCCCAGCGCCTTGGCTGGCACTACCTGGACTCCGGCGCGCTCTACCGCGCCGTGGGCGTGGCTGCGGGCTGGGCCGACCTCGACCTGGACGATGCCGGCGCGCTGGTGCGCTGCACCTTCGACACGGTGGTCGGGTTCCGGGAAGGCCAGACCGGCGACCTGCGGGTGCTGGTCAATGGCCACGATGCCACCGATGAGCTGCGCACCGAGACCGCCGGCGCCGCGGCCTCCGCGATCGCCGCCATCCCGGAGGTCCGGGCGGCCTTGAAGGACCGGCAGCGCGCATTCCGCGAGTTGCCGGGGCTGGTGGCCGACGGGCGCGACATGGGCACGGTCATCTTTCCCGATGCCGGGTGCAAGGTCTTCCTGACCGCGAGCGCCGACGAGCGCGCCGAGAGGCGCTATAACCAGTTGAAAGACAAAGGGGTTTCCGTCACAATCGACGGTCTGCTACGCGAGATTCTCGCCCGCGACGCCCGCGATGCCAGCCGCGCGGTGGCGCCGTTGCGGCCGGCCGAAGACGCCGTCCGCATCGACACCACCGGCCTGTCCATCGCAGACGTGGTTACCCGGGTCCTGGATGTCGTGTCCCGTCCCGGTAGCTAGCCGGCGCGTTTCTCCCGTCGCAGGACCGTTCCGCGCATGCAATCCGGCATGCGTGGTTTTTCCTTTCCACCACTGCACATGGCCGCGCATCCCGTCCTTCCGGGACGATGCACGAGCCAGACCCAAGGTGGGCCGCCACGCCCCGTGGCCGGCCTGTGTATCCATCCGAGATTTTTCATGAATTCCGTAGCTACCGAATCCTTCGCCGAACTGTTCGAGCAGAGCCAGACCAACCTCGCCAAGCTGAAGCCCGGTTCCATCGTCAAGGGCATCGTGGTCGACGTCCGCAACGACGTCGTGGTGATCAACGCCGGCCTGAAGTCCGAGGGCATCGTCCCGATCGAGCAGTTCCGCAACGACGCAGGCGAGATCGACGTCGGCATCGGCGATGAGGTCAAGGTCGCCCTCGACTCGCTCGAGAACGGCTTTGGCGAAACCGTGCTGTCGCGCGAGAAGGCCAAGCGCGCCATGGTGTGGGACGAACTGGAAGAGGCGCTGGAAGCCAACGCCACCATCGTCGGCCGCATCAGCGGCAAGGTGAAGGGCGGTTTCACCGTCGACATCAAGGACGTCCGCGCGTTCCTGCCCGGTTCGCTGGTCGATGTGCGCCCGGTGCGCGACCCGGTGTACCTGGAAGGCAAGGAGCTGGAATTCAAGCTCATCAAGCTCGATCGCAAGCGCAACAACGTGGTCGTCTCCCGCCGCGCGGTGGTCGAGAGCGAGCATTCGGAAGAGCGCGAGCAGCTGCTCGAGAAGCTGGTCGAGGGCGCGGTGCTGAAGGGCGTGGTCAAGAACCTGACCGATTACGGCGCGTTCGTGGACCTCGGCGGCATCGACGGCCTGCTGCACATCACCGACATGGCCTGGAAGCGCGTGCGCCATCCGTCCGAAGTCGTGGAAGTGGGCGCCGAGCTCGACGTGCGCGTGCTCAAGTACGACAAGGAGCGCAACCGCGTCTCGCTGGGCCTGAAGCAGCTGGGCGAGGATCCGTGGGACAACATCGCCCGTCGCTACCCGTCCAACAGCCGCGTCTTCGGCAAGGTCTCCAACGTCACCGATTACGGCGCGTTCGTCGAGATCGAGCCGGGCGTGGAGGGCCTGGTCCACGTGTCCGAAATGGACTGGACCAACAAGAACGTCAACCCGTCCAAGGTCGTGCAGGTCGGGGACGAGGTCGAGGTCATGGTGCTGGACGTGGATGAAGAGCGTCGCCGCATCTCGCTCGGCATCAAGCAGGTCACCAGCAACCCGTGGGAGACCTTTGCGGCCATCCACAAGAAGGGCGACAAGGTGTCGGGCCAGATCAAGTCGATCACCGACTTCGGCATCTTCATCGGCCTGGACGGCGGCATCGACGGCCTGATCCACCTGTCGGACATCAGCTGGAACTCGACCGGCGAGGACATCGCCCGCAACTACAAGAAGGGCGACACGCTGGAAGCCGTCGTGCTTGCGGTCGATCCGGAGCGCGAGCGCATCAGCCTCGGCGTCAAGCAGCTCGAGCAGGACCCGATG
>DATIDW010000036.1:0-71821 GCA_035456065.1 Thermomonas sp. | reverse complement strand
GGCCGCGGCCGGCGTGGACGCGGGCGTCTGCGCCAGGCTGGTCTGGATTGCGGCGGCGAGCAGCGCCGTGGTGACGGTACGGCCCGTCCAGCGGGATCGAATGGTGGTGCGCATGTGGTGGTTCCTCCCCTTGTTTCTGTGTCGGTCCGCGCTCAGTCGGCGGTAAGTCTGGTCGGGTCGCCCGGTCCGGCGGCCGGGTCCGGTGCGGCGGCGATCGGGCCCGGCGCCTGGTTCAGGGCGCGGTCCAGTGCATCGCGGTCCAGTGCGTTCTCCCAGCGCGCCACCACCAGGGTGGCCACGGCATTGCCGGTGAAATTGGTCAGCGAGCGGCATTCGCTCATGAAGCGGTCGATGCCCAGGATCAGGGCCATGCCGGCCACCGGGACTTCCGGGACCACGGCCAGGGTCGCGGCGAGGGTGATGAAGCCGGCGCCGGTCACGCCCGCGGCACCCTTGGAGCTGAGCATGGCCACCAGCAGCAGGGCGAGCTGGTGGCCCAGGCTCAGTTCGGTGTTGGTGGCCTGGGCGATGAACAGCGCCGCCAGGGTCATGTAGATGTTGGTGCCGTCGAGGTTGAACGAGTAGCCGGTGGGCACCACCAGTCCGACCACCTGCTTGCCGCAACCCGCGTGCTCCATCTTCTCCATCAGCGCCGGCAATGCCGACTCCGACGAGGAGGTGCCCAGCACCAGCAGCAGTTCGGCCTTCAGGTAGCGGATCAGCTTCAGCACCGAGAACCCGCACAGCCGGCACATCGTGCCAAGGATCACCAGCACGAACAGCAGCGAGGTCAGGTAGAAGCTGCCGACCAGCCAGCCGAGCTGCACCAGCACCCCAAGCCCGTACTTGCCGATGGTGAAGGCGATCGCGCCGAACGCGCCGATCGGCGCGGCCTGCATGAGGATGCGCACCAGCCGGAACACCGGGATCGTCAGAGCTTCGAGGAAATCAGCCACCGGACGGCCGCGGTCGCCGGACAGCGCCAGCGCGATCCCGAACAGCACGGACACCAGCAGCACCTGCAGGATGTTGCCGCCGGTGAACGCACTGATGAGCGTGTCCGGGATCATGTCCAGCATGAAGCCGACCAGGGTCAGGTCATGCGACTTGCTGACATAGCCGTCGACCACCGAACGGTCGAGGTCGGCCACGTCGACATTCATGCCGGCGCCGGGCTGCACCACGTTCGCGACCACCAGGCCGAGCACCAGCGCCAGCGTCGAGAAGAACAGGAAGTAGGCCATCGCCTTGCCGAACACCCGGCCGACCGTGCGCAGCTGGGTCATGCCGGCGATGCCGGTGACGATGGTCAGGAAGATCACCGGGCCGATGATCATCTTCACCAGCTTGATGAAGGCATCGCCCAGCGGCTTCATCGCCTCGCCGGTGGCGGGCGCGAGATGGCCCAGCAGCGCGCCCAGCACGATCGCCACCAGCACCTGCGCGTACAGGTGGCGATACCACGGCAAGACCACGGGCGGCGCGCTGGCAGCGGGTACCTGCATCGGGATCAGAGGTCGACCACGGTTTCGCCATCCACGATCTGCTCCAGGCGGATGCGGTTGGCGAACAGCGAGAACGCCAGCATGCCGGCCAGCCCATTCGCGCGCGCCACCCATTCCGGCAGCCAGCGCGGCGGCACCAGGTCGCCACTGTCGAACAGCGGCTCGAAACGCTGCACGTCGGCCAGGGTCATCTTGCCGGCGAACAGCATCCGGCACAGGCGCAACTTGCCGTGCTTGAGCGCCCAGCGGAAGAAGGTGTGCACGCCGATCAACCCGCGCAGGTACACCGTGTCCTTGGTGAAGGCGTAGCCGCCGGTGGTCGGCACACCGCGGAACACGCGCTGCGCCGAGGTGAAACTCTCCAGGTTGGCCTGGCCGGCGTCCTGGAAATAACGGAACACCTGCCGGAAGTCGGCGCCTTCCAGCGCCATCGCCACCGCCTCGATGCGCAGGCTGACCCGCTTCATGCGTTCGATGTCGATGCTGCCGGTGATCTGCTCGGCGAACACCGCCAATCCTTCCTGGGTCGCGGTGGTGCGCGGCGACGACAGCGACAGGCTCGGCAACACCGGCTGCAGCTGGCCGTTGAGCGCGGTCAGCGAATGCACGAAGGCCTCGTGCTGCAACAGCTGGTGGCGGTCGTAGTCGGAGAACGCGGCGCCGGCGCGCAGGCGGATGCGGTTCGGTCCGGCCGCGGCCTTGGCGATCAGGTCCGGGTCGAGTTCGACCGTGATCACCCGCGCGTCGAAATAGTCGTCGAGCGAGGCCTGCAACTGCAACGCCAGCGACGTCGCCGAGATCGCCACCTGCTCCGATGGCGCCAGCAGTTCCCGGTCCAGTTCATTGGCGATCGCGATGAAGTGGTTGGCCGCCTCGCGCGTCGTCGCGCCGCCCGGCAGCACGTGTTCCGGCTTGCCGAACAAGGCGACCGACAGCTCGGTCACGCGCGGGGTGCCGAGGTTCTCCAGCAGCTCCGCGGCCAGCCCCCAGCTGTGCGCCGACTCGATCAGGTAGATGCCGAGCGCATGGGTCGGATCGGCGGCGGCGGCGATCGCGTCGAACTCGCGCCGCGCCTCGGAAAAATCGTATTTCGGATACTGGTACGCCGGCAATGCCGGGTTGCCGCGTTCCAGGCCTGCCAGGAACGCCTGCTGCTCGCTCGCCGGCCAGCTGACCAGGCTGAGCAGGCGGATGCCGCGCGCCGCCTTCGCCATGCGCGCATCGAGCGCGGCGTGGTGGGCGATGGCGTCAGTGGTCACGGTCATGCGCTCCCCACAGGGAAAGCACCCCGGCCGCAGGCCCGTCGCTCAATGCCGCCCATATTTCTCGTCCAGCCGCTTGCTGAGCGACTTGCCCTGCACCCGCGCATCGGCCTTCTGCGCCAGGCGCGTCGCGAGTTGGTGGGCCGCGCCCGCGACCTCCGCACTGAGCTTGAGGAAGTTGGCGACGCGCTCGCCATCCACCTCGCCGCGCTCGATCGCGGCGCGCACCGCGCAACCGGGTTCCTTCAGGTGCTTGCAGTCGTTGAACTTGCAGCGCACGGCCAGCGCCTCGACATCGGCGAAGCTCTCGGCCACCGCCTCCTCGCCGGTCGGCTTCAGCTCGCGCATGCCCGGCGTGTCGATCATGCAGGCACCCGACGGCAACGCGATCAGGGCGCGATGGGTGGTGGTGTGGCGGCCGCGGTCGTCGCTCTCGCGCACCGCGCCGGTCTTCATCTTCTCGCTGCCGAGCAGGGTGTTGGTCAGCGTCGACTTGCCGGCACCGGAACTGCCCACCAGCACGATGCTCTGGCCGTCGCCCAGCCAGGGCACGAGCGCGGCCGTGCTGCCCGCATCCTTCGCGTTGACCGCCAGCACCGGCGAGCCCAGCGCGCGCAATTCGTGCAGCGCCGCCTCGACGTCGGCACCGTCCTTGTCGGACTTGGTCAGCACCACCACCGGCTGCACGCCACTGCCGCCGACCAGCAGCAGGTAGCGCTCGATCCGGCGCGGATTGAAATCCGCGTCCAACCCGCAGACCACGAACACGGTGTCGATGTTGGCGGCGATCACCTGCTGCTTGTAGTGCTCGCCGGCGGCGCCGCGCTTGATCGCGGAAAACCGCGGCAGCAACGCGACGATGCGCAGTGCGTTCGGGGCCTCGCCCTCGACCAGCACCCAGTCGCCGACCGCGGGGCGCGACTCCGGGTTGATCTCGCCCTTGCGGTAGCTGCCGGCGCGCTGCCACTCCGGCAGCGACTCCGCGCGATGGGCGACATCGATCGCCTCCGACACGTGATAGCCACTGCGATGCTGTTCGGTAATGCGGGCCGGGCGGGCATCGGGATGCGCCGCCATCAACATGGTCCAGGCCGGATCGAGGGTCTGGGCGGTCCAGCGCCAGCCGATGGCCTGCAGGGGAGTCATGCGTGTCGGGATGCCGTCATGCGGGGATTCTAGCCCTCGTCGCCGGCGGCGTTGTGCGGCGAGCGCAGGATTCGCCGCCTGGGCTCCGCGCGCGGAACCACGCCGCGGCGGGCTCGCGAGGCGCCCCCACCCCTTTTCCGCTAGGCTTGCAGCCTCGTTTTCACAGCCCTGTCGCGCCGATGTCGTCGTACAACCCCCGCAACAAGATCGCCACCCGCACCCGCCTGACTGAAGTCCGCTACGAGATCCGCGGCGAACTCGCCCGGCGCGCACGCGAGCTGGAAGGCCAGGGCCGCAGCCTGATCAAGCTCAATATCGGCAACCCCGGCGCCTTCGGGTTCCGCGCCCCAGGCCACCTGCAGCGCGCGATCGCCGACCACATCGCCAGCACCGATCCCTACACCCACCAGCAGGGCCTGCCGGAAGCGCGCGAAGCCATCGCCGCCTTCCACCGGGCACGCGGCACCCCGAACGCCTCGCCGGAGCGCGTGTTCATCGGCAACGGCGTCAGCGAACTGATCGACATTTCCCTGCGCGCCCTGCTCAACCCGGGCGAGGAAGTGCTGGTGCCATCGCCGGACTACCCGCTGTGGAGCGCCGCCACCATCCTCAACGACGGTCGCCCGGTCTACTACAAGTGCGACCGCGAGAACGGCTTCCTGCCCGATCCCGACCAGATCGAGTCGCTGGTGTCGTCGCGCACCCGCGCGATCGTGCTGATCAACCCGAACAACCCGACCGGCGCCAACTACCCGCGCGACCTGCTGGAGCGCATCGTCGCGATCGCCCAGCGCTACCGCCTGCTGCTGCTGGTCGACGAGATCTACGACCACATCCTCTACGACGGCGAAGTGTTCCAGCCGATCGCGCCGCTGGCCGGTGACCTGCCGTGCCTGAGCTTCGGCGGCCTGTCCAAGGTGCATCGCGCCTGCGGCTGGCGGGTGGGCTGGGCGGTGCTGAGCGGCGACCCGATGGCCTGCGGCGATTTCCACCATGCGATGGACCTGCTCGGCGCGCTGCGCCTGTGCGCCAACGTGCCCGGGCAATTCGCGATCGAACAGGCCCTGCATGGCGCCGACACCATCACGCCGCTGTGCCAGCCGGGCGGCCGCCTGTACGAGACCCGCAAGGCGTTGATCGAGGCCTGCGAGGCCAGTCCACACCTGTCGCTGGTCGCACCGGCCGGGGCGCTGTACGGCTTCCCGCAGGTGGTCGGCGACGCCGCCCGCGGCTTCGACGACCACGACTTCGCCCTGCA
Organism: Thermomonas sp.; assembly: GCA_035456065.1. Classification (GTDB taxonomy): domain Bacteria; phylum Pseudomonadota; class Gammaproteobacteria; order Xanthomonadales; family Xanthomonadaceae; genus Thermomonas. The sequence goes on along the minus strand of DATIDW010000036.1, from coordinate 66,650 downwards.
GATGCTCGAGCAGGAGGACGTGCTGATCGTCCCGGGCAGCAGCTTCAACGTGCCGTACCGCAACCACTTCCGCGTCACCCTGCTGCCGGAAGCGCCGGTGCTGCGCGAAGTGTTCGCACGCATCGACCGCGTGCTGTCGCGACGCGCCGTGGCGAGCACCGGCCAGCGCAGCGCCGTGGCCTGATGCGGGTCCGTTGACCGGCTCTTGCGGGAGGGCCTTCAGGCCCGATCGCGGTCCAGATCATCGAGCCTGAAGGCCCTCCCACAGGAGCAGTGCGGGAAATGCCAGACACCCTGTCCTACCTCGCACTCGGCGACTCGTACACCATCGGCGAAGGCGTCGACGACGCCGGCCGCTGGCCGATGCAACTCGCGCATGGCCTGCGCGACGCCGGCATCGCGATCGCCGATCCGCGCATCATCGCGACCACCGGCTGGACCACCGATGAGCTGTCGGCGGCGATGGACGCGGCCGAGCCCTTGGGCGAATGGGATTTCGTCAGCCTGTTGATCGGCGTCAACAACCAGTACCGCGGCCGCGACGTCGACGACTACCTCGGCGAGTTCGCCCGCCTGCTGCAGCGTGCGATCGCGCTGGCCGGCGACCGCACGGACCGCGCGTTGGTGCTGTCGATCCCGGACTGGGGCGTGACCCCGTTCGCCTTCGCCGGCGGTCGCGACCGCCAGGCCATCGGCGACGACCTCGATGCCTACAACGCCGCCGCAGGCGAGTTGTGCGAGGCGCACGGCGTCGCCTTCGTCGACATCACCGGCATCAGTCGCGATGGGGGTGGCGCGCCGGCGATGCTGGCGGATGACGGCCTGCATCCGTCGGCCGCGCAATACGCGCGCTGGGCCGATGCGGCGTTGCCGGTGGCGAAGCGCTTGCTGGCGAACCGCTGACCCGGAAGAAATGCAAGAAATGGGGTCAGAGTGAAGTTTTGCGACGGCGGTCTTCGCGCAAGCCGGACAGAATCGGCGCAAAATTCACTCCGACCCCATTTCGCTGCCGGATTTCCCCATGTCCCTCGACCCCGCCCTGCGCGCCCGCATCGACACCCTGCTGGCCGCCAACCCCGTCGTCCTGTTCATGAAGGGCAACCCGAATGCGCCGCAGTGCGGCTTCTCGTCGAAGGCGGTGGGCGCGCTCGACGCCGCCGGCGCGACCTATGCGCACGTCGACGTGCTGTCGGATCCGGAGATCCGCGAGGGCATCAAGGCCTACGGCGACTGGCCGACGATCCCGCAGCTGTACATCGGCGGCGAACTGATCGGCGGCTCCGACATCATCTTGCAGATGGCCGGCAGCGGCGAGCTGCATGCCGCGCTGGGCTTGCCGGCGCCGGATCGCACGCCGCCCGCGATCACCATCACCGCGCCAGCTGCTGAACTACTGCGCAAGGCGATCGACGATGCCGGCGAAGGTTATGCGCTGCAGATCGACGTCGACCGCGGCTTCAACGCACGCCTGCAGCTGGCGCCGCACGACGATGCCGCGATCGCCAGCGAGTCCGCCGGCATCCGCGTGCAGTTCGACCTGGCCAGCGCACAGCGCGCGCGCGGCCTGGCGATCGACTGGGCCGACGACGAGCGCGGCCGCGGCCTGGTGATCGACAACCCGAACGCGCCGCCGAAGGTGCGCAACCTCACACCGGCACAGGCCGATGAACAGGCACGTGCGGGCACGCTGACCATCGTCGACGTGCGCCCAGCCGAGGAGCGCGCCCAGGCCTCCCTCGCGATCGCCTACGCGACCTTCGATGACGGCCCGGACGAGATCGAGGGCTGGCCGAAGGACACCCCGCTCGCCTTCCTCTGCCACCACGGTGGGCGCAGTGGACAGGCCGCCGAGCACTTCCGTGCGCTCGGCTTCACCAGGGTGCACAACATCACCGGCGGCATCGATGCGTGGGCGCAGCTGGACCCGGCGATCCCGCGCTACTGAGCTCCAACGCATAGGGTGCAACCGGAATCGTCGCCTGCGTTTGCGATGGTGCGCCAAGGCGCGCCCTATGTCAGAACCCGCCGCCCGCATCCAGCCACGCCTGCTCTTCCGGAGTGTTGACGCGCCCCAACGCGCGGTTGCGATGCGGGAAGCGGCCGAACCTCGCGATCACCTCGCGGTGCGCGTTCGCGTAACCGAGCAGGTCGTTGTTGCCGAGCGCGCTGAACAGTTCCACCGCGCGATCCTGGTCGGTGATCGCTTCCGAGTGCTCGAACGGCATGTAGAAGAACAGGCGCAGGCCGGCATCGACCGCCGCGTCATGGCCCGAATCGATGGCACGCCGCGCGTAGTGCAGCGCGAGCGGATCGGTGGCGAAGGCATGCCCGCTGCCGCGGAACACGTTGCGCGGGATCTGGTCCAGCAGCAGCACCAGCGCGAGCGCGCCATCGGCGTCGTCCATCCACGATTCGAACTCGCGGCGTGCGGCGGCGAAATGCGCACCCAGCCAGCGCGCGCGGCATTCGGCGTCGAAGGCCTCTCCGCCGCGGAACCACTGAGCCATGCCGGCATCGCGCCAGAAGTCGACCAGCCCGGTTGCGATGGCGCGGCTCACTCGTCGAACTTCAGGTGGCGCACCGACTTGCCGTGGCGGCGAATCAGGCGCAGGGCCTCGATGCCGACCTTGATGTGGTTCTGCACGTAGTCGGCGGAGACGCGCGCGTCGCTGGCCTCGGTCTTGACGCCTTCCGGGATCATCGGCTGGTCGCTGACCAGCAGCAGCGCGCCAGTCGGCAAGCGGTTGGCGAAGCCGGCGGCGAACACCGTGGCGGTTTCCATGTCGATCGCCATGCAGCGCATCGCGCGCAACTTCGCCTTGAATTCCGCATCGTGTTCCCACACCCGGCGGTTGGTCGTGTAGACGGTGCCGGTCCAGTAGTCCAGCTCGAGGTCGCGGATCATGGTGGACACCGCGCGCTGCAGGGCGAACGCCGGCAGCGCCGGCACCTGCGCGGGCAGGTAGTCGTTGCTGGTGCCCTCGCCGCGGATCGCGGCGATCGGCAGCACCAGGTCGCCGAGCTGGTTCTTGCGCTTCAGGCCGCCGCACTTGCCGAGGAACAGCACCGCCTTCGGCGAGATCGCCGACAGCAGGTCCATCACCGTGGCTGCGTTCGGACTGCCCATGCCGAAGTTGATCATGGTGATGCCGTCGGCGGTGGCGCTCGGCATCGGCCGGTCCATGCCAACCACCGGCGCCCCGGTCATCTCGGAGAAATGCCCGAGGTAACCGCCGAAATTGGTCAGCAGGACGTGCTCGCCGAAGCCCTCCAGTGGCACTCCGGTGTAGCGCGGCAGCCAGTTGTCGACGATGTCCTGCTTGCTCTTCATGCGCGTTCCCGCCTCGTTGTCATTGCGCCGATATTCCCACGTCACCATGACCTCGGTCATGTGGCGCGTGGGCGCAGGCCGGGTTAGGGTTCGGCATCACGCACCGTGCGTTGGGGAACCACGATGAAGACGACGACCGCCGCGCTTGCCGCGGTGTTGCTGGCCGGCTGCGCCAGCACGCCCGCCTCCAGGCCCGCCGGCACTGCGAAGGCCGAGCCGGGCTTCACCACCGACCCGTATCCCGGCACCTACCAGCGCATCGCCAGTCCGCCGGTGCTGTTGCAGCATGCGACCGTGCTGACCGGCACCGGCAGCCGCCTGGACGATGCCGACGTGCTGATGCGCGACGGCAGGATCGTCGCCGTCGGCGCCGACGTGGAGGCGCCGGCCGATGCGGTGCGCGTCGACGCCACCGGCAAGTGGGTGACGCCCGGCATCATCGACATCCATTCGCACCTCGGCGTGTATCCCAGCCCGGGCATGAGCGCGCACAGCGACGGCAACGAAGCGACGTCGCCGGTCACCGCCCAGGTCTGGGCCGAGCACTCGATCTGGCCGCAGGACCCGGGTTTCCATGCCGCGCTGGCCGGCGGCGTGACCGCGCTGCAGATCCTGCCGGGCAGCGCCAACCTGATCGGCGGGCGCGGAGTGACGTTGAAGAACGTCTCCTCGGTGACCTACCAGGGGATGAAGTTCCCCGGCGCGCCGTGGGGCCTGAAGATGGCCTGCGGCGAGAACCCCAAGCGCGTGTACGGCAGCAAGGGCGGGCCATCGACGCGGATGGGCAACATCGCCGGCTATCGCGCCGCGTTCGCGGACGCCGCCGAGTACATGAAGAAGCGCCAGGAAGCCGCGGACAAGCCGGAGGGTCCGGGCAAGCGCGACCTCAAGCTGGACACCCTGGCCGGCGCGATCAACGGCGACATCCGGGTCAACATCCACTGTTACCGCGCCGACGAGATGGCGATCATGCTCGACCTGGCGAAGGAGTTCGGCTTCCGGATCGCGGCGTTCCACCATGCCGTGGAGGCGTACAAGATCGCCGACCGGCTGGGCGCCGAGGGCGTGTGTGGTGCGCTCTGGGCCGACTGGTGGGGCTTCAAGATGGAAAGCTTCGACGGCATCCAGGAAAACATCGCGCTGGTCGACCGGGCGAAGGACGGTTGCGCGATCGTCCACTCGGATTCCGATGAAGGCATCCAGCGGCTCAACCAGGAAGCCGCGAAGGTGATCGCCAACGCCGGCCGCGTCGGCATCGCGATCACGCCCGAGCACGCGATCCAGTGGATCACCCGCAACCCGGCGAAGGCGATGGGCATCCTCGGGCAGACCGGCACGCTGGAGGCCGGCAAGATGGCCGACGTGGTGCTGTGGAACGGCAGTCCGTTCAGCAGCTATGCGCAGGCCGAACAGGTCTACGTGGATGGCGCGCGCCTGTACGACCGCCGCGACCGCACGCGGCAGCCGACGTCGGACTTCCTGCTCGGGCAATCGCCGTCGCGCGGAGTCGTGCAATGAAGCGCCTCGCATTGGCCGCGGCATTGCTGGCCGCCAGCGGCATCGCCTCCGCACAGGACCTCTTGATCCGCAACGCCACCGTGCACACCGCCAGCGCGCGCGGCACGCTGCGCGCAACCGACGTGCTGGTGCGCGACGGCCGCATCGCCGCGATCGGCAGCGGCCTGGCTGCCGGCAGCGCCACGGTGGTCGATGCGCAGGGGCAGCCGCTGACACCCGCGCTGTTCGGCGGCATCACCGACATCGGCGTGGAGGAGGTCTCCGGCGAATCGTCCACGGTCGACGCCAGCCTCGCATTGGGCAGCGACGCCAGCGACATGCAGGTGCGCCCCGAGTTCGACGTCACCCTGGCCTACAACCCGGATTCGATCCTGGTGCCGGTGGCGCGGGTGGAGGGCATCGGCTGGACGCTGTTGTCGGCAGGCAGCCGGCCCGGCGGTTCGCTGGTCGCCGGCCAGGGCGGCGCGGTGCGGTTGGACGGCAGCCTGGATGCGGTCGGCCCGCGCGCGCTGTTCGTCACCCTGGGCGGTGATGGCGCCAACCTCAGCGGCAGTTCACGCGCTGCGCAATGGATGCTGCTGGACCAGCTGATCGACGAGGTGCGCGGGCGCATCCCGACGGATTCGCGGTTCGCGCTGCTGACCCCGGCCGGTCGCGCCACCCTGGCGAAATACCTCGGCAGCGGCGGGCGGGCATCTTCTGGACGGATGTTCGTGCGCATCCAGCGTGCCTCCGACATCGTGCGGGTGTTGCGCTGGGCGAAGGCACGCGACGTGCGCATCGCCCTGGTCGGCGCCGCGGAAGCCTGGAAGGTCGCACCCGCCATCGCCGCCGCCAACGTGCCGGTGTTCGTGGATGCACTGGCCAACCTGCCGGCAGACTTCGACGAACTGGGCGCAACCCTGGAGAACGCCGCGCGCCTGCATGCGTCCGGGGTCAGGGTCAGCTTCTTCCAGGGCGGCGATGCCTCGCACAACGCGCGCAAGATCCGCCAGTTGGCCGGCAACGCCGTCGCCAACGGCCTGCCATGGGACGCGGCACTGGCCGGGCTGACCACGGTGCCGGCGAACACGCTGGGCGTCGGCCCCGACATCGGCAGCAGCATCGCGATCGGCCAGCGCGCCGACCTGGTGCTGTGGAGCGGCGACCCGCTGGACGTGGCCAACATCGCCCGCCAGGTCTGGCTGGACGGTCGCGCGATCCCGATGCGTTCGCGCCAGACCGAACTGCGCGACCGCTACCTGCATCCCGACAACGGCTTGCCACGCCGCTACCCCGACGCACGCTGAGCCTGCACCGCAGGCGCCGTCGACCCGACCATCCCCCCGCCAGCCGGCGTAAGCTCGCTGTCGGCATTGGACCCAGGAGCATCCCATGAGTCTTGAAGGCATCAACTGGCTGGCGGTGCTGGTGGCGGCGGTGTCCGCCTTCATGCTGGGCGGTCTCTGGTACGGCCCCCTGTTCAAGCATGCCTGGTGCCGCGAGAACGGCACGACTGCCGATGCGATGGCGCCCGGCCACCCGGGCAAGGTGTTCGGCACCGCCTTCGTCGCCGCACTGGTCGCGGCGATCGCATTCGCGGTCTACCTGGGCCCGATGCCCCACCTGCATGTCGCGCTGCACGCCGGGTTCGTGATCGGCCTCGCGTACGTCGCCACCAGCTTCGGCATCAACTACGCCTTCGCCGGCCGCAGCTTCAAGCTGTGGCTGATCGATGGCGGCTACCACACCCTCCAGTTCACCCTGTACGGGCTGGTCCTGGGGTTGTGGCACTGAGGATCGCTCGCAGCGCGCGGATCTCGTCCGCCGGCTGAATCACGACCATCCGGATGTTGCAGGACAACATCGCTTCCCCCTTCGTACAGATGCAAGCGACGCGCAGTTGCGGTACGTTCGGCGCAACGATCGGGGGACGGGAGCAGGTCGAATGCGCATCGGCATCGTGGTGGATTCGGCATGCGACGTGCCGGCAGACTTCATCGAGCGGGAAGACATCACCATCCTCCCGGTGACCGTGCAGATCGGCAACGCGGTGCTGGCCGACATGCGCAACGAACAAGCCACGCTCAACTTCCTCACCGGCGACACCGCGGCCCAAGCCTACAACGCCGAAACCACGCCCTACACCGTGCAGCAGGTGCACGACCTGTTCCTGAACAAGCTGGTCCTGGACTACGACTACGTGTTCTGCATCTGCACCACGCGCACGCGCAGCGGCATCTTCGACAACGCGCAGCAGGCCAGCTACACCATCCTCAACGACTACAAGCCGGTGCGCGCCGCGTCCGGCAACAACACCCCGTTCTCGCTGCGGGTGATCGACAGCCAGAACGTGTTCGCCGGGGTGGGCGTGCTCGCGATCGAAGCGGCACGGATGCGCGCCGGCGGGGAGACGCCGCCGAAGATCCGCGCGCACCTGGAGAACCTGGCGAACAACACCCATGGCTACATGGTGCCGCCGGACCTGCACTACCTGCGCAACCGGATCAAGAAACGCGGCGACAAGAGCGTGAGCTTCTTCAGTGCGGCGCTGGGGACGGCACTCGACATCAAGCCGATCCTCACCTGCCATCGCGGCGAGACCAGCCCGGTTGGCAAGGTCAAGGGCTTCAGCGCGGCGGTCGAGAAGATGTTCGACTTCGCGGGCAAGCGCGTGCGTGCCGGCCTGCTGACCCCGACCATGAACCTCAGCTACGGCGGCGAGATGGCGGAGATGCGCCAGCTGCCCGGCTACGAGCGCCTGCGCGAAACCTGCGCCGAGCACAACGTGGAGGTGTTCGAGAGCTTCATGGGCCTGTCTGGTCTGGTCAACGTCGGCCGCGGCGCGATGGTGCTCGGGTTCGCCAGCGAGCCCCACAAGTTCGAGTGAGCGCGCACGGCGAAGACGCCGCGCTAACGGCGAGCCACTAGGCTGTGGGCATTGCCCCCACGATGGAATGCACATGGCGACCCGCTATTACATCAGCCTCCCCGACCCCGCGCGCGCGCGCGGCAACGACCCCGGCCTCGCCTTCCGCGCGCAGGGCGCCGAGGGACTCGCCGCGGAACTGCAGGAGGCGTTGCGCAACGACGTGCTGTTCCGGCGCTGGCGCGACCGGCAGGAAGACCCGGACGCGGTGGACGACGCGCTGGGTGCGACCGACGCGGGCGCCAGCGTGACCGGCAAGCAGGAAGACCTGCAGGTCGGGCTGGTCGTGACCACCGCGTTGCCGTCCTCGCTGCTGCGCCAGCGGCTGGGCCTGTTGGCCGGCAATGGCTGGCAGCTGCGCGACGTGACCTCCGCCTGACGCCGCGGCGTTGGCGACGCCCGCGCTGCTGTCGTGGAGTGGCGGCAAGGACGCGGCATGGGCCTTGCACGTCCTGCGCCAGCGCCGCGAACTCGAGGTGGTCGGCCTGCTGACCACCGTCACCGAAGGCTTCGAGCGCGTCTCGATGCAGGGCATCCGGGTCGACGTGTTGCAGCAACAGGCGCGCGCGACCGGACTGCCGGTGCTGCAGGCGCGCATCCCGCAGGCGTGCGACAACGCGACCTACGAAGCAGCGTTCGCGGCGGCACTGGCGAGCGCGCAGGGGCGCTGGCCCGGCCTGCGCGACATCGCCTTCGGCGACTTGTTCCTCGCCGACATCAAGGCTTACCGCGACGTGCTGTGTGGCCGCCTCGGCTGGCGCCCGCACTACCCTTTGTTCGGCAGCGATACCGCGCTGCTCGCGCGCGAGATGATCGCCGGCGGCCTGCGCGCCAGCCTGTGCTGCGTGGACACCACCCAGCTCGATGGCGCCTTCGCCGGGCGCGACTTCGATGCATCGCTGCTCGCCGACCTCCCCGCGGGCATCGATCCCTGCGGCGAGCACGGCGAATTCCATACCTGCGTGGAGGCCGGCCCGATGTTCGCCGCGCCGCTTGAGCTGCAGCGCGGCACCACCATCCTGCGCGACGGTCGTTTCCTCTATGCCGACGTCATCCCGGCCGATCCGACGAACGTCGACAGCTGAACTTCAGTGCCCGCAACCGTCGTGGTGCTCGTGCGCCACGCCCGCATGCGCCGTCGCTTCGCCATGCAACGCGGCGGCGTGGTGGGCGATGTGTTCGCCGATGAAGCTGGCGATGAAGTAGTAGCTGTGGTCATGACCGGGCCGCATCCGCAACTGCAGCGGATGCCCGGCGGCGACCGCGGCGGCCTGCAGCAGTTGCGGGCGCAACTGAACGTCGAGGAATTCGTCGTCGCCGCCCTGGTCGACCAGCAGCGGCAGCTTGTCGGACGCCTGCTTCACCAGTTCGCAGGCATCCCAGGCCCTCCACGTCGCGCGGTCCTCGCCGAGGTAGGCGGTCAATGCCTTCTCGCCCCACGCCACCCTCGATGGCGCCACGATCGGCGAGAACGCCGACACGCTGCGGTAGCGTCCCGGGTTGCGCAGGGCCAGCACCAGCGCGCCGTGCCCGCCCATCGAATGCCCGCTGATCGCGCGTGCATCGGTGACCGGGAAATTCGCCTCGACCAGCGCCGGCAACTCGTCGACCACGTAATCGTGCATGCGGTAGTGCGCGGCCCACGGCGCCTGCGTCGCATTGACGTAGAAGCCCGCGCCCTTGCCGAGGTCGTAGCCTTCGGCATCGGCCACGTCGTCGCCACGCGGGCTGGTGTCGGGACAGACGATGGCGATGCCGTGCTCGGCCGCGTAGCGCTGGGCACCCGCCTTGGTGATGAAGTTCTGCTCGTTGCAGGTCAACCCCGACAGCCAGTACAGCACCGGCACCGTGCCGTGCCCGGCCTGCGGCGGCAGGTAGATCGCGAACCGCATCGTGCAGCCGAGCGTCGCCGACGCATGTTCGTAGACATCCTGCCAGCCGCCGAAGCAGGCGCGGTGTTCGATCCGTTGCATCAGACCACTCCCATTAGAACCGCACCACGCTGCGAATCGACTTGCCCTCGTGCATCAGGTCGAAGGCGTCGTTGATGCCATCGAGTTCCATCGTGTGGGTCACGAACGGCGCAAGCTGGATCTCGCCGGCCATCGCGTCCTCGACCATGCCGGGCAACTGGCTGCGGCCCTTCACCCCGCCGAACGCGGTGCCCATCCACTTGCGCCCGGTCACCAACTGGAACGGGCGGGTGGAAATTTCCTGCCCCGAGCCCGCCACGCCGATGATCACCGACTGGCCCCAGCCGCGATGCGCGCATTCCAGCGCCGCGCGCATCACCTGCACGTTGCCGATGCACTCGAAGCTGTGGTCCACGCCCCAGCCGGTCATCTCGACCACCACCTGCTGGATCGGCTTGTCGAAGTCCTTCGGGTTGAGGCAGTCGGTGGCGCCGAATTCGCGGGCCATGTCGAACTTGGCGGGATTGGTATCGATGGCGATGATCCGCCCCGCCTTGGCCTGGCGCGCGCCCTGGATCACCGCCAGGCCGATGCCCCCCAGGCCGAACACGGCGACCGAATCGCCCGCCTGTACCTTCGCCGTGTTGTGCACCGCGCCGATCCCGGTGGTCACGCCGCAACCGAGCAGGCAGACCTGCTCCGGGTTCGCGTCGGGATTGATCTTCGCCAGCGACACCTCGGCGACCACGGTGTATTCGCTGAAGGTCGAGCAGCCCATGTAGTGATACAGCGGCTGGCCTTCGTAGCTGAAGCGCGAGGTGCCGTCCGGCATCACGCCCTTGCCCTGGGTCGCGCGCACCGAGGTGCACAGGTTGGTCTTGCCGGATTTGCAGAACAGGCATTCGCCGCATTCGGCGGTGTACAGCGGGATCACGTGATCGCCGGGCGCCACGCTGGTCACGCCCTCGCCGACCTCGACCACGATGCCCGCGCCTTCATGGCCCAGCACCACCGGGAACAGGCCTTCCGGATCATCGCCGGACAGCGTGAATGCATCGGTGTGGCAGACGCCGGTGTGGGTGATCCGGACCAGCACCTCGCCCCTTTGCGGCGGGGCGACATCGATCTCGACGATCTTCAGCGGTTCGCCCGCGGCGAAGGCGACGGCGGCACGGGATTTCATGGCGGACTCCGGGATCGATGCGAGGCCGTCATTGTAGGTTGCCCGCGGGAGTGGCTTCCACGGGAGCATCTTCCACCGCGCCGATGCTCACCCCGTGTTCTGGATGCCCGCGGCGATGCCGTTGACCGTCGCCACCAGCGCGCGCAGCAATGCTTCGTCCTCGCGACCGCTCGCCCGCCAGCGACGCAGCAGGTCGACCTGCAGCAGGCTGATCGGGTCGACGTAGGGATTGCGCAGGCGGATCGACAGGCGCAGCCGGTAGTCGTCGGCGAGCAGCGTGTCACGGCCCTTGATCGCCAGGATGGCGTCGCGGGTGCGTTCGAACTCCGCGGCGACCTGCGGGAAGAACGCATCGTGGGCGTCGCCGGCGAGCAGCGAGTAGCGCTCGAAGATGTCGATGTCGGACTTCGCCATCAGCATCTCGACGTCGTCGATCGCGGCGGCCAGGAACGGCCAGTCGCGCGCCATCGCCGCCATCGCCTCCAGCCCGTGCGCGTCGATGCCCTGCTGCAGGGCGCTGCCGACGCCGTACCAGCCGGTCAGGCCGGAGCGGTTCTGCGACCACGCGAACACCCACGGGATCGCGCGCAGGTTGGCGATGCCGCCATCGCGACGCCGCGACGGGCGCGAGCCGATCCGCAACTGCTCGATCACGTCGATCGGGGTGGCGGCGCGGAAGTAGGCGGGGAAGTCGTCGCGCTCGTGCACCAGCGCGCGATAGTGCGCGCGCGAGGCTTGCGCGAGTTCGACCGCGATGGCGCGCCATGCGGCCTCGCGCGGTTCCGGCGGACGCGGTCGCAGGCTGGCGCGCAGCACCGCGCCGGTCATCTGCTCGAGGTTGCGCAGCGCCAGCGCGCGGATGCCGTACTTGCGATGGATCACCTCGCCCTGCTCGGTGACGCGCATGCGCCCGTCCACCGAGCCGCGCGGCGCGGCGATGATCGCGCGCTCGGTCTTGCCGCCGCCGCGGCTCACCGAACCGCCGCGGCCGTGGAAGAACACGATGCCGACGCCGGCCTCGCGGGCCAGTTCCAGCAACTCCACCTGCGCGCGTTGCAGCGCCCAGCGCGAGGCCAGCAGGCCACCATCCTTGGCGCTGTCGCTGTAACCCAGCATCACGGTCTGGCGCTCGCCGCGGGCGGCGAGGTGGCGTCGGTAGACCGGATCGGCGAACAGCGCGCGCATCACCGCCGGCGCGGCCTGCAGGTCGTCCACGGTCTCGAACAACGGCGCGACGTCGAGCGGCACCGCGTCGTCGTCGACGCAGCCGGCGATCCGCGCCAGCGCGAGCACGGCCAGCGCGTCGGCGGCGCTGCGGCTCATGCTGATGATGTAGGGCCCGAACGCATGTTCGCCGAGCGTGCGGCGCAATTCGTGCACGGTACGGAACACCGCCAGCGTGGACACCGCCGACGGCGCGTTCGGCGCGGGCGCGGCTGCGCCCTCGATCAACGCATGCAGGCGCTCGACGCGCGCCGGCACCGACTGTGCCGCCCAGTCCGCGCGGTCGTCCAGCGCGGCCAGCGCATCGTCGTGCGCGGCGGAATCCTGGCGCAGGTCCAGCGCGGCCATATGGAAGCCGAAGGTGCGCGCGCGCCACAGCACGCGCTGCAGGGCGAAGCGACCGGCCTGGTCGCCGCGATGGCGGGCCAGGCTGGCATCGATCAGTTCGAGGTCGGCGATGAAGGCGCCGGCATCCGCGTAGGCGCCCGCGGATCCGGCGAGGGTCGCGGCCAGGCGCGCGCGCATCTGTCCGAGCAATTGCCGGTACGGCATGTTGGCCAACCGCGGCCGCGCGCGAACCGCGCTTTCCGGCAGCAGCGCCTTGTATTCGTCGGTGCGCGCTTTGATCCCGTCATCGAAGCCGATGCGTTCCTCGCTCTGGGTAAGGATATCGCCCAGCGCGCGTAGGTCGGACTGGTAGCAGCCCAGCGCCTGCATGCGTTGCGCCGCCAGCGCGTCGCGCACGGTGGTGGCACCGACGTTCGGGTTGCCGTCCATGTCGCCGCCGACCCAGGTGCCGAAGCGCAGCAGCGGCGGCAAGGCGATGCGCTCGCCGTACACCGCCTCGATCGCATCCGCGAACGCCTCGTAGAACACCGGCAGGACGCGGTACAGCACGCTGGAGAGATAGAAGCCGATGTGCTCGACCTCGTCGGCGACGGTCGGCTTGTGCGGCGGCACCTCGGTGGTCTGCCAGGTGGTGGTCAGCGACTGGCGGATGCGCGCGTCGTCGGCGCGGCGCTCCGGCGGCGTGCGGGTGCGGTCGATGTCGGCGACCAGGCGTTCGACGATGGTGCGTTCCTTCAGCAGCAACGCGCGTCGCATCGCTTCGGTCGGATGCGCGGTGAACACCGGCTCCACGCACATCCGCGGCAGCAATGCCTGCAACTCGGCGAGGCCGACGCCGTCGTCGCGCAATTCGCGCAATACCGCCTGCAGGCTTCCCGGCTGCGGCGCACTGCCCGTGCGCTGGTAATCGCGGCGGCGGCGGATGCGATGCACGCGCTCGGCGACGTTGGTCGCGCCGAAGTAACCCGCGTACGCACGCACTAGGGCCTCGGCATCGCCCAACGCGACTTCGGACAGGCGCTCCGCCAGCGTATCCACCGGCTCCCCCTGTTCGCGGCGGGCGATCGCGATGCGCCGCAAGGCTTCGACCTGCTGGAGGAATTCCGGCGACACCTGCTCGGCCAGCATGTCGCCGACCATCGCGCCCAGCCGGCGCACGTCGTCGCGCAACAGGGTGTCGGACTCGGCGAAGTCGAGGGGTTCGCGCAGCGGGCGGGCAAGCGGGGTCATCATTGCAGGCTAGCGCGTTTCATGACGCGCTGCAGCATCGGTTTCCGGCGTGACCATTCGCGCTGCCGCGGCTGTCCGCACCTCGCTGGCCAGGTCGTTGGCATCGGTATCCTGAGCCCCTGCCTGCGAGGACGCCCGCCCATGCCGAAGTTCCCGTTGCTGGTCCTCGCATGCCTGCTTGCCGGCTGCGGCACGCCCACGCCGAAACCGTCGTCCGCGGCATCGGCGTCCGCACCGCCCCTGTTCAACGACTTCGGCGACCTGCATCGCGACATCGGCTCGCCGGTTCCGGCCGCGCAACGCTATTTCGACCAGGGCCTGCGCATGGCCTATGGCTTCAACCACGAGGCCGCTGGGCGCGCGTTCGCCGAAGCCGCCCGCCTGGATCCGCGCTGCGCGATGTGCCTGTGGGGCCAGGCGCTGGTGCTCGGCCCCAACATCAACCTGCCGATGGATCCGATCCTGGCCGCGCAGGCCACCGACCTGGCCACGCGCGCGGTCGCGTTGTCGGCCAATGCGAGGCCCGCCGACCGCGCGCTGATCGAGGCGCTGCGGCTGCGTTACGCCAACCCCGCACCGCAAGATCGCAAGGCGCTGGACGGCGCCTATGCCGAGGCGATGGGCAAGGTGGTCGCGCGCTTCCCGGGCGACGACGATGCCGCCACCCTGTTCGCCGAAGCGCTGATGGACCTCACGCCGTGGGCGTACTGGACCGCGGCGGGCCAGCAGACCGCGCACACGCCGCGCATCCTCGACGCGCTCGAACGCGTGCTCGCGCGCAACCCGCGCCACATCGGCGCGATGCACTACTACATCCACGCGACCGAGGCCTCGCCGACGCCAGGCCGCGCCGAACCCTATGCGGACGCGTTGGCCGCGCTCGCACCGGGCTCCGGCCACCTGGTGCACATGCCGGCGCACACCTACATCCGCATGGGCCGTTACCACGACGCCACCCTGGTCAATTTCGCCGCGGCCAATGCGGACAAGGCCTTCCTGTCGTTCTGCCGCGGCAGCAACGGCGTGTATCCGCTGGGCTACGTGCCGCACAACTGGCACTTCGCCACCATGTCCGCCGGCCTGACCGGCTCGCGCACGCTCGCGCTGCAGGCCGCCGGGCAGACCGCGCAGCGCGCCGACCGCGCGCTGATGGGTGCGCCACCCCTGGAATTCATGCAGCTGTTCGTGGTCACGCCCTTGCTCACCCAGGTCCGCTTCGGCGAATGGGACGCCATCCTTGCCGACGCCGCGCCGGCGGACGAACTGCCCTTCCCGACCGCGATCCGCCATTTCGCACGCGGCATGGCGCATGCGCGCGGTGGCAAGCTGAACCAGGCCGCGCGCGATTCGGATGCACTGCACGCGATCGCGGTCGCGCCGCCGATGGCGCGCATCGCGTTCGGCATGAACAACGCCGACGCGGTGCTGCGGGTCGCCGATGCATTGCTGCGCGGCGAACTCCTGCGGGCCCGGGGACGCAACGCCGACGCGCTTGCCGCGTTGCGCGAAGCGGCCACCGCCGAGGACAAGCTCAACTACAACGAGCCGGCGGACTGGCCGCTGCCGGTGCGCTGGTACCTGGGCGCCGCCCTGCTGGAAGCGGGCGATGCCGCCGGCGCGGCGGTGGCCTATCGGCAGGACCTGCAGGCCTACCCCGACAACGGCTGGTCCCTGTTCGGGCTGGCCAAGGCGCAAGGCGCGCTGGGCGACGTGCCCGGCGCGGCGGACAGCGAACGGCGGTTGGCGAAGGCCTGGCAGTGGGCGGACGCACCGCTGGCGGCGTCGCGCTACTGACTCTGCAGGCGAACTCGCGGTCGAAGGCGGCGCGCTATCGCCTCGCATCGGCGAGGCGAGCGCTGGCTGAGGGCGAGCCAATGGATGGCGAGCGGATGCTGCGCCATGGATGGCTTCCCGAGATCAGTAGGCAAACTCCCGAAACACCGGGTCGACCGAGCCGTTCCATTCGCCATGGAACAGCGCGAGCTTGCGCTCGGCCGGGGTCTCGTTGGCCTCGGCGATCTCCAGCAGCGGCTCGATGAAACCGGATTCGTCGGTGCCGCAGGCATCCGCCTTGGCGCGGCGGCGCAGGCCCGCGTGGGCGATCTTCAACGCCTCGATGGCGATGTCGCGCAACGTGCCATTGCGAAACGGCGTCCCGAGTGCATGCTTCGGCACGCCATCGCGCAAGCCGTTGCGCTCAGCCAGCGAGAAATCCTTGACCAGGTCCCAGGCCGCGTCCAGCGCGGCATCGTCGTACAACAGCCCGACCCAGAATGCCGGCAATGCGCACAGGCGATTCCACGGGCCGCCGTCGGCGCCGCGCATCTCCAGGAACTTCTTCAGCCGCACTTCCGGGAAGGCGGTGGTCATGTGGTCGTTCCAGTCGCGGATGGTCGGCAGCGCGCCGGGCAGCACGTCCAGTTCGCCACGCAGGAACGTGCGGAACGACTTGCCGCTGGCGTCGATGTACTCGCCATCGCGATAGCTGAAATACATCGGCACGTCGAGCAGGTAGTCGACGTAGCGCTCGTAGCCGAAACCGTCCTCGAACACGAAGTCGAGCATGCCGGTGCGGTCGCGGTCGGTGTCGGTCCAGATGTGCGAGCGGTAGCTGAGCTGGCCGTTCGGCTTGCCGTCGGTGAACGGCGAATCGGCGAACAGCGCCGTCGCGATGGGCTGCAGCGCCAGCGACACCCGGAACTTCTTCACCATGTCCGCTTCGCTGGCGTAGTCCAGGTTGACCTGCACCGTGCAGGTGCGGGTCATCATGTCGAGGCCGAGCGAGCCGACCTTCGGCATGTACTCGCGCATGATCTTGTAGCGACCCTTCGGCATCCACGGCATCTCGTCGCGCCGCCACTTCGGCTGGAAGCCCATGCCGAGGAAGCCGAGCTGCAGTTCGTCGGCGACCGCGCGCACTTCGCGCAGGTGGCTGCCGACTTCCTTGCAGGTGTCGTGGATGGTTTCGACCGGCGCACCGGACAATTCGAGTTGCCCGGCCGGCTCCAGCGTCACCGAGGCCATGCCCTTGGTCAGCGCGATGACCCGGCCGTGTTCTTCGTACGGTGCCCAGCCGAAACGGGTCAGCCCCTTCAGCAACGCCTCGATGCCGCGCTCGCCCTCGAAGGTCGGCGGCCGCAGGTCGTCGAGGCGGAAGCCGAATTTCTCGTGCTCGGTGCCGATCCGCCAGGCCTCGATCGGCTTTTCGCCCGAGGCCATCACCTCCACCAGTTGCCGATGGTCGGTGATCGGTGTGTCGTTGGCGTTGCTGGGTCCGGACATGCGTGGCTTCCCCCGTGGACGCGCAGCATAGCCCGCGCCGATGACGGCAGGCAGTGTGCCGACCAGCTTTCAGTGTTCCGGTTGCATACGTATTCCCGGGCGATTGCGTTGTTCATGCACGGCCGCGCTTGTAGCCTCGCGGCACGTCGCTGCCTTGGGAGGGGCCTGATGCGCACGATCCTCTGCACGCTCGCACTGCTGCTCGGCCCGTCGACGCCGGCGCGCGCCGTCGACATCGAGCGCATCGAACCCGCCAACTGGTGGGTCGGGATGAAGCACAACCGGGTCGAACTGCTCGTGCATGGCAAGGACATCGGCAGCGCGACGCCAAGGCTGTCGCGCGACGGCGTGGCCATCGTCGACGTGCAGGAGACCGACAACCCGAATTACCTGTTCGTCACCGTCGAGGTCGCCGGCGATGCAACCCCGGGAACCGTCGACATCGAGTTCGTCGAGGCCGGCAAGGTCGTCGCGACGCATCCCTGGCGACTCGATGCGCGCGAGCCCGGCTCCGCGCAGCGCCGCGGCTTCGACGCACGCGATGCGATCTACCTGGTCACCCCGGATCGCTTCGCCAACGGCGATCCAGGCAACGACAGCGCCCCGGGCATGACCGAGTCGGCCAATCGCGCCAATCCGAACGGTCGCCACGGCGGCGACATCGCCGGCATCCGCCAGCACCTGGACTACATCGCCGGCATGGGCTTCACCCAGCTGTGGCCGACGCCGTTCCTGGAAAACAACCAGCCCGCGTATTCCTACCACGGCTACGCGATCACCGACCTCTACCGCACCGATCCGCGGATGGGCAGCAACGAGGAGGTGCGCGCGCTGTCGCGCGAGGCGAAGGCCAGGGGCGTCGGCATCGTCATGGACATCGTGCTCAACCACATCGGCTCGAAGCACTGGTGGATGCGCGACCTGCCGGCGAAGGACTGGATCAACCATGGCGGCAAATTCGCGCCGACCAACCATCGCCGCACCGCGATCCAGGACCCGCATGCGGCGCCGGCCGATCGCCAGGCCTTCACCGACGGCTGGTTCGTCGACGCGATGCCCGACCTCAACCAGCGCAATCCGCACCTCGCCCGCTACCTGATCCAGAACACGCTGTGGTGGATCGAGTACGCCGGGCTGTCCGGGATCCGCGAGGACACCTTTGGTTACGCCGATACGCAGTTCCTCGGCGACTGGGCGAAGGCGGTGCTCGATGAGTACCCCGACTTCGCGATGGTCGGCGAGGAATGGAGCAACAACCCGGCGGTCGTCGCCCACTGGCAGCGCGGCAAGCAGAACGCCAGCGGCCATGTCCCGCACATGCCGAGCATGATGGACTTCCCCGTCCACATCGCCTTGCGCACCGCGCTGTCGCAGCCGGAGAGCTGGGACACCGGCTGGGTCGGCCTGTACGAAATGCTCGCCAACGATTTCATCTACCCGGACCCGGATGCACTGGTGGTGTTCGCCGAGAACCACGACACCGCGCGCCTGTTCGCCCAGCTGGATGGAAACCTGGCCGCGTGGAAACTCGGCATGGCCTACCTGGCCACCGTGCGTGGCACCCCGCAGTTCTACTACGGCTCGGAAGTGCTGCTGCGTGGCCCGAAGGAACGCAACGACGGCCAGCTGCGCGCGGACATGCCGGGTGGCTGGAGCGGCGATGCCACGGATGCATTCACCGGCAAGGGATTGAGCGCCGCGCAGCGCGAGGCGCAGGATTACATCCGCGCGCTGTTCGGCTGGCGCAAGCGCACGCCACTGCTGCACACCGGCAAGCTGGTGCACTTCGCGCCGCAGGATGGCGTGTACGTGTATTTCCGCCACGACGGCCTGCGCAGCGTGATGATTGCGCTCAACAAGAACGACAAGCCAACCGCACTGCCACTGGATCGCTTCGATGCCTTCCTGCGCGGCCGCAGCGCGCGCGACGCATTGACAGGCAAGGCGCTCGGGCTGGGCAAGTCACTCGCCTTGCCGGCGAAATCGGCGACGCTCCTGGAAATCAATTAGCTACATCGCGACGGCGAGACCGTCGGGTGAATCGCGTAGCGGCATTTCGAGCCGCGTAGCGATCACCCGGCGGTAGGCGCCGGCGCTGCGACCATGCCGCTCTAGATCTCCAGCCAGCCCGCGACCACGGCGCGCAGTTCGTCCACGCCCTGCTTGGTCTCGCCGGAGAAGGCCTGCACGCTGACGCTGTCGCCGTAGGTCGACGACAGGTCCTTGCGGACGGCCTGCACCGTGTTCATCGCTGCGCCGCGCGAAAGCTTGTCGGCCTTGGTGAGCAAGGCATGCGCCGGCAAGCCGCGCCGCATCGCGTAGCCGATCATCGAGCGGTCGTAGTCCTTCAGCGGGTGGCGGATGTCCATCACCACCACCAGCCCGGCCAGCGCATCGCGGCTGCCGAAGTAGCCGTCCAGGAACGCCTGCCAATGCGCCTGCAGGTCCTGCGGGACCTTGGCGTAGCCGTATCCCGGCAAGTCGACCAGGTACTTGCCTTCGTGCGGCGGCAGGCCGAAGTACACCAGCTGCTGGGTGCGCCCCGGGGTCTTGGAGACGCGGGCGAGCGCATTGCGTCCGCACAGCGCGTTCAGCGCCGACGACTTGCCGGCGTTCGAGCGGCCGGCGAAGGCGACCTCGCGGCCACCATCCGGCGGCAGCTGGCGGTGGGTATGCGCGGCCAGCAGATAGTCGGCGCGGTTGAACGGATTGGGAGCGGCCATGCGCATAGGATCGCACGCCGCGGCGGCCCCTCCTCCACGGCTCGCCCCGGACCGGGCCGCACGCGGGCTTTGGTCGGCCACGCCGGGACCAGGGACCTCATCCGGGCTACCTTGATGCGCCGCGCAACCGAGCCTGCCCGCCGGCAGGCCATGGTCGATTGTTTGACCGTCATGGGCCGCCCGACGATAATTCGCCAGTTCAGCGGCTTCCGGCCGCGCCTGCATTGGTAATGGAGTTCCGCATGCGTCTTGCCCGCGTCCATGGTCTCGTCGGCCTTGCCTGCCTCGTGCTGGGCGCCGCCGCGTATGCCCAGAGCACCGCCGTTGCCGTTCCCGACAACGCCCCGGTGCAGGCGGCACCGCTGGACGACAAGCCCGCCACCTGGGGCGATGCGAAGGCCGGCCAGGCCAAGGCGGGCGCGTGTGCGGCCTGCCACGGCGTGGACGGCAACGCGATGCAGCAGAATGCGCCGCGGATCGCCGGCATGCCGGAGCGCTACATCGCCCAGCAGCTCGCACTCTTCAAGCATGGCGAGCGCACCGGCGGCATGGCCGCGATCATGGTGCCGTTCGCTTCCATGCTGTCTGCGCAGGACATGCGCGACCTCGGCGCCTGGTTCGCCACCCAGAAGGCCGGATCCGGCGTGGCCGACGACACCATCATCGCCGCCGGCCCGAGCAAGGGCATGAAGTTCTACCAGGTCGGCGAGCGCCTCTATCGCGGCGGCGACGCCAGCCGCGGCATCCCTGCCTGCATGGCCTGCCATGGCCCCTCGGGCGCCGGCAACCCGGGCCCGGCCTATCCGGCGCTGCACGGGCAGGAAACCGCCTACGTGGTGCGTCGCCTCGAGGAATACCGCGCCGGCACCACCACCAACAAGGACCCCGCGCATTTCAACCTGATGGCCAGCGTCGCCAAGCCGCTCAGCGACGAGGAAATCCGCTCGCTGGGCAGCTATGTGCAGGGCCTGCATGCCCGCGCCTCGGCCGCGCCGGCGCCCGCCGCCCACTGATCCGCGCGGAGCGGCTTCACCATGCGTTCCGCCGGGCTTGCGCAAGCTCGCCCGGCCCACCCTGACCGCCGGAGCTGAGTCGATGCGTGCACTGCTGTTGTCCGCCACCCTGCTGCTGTCCGCATTCGCATTGCCGGCGCATGCGCAGAAGCAACTGCCCGGGCTGACCGAAGGCACCGACTACCAGTACATCGAGGACGGCAAGCCGTACCGCGCGACCCCGCCGGGCAAGGTCGAGGTCGCCGAAGTGTTCGGGTACTGGTGCCCGCATTGCGCGCACTTCGCGCCGATGCTGGAGAAGTGGAAGGCCGGCGGCATGCCGGCGAACGCGCAACTGGTGCTGGTCCCCGCGATGTTCGACCCGAACGACGCCTACGCGCGCCTGTTCTTCATCGCGGAAGGGGCCAAGGCGGTCGACGTGACCCATGACCAGGTCTTCCGCGCGATCCACGAAACCGGCGAATTGTCGCGCAAGTCCACCATCCCGCAAGTCACCGCCTACTACCAGCGCCTGCCGGGCGTGAACGCGAAGGCGTTCGCCGCTGCGCAGAAGGATGAAGCCACCCTGCAGGCCAAGGCCGCGAACGCGCGCGAGTTCCAGTTGCGCAGCAAGATCCAGGGCACGCCTTCGCTGGTGATCGCCGGCCGCTACCTGGTGCTGGGCAACAGCTACGAGGAATTGCTCGTCAACGCCAGGCGCGTCGTCACGGCGCTGGCACCTGCAGCCAAGGCCAAGCCCGCCGCCAAGCCCAAGGCCGCGCCCGCCAAGGCCGCCGCCACGCCCCGCACCTGACACCCTCGACCGGAACCGCCATGACCGCATCGCGCTACGCCCTGCTGCTCCTCGCCCTGCTCCCGCTGGCTGCCTGCAAGAACGACGCGCCGGCCCCGGTCGCGGAGGCACCCGGCACGCCCGCAGCCGCCAGCACCAAGCAGGCCAGCGTCGAAGACCCGGCGCAGAAGGCCGCTGCCGAGGCCGCGGTCAAGGCCGCCGAGGAAGCCGCCGCGAAGGCGCCTCCGCTGGTCGCGGGGGTGGACTATGCCGAGATCCCGAACGGACAGCCGTTCGAGACCACTGACGGCCGCATCGAGGTGGCCGAGGTGTTCGGCTATGTCTGCCCCTTCTGCGCCTCGGTGCAGCCGACCGTGCGCGCGATGAAGGACAAGTTCCCGCCGGACATCCACATGGTCTACGTGCCTGCCGCATTCGGCGGGCCGTGGGACAACTACGCCAAGGGCTACTACACCGCCGAGGCGATGGGCCTGGTCGACAAGACCCATGACGCGATGTTCCGCGCGATCCACATCGACAAGACCCTGAAGGGCGAACGCGGGATGGACACGCCGGAGGAGATCGCCGCGTTCTATTCCGCCTACGGCGCCGATCCGAACCAGTTCACCGGCAGCATGCAGAGCTTCGCGGTGGCGACCAAGGTCAACCGCGGCAAGCAGTTCATCCTCAATGCCTTCAGCAATGGCGACTCGCCCAGCACCCCGGCCTTCGTGGTCAATGGCAAGTACCGGGTCAAGGGCAAGTCGGTGGACGACGTGTTCCGCGTCCTCAACCAGCTGATCGTGGCGGAGCGCGCCAAGCTCGCCGCCACGGCAGCACCGGCGGCGGCCACGACGGATACCGCTGCACCCGCGGCGCCGACCGCCGAAGCGCCTGCCGCCGAAGCGCCGCAGGGCTGATTCCGTCCTCCCACCCCGCCACATGGAGACGCGCCGGCTACGCCTGCTGAGCGCCAACATCCAGGCGGGGTCGAGCACCCGCGGCTACCAGGACTACGTCACCCGCAGCTGGTCGCACGTGTTGCCGGCCGGCAACAAGCGCGGGTCGCTGGACGCCATCGCCGAACTCGCAGGCCGGCACGACATCGTCGGCCTGCAGGAATCGGACCCGGGCAGCCTGCGCTCCGGGTTCACCAACCAGACCCATTACCTGGCGCAACGCGGTGGCTTCGCCTACTGGAGCCATCAACCCAACCGGCGGATGGGCGGCGTCGCGTCCAGCGCCAATGGCCTGCTGAGCAAGCTGGAACCGAAGCGGGTCGAGGAGCATTCGCTGCCCGGCCGGGTCAAGGGCCGCGGCGTGCTGGTCGGGACCTTTGGCAATGGCGATGACGCGCTGACGGTGGCGGTGGCGCACCTGTCGCTGGGCAGCCAGTCGCGCAGGTCGCAGCTCGACTTCATCGCCGACCTGCTGGGCGACCATCCGCATGCGGTGCTGATGGGTGATTTCAACTGCGACCCGGATCAACCCGAGATGCAGGGCCTGTACCGCAACACCGGCCTGCAGCCCCCGGCGAGCTGCGTGCCGACGTTCCCGTCCTGGCGCCCGCAGCGCGCGATCGACCACGTGCTGGTCACGCCGGCGCTCGCCATCGCCACGATGCAGGCGATGCCTGCGGCGCATTCCGACCACCTGGCGCTGTCGGTGGAGCTGGACGTGCCGCAACACGCCCTCGACTGAGGTCGCGGCGCTCAGGGGCGCAGCAGGACCTTGCCCTTGCTCGCGCGCCCCGGGACCAGGCTGTCGTGCACGGCCTGGCCGATGTCCTCGAATCCATGGGTCGCCGCGACCGGCAATTGCAGCTCGCCGCCGGCGGCGCGTTGCAGCAGTTCGCCCATCAGGCGGCGGCGATCCTGCGGCGACAACGCCTTGCTGGCCGGCGTGCCCCAGAAGCCCTTGACCGTGATCTGCTTGAAGATCAGTTCACCGGAGGGGATCTGCATCGGTTCGCCGGTCATGCTGCCGAACGACACCAGCAAGCCACCTTCGCCAAGCAGGCTGGCGAGCACCCCGCTGGCCGCTCCGCTCACCGAATCGACCGCGGCCTTCGGTCGCGCGCCGCCCATCAGGTCGCGCGCCTGCGCCTTCCAGCCCTCGTGCATGGTGCAGACCGTATTGCCGATGCCCTGCCCCGCCATCTCCGCGACGCCTTCCTCGCGCCGCACCAGGTTGAGCACGTGGACGCCGCGCGCGCGCGCCAGCATCGCCAGCGCCTTGCCGACCGCGCCATTGGCGGCGTTCTGCACGATCCAGTCGCCGGCCGCCACGTCGAGCATCTCCAGCAGCATCAGCGCGCTCAGCGGCATCGCCACCAGCTGCGCGGCGGTGGCGTCGTCGATCGCGTCCGGCACCGGCACCAGCGAATTCGCCGGCACCACGAAGAACTCCGCCCAGGCGCCACGCGCACCGGCAGTGGTCACCCGCTGGCCGATTGCCACGCCCTCGACGCCCTCGCCCAGTGCATCGATGACGCCGACGGCCTCGCTGCCGGCGATCGCCGGCAAGGTCGGCTTGTAGCCGTACTGGCCGCGCACCGTCCACAGGTCGTGGTTGTGGATCGGCGACAGCAGCATGCGTACCCGCGCCTGGCCGGGGCCGGGCTCCGGCAGCGGGGATTCGCCAACCCCAAGGACTTCCGCGGGTTCGCCGTAAACGGCGTGGACGACACTGCGCATGCGAGGCTCCTTTGTGGCCGGTCGGCGCGCGCGTGGCGCGGCTCCGATACGCCGGCGAATGGTCAGGTCAGCGCACTGTACGCGAAGGCCATGCCGACCAGCAGCAGGAACGTCGCGAACACCCGCTTCAACGCCTGTCCGCTGAGCGCGTGCGCCAGCCGCGTGCCATGGGGCGCGGCGAACACCGAGGCCAGCGCCACGCCCAGTGCTGCAGGCAGGTAGACGTAACCGAATGCGCCGGGCAACGACACCGCCCCCGCTGGGGCCTGCACTGCATAGCCGAGCGCGCTGCCGATGCCGATGAAGATGCCGCAGGCCGACGACGTGCCGACCGCGCGCACCGGCGACACCCCGCGCCAGACCAGCAGGGGCACGGTCAGGCTGCCGCCACCGATGCCGACGATCGCCGAGACGATGCCGATGCCGCTGCCTGCGAGCGTGTAACCCGGGCCTCGCGGCGACACTCGCGTTCCGATATCCACATGCGGCTTCGACGACAGCATCTGCGCCGCGATCAGGAAGCAGTAGCCGGCCACGCACCAGCGCAGCACGCCATCGTCGAGCGCGATCGCGAACCGGCTGCCGAGCACGCCGCCCAGCAGCACGCCGGGCACCATCCACGCCACCGTCGGCCACAGCACGCTGCCGCGGCGATGATGCGCACGCGCGGACGCCGCTGCGGTGAGCACGATGCTGGCCAGCGAACTCGCCAACGCCACGTGCATCGCCGCATCCGCAGGCACGCCCTGCCTCGGCAGCAACCACGCCAGCGCACCCACCAGCACCAGCCCGCCACCGATGCCGAGCAGGCCCGCGAGCACGCCGGCGCAGGCGCCGAGCAGGAGATAGATCAACAGGGCGGACATCGCATGGACCGAAAAAAGTGGTTCATCGATGCTCGGGTATAGTCGAATCATGCACAAGCTCGCCTCGTCCCTGCTGGCCGTGGTGGTGTGCGGCACCAGCCTGGTCCCGGGCAGTGCCAGCGCGCAGTCCGCCACGCCACCGCCACGCAGCGCCAATCCGCCGGTGCGGGTCGCGATGCCGGACTCGGCCTTTCGCCAGGCCTTCGAAGCCGCCAATCGCGGCACCCTCGACGACGCCTTGCTCGATTCATATTCGCGGCATCCGCTTGGCGGCTGGCTGGAATACGCCGCGTTGCGCAAGCGCATGGACACGCTGCCGGTGCAACGCGGCAACGGATTCCTCGAGCGTCGTCGCCGCGAACCGGTGGCGCGCGCATTCCGCGGCGAGTGGATCGCGGCGCTGGCGAAGCGCAGCGAATGGCAGGCATTGCTGGCCAACTGGGACGCCGCCATCGACGATGCCGGCCTGCGCTGCCTGCAATTGCAGGCGCGGCAAGCCGTCGGTCGCGCGGACGCCGCATGGACTGCCGATGCACAGGCGCTGTGGCGCGGCAGCGGCAAGTCGCTGCCGGCGTCCTGCGATGCGGTCTTCGTGCAACTGGCGACGCAGGGCAAGCTCGACGACGGGCTGCGTTGGGAACGCTTCGACAAGGCCGTGACCGAAGGCCAGGGCGGCGTGATGCGTGCGATCGCGCGCGGCATGGGCGCCGATGCGGCGGCGCTCGCGAATACCTACGCGACGTACAACGACTCGCCGAACGCCGATGCCGCCACTTGGCCGAAGACCGCGCGCAGCCGGCTGGTCGCGTCGTGGGCACTGGCGCGGCTGGCGAAGAGCGCGCCCGACCAGGCCGAGGCCCTGCTGCCCGGCGTCGCGCAGGCGCTTGGCTTCGACGCCGATGAACGCGCGCGCGTGCTGTACCAGGTCGCGTTGTGGACGGTGGCCTCGTACGGGCCTGATTCCGCGCGGCGACTGGCCGCTGTTCCCGAGGCCGCGTACGACGCCAGCCTGCACGAATGGCGGGTGCGTGAAGCGCTGTCGCGCAGCGACTGGCGTGCCGCACTGGCCGCGATCCGCAAGATGGACGACACCCAGCGCAGCGATTCGCGCTGGACTTACTTCGCCGCGCGCACCAGCGAACTGACCGGCGACGACGCCGGCGCGAAGGCGCTGTACCGCCAGGCCGCGGGCAAGTCGGATTTCCACGGCTTCCTGGCCGCCGACCGGCTCGACCAGGCGTACGCGCTATGCCCCTGGCAACCGGTGGTAGCGCAGGCCACGAAGCAATCGATCGCCCGTGACCCGTCGATCGTCCGCGCCCTGCAATTGTTCGCATTGGATCGCAAGGGCTGGGCGCAGCGCGAGTGGGACGACGCGTTGTCGCGCTTCTCCGACGAGCAGCGCCGGGTCGCGGTGGACGTGGCGCAGGACAACGGCTGGTTCGACCGCGGCGTGTTCGGCCTGGTCAATGTCGGCGGCAAGCGCTATCCCGAGGAACAGCGCCTGTACCTGCTGCGTTTCCCCTTGCACCACGAGGCCAGCATCCGCCGCGAGTCGGCGAAGAACGCACTCGACCCGGCGTGGGTGGCCGCCGAGATCCGCGCCGAATCGGTGTTCGACCCGAACGCGCGCTCCTCCGCTGATGCGCGCGGGCTGATGCAGGTGCTGCCCGCGACCGGCGCCGGCGTGGCGGCGAAGATCGGCCTGCCCTGGACCGGCGGCGACAGCCTGTACGACGCCGACACCAACATCGCCATCGGCACTGCCTACCTGCGCCAGCTGATGGACAGGTACGGCGGCCAGCCCTACCAGGTCATCGCCGGCTACAACGCCGGCCCGGCGCCGCTGGGCCGCTGGATCTCGCAACGGCCGACGATGGATCCGGATTTCTGGATCGAGACCATCAGCTACAAGGAAACCCGCGAGTACGTGGCGCGCGTGCTGAGCTTCAGCACCCTCTACGACTGGCGGCTCAACGGCGACGCGGTGCGCCTCAGCGATCGCCTGCTGGGCAACAGCGGCGGTCCGCGCAAGGCGTTCGCCTGCGCCACGCCGGAACCCGCGAAAGCGGTGCCGGCTGCGGCCCCGAAGAAGCCCGCGCGGAAGGGGCGGCGGAGCACCTGAACCCCCTGCGGCAACGCCTGTCCGGTGGACAGCGCGCGTCCCGCTTGCCGCACGGTCGGCGATGGGCGTACCTTCGGTCGTGTATGGCCACGCGCGTCCACTACAGGGGGCCGCGCGATGCGGGTGGACCCGGCTCTGGCATCGGTCCGGGCAGCGACTTCGTATCGACGCTGTTTGCCGCCACCAATCTCGATGGCATCGAGGCTGTCGCCGCGCGCGAAGCCACTTCATCCTTCGGCCTGCGCAACCTGCGACTGCACCGGCAAGCGCAGGTCGAGCACGAACCCCCTACGACGGGGGACGGGGCGACATCGCGGTTGCCGATCCACGCGGGGCGGATGGCGCGCGGATGGCGACAGGCGCGATTCGACCTGCACGCCACGCCCCGCCCGATGAGGCTGTCCGTGGACTGGCCGCAGCCGCATG
This sequence comes from Thermomonas sp., assembly GCA_035456065.1. Lineage (GTDB taxonomy): Bacteria > Pseudomonadota > Gammaproteobacteria > Xanthomonadales > Xanthomonadaceae > Thermomonas. Next base: position 39,092 of record DATIDW010000036.1, on the reverse strand, counting down.
GCCCGGACCCGGCGGCGCCGGGATGGCAGGGCTTCCTTGCGATCGTGTCCGCGCGCGTGCGCACCGCGCTGGAACTGGAGGCGCAACGCCTTGCCGGACTGCAGCTGGAGAAGACCGTCAGCGTGCAGACCGCGCTGTACCGCGTGGCCAACCTCGCCTCCGCCGGCCTCGACATGCCGGACATGCTGCGGCGGATCCATGACGTGGTCGGCGAACTGATGTATGCGCGCAATTTCTACATCGCGCTGCACGACAGCGACCGCGAGTGCCTGCGCTTCGTCTATTTCGCCGACGAGCAGGACCAGCGCACGGTGGATCCGGAACGGGAGTATCCGACCGCGAGGATCGGCAACAGCCTGACCCTCGGCGTCATCCGCAGCGGGCGACCCGCGCTGGGCTCCTCGCGCGAGTTGTGCCAGGCCTTCGGGTTGGAACAGGACAACCGCCGATACGGACCCGGCAGCGCGCACTGGCTGGGCGTGCCGATGGTCGCGGATGGCGTGGTGCGCGGCGCGATCGTGGTGCAGAGCTACGACCCCGCGATCCGTTTCAGCGGGGACGACCAGAGCCTGCTGCAATTCGTGGCCCAGCACATCCTGATCGCGCTGACCCGGCGCCAGGCGCATGACGAACTGGAGCGCCGCGTCGAACAGCGTACCCGCGCGCTGACCGATGAAGTGCGCGAGCGCCAGCGCGGCGAGAAACTGCAGGCCGCGCTGTACGGGATCGCCGACCTCGCCAGCAGCGGACTGGGCATGGCGGACATGCTGCGGCGCATCCACCTGGTGGTCGGCGAACTGATGTACGCGCGCAATTTCTACATCGCGCTGTACGACCGCGAACGCGACAGCGTGCGCTTCACCTACTTCGCCGACGCCAAGGACACCAACGCCTACGACACCGATCGCGAAGTGCCCGCCGCCAACCTCCGCGACAGCCTGACCCTGGGCCTGATCCGCCATGGCAAGCCGGTCCGCGGCCCCGCGCACGAGGTCGCCTCGGTGCTGCAGGTGCCCAGCGGCATCGGCCTGGGCACGCCCGCGCTGGACTTCCTTGGCGTGCCGATCGTCGACGACAGCGGGGTGCGCGGCGCAGTGGTGGTGCAGACCTACGAAGCGGGCGTGCACTACAGCGCGGACGACAGCACGCTGCTCGCCTTCGTCGCCCAGCACATCATGACCGCGCTCGAGCGCAAGAAGCTGCAGGCCGAACTCGAACACCGGGTGGAAGACCGCACCCGCGAGCTGGCCGCGGTGGTCGGCGAATTGCGCGAACAGGTCAAGGTCCGCGAACAGGCGGAACGACGCCTGACCCACGACGCCCTGCACGATGCATTGACCGGCCTGCCCAACCGCACCTGCTTCCACCTGGCGCTGGAACACGCGCTGGCACGCCTGCACGGGGACGCCGAGCAGTGCTTCGCCGTGCTGTTCCTCGGCCTCGACCGCTTCAAGGTGATCAACGACAGCGTCGGCCACCTGTACGGCGACATGATGCTGAAGGAAGCCGCCAACCGCCTGGCCGGGTGCGTGCGCGACGCCGACATGGTGGCGCGCCTGGGTGGCGACGAATTCGCGGTGCTGATGGAGGGGATCGCCGGTCCGGAGGACGCCTGCGACATCGCCCGCCGGGCGATCGAAGCATTGGCCGCGCCGATGCATGTCGGCGGCAAGGAACTGTTCACCTCCGCCAGCGTCGGCATCACCCTTGGCGAACGGCGCTACCGCAAGGCCGAGGAACTGCTGCGCGACGCCGACGTCGCCATGTACCGGGCCAAGGCGCACGGCCGCCAGCGCTTCGAGATCTTCGACGAAGTCCTGCACCAGCAAGCCCTGCAACTGCTCGACATGGAAAGCGACCTGCGCCACGCGATCCAGCGCAGGGAATTCGAACCGCAGTTCCAGCCCATCGTCGATCTATGCGACGGCAGGATCGTGGGTTTCGAGTCGCTGCTGCGCTGGCGGCATCCGCAGCGCGGGCTGGTGCTGCCCGGCGAGTTCCTGAAGGTCGCCGAGGACAACGGCAGCATCGAGCAGATCGACTGGCAGATGCTGGCCGCGACCTGCCGCGCCATCCCGGCGCTGCAGCTGGGCGACCGCTACGTCACCCTCAATGTCTCGCCGCGCAGGTTCCGCTCGCCGACGCTGGCGCGCCAGTTGCTCGACGAACTGGCCGCGCACGCCGTGCCCGCGCGTTGCGTGCGGATCGAAGTCACCGAGGACGCGCTGCTCGAGAATCCCGACCAGGTCTTCGCCACCCTCGACACCCTGCAGCGTGCCGGCGTGCTGGCGGCGCTCGACGACTTCGGCACCGGCTATTCATCGCTGAGCTACCTGCATCGTTTCCCGCTGCACGCACTCAAGGTCGATCGTTCCTTCGTCAGCGAACTCAGGCCGACGCACGCGGGCGGCAGCAGCGCGGCCGTGGTCCGCGCGGTGCTGGCGCTGGCGGGCACGCTGGGCCTGGAGGTGGTCGCGGAGGGCATCGAGACCGAAGCGCAGCGCGAGATCCTGCTCGAACTCGGCTGCACGCGCGGGCAAGGCTTCCTGTTCTCGCATGCACGGCCAGCGGCCGAATGGCAGGCGCTGGAGGCGTGACCGGCGCGCGTGGACACGACGCGGATTCGGGCATCATCGCTGGATGACGACGAAGGCGACCCTCCCCGACCACGTGCAGGTCTACCTGGTCGGTGGCGCCGTGCGCGATGCGCTGCTCGGCCTGCCGGCAGGCGACCACGACCACGTGGTGGTGGGCGCCAGCATGCAACAGATGCTCGATGCCGGCTTCCGGCAGGTCGGCCGCGATTTCCCGGTGTTCCTGCATCCGCGCAGCGGAGAGGAATACGCACTCGCGCGCACCGAACGCAAGTCCGCGCGCGGCCACGCCGGCTTCGTGGTGCATGCCGATCCCTCGGTGACCCTGGAGGAAGACCTGCGCCGCCGCGACTTCACCATCAACGCCATCGCGCGTGCCGGGGATGGACGCCTGCTGGATCCGTTCGGCGGCGCAGCCGACATCGAAGCGCGCGTGCTCCGGCACGTGGGCGACGCCTTCATCGAGGATCCGCTGCGGGTGTTGCGCGCGGCGCGGTTCATGGCGCGCTTCGCGCCGCGTGGCTTCAGCGTCGCGCCGGAGACGCTGGCGTTGATGCGCCAGATGGCCGGCGGCGGCGAGCTCGCCGAGCTGGTGCCCGAGCGCGTCTGGCAGGAACTGGCCAAGGCCCTGCGCAGCGCCTCGCCCGCCGCGTTCCTGCGCACCCTGCGCGACGCCGATGCGTTGCGGGTGGTGCTGCCGGAGGTCGATGCGCTGTACGGCGTGCCGCAACGCGCGGAATACCATCCCGAGGTCGACACCGGCACCCACGTCGAACTGGTCTGCGACATGGTCGCGCGGCTCGCGCCGGGCGACGACCTGGTCGGCTATGCCGCGCTCTGCCACGACCTCGGCAAGGCACTCACGCCTGCCGACGTGCTGCCCGCCCATGTCATGCACGAACAGCGCGGCGTCAGTCCGGTGATCGGGTTGAGCCAGCGGCTGAAGGTGCCGGCCGAACATCGCGACCTCGCCGTGCTGTGCTGCCGCGAACACCTCAACGTGCACCGCATCGGCGAACTCAAGCCGGCCACCGTGCACGACCTGATCGCGCGCTGCGATGGCTTCCGCAAGCCGAAGCGGATCGACCAGCTCGCCACCGTCTGCGAGGCCGACAAGCGTGGCCGCAGCGGCCTGTCCGAAGCCCCGTACCCGCAGGCCGGCACCTTGCGCCGCCTGCATGCAGCGGCACTGGCGGTGCGCAGCGACGCGATCGCCGCACAGGGCATCAGCGGGCCCGAGTTCGGCGAGGCGCTGCGCAAGGGACGGATCGCGGCGATCGCCGAAGCGAAGCGCGACGACGCCACATAAGGCGCCGGGCGCGAACGCGATCCCGTTCGTGGTGAGCCTGTCGAACCATGAGCGGGCACGGCAGGCATCCGAACGGATGCACGGCCCTCAGACGCTGATCCGCCAGCCGCGCTTCGCCATCGCCCCCATCAGCAACCACCAGGACGCCACGAAGGCGATGGCGAAGCCGAGCGAAGCCGCCTTGTCGCCGAGCTGCGGGCCGATGGCCGGCCGCACCAGGCCGTGATACAGCGCGCCGAACACGCCGAATCGCTCCAGCAGGCAGGCGACGATCCACGAGCCGGCATAGGCGGTGATCGCATTGATGCCCATGCTGCGCCCGAACGGAGGCCAGCCGCGCACGTCGAACAGGTGGTGGCACAGCGCCAGCAGCAACGTCGCCCAGCCCGCCGCCCATGCCGCATAGGACGACGTCCACAGGTTCTTGTTCCACGGCAGCAGCAGCGACCACGCGCCGCCCACGAGCAATGCGATCAAGCCGAAACGCAGCAGCCCGCGCGTGCCGTGCTCGCGCAACGCGATGCCGGCGCGCACGCCGAGCAGTGTCGTGGCGAGCGCCGGCAAGGTGCCCAGCAGGCCTTCCGGGTCGTGGCCCAGCCCGGTCGCGGCATCGAACCTGTATGCATGCGCGCCGAGCATCCATGCATCCACCCGACTGGCGATGTTGTGCCACGGCTCCAGGCTGCCGCCGGCGACGAGCAGCGCCCAGTAGCCCAGCAGCAGGCCGGCGATGCACAGCCATTGGCCGCGCGCGCGCAGGGTGAGCGCCATCGTGGCGGCCATGCCGAAGCACAGGCCGATCCGCTGCAGCACGCCCCACGGCCGGAACGCGGCGATGTCGTAGGCCCACATTGCCAGCGCATGCAGCAGCAGGCCGATCGCGACCAGCCGCAGCGCGCGCATCCACGCCTTGCCGAGCAAGGCCCGGCGCTCCGCCGGCGACGGCTCGCCACGCGGAAGACCGAGCGCGATCGACACGCCAACCACGAACAGGAAGGTCGGGAAGATCAGGTCGGCCGGGGTGCAGCCGTGCCACGCCGCGTGTTCGAACGGCGCGTATATCGCAGCCCAATCACCGGGATAGTTGACCAGCAGCATCGCCGCCACGGCCCAGCCGCGCAGCACGTCGACCGAGGTGAAGCGTTGCGGGCGCTGCGCGCTCACCAGCGCCGGTCGAACCGCAGCAACGCGTCGCGCAACGGCGTGAACGCGGTGGCCAGGCCGATCAGCACGCCGATGGCGTTGGCCAGCGCATCGTTGCGATCCAGCATGCGGCCAAGCGCCATCTTCGCCTGCAGCACTTCCAGGCCGATGCCCATCAACACCAGCAACACGCAGACGAAGGCCCACGACAGCCGTCGCGCGAACACCTGCACCGCGCCCGCGGACAGCACCGCATAGCCGAGGAAGTGCTGCAGCTTGTCGTCCACGTCGACCGAGGGCAGGTCCTGCGAGGGCAGCAACGACCCGATCACGACCGCGGCAATCGCCAGCACCCACAAGCCCGTCCACAGCCACGGCCGCTTGAACGGCTTGAACGACCTGCCGAAGCGCCGTTGCGATGCGCTCATAGCCGATGGCTCAGGTCGCCGACCAGGAAGGCCGCGCCCAGTTCGACGCCGCGCTGGAAGCCCATCGCCTGGAAGCGTTCGCCCATCTCGCTGGGCAGGGTCAGGCGCTTGACCTGGTCGCGCAACGCATGCCGCGCGACCTCGTCGGCCGCGCGCGATTCCGCCAGCGCGAGATTCTCCTGCAGGCGGTTGCCGATCAGGAAACTCGCCTGCGAGCAGTAACCGGCGAACTCGAAGCCGGCGGCGGTGCCGGCCTCGGCCAGCGCGGTGAAATCCACCGAGGCGGTGATGTCCTGCAGGCCGGGCCACGCGAACACGTCATGGGTCATGTGCTGCTGGCGGAACGCACGCAGGGTGCCGTCGCGGCGTTGCGGCTGGTAGTACTCGCCGCGTGCGTAGCCGTAGTCGATGAACAGCATCGCGCCTTCCTGCTGCGCGCCCATCACCGCCTGGATCCAGTACGGCAGTTGCGCCAGCGCTTCGCTGCGATAGCCCTCGGCGAAGGGCTCGGGCAACTGCCGCTCGACGTGCCGCACCGCGGCGGCGAGCATCGGGTCGGCGGGCCTGTCGGTCACCCGGAAGCGGCCTTCGCCATCCAGCGCGACGTGTTCCTCGAACACTTCGCCATCGCGGATGGTGAAGCGCGGCGTCGGCAGCGCGTCGATCACCTCGTTGGCGAACAGCACGCCGTTCCACGGCTCCTGGATCGGCCCGTCCAGCCATTCCACCAGTGCGAACAGCAGGGGCGGCAGGCGCTGCTGCAGGCGTTCGCGCTGGCGCTCGCGCAGGTCGGCGCTCGGCTCCAGGATCGCGTAGCGCGACGGCAATGCATCGTTCGCCAGCAGCTTGGCCAGGCAGGTTTCCGCGAAGGCACCGCTGCCGCCGCCGACCTCTACGAACAATGCCTCCGGCCCGAGTTGCTGCAACACCGGCGTCAGCGCGTCCGCCACGCAGGCGGAGAACAGCGGCGACAGTTCCGGCGCAGTGGTGAAGTCACCGCCCGGGCCGAACTTGTGTGCGCCGGCGCTGTAGTAGCCGAGGCCCGGCGCGTACAGCGCCAGTTCCATGAATTTCCAGAACGGCAGGTGGCCGCCGGCGGCGATGACCTGCTCCTGGATCACCTCTCGCAGGTGCGCGCTGTGCGACTGCGCGTCGGCATCCGGAGGCGGCAACGTGGCCGCCATCAGGCGAAGGTCGCGCGGCGGCCCGCGCTCTGGCCGGGACCGGAGAACACCCGCACCTCGATCGCGTCGATGCGGTGCGCGAGCAAGGCCTCGCGGTCCTCGCCGAGCCGGCCAAGGAACCACGCCGCGAACTCCTCCAGCGTCGCGTTGGCGATCGGCAGCAGCAGCACGTCGGCGCGCAGGAACGGGATGCGCTGCCCGTTGAACAGCGCGAACACGTGCTCGCCATCTTCCTCGATGCGCAGGTGCGGCGACTGCGTCGGCAGGATCGTCCACTCGTTGAGCTCGCGGCACAGGGCGACGATGCGATCCTTGTAGATGCCGTAGTCGAAGCACATGCCGTTGCCGAGCATGCGTGCCTCGATGTCGGCCTCGACCCGGAAGTTGTGGCCGTGCAGGCGTTCGCGCTCGTGCGCCGAGAACACCGTGAAGTGGGCGGCCGAGAACTTCATGTTCTCCTTGGCCAGGCGGATCGTCACCGCGTCGTTCATGCCGGGATCTCCGCGCCCGTGCCGATGAAATCGGCGTCGCCGATGTCGCCTCGCTGCGGGCGCATCACGATGTCCTCGACCACCGTGCGCGCCGACAGCGACCACGCCGTCCAGGCCATCGCGGCGACGTCCTCCGCCGGCATCAGGCGCTCGGGCGGCAGCGGCACGCCGTCCCACGATGCGGTCAGCGTCGCGCCGGGCAGCAGCGCGACCACGCGCACGCCGTGCGGCTTCATTTCCTCGCGCAGGTTGCGCGAGAAGCCATGCAAGGCATGCTTGGCGATGCTGTACGAACCGCCATTCGGATACGCGGCGATCGACGCGGTGCTGCACACGTTGATCACCATGCCGCTGCGGCGTTCGATCATCGCCGGCAGCACGCGCCTGGTCAGCCGGTACGCGCCGAACAGGTTGGCCTGCAGCATCTCCAGCAGGGCGTCGTCGCCTTCGCTGGCGATCTGGCCGGGCCGGTAGGCACCGGCGTTGTTGACCAGCAGGTCGATCGCGCCGTGCCGTGCTTGCACATCACGCGCCAGCGCATCCACCGCGTCACCATCGCGCATGTCGCACGGGAGGCAATCGACCTCGGGGAAATCGGCCTTCAGTTGGGCAAGGCCGCCCGCGCCGCGTGCGCAGGCCGCGACGCGGCAGCCTTCATGCACGAATCGCGCCACGATCGCGCGCCCGATCCCGCGCGATGCGCCGGTGACCAGCACCACGCTCATGCGCCCCAGCTCCCGCGCTCGATCACCACGCCGACGGTATCGGCGCCCTCGAAGGCACCCGGCTTGGCCAGCTTCAGGCGCACGCCGGTCGCCCCGAATTCGGTGATCAGCAACGCAGCGCAGCGCTCCGCCAGCGTCTCGACCAACTGGAAGGTGCTCTGGCCGGCGAACTCCACCAGCCGCATCGACACCGCGTGGTAATCCAGCGCATCGGCCAACTGGTCGCTGAGCGCGGCGATGCGGGTGTCGAAGCGCATCTCGATGTCGAACACCAACGGCCGTCGCGCTACGCGCTCGTGGCCATAGACGCCGATCAGGGCATCGACGCGCAAACCCTGGATGAAAACGATGTCGGTCATGCCATCAGGATACCCGCAGCACACCGAGGCGAAGACGGTGAGGCGGCGAGACCGTCGGGTGAGCGGGCAACTCGACCAGCGCAGCCACGAGCCCGCGAACGCCCGCGGGCATGCAACCCAGCGGGCCGGGCGCGGCGACATTCAACCGCGAAGCGAACACCCGGCGGTAGGCGCCATCTCCATCGTTCAAGCAGGCTTCGTTGCGTGTCCATGGGCGGGCGCTTGCGCGATGCCGCTCCATCCAGTCGTCCAGGACTGAGTCGCGGGCGCGGGCCATCCATGGCCCGCTCATCGCGCAAGCGCCCGCCCACGGACACCCCACCTATCCCGAAGCTCAGACTGCCGGCAGCGTCGCCATGTCCCAGCGCGGAGCGACGTGGACCGCGGCGGGTTCGCGCTGGCCGGCCTCCAGCCGCAGCGCGCCGGCGAAGGCGATCATCGCGCCGTTGTCGGTGCACAGCGCCGGGCGCGGGAAGCAGGCGCGGCCACCGCGTTTCTCACACATCGCCTGCAACTTCGCCCGCAGGCGCTTGTTCGCGCCGACGCCACCCGCGACCACCAGGGTGTCGCAGCCGGCCGCGTCCAGCGCGCGCTCGCACTTGATCGCCAGTGTGTCCACCACCGCGTCCTCGAAGCCGCGGGCGATGTCGGCCCGTGTCGCCTCGGACTGGTCGGATGCGCGCCAGGCCAGCAGCACCTGGGTCTTGAGGCCGCTGAAACTGAAATCCAGGCCGGGGCGGTCGGTCATCGGTCGGGCAAACCTGAATGCGCCGGGCGTGCCGCCTTCGGCCAAACGGGCCAACTGCGGCCCACCCGGGTACGGCAGGCCCATCAGCTTGGCGGTCTTGTCGAAGGCCTCGCCGGCGGCGTCGTCCAAGGTCTCGCCCAGCAGCCGGTAGGCGCCGATGGCATCCACCGCCACCAGCTGGGTATGGCCGCCGGACACCAGCAAGGCCACGAACGGCGCCGCGGGCGGGTCATCCTCCATCAGCGGGGCCAGCAGGTGGCCCTCCATGTGGTGTACCCCGACCGCCGGCAGGTCCAGCGCCCAGGCCAGCGAGCGCGCCACCCCGGCCCCGACCAGCAGCGCGCCGACCAGCCCCGGACCGGCGGTGTAGGCCACGCCATCGAGGTCGGAGACCGACAAACCGGCCTCCCCCAGGGTCTGCCGGATCAGCGGCAGCAGCTTGCGCACGTGGTCGCGGCTGGCCAGTTCCGGCACCACCCCGCCGTATTCGGCATGCAGGGCGATCTGGCTGTAGACCGCATGCGCGCGCAGGCCGGCGGCCCCTGGCAGGGCCGTGTCGTACACCGCGACCCCGGTTTCGTCGCAGGAGGATTCGATTCCGAGGACTTTCATGGGCACGCTCTCATGGGGCTATCTTGCACCGGCTGGAAGCTCGCTGCTATCATGCGCGGCTCGCCCGGACTGCCCCGGCGTGTGCGGGTCCCTCCGCAAGAGCCTGTCCCCTGGTCCGGCTTTCCAAAAGATTCCGAGATTCCAAAGATGCCGAGCGTCAAAGTCCGCGAAAACGAACCCTTCGAGTTTGCCCTGCGTCGCTTCAAGCGCACCTGCGAGAAGGCCGGCGTGCTCGCCGAGACCCGCAAGCGCGAGTTCTACGAGAAGCCGACCCAGGAGCGCAAGCGCAAGGCCGCGGCTGCGGTCAAGCGCCAGGCGCGCCGCGCCGGTCGCGACGTCACCAAGCGCCAGCGCCTGTACTGAGCGCGGTCTGGTTGCAGCGAAAGCCGGCACGCGAGAGCGTGGCCGGCTTTTCGCGTTTCTAAGCTAAATTCCTGAACGAAATTTCCAGGCGATAGTTGCGGACCGACGCGTCCTGACACCACCGATTCCCCCCGGAGCAGCACATGAGCCTGAAGGCCCGACTCACCGATGACATGAAGACCGCGATGAAGGCGGGCGAGAAGGATCGCCTGGGCGTGATCCGGCTGGTGCTGGCCGCGATCAAGCAGAAGGAAGTCGACGAGCGCATCGAGATGACCGATCCGCTGGTGCTGGCCGTGCTGGAAAAGATGGTCAAGCAGCGCAAGGACTCGATCAGCCAGTTCGAAGCCGCCGCGCGCGAGGACCTCGCCGCGATCGAACGCTACGAGCTGGGCGTGATCGAGGCCTACCTGCCGGCGAAGATGGACGAGGCCGCGATCCTGGCCGAAATCGACAAGGCCATTGCCGCGACCGGCGCGGCCTCCGCCGCCGACATGGGCAAGCTGATGGGCGTGCTCAAGCCGGCGCTGGCCGGACAGGCCGACATGGGGTTGGTCAGCAAGCTGGTGAAGCAGAAGTTGAGCTGAGCCATGGCCGCCGCGCATCCGCTGCTGTCGATCCGCCCCGCCACCGCCGACGACGTGCCGCTGATCCGGCAGCTGATCGCCGAGCTGGCCGAGTACGAACGGCTGGCGGATGCGGCGGTGGCCACCGATGAGGGCTTGCGCGAACAATTGTTCGGCGTGCAGCCGGCCGCCGAAGTGCTGATCGGCGAAGTCGACGGCGAGGCCGCCGGCTTCGCCCTGTTCTTCCACAACTTCAGCACCTTCCTCGGCAGGCGCGGCCTGTACCTGGAAGACCTGTTCGTGCGCCCGGCGTTCCGCGGCTCCGGTCTGGGCAAGCACCTGATGGCCTCGCTGGCGCGCATCGCCGTACAACGCGACTGCGGCCGCTTCGAATGGAGCGTGCTGGACTGGAACGCGCCGGCGATCGGTTTCTATCGCACGCTCGGCGCGGTCGGCATGGACGAGTGGACCGTGCAGCGGCTCGAAGGCGACGCCCTGCGCGCGCTGGCATCGCACGACGCGCTCTGACACTGCGCGTGGCAAGCTAATCCGATGGCCCGCATCCCCGACGCGTTCATCGATGATCTGCTCGCGCGGACCGATATCGTCGAGGTCATCGGCGCGCGCGTCCCGCTGAAGCGGCAGGGCAAGGAGTACGCGGCGCGCTGCCCGTTCCACGACGAGCGCTCGGCATCGTTCACCGTGTCGCAGACCAAGCAGTTCTACCACTGCTTCGGTTGCGGCGCGCACGGCACCGCGATCAGCTTCATGATGAACTTCGACCGCCTCGAGTTCCTCGACGCGGTCGACGAGCTGGCCAAGCGCGTGGGCATGGAGATCCCGCGCGACACCCAGCAGCGCAACGCCAATCCGGAAACCCGCGACCTCTACGGCGCGATGGAAGCGGCGTCCACGTTCTTCCGCAGCCAGCTCGCCAACAGCGAAAAGGCGCGCGCGTACGTCGAGAAGCGCGGCATCGCCGCCGGGATCGTGGAACGCTACGCGATCGGCTACGCGCCCGATGGATTCTCCGCGCTGCGCGACGCGCTCGGCACCGATCCGGGGCGCATGCAGCTGATGGAGCGCGGCGGGCTGTTCTCGAAGAACGACCGCGGCAACGTCTACGACAAGTTCCGCGACCGCCTGATGTTCCCGATCCACGACCGCCGCGGCCGCACCATCGCGTTCGGTGGCCGCGTGATCGATCCGGAGGATTCGCCGAAGTACCTCAACTCGCCGGAGACCGCGCTGTTCCACAAGGGCCGCGAGCTGTACGGGCTGTGGCAGGCGAAGCAGGCGAACGCGAAGCTCGAACGGCTGATCGTGGTCGAGGGCTACATGGACGTGGTCGCGCTGGCGCAGTACGGCGTCTCGCAGGCGGTGGCCACGCTCGGCACCGCGACCACGCCCGACCATGCCGAACTGCTGTTCCGCAACGCGCCCGACGTGTACTTCAGCTTCGACGGCGATCGCGCCGGCCGCAGCGCGGCGTGGAAGGCGCTGGAATCGGTGCTGCCGCGGATGAAGGACGGCCGCCAGGCGTTCTTCCTGTTCCTGCCCGATGGCGAGGATCCGGATTCGATCGTGCGCAAGGAAGGCGTGGACGGCTTCGACGCGCGCCTGCGCGAGGCCACGCCGTTGTCGGAGTTCTTCTATGCGTCGCTGTCGAGCGACGTGAACCTGTCCAGCCTCGACGGCAAGGCGCGCCTTGCCGAACGCTGCAAGCCGCTGCTCGCGCAGATCCCGGACGGCGCGTTCGGCGACCTGATGCAGCAGCGCCTGACCGAACTCACCGGCATCGGCGCGCGTGCCAGCGGTCCGCAGGCGCATGTGCCCACCAAGCGCGCGACGACATCATCGCGCGGCACGCCAGCGCAGAAGCCCAGCCTGGTGCGCGGCGCGATCACCCACCTGCTGCATCGGCCGGCGCTGGCGCTCGACCTGCAAGCGCCCTACCGCTTCGCCGCCTTGCGCCAGCCCGGCATCGACCTGCTGTCGGAACTGGTGCTGCTGGTGCGCGAGCGACCCGAGATCAGCACCGGCGCCCTGCTCGAGCATTTCGAGGGCCGCGAGGAAGCCGGCGCGCTGCAGAAACTCGCCACGCTGGAACTCCCCGGCGAAGCGGCCGACCTGCGCGACGAATTCCTCGATGCGATCACCCAGCTCGACCTCCAGGTCCTGCAACAGCGGGTCGAGGAGCTGCAGCAGCGGCAACGCGACGGCGGCCTGGACGATGCCGAAAAGCAGGAAATGCGCGAACTGATGCCGCTGGTGTTCGGGAAACTCCGCCGGCCATGACCTTCGGCGCAGGTGGCGGAACGCGGGCGCGCTAAGCTCCGGGTTCCACCAGGCTTGGGGAAGCCGCCATGTCACGCTTCGACACGAGTGCCCGCACCGTCCTGTTCGCCGCACTGGTCGCGGCCTTGCCCACCTTCGCGCAAAGCGCAGACGTGAAACGCGAGGTCGTCGGCAACCGCACCAGCGAAAACATCCCCGAGATCCCGGCCGCGCTGCTGGAGCAGCTCAACCGCTACCAGAACACCCGTGGCGCGGGCCTGGCCGGCTGGACGAAGAATGGCTGCCTGCTGATCAGCACGCGTTTCGCCGAGACTGCGCAGGCGCATCGCGTCTGCCAGCCGATGGGCATGCGCGAGCAGCTGACCTTCTATCCGGAACCGGTCAGCGGCATCACGCCCTCGCCGGCGAACGCGTGGCGCGACGGCTTCGTGTTCGCCAAGGACAAGGGCGGCGACGAGTTCAGCCAGCTGTACTGGTTCGACGAGGCCACCCGTTCGACCACCCTGCTCACCGACGGCAAGCGCAGCCAGAACGGCGGCACCACCCTCAGCCGCGATGGCGGGCTGATGGCCTACAGCAGCACCTCGCGCAACGGCACCGACCGCGATGTCTGGCTGCGCAACACCCGCAACGGCGAGGCGAAGCTGCTGGTCGATGCCGGCGGCAACTGGTCGCCGATGGATTTCTCGCCGGACGGGTCGCGCCTGCTGGTGATGAAGTACGTGTCCGCCGCGGAGTCGTATCCGGGCGTGGTCGATGTCGCCAGCGGCAAGCTGGAACTGTTCCCGGTCGATGGCGGCAAGGCCAGCTTCGGCGGCTTCGCCTTCGCGCCTGACGGCAAGGCGGTGTACTTCATCTCCGACGAACCGCTGCAGGGCAAGCCGCAGGAGTTCAAGACACTGCGCCATCACGACCCGGCGACCGGCAAGTTTGAAGTGCTGACCGCGAACATCCCGTGGGATGTCGAGGATTTCGCCGTCGCCGAGGACGGCAGGCATCTCGCCTTCACCAGCAACGAGGATGGGATCGACAGGCTGCGCGTGCTGTCCCTGCCAGACCACAAGGAAGTCCGTCTGCCGGCATTGCCGGTCGGTGTGATCGGCGGCATGGCGTTCTCGCCGGACGGCAAGCGCCTGGCGTTGACCTTGAACAGCGCGACCTCGCCCAGCGACGTGCACGTGATCGACCTGGCCGCAGCCTCGCTGACGCGCTGGACGCAGAGCGAAGTCGGCGGACTGGATGCGTCGAAGTTCGTCGCGCCCACGCTGGTGCGCTACCCGACCTTCGATGCCGTCGGTGGCGTCCAACGCACGATCCCGGCGTTCTACTACAGGCCGTCGAAGCCATCGGGCACACTTGCTTCAAAGACGGGCAAGTATCCGGTGGTGATCAACATCCATGGCGGCCCGGAAGGGCAGTCGCTGCCGACCTTCAGTTCCAACGCGCAGTACCTGGCCAACGAGCTCGGGGTGGCGGTGCTGGTGCCGAACGTGCGCGGTTCCAGCGGCTACGGCAAGACCTACCTGTCGCTGGACAACGCCGAGAAGCGCGAGGATTCGGTCAAGGACATCGGCGCGTTGCTCGACTGGATCGCGAAGCAACCGGAACTCGATGCCTCGCGGGTCGGCGTGATGGGCGGCAGCTACGGCGGCTACATGGTGCTGTCCTCGCTCACCCACTACAGCGACCGCATCCGCGCCGGCGTGGACGTGGTCGGCATCTCGCACTTCGGCACCTTCCTCAAGAACACCGAGAGCTACCGCCGCGACCTGCGTCGCGTCGAGTACGGCGACGAACGCGACCCGGCGATGGCCAAGGTGTTCGAACAGATCTCGCCGCTCAACAACGCGGGCAAGATCAAGTCGCCGCTGTTCGTCGCCCAGGGCCGCAACGATCCACGGGTGCCGTGGACCGAGGCGGAACAGATCGTCAAGGCAGTGCGCGGCAACGGCCAGCCGGTCTGGTACCTGCTGTACGCCGACGAGGGCCACGGCTTCGCCAAGAAGGCGAACAGCGACTGGTTCGGTGCGGCGACGATCCTGTTCTGGCAGCAGCATCTGCTCAACGAATGATCGTCGTCCCGTGACGCGAAGGGGCGTCGGGTATTCGCTACGCGACTCGAAATGTCGCTGCGCGAATACCCGACGCCCCCTTCGCCCAACTAATTCGAGCTTTCGCGCTCCAGCAACTCGCGCTTGCGCTCCACGCCCCAGCGATAGCCCGACAAGGCGCCGTCGCTGCGCACCACGCGATGGCAGGGGATCGCCACCGCCAGCGTGTTGCTGGCGCAGGCCTGGGCCACCGCGCGCACCGATTTCGGACTGCCGATGCGCTGCGCGACCTGCGCGTAGCTCGCGGTTTCGCCCGGCGGGATCTGCCGCAACGCCTGCCACACGCGCTGCTGGAACGCGGTCCCGCGTACGTCCAGCGGCAGGTCGAGGCCGATGCCCGGTTGCTCGATCATGCCGACCACCTGCGCGACCAGGCCTTCGAATCCCGTGTTGCCACCGACAAGTTCCGCGCGCGGGAAACGATCCTGCAGTTCGCGCAGCAATGCATCGGCATCATCGCCCAGCGAGATCGCGCAGACGCCTCGCTGGCTGCGCGCGACCAGGATCGCGCCCAGCGACGATTCGCCGATCGCGAATTCGATCCGCGCATCGACGCCACCGGCGCGATACTGCGTCGGCTTCATGCCGAGCATCGCGTCCGCGTGTTCGTAGAAGCGGCTGTTGGCGTTGAAGCCGGCATCGAAGATCGCCTCGGTCACGCTGGATGCACCGCGTGCGAGTGTCGTTCGCACCGCCTGCGCACGATGCGCGGTGGCATACGCCTTCGGGGTCAGCCCGGTCGCCGCCTTGAACACGCGGTGGAAATGGAACGGGCTCAGGCCGGCCTGCCGGGCCAGGTCGTCCAGCGAGAGCGTCTGCTCCGCGGCCTCGATGCGCCTGCACGCCTGCGCCACGAGGGCGGCATGCTTGTTCGGCGTCGACGGTGGCTGCGGTTTGGTCATGGCGTGCATGTCGATGTTGCCCGATGGTGTGCCGCCACTCTAGGGCGAGGTCGCCAACCGGACACTCCGGTTCTTGCGATCCCCGTCGATGCGCCTATTTGACCTTGCGGAAGGTGAGGTTGATCCGCTGTTCGCCGAGCTCCTCGTGGCGGCCGGGCTTGACCGGCAGCACACCGTGGAAGCGCATGCGGTCTTCGCCGCCCCAGACCACCACGTCGCCATGCTGCAGCGGTACGCGCTCGGTCTTGTCGCCGCGCGCGAACCCACCGAACAGGAAGGTCGCCGGCAGTCCCAGCGAGACCGACACGATCGGCGCAACGCGATCGTCCTCATCGCGATCCTGATGCAGCGACAGGCGGGTTCCGGGCGCGTAACGATTGACCAGGCAGGCATCCGGCACGTAGCCGGGAAAGCCGGCCTCTCGCGCGGCATCGGCGGCGAGTTGCAGGAACGCGGGCGGCAGTGCGGGCCAGGGACGTCCCGATTGCGGATCGAGCCGATCGTAGCGATAACCTCGGCGATCACTGCACCAGCCGAAGGTGCCGGCATTGGTCATCGCCACCTGCATCACGTGGCCGCCGGGCGTGACCAGGTGGCGGAACGGTGCGCTGGCCTCGATCGCGCGAATGTCGGCCAGCAAGGCATCCGCCACGCCCAGCGCGAATCCGTGCAGCACGCAGGCCTGCGCGGCGAGCTGCGTGCGGGTATCGCGTTGCTGCGCTGCGAACAAATCGCTCATCGACCAGCCATCAGGCCGTCGGCACGAATTCCACCGCGGGCACCGGTTGCAGGAACGGCAGCAACCAGTGGTCGAGCAGCAGGAACGCGAACAGCGCCATCAGGTAGACGATGGAGTACTTGAACGCGCGCATCGCGAAGAATTCGTCGGGCGGATCCTGCAGCTTCCATGCATACCAGAGGAAGACCGCGCCCAGCACCAGCGCGCCGCAGAGATAGAACACGCCGCTCATGTGCGTGGCCCACGGCAGGATCGTGGCGACCACCAGCAGCACCGTGTACAGCAGGATCTGCCAGCGCGTGTATTCCACGCCGTGGGTGACCGGCAGCATCGGCACCAGCGCGCGCGCGTAATCCTCGCGGCGGAAGATCGCCAGCGCCCAGAAATGCGGCGGCGTCCACACGAAGATGATCAGCACCAGCAGCAGCGCGTATTCCCAGTCGCGGTCGCCCTGCATGCCGGTGACCGCGGCCCAGCCCAGCAGCGGCGGCGCGGCGCCGGCGATGCCGCCGATGACGATGTTCTGTGGCGTGGCGCGCTTGAGGAAGCCGGTGTAGACGAAGGCATAACCGATCAGCGACGCGAACGTGAGCAGCGCGGTGATCGCATTGACCAGCACCACCAGGATCGCCATCGACGCGACGCCCAGTGCGATCGCGAACGCCAGCACCTGGACGGGACGCAGCATGCCGGTCGCCAGCGGGCGGTCGGCGGTGCGCGCCATCACCTTGTCGATGCGCTGGTCGAGCAGGTGGTTGATCGCCGCCGCGCTGGCCGCGGCCAGCCAGATGCCGATGCTCCCGGCCAGCAACCGCGTCCACGGCCATTCGTCGCCGGGCTGGATCGCCAGCAGCATGCCGATGATCGCGGTGAACACGATCAACGCGACCACCCGCGGCTTGGTCAGCGCCCAGTATTGCGGTGCCAGCGAGGGCGCGGGAGTGCTCATGCGTCGGGCGCGCGCACGCGTGCCAGCAGCGAGACCAGCACGAACAACAGCACGGTCGCGCCGGCGTTGTGCAGCACCGCGACGTGCAACGGCAGCGACAGCACCACGTTGGCGATGCCGAGCCCGACCTGCACGAACACCAGCAGGCCCAGCAAGCTGCCCCAGCCACGCAGGCCCGGGCTGCGCAGCAGGCGCACCGCCAGCATCAACAGGTGGCCGGCGACCAGCAGCGCCATCAACCGATGCGCCAGCTGGATCGCGATGCGCGCCTGGTTGTCGAGTACGCCACCCTCGTAATCCACGCCGATGCCGCGCCAGAGCACGAAGCCTTCGCGGACATCGTGCTGCGGCCACCATTGGCCGGCGCATTTCGGGAAATCGGTGCCGCAGGCCAGCGCCGCATAGTTGGCGCTGGTCCAGCCGCCGAGCGCGATCTGCACGCCCAGCAACACCAGGCCGACGACCAGCAGGCGCCGCAGTTTCGCCGCATCACCCACGCGGATCGGGATGTCGGTCGCCCGCCATGCCGTCCATGCCAGCAGCGAGAACGTCAGCAAGCCGCCGAGCAGGTGCGCCACCACCACCACCGGCTTCAGCAACCACGTGACCGTCCACATCCCGAGCATGGCCTGGAAGATGATCACGGCGAGGGTCAATGCGGCGCTGCGTGCGAGGTCGACGTTGCTCCAGCGCAACGCGGCCCACAGCAGCGTGGCTTCGGCGATGGCGACCAGCGCCGACGACGCGACGTGCTGGCCCTGCATGTACAGCGGGATCGCGATGGCGACCAGCGCCGCGGCCCCGATCACCTGGACCAGGCCAAGCCGGCGACGGCGCGCGGCCAGCAGCGCCAGCGCGAACACCAGCAACCCCAGGCCGGCGGCGATGTGGCGATGGAACTGCTCGCGCCAGGCCTTGCTCGGGTCGACCGGGCGGATCCCGGTGGCGACGTGGTCGACGATCTGTTCGGCGTGCGTCGGCCATGCCGCCTTGCCGTAGCAGGTCGGCCAGTCGGGGCAACTCAGGCCCGCGTTCGACAGGCGCACGAACGCGCCGA
This sequence comes from Thermomonas sp., assembly GCA_035456065.1. Classification (GTDB taxonomy): domain Bacteria; phylum Pseudomonadota; class Gammaproteobacteria; order Xanthomonadales; family Xanthomonadaceae; genus Thermomonas. The sequence goes on along the minus strand of DATIDW010000036.1, from coordinate 20,514 downwards.
ATACGATGACGCAGGCGGCCAGCGCGACCGCCAGCCAGGCGATGCGATGGAAGTGTTTGTACAAGGACGGCTTGTACAACCCGGTGCGTTGGGGCGAAGCGCTGGAATTCATCGGGATCAGTTGATCTTCAGCAGGCGGGCCAGGTCGGTGCGCAGGTCGCCGGGATCGAAGCCGGGAGCGTAACGCAACACCACGAAGCCGTTCGGGTCGACCAGCCACGCGGCATCGCCAGCGGCGTCTTCCCAACGCACCAGGCCGGCACGCAGGCCTTCATCCGCGCGGATGACCCGGATTTCCCCCGGCGCAGTCGCGCCGCGCGGCAGGTCGCCTGCCCACAGCACGTGCACGCGGTCGGCATCCTTGGTCATCAGTCGCCAGACCTTGTCGAAATCGGCGAGCAGGCGCGCGCATTCGGCCGCGCGGGCGGTGGCGCAGTCGCGCGGCATCGCCACGATCCGCCACACCCGCGGCTCGTCCTTCCAGCCATAGGCGGCGCCGTTCGCCAGCGTCGGCGCGTACCCGCGCAGGTCGCCGTAGGGCTGCAGCAGCTCGCCCTTGTTCTTGGTGCCCTCGGGTCGCCAGCCGGAGAAGCGCAGCAGGCCGGCCACCAGCATCCCGCCGAAGAACAGCAGGAACAGGCCGACCAGCATGTTGCGGTTGCGGCGGCGGATCGCCACCTCCGCGGGAGTCAACGCCGTCATCGCTTCTTCCTCAAGGTGAGCACCAGCGCGACCACCAGCACCGTGATCGCCAGGCCGAACCATTGCACCGCGTAGCCGAGATGGCGCTCCGGAGTCAGGGTGTTGGCCAGGATCGCGAGGTCGCGCTCGCCGGGCGCGAGCATCACCCCGGCATCGTCGCGCTGGCGTTTCGGATCCAGCCGCAGCACGCGCGGGGCGAGCCCTGTCGACAGCTTCAGCACGCGCGACAGGGCCGCCAGGTCGAGCCGCGCGGCCAGCCAACGTGCGTCGCCCGATGCGGCCATGGCTTCGCCATGGGCAATGCCGGTCGACGGCGGTGGCGCCAGCAGGCCGCGCACCGATTGCGCGTCGCCTGCGGGACAACCGAACACGGGCAGCTCGCGCCTGCCGCCAAGCGGCCACCAGCCGGCATCGACCAGCACCGGCTGCACGCCCTCGTCGGGGAACAGCACGCAATACATGCGCACGCCGGTGCGTCCCTCGCGTTGCTGGTTATCCAGCCACACCGTGGTGTTGGCGATGCGACCTTGGCCCAGCGCCCAGTCGTACGCCGCGACGCGGCGGGGATCGGAGGCCAGCAGCAGCGGCTGCGGTTCGGCCCGCGCCAGCGCCTTGTCGGCCGCGGCCAGCATCGCCTGCTTGTCGTGCATGCGGCCCAGCTGCCAGCGGCCAGCAGTCGCGAAGGCGGCCATCGCCACCAAAGCCAGCAGCCATCCGACCATCAGGGTGCCCGCGCGCGGACTCATCGCGCCCGCAGCTGCGATAATGCGCGGAGCATGCGGTCGGTCCGCATCGCGGAGACATGCATGAGCGATTCGCTGAAGACCTTGCTCATCGTTGGCGTGCTGATCCTCATCCTGTGGAACCTCGGCGCCGGCCTGTATTACATGCTGGTGGACAAGGGGCAGTCCAAGCGCACCGTCAATTCACTGACCAAGCGCATCGCCCTGAGCGTGGCCCTGATCCTGTTCGTGGTGCTGGCGATCAAGATGGGCTGGATCACGCCGCACGGGGTGGGCGCAAACCCGAACTGACGCAATTGCAACTTCGTTTCAGACGCAAAGGCCGGCAACGCCGGCCTTTCTGCTTTTCTCGGCTAGGTCGTCAGGCATCCGGCAATCCGGGCGATGCGCTGGCTAGGCGCTGCGGTGCGCGCAAACCGGAGTTGACTCAAGCGTCAATGAGGATTTGCGCGCGCCGCTGCAACAACGCCAGCGCGAGTCCGGGCCGCCGGATCAGAGCACGTAGACGAACAGGAACAAGCCGAGCCACACCACGTCGACGAAGTGCCAGTACCAGGCCACCGCTTCGAACGCGAAGTGGTTGTCCTTGGTGAAATGGCCCTTGGCGCAGCGCAGCCACATGATCGCCAGCATCAGCGTGCCCAGGGTCACGTGCGCGCCGTGGAAGCCGGTGAGCATGAAGAACGTGGAACCGTAGATGCCCGAGCCCATGGTCAGGTTGAGCTCGTGGTAGGCGTGGATGTATTCCTCCGCCTGGTAGAACAGGAACAGGCAACCCAGCAGCACGGTCAGGCCCAGGAACAGCAGCAGGATGCCGCGCTTGCCTTCCTTGAGCGCATGGTGGGCGATGGTGATGGTGACGCCCGAGGTCAACAGGATCAGGGTGTTGAGCAGCGGCAGGCCCCACGCCGGGATGGTCTGGTAGTGGCCGCCGATCACGCCGGGGCCATTGCTCGGCCAGCCGCCGCTGAAGCCCGCCCACAGCAGGCTGTGGGTGGCGGCGCCGTCGCCCTCGCCGTTGAGCCACGGCAGGGCGAACTGGCGCGCGTAGAACAGCGCGCCGAAGAACGCGGCGAAGAACATCACTTCGGAGAAGATGAACCACACCATGCCCATGCGGAAGCTGGTGTCGACCTGCTTGTTGTAGTGCCCGGCCAGCGACTCGCGGATCACGTCGCGGAACCACATGAACAGGATCGCCAACAGGCCGGCCAGGCCGACCAGGAACGTGGCCTTGCCCCAGCTGACTTCGTTCAACCAGCTGGCGAAGCCGACCATGGTGATGAACAGCGCCACCGAGGCGAATACGGGCCAGCGGCTGCCGTGCGGGACGAAATAGACGTCCTGGCCGTCGCTGCCATGGTGGCTGTCGTCGTGATGGATGTCTGCGTGGGCGTTCGCCATGGCGGTTCCGGTCGTTCGTGGAGTCGTGGTGATCAGGGCGCCGCGTGGGCGGCGCCGGCGTTGCCTGGCGCTGCGCCGAGCGCGGCGGTCAGGGCGTCGTTCTTGAAGAAGGTGTAGGACAGGGTGATGGTCTTCACCCCGGCCGGCAACCCCGGGTCGACGATGAAGCGCACCGGCATCTCGCGCGATTCGCCGGCGGCCAGCGTCTGCGCGGTGAAGCAGAAGCATTCGGTCTTGCTGAAGTAGCCCGAGGCCCGCGCTGGCGCCACCGAGGGCACCGCATTGCCGACGATCGCGCGGTCGGACGTGTTGCGGGCGGAATACTGCGCCTCGTACTGGCGGCCCACCTGCACGCGCATGCTGGGCTGTTCCGGCGCGAACCGCCACGGCAGCTTGGAATTGACGCCGCCGTCGAACTGCACCGTCACCCAGCGCGCCTTCGGCGTCGCCGCGGTGGCGCTGGCGCTGGCGGGTCCCTGTTCCAGGCGCACGCCGAACACCTTCTCGCAGGCGATCCGGTACAGCGGCACCAGCGAGAACGCGAAGCCGAACGCAGCCAGCGACACGCCGGCCAGCTTCAGCACGCCGAAGCTGCGCGCCCGCGACTGGCTCACCGGCCCACCACGCCCATCAGCAGGAAGCCGACGTACACCGCCACCGCGATCCCGCCGAACAGCAACGCGGTCCGGCGCGCAGCGCGCTGGCGCAGGGCGTTGCTCTCGGCGGTGGCGTCGTGCCCGGCGGTCATGGGGTCATCCGGCTCAGTGGCTGATGTCGCCGTGGGCGAGGTCGCCCGGGCGGATCACCGGCGGCGTGGTGAAGGTGTGGTGCGGGGCCGGCGACGGCACCGTCCACTCCAGGCCATGCGCGCCTTCCCACGAACGCGCTTCGGCGATCGCACCGTGCTTCTTCGAGTGCCACAGGACGAAGAACATGATGAACGGGGTGGCGAACATGCCGAACGCGCCGATCGAGCTGATCAGGTTCCAGTCCGCGAACACCACGTTGTAGTCCGGGATGCGGCGCGGCATGCCGGCCAGGCCCAGGAAGTGCTGCGGGAAGAACAGCAGGTTGACGAAAATGACCGACCACCAGAAGTGGATCTTGGCGAAGGTCTCGTTGTACATGCGCCCGGTCCACTTCGGCCACCAGTAGTACACCGCGGCGATGATCGAGAACAATGCGCCGGTCACCAGCACGTAGTGGAAGTGCGCAACCACGAAGTAGGTGTCGTGGTACTGGAAGTCCGCGGGCACGATGGCCAGCATCAGGCCGGAGAAGCCACCGATGGTGAACAGGATCACGAAGGCGACCGCCCACAGCATCGGCGCCTCGAAGGTCATCGAGCCGCGCCACATGGTGGTGACCCAGTTGAACACCTTCACACCGGTCGGGATCGCGATCAGCATCGTCGCGAACATGAAGTAGATCTCGCCGCCCAGCGGCATGCCCACCGTGAACATGTGGTGCGCCCACACGATGAACGACAGGAACGCGATCGACGCGGTGGCGTAGACCATCGCCTGGTAGCCGAACAGCGGCTTGCGGGCGAAGGTCGGGATGATCTCGCTGGCGATGCCGAACGCCGGCAGGATCATGATGTAGACCTCGGGGTGCCCGAAGAACCAGAAGATGTGCTGGAACATCACCGGGTCGCCGCCGCCGGCCGCGTTGAAGAAGCTGGTGGCGAAGAACTTGTCGGTGAGCAGCATGGTCACCGCGCCGGCCAGCACCGGCATCACCGCGATCAGCAGGAACGCGGTGATCAGCCAGGTCCAGCAGAAGATCGGCATCTTCAGCAGGTCGACGCCCGGGGCGCGCATGTTGAGGATGGTGGCGATGATGTTGATCGCGCCCATGATCGAACTGATGCCCATCATGTGCACGGCGAAGATCACGAAGGCCAGGTTGTTGCCGCCCTGCAGCGACAGCGGCGGGTACAGGGTCCAGCCGCCGGCGGGCGCGCCGCCCGGCAGGAACAGGGTCACCAGCAGCAGGCTGAAGGCGAACGGCATGATCCAGAACGACCAGTTGTTCATGCGCGGCAGCGCCATGTCCGGCGCGCCGATCTGCAGCGGCACCATCCAGTTGGCCAGGCCGACGAAGGCCGGCATCACCCCGCCGAAGATCATCACCAGCGCATGCAGGGTGGTCATCTGGTTGAAGAACTCGGGGCTGACGTGCTGCAGGCCCGGGGTCGCCAGTTCGGTGCGGATCACCACGCTCATCGCGGCGCCGATGATGAACATGATGAAGCTGAAGACCAGGTACAGGGTCCCGATGTCTTTGTGGTTGGTGGAGAACAACCAGCGGTCGATGAAACCCTGCTTGTGCTCGTGGTGGTCGGCGTGCGCCATGGGCCTGAACCTCAGTGATTCGTTGCGTGGATCAACCGGCGGCCGCGACGTCGGTCGCGGGCTGCTCGGTCTGCGGGGCGGCGGGAGCCGCGACGGGGGCGGCATCGGCCGCGGCGGGCTCGGACGCCGCGGGCGCGACCTCGGCGGCCGGCGCAGGCGCCGGTTCCGCAGGCGCGCGCTTGGCCTTTTCGGCCGCCAGCCAGGACGCGTACTCGTCCTTGCTCACTGCCCGGACCACGATCGGCATGAAGCCATGGTCCTTGCCGCACAACTCGGCGCACTGGCCGCGGTAGATGCCCGGCTCCTGGATCTCGGCCCAGGCCTCGTTGACGATGCCCGGGATCGCGTCCTGCTTCCAGCCCAGCGCCGGCACCCACCACGCGTGGATGACGTCGTCGGCGGTCAGCACGAAGCGGATCTTGGTGTTGACCGGCAACACCAACTGGTTGTCGACGTCGAGCAGGTAGTGCGGGTGGTTGGCGGTGCGTGCGTCCACGCCGCTCTGGCGGATCTCGTCGCTCTTGCGGTCGAGGCGGCTGGTGAATTGCACGCCCTCGCCCAGGTAGTCGTACTTCCACATCCACTGGTAGCCGGTGACCTTGACGGTCATCGCGGCCTCGCGGGTGTCGTACATGCGCATCAGGCCGCTGGTGGCCGGGAACGCCAGGCCGACCAGGATCAGGATCGGCAGCGCGGTCCACAGGACTTCCAGCGTGGTGCTGTGGGTGAATTCGGTGTCCGGCACCGCGCCCCTGGACTTGCGGAAGCGGAACATCGCGATGGCCATCGCGCCGAACACGATCACGCCGATGATCACGCAGATCCACAGCGTGATCATGTGCGCGTCATAGGCGGCATGCGCGCTCGGGGTCACGCCCCGGCCCATGTTGAGCTGCCAGCGATGCGGATCCGCAGGCCCTGCCGCGGCCGATTGCGCCTGCGCCACCAGCGGCAACGCCAGCGCCATGGCGACCAGCGCCCACAGTTTGGCCATGCCTGTTTTGAATCGACCGGGTGTCATCACATCGAGCCCCACTGCCTTGTCTGCCTGGATCGGATCCCGGCACCCGGATCGTCCGTGCGCCGCGCCGAGGTCTTGGATTACGCGTCTCGCAGCCCTTCCGCGAACAGCAAAGGCGCTTGAATAGCCGCCAAATGGTACTGGCGGGGCCGGTTTGCGGCAACCCGCGCGGGTGTCGCCGGCGCTGCCGCGGACTACACTAAGCGGCCCTGATCCACCGCCAGCAGGCGCGATGAGCAGCGATCCGACACCCGTTCCGGCAACCGCGCCGATCCTGTCCACCGAACTCAATCCGCTCCCCGAGCCATCGCGGGCGGCGATTACCACCGGCTGGATCCGCGACGAAGCGACCCATGTGCGCGAACTGCTGACGCTGGCGGCCCTGCCGGACGCCGAACGCGTCGCCGCCCAGGCCACCGCCGCCGACCTGGTCCGCCGGGTGCGCGCCCGCGCCCGCCAGCAGGGCGCGGTCGAGGCCTTCATGCGCCAGTACGACCTGGGCAGCGACGAGGGCGTGCTGCTGATGTGCGTGGCAGAAGCCCTGCTGCGCATCCCCGACCAGGCCACCGCCGACGCGCTGATCCGCGACAAGCTGGGCGATGCCAACTGGAAGCGCCACCTTGGCCAGTCGGATTCGGTACTGGTGAATGCCTCGACCTGGGGCCTGATGCTGACCGGCAAGCTGGTCGACCTGGCCGACGACACCAGGCGCGATGTGCACGGCGCCTTCCAGCGCTTGGTCGGGCGCGCCGGCGAGCCGGTCATCCGCCTGGCGGTGCGCCAGGCGATGAAGATCATGGGCCACCAGTTCGTGCTCGGGCGGACCATCGACGAAGCGCTGTCGCGCAGCCGCAAGGGCGACAACGCGAACTACCGTTATTCCTTCGACATGCTCGGCGAAGGCGCGCTGACGACGAAAGACGCGCAGCGCTACCTCGAGGCCTATCGGCAGGCGATCCACGCCATCGGCAGCACCGGGCCGTTCGCCGACGTGTTCGCCGCCCCCAGCATCTCGGTCAAGCTGTCCGCGCTGCACCCGCGCTACGAGCACGCCAAGCGCGCGCGGGTGCTGGCCGAACTGGGCGCGGGCCTGCTCGAGCTGTCGCAACTGGCCAGGCGCTACGGCATCGGCCTGACCATCGACGCCGAGGAAACCGACCGCCTCGAACTGTCGCTGGACCTGATCTTCCAGGTGCTGGCCGACGATTCGCTGCGCGACTGGAACGGCTTCGGCATCGTGGTGCAGGCCTACCAGAAGCGCGCGCCGTACGTGATCGATTACATCGCGCACATGGCCACCAAGCTTGGCCGGCGCATCCCGGTGCGCCTGGTCAAGGGCGCGTACTGGGATGCCGAGGTCAAGCGCGCGCAGGTCGAAGGCCAGGCCGGCTATCCGCTGTTCACCCGCAAGCAGAACACCGACGTCAGTTACCTTGCCAACGCACGCCGCCTGCTTGATGCCGGCGAGGCGATCTACCCGATGTTCGCCACCCACAACGCGCAGACCATCGCCACCGTGCATCGGATGGCGCGCGGCATGCGCAATCGTCGCGATTTCGAATTCCAGAAGCTGCACGGGATGGGCGACGACCTCTACGCGGAAGTCATCCCGGCCGATCGCCTCGACGTGCCCTGCCGCGTGTATGCGCCGGTCGGCTCGCACGAGGACCTGCTGCCTTACCTGGTGCGGCGCCTGCTGGAGAACGGCGCGAATTCCAGCTTCGTCAACCGCATCACCGACGAAGCGATCTCGATCGACGAACTGATCCGCGACCCGGTCGAAGCCGTCTCCAATTTCGATCCGATCCCACACCCGCGCATCCCGCTGCCGGTCGATCTCTACCGCAGCCAACAGCAAGCACGAGACAACTCCATGGGCCTCAACCTCGCCAACGACGACCAGCTGCGCGAACTCGCCGCCGCCATCAACAACGCCGGTGCCGGCAGTTGGATCGCCGCACCGCTGGTACCGGGGACAAGCGCGAACGGCGAGAAAATCGCCGTGACCAACCCCGCCGACCGCCGCGAAGTCGTCGGCCACTGGCAGGCCGCCGACACCGCGACGGTCGAACGCGCGCTGCAGAACGCGGTCGCCGCGCATGCCGCGTGGGATGCCACGCCGGCCGGTTCGCGCGCCGCGATCCTCGAGCATGCCGCGACCCTGCTGGAAGCGCGCATGCCCGCCTACATGGCGATGTGCACCAAGGAAGCCGGCAAGACCTTGCCCGACGGCATCGCCGAGGTGCGCGAGGCGGTCGACTTCCTGCGCTATTACGCGCTGCAGGCGCGCGAGCATTTCGCGCCGATCGCCCTGCCCGGCCCGACCGGCGAGTCCAACCAGTTGCAGCTGGGCGGGCGCGGTGTGTTCGTGTGCATTTCGCCGTGGAATTTCCCGCTGGCGATCTTCCTCGGCCAGGTCGCGGCGGCGTTGGCCGCGGGCAATACGGTCATCGCCAAGCCCGCCGAACAGACCAACCTGATCGGCCATGCCGCGGTGCAATTGCTGCACGAGGCCGGCATCCCGCCGGAGGTGCTGCAGTACCTGCCCGGCGACGGCGCCACCGTCGGCGCGGCGCTGACCCGCGACCCGCGCGTCGCCGGCGTCTGCTTCACCGGCTCCACCGACACCGCACGCCTGATCAACCGCGCGCTGGCCAATCGCGAAAGCGGCGCCATCGCCACCCTGATCGCCGAGACCGGCGGCCAGAACGCGATGATCGCCGACAGTTCCTCGCTGCCGGAGCAGGTGGTCAAGGACGTGCTCGGTTCCGCGTTCACCTCGGCCGGCCAGCGCTGTTCGGCGGCGCGGGTGCTGCTGGTCCAGGACGACATCGCCGACAAGGTCATCGGGATGCTCGCCGGCGCGATGGCGGAGCTCACGGTCGGCGATCCCGGCCTGCCGTCGACCGACGTCGGACCGGTGATCGATGAAGACGCCAGGGGCATCCTCGTCGCGCACGCCGCGCGAATGCAGTCGGAAGCGAAATTCATCGCGGAAGCAAAACTCGGCCCCGGCACCGAACACGGCACGTTCTTCGCGCCCACGGCGTGGGAACTGGCATCGATCGCCGCGCTGCACGAGGAGAAGTTCGGCCCGGCCCTGCATGTGGTGCGCTGGAATGCGGACCAGCTGGATGCCGTGGTCGACGCGATCAACGCGACCGGCTATGGCTTGACGCTCGGGATCCATTCGCGCATCGACGCCGCCATCGACCGGATCGTGTCGCGGGCGAAGGTCGGCAACATCTACGTCAACCGCAACCAGATCGGCGCGGTGGTCGGGGTGCAGCCGTTCGGCGGCCAGGGCCTGTCCGGCACCGGGCCGAAGGCCGGCGGCCCGCACTACCTGCCGCGCTTCGCCACCGAAAAGACCGTCACCATCAACACCACCGCGGCCGGCGGCAACGCGAGCCTGCTGACGCTGGGGGATTGATCAGGTCGGGTAGGGGCAGGTCCCCGTGCCTGCCCAACCTCACAATTGGCGGGCAACCACGGGGGGTTGCCCCAACAATGGTTGCCCGACAGCCGGTCATGCGACAAAAAAGCCCCGCCGAAGCGGGGCTTTTCCTTGTTGCGTCAGCGCATGGGAATCAGAAGCGGTACTGCATCGACACGCCGAACAGGTTGGCGTCACCGTCGAACTCGCCGACCAGGGTCGAGGTGTTGCCGGATGCGGCATCGACCGGCAGGTTGATCGTCGGGTTATCGATGGTGATGTACTGGTAGGCAGCATCGATCGACAGACTCTCGCTCACGTTCCAGGTGGCGCCGATCGAGTACAGCACGCGATCGTCATCCGGCAGGCGCGGGGTGCGGTGGGTGTCGTTGGTCGGGCTGTCGTCCTGGGCAATACCGCCACGGAGCGTGAAGGCATCGCTGATGTCGAACTCGGCGCCGACCGAGAAGAAGTCGGTGTCGTCCCAATGGAAGGGCTCGCTGCCGACGATCGTGCCGGTATTGCGCTTGATGGTCACATCGTGCAACGAGCTCCAGCCGGTGGCCTGGTAGTCGGCCATCACGCGGAAGGCGTCGGTGAAGCCGTACGAGACGCTGATGGTGGTGATGCTCGGGGTGACCAGGCGCGCGCCGCCATCACCGTCCTGGAAGCGCGGGTCGTTGGCCAGCAGGGCCGGCACGTTGGAGAAGTCCAGGCTGCCTTCCAGGTCATGCTTGATCTCGGAGCGGTGGCTGATGCCGATCGCCAGCTTGTCGTTCGGAGCGATCTGCGCGCCGACCACATAGCCGACGCTGGTGCTGTCGCCCTGGACCTCGAACCCGCCGTCCATCTGCTGCGGCTTGAACGGGTAAGCGGGGTTGAAGCAGTTCGCCGGGTTGCTGGAGGCGCAGATCGCGGTGCCGAAATCGATCGCCTTGCTCAGCGTGGCCTCGGCGCGCTCGTAGATCAGGCCGGCGCCGATCGACACGCCATCGGTCGCCTTGAACGCAACCGAGAGGGTCAGGTCGACCGTCTGCAGGTCGGAGGTCAGGGCGCGGTAGCGACCCACCCAACCCGTGTCGTACTCGGTCTTCAGGCCGAACGGCGCGCCGATGCTGGCGCCCACGGTCATGCCTTCCAGCGCACCATGCAACGGGAACACCGCGGCCATGTTCGGCACCAGCGTCGCCGAGCCGGGATCGCCACCATTGCCGCCACTGAGCGGCAGCGCCGGGGAGCCGAGCACATGGCCGGAGCCGGTGAAGTCGGCGGACAAATCGATCACGGTGAGATCGGCCTGGACCGTGTTCTTGTCCAGGTTGGTCATCGCGGCGGGGTTCAGCGAGACGTTCGAGGCGTCCTTGCCGACGATGCTGCCGGCATTCGACTTGCCGAGGTTCCTGACGCTCTGTTCGCGAAGTTGGAAGCCCGAGGCGCTGGCGTGGCCAGCTGCGAGGGTGCCCAGCACGGCAAGCGCAAGCGCCGAGGTGCGGAAGCTGAGGGTATGGGTCATGGAATCTCCTCCGGGGAATCTGCAGTGATTGTTGTTATGTGCAGGTGGATGCCCGAGGCATCGGCCTTGCAGGTCAGCGCTGCATTACCGGAGTTCCTGCGCAAGGCAGCCCTTCCCCGACGTACGACGCCGTATGCAGTTTAACGTCTAAATTAACCTGCCGCTAACAAACGACCCGGCCGGCCGTTAGAGTGGCGGTCATGTTCATCGGCATCCAGACCCGCCGCCAGCGCCGGCTTTTGTGGGCGACGCCGCTCCTGTTCGCCAGCCTCTGGCTGGCCTATATCGTCTCGGCGATGCGGGCACCGGCCGGCCGGATCGCCACCGCGCTCGACTGGGGCGTGCTGACCGGCGGACTCGACAGCGTGACGGCCTGGCGGGCGGCAATGGCGGACGGCAGCGTGCTGCGGCTGGTCTCCGGCCTGTTCCTGCACGCGGACTGGATCCACCTGCTCGGCAACCTGGTATTCCTGCTGATCTTCGGCTTGCCGGCCGAGCGCACCATGGGTGGACGTCGCTTCCTGCTGCTGTTCCTGCTCGGCGGCGCGGTCGCCAACCTGGCGGCGGTGCTGGCGATCGGCGCACCCGACCGGGTGGTGATCGGCGCCAGCGGCGCGGTCTCGGCGCTGATCGGCGCCTACCTGGCCTTGTTCCCGGGCGCGCGGCTGGGCGTGGTGCTGCCGCTGGGCCTGTTCCTGGAATTCGTGCGGGTGCCAGCGTTCCTGCTGATCGGCCTGTGGGTGCTGCTGCAGGTGGTATTCGCCTACAGCGGCCCGGCGTTCGGCGCGGTCGCGTGGCCGGCGCACATCGCCGGCTTCCTGTTCGGGGTGGTGTTCGCCCTGCTGACCAAGGCGGCGATCGCGCGCCGCCTGCGGCGCAGCCGCGGCTACTGAGGCTTCGCCGCGGCGGGCTTCGCGAGCGGCCTCGCGGCCACCGGGGTCGCCACGCCAGCCAGCTTCTTGAGTTCCAGCAAGGCGGCATCGATCGGCTTCTGGCCGGGCAGCACGTCGCCCGCATTGTCGCCTTCCATCGGCTTCCCCTCGCCCGCCAGGTGGCGTGGCAATTCCGCTTCGCTGAGCGCGGCCGGGCGACGCTCGCCGCCCTCCGGATGCAGGACCACGTCCGGCACGATGCCCAACGCCTGGATCGAATGCCCGCTCGGCGTGAAGTAACGCGCGGTGGTGATCTTCACCGAATCGCCATTGTCGAGCGGCAGCAGGGTCTGCACCGAGCCCTTGCCGAACGTGCGGCTGCCCACCACCCGCGCGCGTTTGTTGTCGCGCAATGCTCCCGCCAACACCTCGGACGCGCTGGCGGATCCGGCATCGACGAGCACGACGATAGGCGCACCCTTGAGCCGATCGCCCGGGGTCGCATCGAAGCGGCTGTCGCCGATCAGTTCGCGTCCCTTGGTGCTGACGATGCCGCCCCTGTCCAGCAGTTCGTCGGCGATCTGGACGGCGCCGACCAGCAGGCCGCCCGGATTGCTGCGCATGTCGATCAGCAGGCCACGCAACGGCGCGTCCTTCTGCAAGGCATCCACCGCCTTGTTGAACTCGCTGGCGGTGGCGGCCTGGAAACTGCTGATGCGGACATACCCGAAACCCGGCTCCAGCAGCCGCGAGCGAATGCTGGTGGTGCGGATGGTGGCGCGCACCAGGGTCACGTCGAATGGCTTCGGCGTGCCTTCGCGGACCACGCGCACCACGACCTTGGTGCCGGCCTTGCCGCGCAACGGCGCGGAGGCATCGCCTTCGCCCGCGACCAGCGGCTTGCCGTCGATCGCGATGATGACGTCACGACTGCGCAGTCCTGCGCGCTCTGCCGGACTGTCGTCGAGCGGCGCCACCACGCGCACCGCGCCCTCCGGCAACTGCTGCAATTCCAGCCCGACACCATCGTAGGCGCCGCTGGTCAGCTCATCGAACTCCTCCGCATCCGCCTTCTTCAGGTAGGCGCTGTGCGGATCCAGGTCGAGCAGCAGGCCACGCACCGCGGACTGCATCAGTTCGTGGTCATCGACTGGATCCACGTAGGCCTGGCGGATCGCGTTGTAGACCATGACGTAGCGGCGGATCTCGTCCAGCGGCACTTTCGCCGCGTCGGTCCTGGCCGCATCGGGGTCGTCGCTGGCGAGCGGATCCGTTTCTTCCTGCGCGGGCGTGGACGCGGGTTCCGGGGCCAGCTGCGTGGGCGGCGCGGGCGATGGCGACTGCGCGACTGCCGGCGCAACGGCCATGCCCAGCAAGGTGGCGATCAGGATGGAAAGCGGCTTGGCCCGCATGTGGACTCCGGTGGCGTATTGCGGCTGGATCTCCGACAGGATCCTGCCGGGTTCTCCATCATGCCCGCGAATCGCGTCGCGATGCCGTGCACGCGTTCATTGCCGCGTCAGCCAGCCGGCCGGGTTGACCGGCGCGCCGTTGCGGCGCAGCTCGAAGTACAGCGCCGGGCTGTCCTGCCCGCCCGAGGTGCCGACGCTGGCCACGCCGTCGCCGCGCTTCACCGCGTCGCCCGCGTCCTTCAGCAGGCCATCGTTGTGCGCGTACAGGCTCATGTAGCCATTGCCGTGGTCGATGATCAGGATGTTGCCGTAGCCGGTCATCCAGTCTGCGTAGACCACCGTGCCGTCGGCCACCGCCTTGACCGTGGTGCCGGCGGCTGCGCCGATCAGCACGCCGTCGCTGCGGCGCCCGTCCGGCAGGCTCCCGCCGAACGAGGCCAGCAGGCTGCCGGCCACCGGCCAGCCCAATCCACCGACCCGCAACGCCGGCGCGCTCGCCACGGTGGTGGGCCTGGCGGGAGGCTTGCCAGGAGTCGTCGACTGGCGGCTGGCGGCGGCCTTGGCGCGGGCGGCATCACGGGCAGCCTTGGCCGCGGCCGCGCGCAAGCGCGCCAGCAGGTCCTGCAGGGCCTTGGCATCGCGGCCGAGCGCCTTCTCGCGGCCGGCACGATCCTGGTATTGCTGGTCGATGCCCGCCAGCAAGCCCGCGCGTTGCTTGCGTGCCTGCTGCAGCGCGAGCACTTGTTCCGCCTGCCTGCGCCGCTCGCGATCGAGTGCGCCGCGGCGCTCGAGGATCTCGCGCTCCAGCGTGTCGATGCGCTGCAGTTCTGCCGACAGCGCCTGGATCCGTTGTACCTGGCCGCGCTGCAGGTAGCCCTGGTAGGCCAAGGCGCGCTCGGCCTCCGCTATCCGGTCCTGCGCCAACATTGTCTTCAACGGGGCCTCGCTGCCGGCGAGTTGCGCGGCACGGAGCAAACGGGCCAGTTCCGCCTTCTTCGCATCGAGGTCGCCCGCATGCCGCGCGCGCTCCGCCTGCAACTCCTGCAGGGTCGCGCCATCGCGCTGCAAGGTGACCTCGGTCTTCTGCAGGCTGCGCTGCGCACCGCCGACCTGTTCGTCGGCATCGCGCAACTTGCGGCTCGCGTCACCGCGCTGGCCTTCCAGCTTGCGGCGCTCGGCAGCGACCTGCTTCAACTCGCTGCGCACCCCCTGCAGCCGGCGCTCGGCGTCGCTACGGTCCTGTGCCGCCTGCGCATGCGCAACCCCGGCCAGCAGTGCCAGCACGCACATCAGGGCAGCGGTGCGCGGATGCCTCATCAGTCCGGCAGCAACAGGCTCTGGCCGCTCATCGCGGCCGGCTGGGGCAGGCCAAGCAGGTCGAGCAGGGTCGGGGCGACATCGCGCAGCGCACCACCAGCCCGGAGTGCGACATGGCGTTCGCCAACGTAGACCAGCGGCACCGGTCCCACCGTATGTGCGGTATGCGGCTGCCCGGTGGCGGGGTCGCGCATCATCTCGAGGTTGCCGTGGTCGGCAGTGATGATGAGTGCGCCACCGGCGGCGCGAACGGCCTCCGCGACACGACCGATCGCGAGGTCGACCGCCTGCGCGGCGGAGATCGCTGCCTGCAGGATGCCGCTGTGGCCGACCATGTCGGGGTTGGCGATGTTGCAGACGATCGCGTCGAAGCGACCCGAGTCGATCGCGGACACCAGTTTGTCGGTCAGCTCGGGACAGCTCATCTCCGGCTGCAGGTCGTAGGTGGCGACCTGCGGGCTGGGCACCAGGATGCGCTCCTCGCCCGCGAACAGGTCCTCGCGGCCGCCGCTGAAGAAGAAGGTGACGTGCGCGTATTTCTCCGTCTCGGCGATGCGCAGCTGGCTCATGCCGGCGCCCGCCACGATCTCGCCGAAGGTATGCCGCAGGTCGTCGGGGGCGAACGCCAGCGGCGCGGGCAACTTGGCGTCGTATTCGGTCAGGCAGACGAAACGCGACAACGCCGGCCGCCGCGCAACGAAACCGTCGAAACCCGCATCGACGAAGGCCGCGGTCAACTGGCGCGCACGGTCCGCGCGGAAATTCATGAACACCACCGCGTCGCCGTCATGCATGGGCGATGCGCCGTCGAGCACGGTCGGCGCCACGAATTCGTCGTTCTCGCCGCGCGCGTACGCGGCCTGCAAGGCCGCCAACGCATCGGTCGCATGATGCTCGCCGGCGGCCTCGACGATCGCGTCCCAACCGCGGCGCACGCGGTCCCAGCGCTTGTCGCGGTCCATCGCGAAATAGCGGCCGCCGATGCTGGCGATGCGTACATTGCCGAGCGTGTCGCACACAGCCTGCAGGGCGCGCAGGCTGGCCTCGGCCGAACGCGGCGGGGTGTCGCGGCCGTCGAGGAACGCATGCACCGCGACCCTTGGCACCCCGGCGCGCTGCGCCAGCTGCAGCATCGCGAAGATGTGCGACTCATGGCTGTGCACGCCGCCCGGCGACAACAGGCCCATCACGTGCAGGGTGCCGCCGCTGGTGATGGCGTCCCGGCACGCGGCGTTCAATTCGGCGTTGGCGAAGAAACTGCCATCCTCGATCGCTGCATCGACCCGGGTCAGGTCCTGGTAGACGATGCGGCCGGCACCGAGGTTCATGTGCCCGACCTCGGAGTTTCCCATCTGCCCGTCCGGCAGGCCGACGTGGCGGCCTTCGGTATGCACCAGCGTGTGCGGGCAGGTCGCCAGCAGGCGATGCCAGTTCGGCAGGTCGGCCTGCGCCAGCGCATTGTCCTCGGGGTCCTCGCGGTGGCCCCAACCATCCAGGATCAGCAGCATGACGGGCTTGGGTCGGACGGGGGCGGTGGCGGGCACGATCGGTTCCTGTTGGGGGAACCCGCATGGCGGGTGTTGACGATGATTGTAGCGGGGTCTAAACCTTCGCCCGTCCCGCGGCATCAGAGCCTCTACAACCACTGGAGTCCCGCATGAAACGCTCCCTGCTCTTCCTTGCCCTGCTTGCCCTCTCCGGCGCCGCGTCGGCGCATGGCCACGACGGCCCCGGCCGCGACATCGACAAGGTCAACGGCAGCATCACCGCCAGCGCGGGCGAGGCCTACGGCGACCTCAGCACCGTCAACGGCGGCATCGACCTGGAGCGCGGCGCACGCGTCCGCGACGTGGAAACCGTCAACGGCGGGATCGAGGCAGCGGATGACGTCGGCGCGCATTCGGTGTCGACCGTCAACGGCGCGATCCGCTTCGGCAAGCAGGCCCGCATCGACGGCGATGTCGAGACCGTCAACGGCGGGATCTTCATCGATCAAGGCGGCAACGTGCGCGACGACGTCACCACCGTGAACGGCGCCATCGGCCTGGTCGATACCGACCTTGGTGGTGGCATCGAGACCGTGAACGGCGATGTGACCGTCGGCGTGGGCTCGCACGTGAAGGGCGGCATCCACGTCGAGAAGCCGAGCGGCAACGGCATGCAGTGGGGCAAGCAGCGCATCCCGCGCATCGTGATCGGCCCGAACGCGGTGGTCGACGGCACGCTGGTGTTCGAGCGCGAGGTGGTGCTGTACGTGCACGACACGGCGCGCATCGGCAGCGTGCGCGGTGCCACCCCGAAGTCCTACAACACCGCGACCCCGCCGAAGGACTGAGCGGCGCGACGCGGCTAGAATCGCGGGACATCCGACACGGAGTCCCGCGATGCGCGCCACCACGCTTTCCCTCGCCCTGTTGGCGCTGTGCGCCTGTACGCCACGCGGCGAGGAACAACCCGCCACCGATCCGCAGGCCGACGCCACCCCGGCCGCCGCCGCAGCGGCCACCGGCAGCCATGCCTTTCAGGAGGCGGTCGATGCCGCTGACTTCGCCGAGCACGTGAAGCACCTGGCCTCCGACGAATTCGGCGGTCGCGGCCCGGGCACTGCCGGCGAAGAGAAAACCGTCGAATACATCAAGGCGCAATTCGCCCGCATCGGCCTGCAGCCCGGCAACGGCAGCGACTGGTTCCAGACCGTGCCGATGGTGGAGACCACCGCCGATGAATCGGCCACGCTCGACCTGAAGGTCGGTGGCGCCGACCAGGTGCTGGCGTTCGGCAGCGACATGGTGGTCGGCACCCGCACCGGCCAAGCGCAGGTCAGCATCAAGGGCAGCGGACTGGTGTTCGTCGGCTACGGCGTGGATGCGCCGGAGCAGAAGTGGAACGACTACGCGGGCATCGACGTCAAGGGCAAGACCGTGGTGATGCTGGTCAACGACCCGGGTTTCCACGCCAAGGATGCCAGGCTGTTCGACGGCAAGCGCATGACGTACTACGGGCGCTGGACCTACAAGTTCGAGGAAGCCGCGCGCAAGGGTGCCGTCGCCGCGCTGATCATCCACGACACCGAAGGCGCCTCCTACGGCTGGGACGTGGTGAGGAACTCCTGGTCCGGCGCGCAGTACGACCTGCCGGCGAAGGACGATCCGGCGCCACGCGTGCCGGCGCAGGGCTGGATCACCGCCGACGCCGCCACCGCGTTGTTCAAGGCGGCCGGGCAGGACCTCGGAAAATTGCGCGCCGCCGCCAACAAGCGTGGCTTCAAACCGGTGCCGCTGGACGCCACCCTCTCGCTTGAACTCAAGAGCACAACGGTGGAGAAGGCTTCGCGCAACGTGGTCGGCCTGCTGCCGGGCAGCGAAACCCCGGACGAGGCGATCGTATACATGGCGCACTGGGACCACCTCGGCACGCACGAGGGCGAGACCGGCGGCGACAACATCTACAACGGCGCGGTAGACAACGCGACCGGCGTCGCCGGCATCCTCGAGATCGCCGAATCCTTCCGCAAGGGCAAGGTGCCACCGAAGCGCTCGATCCTGTTCCTCGCGGTCACCCTGGAGGAATCCGGCCTGCTCGGTTCCAAGTACTACGTCGCCCATCCGGTCATCCCGCTCGACAAGACCGTCGCGGTGTTCAACCTCGATGCGCTGTCGCCCGTCGGCAAGGCCCGCGACATCACCGTGGTCGGCAAGGACAGCTCGCAACTGGAAGACCTGCTGAAGCCGGTGCTGGAAGGGCAGAAGCGCAAGGCGGTCGGCGAGACCAATACCGCCGCTGGCTACTACTTCCGTTCCGACCACTTCAACTTTGCCAAGGCGGGCGTGCCTGCGCTGTACATCGACAGCGGCACCGACCTGGTCGATGGCGGGCAAGCCGCTGGAGATGCGGCGGGCAAGGACTACACCGACAACCGCTACCACAAGCCCGGCGACCAGTACGACGGCGTGGCCTGGAAGCTGGACGGGATCATCCAGGACCTCGGCGTGGTGGCCTCGCTGGGCACCACCCTGGCGAACGATGGCCAATGGCCCAACTGGTACGCGGGCAATCCCTTCAAGGCCGCGCGGGATGCGATGCGCCCCGCCACTCCACCGGCCACGCCAGCCGCCGCGAAATAAAGTCCGACGACACCGGCGCCTGCAGGCGGGCGCCGGTGTTGGGCGGATCGGCTAGGCTGGCGACCACCATCCGTGCCCGGGGAGGGCCGTCATGTCCATCGCTTACTGGTGCATCCTGATCGCCGCCTTCCTGCCGTTCGTCTGGGTAGGTTTCGCCAAGAGCGGCGCGCCCGGATACAACAACAAGGATCCGCGGGGCTGGGTTGCCAAGCAGGAGGGCTACCGCGTCCGCAATGCCTACAACGCCCACCTCAATGCGTTCGAGGCGTTCCCGACCTTTGCCGCGGGCGTGCTGATGGCGCAATTCGCCGGCGTCGACCCAAGCCACGCGAACCTGCTGGCGATGGCCTTCATCGGATTCCGCATCCTCCACGGCGTGTTCTACCTGACTTCGATCCCGCTCCTGCGCAGCCTGGCCTGGATGGGTGGCTTCGCCTGCGCCGTCGCGCTGATGGTCCTGGCCGCACTCAGGCTCGGGGCGGCCTGATCCAGCGCCGAGAATCTGCAGCCCGGTCGTGACGCGTCGCTTGCCTCGTTGGTTGTTGGCGTTGGCGACGATCGCCATCGCCGGGCTGGCCGCTTACGGCGCGTTGCGGAGTCGCCTGCAGCCGCAGCACCAGCCGACGCCAATGCGCGCTGCCAAGCCCGGGATCATCGGTATCCCGGCCGGGGCGATCCTCGTCGAAACCCCGCATTACCGCATCCACTCCAGCGCTTCGCCCGAGCACGCGGCTGCTGTCGGCGAGGCCCTGGAAGCGCTGCGTGCCGCCTATGCGGGCCTGTTCCCGGTTCCGGAACCCGCCCCGAAATTCGCCGTCGTCCTGTATCGCGACCGCGCGGAATTCTCGCGCCACAACCGCAGCAGCCCTTGGGCCGAGGCCTTCTACTTGGATCCGGCCTGCTACGCCTATTTCGAAGTTGGCGCCCGCAACCCCTACCACTGGGCGCTGCACGAAGCCGTCCACCAGCTTGCACGCAAGGGTGGTTCCGGGTTCCCGCGCAACCGTTGGATCGACGAGGGGTTG
Source organism: Thermomonas sp. (assembly GCA_035456065.1). Classification (GTDB taxonomy): domain Bacteria; phylum Pseudomonadota; class Gammaproteobacteria; order Xanthomonadales; family Xanthomonadaceae; genus Thermomonas. The sequence continues at coordinate 588 of DATIDW010000036.1, read as the reverse complement.
GCCAGTTACTTCTCGGCAAGCGAGCTCGCCGATGGGCGCTTGCAACTCGGCACCATCGATCCGACCGCATATCCGGCGTGGTGGCTCACCGATGCCAGCACCACCCGCGGCATGCCGATCCCGCTGGAAGTATTGCTGTCGGGCGAGGGTGGCCCCGAGGTGGACACCCACGTCAACCAGTACTACCTGAGCGCCTGGAGCCTGACGCATTTCCTGATGCATCACGACAACGGGCGCCACGCGAAGGCATACCGGGCGTTCCTTGAAGCGGGCGCCGATCGAAGCGCTTTCGCTCGCCACGTGGGGCCGGTCGAAACCATCGAAGCCGCATGGCTGCCGTACTTCAGGGCGCAGGTCGCCATGGCAAACGAACCGAAACATTAAGTTACCTGCCCCCGTCGCGTCTTCGCGGTCACTTGATGGTTTCTGTTTGAAACGAAATGGATTCCGGCTCTGGATGAGTTTCATTTCCGCAAAGAAAAACCCCGCATCGATAGATGCGGGGTTTTGGGGTAGAACCCTGGCGATGACCTACTCTTGCATGGCTTGAGCCACACTACCATCGGCGCGACTGTGTTTCACTTCCGA
>DATIDW010000035.1:0-73660 GCA_035456065.1 Thermomonas sp. | reverse complement strand
TGCCTTCACCGGATGGCGGCCCGAGGCGGTTTCCGCCGACAGCATCACCGCGTCGGTGCCGTCGATCACCGCGTTGGCCACGTCGAGCACTTCCGCGCGCGTGGGAATCGGGTTGTCGACCATCGACTGCAGCATCTGCGTGGCGGTGATCACCACGCGGTTGTGCTCGAGGGCGACGCGGATGATCTTCTTCTGCAGGCCGGGCAACTCGGCGTCGCCGATCTCCACGCCCAGGTCTCCGCGCGCGACCATCACCGATTCGGAGGCCGCGCAGATCTCCGCGAGGTTCTCGATCGCCTCGGCGCGCTCGATCTTCGCGCACAGCGCCGCGTCGCTGCCGGCGGCGGACTCCTGCGACAGCATGACCACGTCGGTGCCGTCGATGACGGCATTGGCGACGTCGAGCACTTCGGCGCGGGTCGGGATCGGGTTGTCGACCATCGACTGCAGCATCTGCGTCGCCGTGATCACGACCTTCTGTCGCGCGAGCGACTCGCGGATGATCTTCTTCTGCAGGCCGGGCAGCTCGGCGTCGCCGATCTCCACGCCGAGGTCACCGCGCGCGACCATCACGACGTCACTGGCGTCGACGATCTCGGTGAGGTTCTCGATCGCCTCGGCGCGCTCGATCTTCGCCACCAGCGCGGCATTGCTGCCGTGCGCCTTGGCCACCCGGCGCGCCTCGTTCATGTCCTCGGCGTTGCGACAGAACGACACCGCGATGAAGTCCACGTTCATGCCCGCCGCGATCACGATCAGCTCGCGGTCCTTCTCGGTGATCGCGCCCAGCGACAGCCCGCCGCCCTGCTTGTTCAGGCCCTTGCGGTTGGACAGCATGCAGTCGTTGAGGACGGTGGTGACGATGCGCTCGCCCTCCACCGCGTCGACCTGCAATTGCACGATGCCGTCGTCCAGCAACAACACGTCGCCCGGCTTCACGTCACCGGTCAATTCGAGGTAACTCACGCCGACCTGGGTCTCGTCGCCGGGAGGCGCATCGAGGCTAGCCACGAGGTCGAAGCGGTTGCCGGCCTTCAACGCGACCTTGCCCGCGGCGAAGGTCTCGACGCGGATCTTCGGCCCCGGCAGGTCGGCGAGGATGCCGACTTCGCGGCCGATCTTCGCGGCCATCGCGCGCACCGCCTCGCCGCGCGCGACCTGCGCCGAGGGGTCGCCATGCGAGAAATTCAGGCGCACCACGTCCACGCCCGCCCGCAGCACCGCTTCCAGCACCTCCGGCGGATCGGTGGCCGGGCCAAGGGTGGCGACGATGCGGGTGCGGCGCTGGTGCGGGACGGCGGCGGGTTCGGTCTTGCGTGGGGTCATGGGCGGGCTCCTGAGGCCGCGAACGCTAGCACAGCACAACGACCGGCGATGGCTCGCCGGACATTGCAGGCGCGGGCCTCCTCAACGCTTCGCCGGCTGCTCGATGTAGGGCTTGCCCGCGCGATACAGGGCGAGCCGCGCCTCCATCTCCTTGATGTTCCCGAGGTCGGGTTCGGCGCGCTTGCGCATGTCCGCGACCACCTGCTGCTGCAGCGCCACCGCACGCGGGTACTGGCCCACCGCCGCATAGCACGCGGCCAGCGTGTCGACTGCGCCCGGACCGAGGTCGGGGATCGCCTCCAGCCTGGCCACGTAGGGCATGCCGTCAGTGGGCTTGCGCACATCCTCGTGGACCGAGGTGCACAGCATCCACGCGAGGTTGTTGAGGGCGCCGGCGTCGTCCTTCTCCGCGGCCTGGCGGCTCAGTTGCACGCCGCGGGCGCGGTCGGCCGCATCCTTGCCGTCGTTGTGCAACCACAGTCCGTACTGGTTCATCGCATCGACCGAACCCGCCGTGATCGCGCGTTCCAGCCACTTGCGCCCGGCCGCCTCGTCGGTCGCGCCGAGCGTGTCGCCAAGCAGGCGCGCGCCGAGCTCGACCTGCGCGTCCTGGTCGCCGGCTTCGGCATCCTGCGTCAACCAGGCCCTGGCCCGCGCGAGGTCCTTCGGCATGCCGCGGCCCTCGATCGCCAGCGCCGCCAGCGCCCGGCGCGCGCGCGGACCCTGCCCCTCGATCATCGCCAGCGATTCGTAGACCTTCACCGCGCGCTCGGCGTCGCCGCTCAGGTCCTTGTAGTCGCCCGACCACAGGCTGGCGAGGAAGAACATCGCGTTGATATCGCCCTGCACGCCGGCCAGCATCAACCAGTCCTCCGCGCGGCGCGGCTTGCCGTCCTCCAACGCACGCCAGGCCAGGTATCCCATCGCCACGGCATCATTGCCGTTCGCGGCCTTTTCCAGCCAGGCGATGGTCTCCGCGGAGGCCGGGCGATTGCCCTCCGCCTCGCGCAGGCGCATCGCCAGGATGCGCAGCGCCGCGGGATTGTTGGCCTCGGCCGCCCGCTTCAGGTAGCGGTCCGAGACCGCCTTGTCGCGATCCTCGTACCAGGCCGCCAGCTTCAGCAGGCCTTGCCCGGTGCCGTTGTGCGCGGGATCCGCCAGCAGGGCTTCATCGGCCGCGGACAGCGCGTACTTGCCGTCCGCGCGCTCCATCTCGATGGCCACCGCCAGCACCCTGGCCTCGGGGTTGCCCGCGGCATGCGCCGCGTCGAGCCGCTGGCGCAGGAACGGCGCGAGCGGCTGCCCGGCGTGCAGCACCGATTGCAGCCCGGCGAACGACACCGACGCCCCGCGGCGTTCCCACTGGCGGTCGGCGGCATCGAGCATCGCCTCCGCGGAGGCCTGGTCGCGGGTCACGCCGACGCCTTCGAGATAGGCGGTGGCGAGCAGCATCATCGGGTAGGCATGGCGCGCCTCCGCGAGCGGCAGCAGCGCGTCCACCAGGCCGTCGGCGCAGCCCTTGAAGGGCGTGCCCACGCACACCCCCAGCCAGGTCGTGGCCGCGTGCAGGCCACCGGCGCGCGCGGCGCCGCGCAGCGCCTCGACGCGCTTGGCCGGGTCGTCCTCGCCAAGCGCCGCCTCCACCGCCAGCACATCGACCGCGGAAATGTCCTCGCGCTTGGCCGCGCTGTCGACGAACGATTCGGCATACGCCATCCGCAGGCGCGGCGTGCCGTGCGCGGCATCCGCGCGGTCGATCGCCTGCAGCACGTCGACGTAGTCGAACTGCACGACGCGCTCGACCCCCGCCTGCGACGCCGCCGCGATCACCAGCGGGAAGTAGGGCGTCGGACGCAGTTGCGGGTACATCTCGTACTTGAATTCGAACCCGGCCGAGGCGAACAGCGCATACGCATCCGCCGGCGAGACGATCCGCACCGGGCGCGGCCACGCCCCGCGATCGGCGTCGCGGAACGCCTGCCTGGCGAGCGCGGCGATCATCGTGGTGGCGCGTTCGGCGGCGGCATGGTCGCCGACGGCCTCGGCGCACAGCAGCGCGGCGCGCTGCACCGCCACCGACACCGGCGCCCGCTCCTGCGCACGGGCGACCGCGCTGGCGTTCGCCCGGCACTTGTCGGCGTCGACCGTGGTCAGCCCGTAGTCGACGGCATCCAGCACGTCCAGCGCGGTATTGACGTCCTCGGGCGTCGCCTTCGCCAGGAACGTGTCCCACATGCGGCCGACATCGACCTGCGCCGCGTCCTGGGCGAACGCCGGCGTGCACGCGGCACAGGCCAGGGCCAATGCCAGCGCGGCCCTGCGGTGGATTCCGGTCATCAGCGTCCCTCCATGGCGTCCTGCAGGAGCGAGCGCAGGCGCGCCTCGCGGTCGGCGGCCTCGGCACTCGCCGGTGCGCGGTACAGCAGGCGCGAATGCGACCCCTCGCGCAGCTTGCGCAGGTCGCCGATGTGCGCCTGCACCTGCTCGACCGGGATCTCGCGCTGCCTGACTTCCAGTTCATGGCGCAGGCGTGCGCCATTGCCGGAAGGCTCGAGGGTGCGCCGGTACTCGAATGCCTTCGAGGCGATGTGCGCGTCCTCGCGCGCGAAGCGCGGGGTCCAGCCGGCCGGCGCTTCCACGCTGACTTCCTGCACGTAGCGCCCGGGGCGGGCGAAATACAGCGGTCCCTTGCGATCGGTGCGATCGGGCAATGCGCTCACCGCCGACAGCGCCTCCGCCTCCAGGCCCAGGCTGCGGGTGTCGCCTTCCCGCTGCCACGGCGCGGACAGCCGGTAGGTTTCGCGGATGCGGATCACGTTGCCCGCGCGGTCGTCCTCCACCACCGGGCCCTGCAGGGTCTGGATGGCGCCGAAACGCTTGCCGTAGTACTCCGCGTAGCGCAGCCCGCGATCCTCGATGCGTTCTTCGTCCAGCGCGCGACGGGTCTGGTCCGCGCTGATGCCCACGAACTCGGTGGCGACCTCCAGGCGCAGGCCTTCGCCGTCGACCGCGTAGTGCTCGCGGGTCGTGACCCCGGCCTTCGCGCCCGCCGGCACCGTCACCTCCGCCAGCGCGTCCGTGCCGGATGCGACCGGCAGCACGAAGCCGTAACCGGACAGGTCGCCGCTCTCCGGCGCGCCACCCTGCAGGCGGATGGTGGGGTCGACGTAGACCGCGCGGCCGTCGATGTCGGCACGCACGATGACGTGGTTGAAGACGTCGGCCGAGGGGGCGAATCCCTGGATCCCGCGACCGCGCTCGGTGTTCACCAGTGCCGGCATCGCCCGGATCCCGAGCCGCCCCAGCACGGTGACCAGCAGCCACGTCTTGTCCTTGCAATCGCCGAAGCGCCTGCTCCAGACCTCGCTGGGCGGGCGCGGCCGGTGCGAACTGGTGCCGGTCTCGACGCCGAAGTAGCGAACGTCGTCCTGGACCACGCGCAGCGCCGCCTGCAGGCGATCGCGCGCGGACCCGATCCGCCGCCATTGCGCGACCATCCGCTCGAGGTCGGCAGGCAGGGACTGCCCGGACTGGTCGGGGTACAGCGGCAAGGCCCACGCGACCACGTCGGCCCAGCTGCGGCGCGGCCCGAACTGCACCAGCGGATAGGGGTCGTACCAGACCGGGTAATCGTCCTCGTGCTGCACCCGGTCGACGCCCGCCGCGCGCACTTCGACCAGGGTCGCGTCGGGCAGCGTCGACACGGTCGGCGCCGGCGCGCCGTTCTCGCGATGCGAGGCGATCTCGGTACCTGGCGCGTACAGGGCACGCAGCCTCAGGTCGAGGATCGGATGGGCGAAGGCGAGCCGGGTCTGCTCCGAGAACTGCCCGGCCAGGATCGGGTTGCTGCCGGCCACGCTCCAGCTGATGCGGACCACGTCGCCGACGCGCACGTCCTCGATCACGATCAGCGCCGCCACCAGGCCGTCGGCGATGTCCTGTTCGAACTGGCGCTCGCGCCGGGCGATCGAAATGTCCTTCGGCTTGAGCCGCGACTCCCAGCGCCCGTTCCGGCGCAGCTCGACCCGGTGCAGGGTCAGCTGCTGGTAGTCCGGGTTGAACGACAGGTCGAAGCGGCCGGCGTCGGCGATGTTGCCCTGCGAGCGCGGCTCGTAGACGTAGTCCGTGTAGGCGATGTCGCGACCGGGACGGTGGTCGACCTGGCGGTCGTAGCGCCAGAACCGCCACTGCTCGTCCTGCGCGCCCGGCGCCGTTGCCGGCCATTCGGAAGGCAACGGCCGATCCTCGACGAACGCCGGGACCTCCCCGGTGCGGAACGAGAAACCACCATTCGTGAACTCATCGGCCCTGGCCGACCCCAGCGCCAGCCCGAGGGCCAGCAACACCGCCATCCATCGCATTCCGTGCTCCCGTACGTGCGCGCCTACGCTACCACCGGGCGTGCTTCCAGCGCCGCCACGGCGGGCAGGATTTTGCCTTCCAGGAACTCGAGGAAGGCGCCGCCGCCGGTCGAGATGTAGGACACCTCGCCCTCGATGCCGTATTTGTCGACCGCCGCGAGGGTGTCGCCGCCGCCGGCGATCGAGAACGCGGGGGATGCCGCGATCGCCCGCGCCACCGCCTCGGTGCCGTGGCCGAAGGCGTCGAATTCGAACACCCCGACCGGGCCGTTCCAGACCACGGTGCCGGCCTGCGCGATCAACGCCGCATAGGCCTGCGCGGTCTTCGGCCCGATGTCGAGGATCATGTCGTCGGCGCCGACCTCGTCGATGCGCTTGATGGTGGCCGGCGCATCGGCGGCGAACGCCGGGGCGACCACCACGTCGATCGGCAGCGGGATGTCGGCGCCACGCGCCCTGGCATCGGCCATGATCTGCTTCGCGGTATCGATGAGGTCCATCTCGACCAGCGACTTGCCGACGCCGTGGCCGAGCGCGGCGATGAAGGTGTTGGCGATGCCACCGCCGACGATCAGCTGGTCGACCTTGCCGACCAGCGAGGACAGCAGTTCCAGCTTGGTGCTGACCTTGCTGCCGGCGACGATGGCCAGCAGCGGCCGCGCCGGGCTGGCCAGCGCCTTGTCGAGCGCGTCCAGCTCCGCCATCAGCAGCGGCCCGCCGGCGGCCTGCTTCGCGAACCGGATCGCGCCATGGGTGGAGGCCTGGGCGCGGTGCGCGGTGCCGAAGGCGTCCATCACGAAGACGTCGCACAGCGCTGCGTACTGCCTCGACAACGCTTCGTCGTCCTTGCCCTCGCCGGCATTCATCCGGCAGTTCTCGAGCAGCACCAGTTGCCCCGGCCGCACATCCACGCCATCGAGGTAGTCGCGCACCAGCGGCACGTCGAAGCCGAGCAGTTCGGAGAGGCGCGCCGCGACCGGCGCCAGCGAATCGGCCTCGCTCCAGGAGCCTTCCTTCGGCCGGCCGAGATGCGAGGTGACCATCACCGCCGCGCCCTTTTCCAGCGCGAGCCTGATGGTCGGGATCGACGCGGTGATGCGCTGGTCGGAGGTGACCCGGCCGTCCGCGACGGGCACGTTGAGGTCCTGGCGGATCAGCACGCGCTTGCCGGCGAGGTCGAGGTCGGTCATGCGGACGATGGACATGGCATTCCTGCGGGGGAAGAAGGCCTCCATTGTCCCGGCCGCGCGCGGTCGCCGCAAACGGGCCGCGCCGTGGCAACCCGCAGTCTCGCAACAGGATGCGGGCCTGCAATACCTGAAGTAGGACCCGGCGCTACGCTCACTGCGGGAGGATCCGCGCTACCTGCGGCTGCTGCGCCAGCTCGGGCTGCCGACCTGGGCCCGGCACGCCATGGGGTCAGGAAGGCGTGCGCGGCTGCCGCAACAGGCTGAAGGCGAAGGCCGCCACCAGCAACGCGCCCGCCACCAGCACGCCCCACAGCAGCCAGCGCTTCCAGTCGGTGGGAGGCACCACCGGCTCCAACGCAGCCTCGCCCGCCAGGGTTTGTCGCGCGCCCAAGGTGGCCGTCGCCGGTTGCCAGTCGCGGCCGCGTTCGGCACGCAGGGCTTCCACCAGTTGCGGCAATGGCGCGTCCCGGCGTGACGTGCGCGCACTGCCGGCGAGCAGCGAGAACGGCGCGCTGCCTTCGGCGAGGAACACCACGACCTCGGGCCGGTAGCCCAGCCGCAGCACCGGCACCGGCCCCTCGAACGGTTCGCGCGCGCGCAGCCGCCAGTGGCGATGACGCGAACCATCGTGCAAGCGCTGCGGCGCAGACTGGCTGGAGCTGCCGCGGCTGTCGATGCGATAGGCCACCCATGGGGACGCCGCGGCCCGCCATGCGGATGCATCGTCGTCGCGGCTTTCCAGCGTCCAGCCGCGCGTGCTGTTGCCGGGCGACACCACGTCCGCCGCTTCCACCGGGAAGCGCCCATCGAGCACGTAGTCGAACGCGGGGCCGGTGGGCGTATCGACGCGCCTGCCGTGCAACGCCTCCCACTGCAACGCCGGCACATCCACCTGCCCGACGAGCGCCGCCGTCACCCCGGTCAGTTGCAGCGCAACCGCCTGCGGTGACTGCGGCAGCAGGCGCAGGTAGCGGGCTTGCACGGCCGGCAGCGCGATGCGGTCCTCGACGATGCGCTGGCCGTTGTTCAGCAGTTGCACCAATCGCGCGTCGGCATCGACGTCGCGCCATTGCCTGAGGTCATCGGACGCACTGACGCGGTAGCCGCGATCGAATGCCGCTGCGTCCGACCAGCGGACATGCAGCGCCGCGACAGCGCCATGCAGCTGGCTGGCATCGATCACGAACCCGCCATCGCCCGTCGCAGTCGCGTTGGCGGGACCGCGCAGCTCGACCCGGCGCAGGCTGCCATCGGTGGCGATCTCGCTGATCGCGGCGATGTCGCGCGCCCGCCCGTCGGTCTCGATCGGCAACGGGAACCACGGCACCGCGACGCGTGCGCCGGCCTGCGCCAGCGGCGCATCGGCGGGGAACACCGCGGTCGCCACCGGCGCTCCCTGCGCGTTGACGACGACCAGGTCCTGCAGGCGGGGCGATTGCAGTTGCCGGTACACCCCGCGATCCAGCACGACCCGATACGCGCCGCCGTCGGCGTCCTGCAGGGCGAGCGGCCACTGGCTGGCGTAGTCGTCGCGCGTCGCCGCGAAGGCGACCAGCGGCAGCGTCAGCAACCACCCGACCTTCTTCATGCCGCGACCCCTTCGGTTGCATCCCCGGCGCTGCGCGGCGGTGCGGGCGCGAGATAGCCGACCACCGTGCACAGCAGGCCATAGGCGATGAACGAGCCGATCCCGAGCAGGTTGCCGAGGTGCTGTCGGTCGACCAGCACCAGCTTGGCCAGGACCACGCCCATCAGCACCGCGCCGGCCAGCCACAGCATGCGCTGGCCACGGCGCGAGCCGAGCACCCAGCCGATCACGCCCAGCACGCTCCAGACCACGGTCAGGCTGGTCTGCGCCAGGCTCGACGAGAGCAATTCGTTGTTCCAGTAAACCCCGCCCCAGTGGTGCACGGCATGCAGGACCACCGAGGTGATCCACGCGAACGCCAGCGCCGACAGCACCACGATGCGTTTCGAACCCGGTGTGCCGCCCACCGGCACCTGCCAGCGCAACGCCAGCACCAGCACCGCGAGTTGCGCGAGCTCCATCGGATTGAGCACCGGCAGCCACGGCAGCGGCGCGGCAGCGCCGGGCGTGGACAACGACACCAGCCACCACAGGCCAAGCACCACGAACAGCACGAACAGCAGGCGACCACGCCAACCATCGAAGGCCTCGCCCAACGGCATCGACAACCAGCGCCAGCGGTACAGCGCCAGCGCCGCGACCAGCAGCCACGGCAATGCGATCAATGCCGCCTGCCAGCCATCGCCCATGCCTTCGAATTGCCGCGGCAACCAGCCCAGCACCAGGCTCGCCACCAGCGGCCAGACCAGCCACCAGGTGAATTGCGCGGCGGATGCGAACCGATGCCTGCCGTCGCGCAGGCACTGCAGGCTGCGGATGCCGAGCGCCGCGTACACCAGCCACGCCCAGGCGCCATTGCCGGCGAATGGTTGCTCATGCGCGCCGCTCTGCCACAAGGCCAGCGGCACCGCCGCGACCAGCGCCGCCAACGCGGTCAATGCGAGCGCGGCCGCCGGTCGGCGGCGATGCACTTCGGCCGCGAGCCAACCGGTCAAGGCGGCGAATGCCAGCAATGCATCCGGTTGGTCGCGATGGCCAAGGAAGCTGAAGACCTCATGCGCGCCATTGCCGATCCACCACGCCAGGCCCCAGCCGTAATACGCCGCCGCGATGTTGTCTTCGTCCACGCGGCGATACGCCCACGCGCTGGCGAAGCCGGCCAGGGCGATCAGCAATGCGCCCATGAAGGCCGCATTGGCGATCGGCGCGGCGACGGCAGCCTCCGGCGCGAGACGGTCCGCGGTCACCCCGACCAGGAACGCCACTGCTGCGGCCAGTTGCAGGCCCGCGCCCGCAAGTTGCGGCAACAATCGCTGCTGGCGCAGGCCCAGCCAGCACAGCGCCGCGCCTTCCAGCGCGAACACGCAGGCGGTCGCCTGCGCCGACAACGCCAACGGCACTGCCAGTGTCGCGAAACCCACCGCCAGCAGGGCATGCGACTGCGCCAGCACGTCGTAGCCCTTGCGCCGGCGCAGCCACCACGACAGCGCGGCATACAGCGCGCCCAGCCCGAGCGCGCAGAACGCCAACGGCATGCGCCGGCCTTCCATCAGGCCGGCCTGCAGCGAGAACGCGACCAGCGGCATGCCGAACACCAGGCAGCCATCGATCAGGTCGCGCCGACCGGCCGGCCGACGCCGCGCGAACAGGATCGGGATCGCCAGGTACATGGCGAAGAACAGCGCCAGGAACGGCTGCGTGCTGGCGTATTTCTGCGGCGAGTAATCGAACACGCCCCAGGCCGTGCCGATGCCGAAGGTGAAGGCGAAGCCCAGCAGGTTGAGGATCCGCCAGGCCTTGTACCAGGCGATGCCGACGATCGCCGCGTTCAACACGGCGTAGTACGAGAACAACGCGACGTGGTTGCCGCCGCCGGTGGACAGCCAGATCGGCGCGAGGAAGCCGGCGAGCAAGGCGAACACCGCAAGCGCCTTCGCATCCTGCAGCACCGCGAGCACGCCGGCGCCGGCGACCAGCACGATGCTGATCGCGAATGCCGCACCCGCGGGCAACATGCCGAAATTCTTGAACGCCGCGAACACCACCAGCAGCAATACGCCGATCGCCCCGCCCTGCAGGCTCAGCGCGAACACCCGGTTGCTGTCGCGCTTGCGCCAGGCGAACACCAGCGCCGCCAGCGCGGCGGCGGCAACGCCCGCCAGGCGCAGTTCCGGCGGCATCGTGAACCAGCCCTGGTCCGCCCCGTATTTCAGCAGCGAGGCCACGCCGGCGAGCAGCACCAGCATGCCGATCTTCACCGGCACGTTGCCGACCGTGAACCAGCGCTTCACCGCACGCAGCGCGATCGTCGCGATGCCGGGCGTGGACGGCTTGGCCGGCTGCGGGCGCGGGATCGGCGCGGGGGTCGGCGTGGGCGTGGGCGTTGCCGCCACCGGCTCGCTCACCTGCGGCGCAGCCGGCGCGGTATCGCGCACGGGCGCTGCCACCGGCGTTTCGACCACCGGCGGACGTGGCGACTGCGCGACGGGTGCCGTTGCGGGCGGCGCAGGCTGGCGTACCAGGTCGGCCAGCGTGGGTTCCGCGGGTGCGGCAGCGGCGGCCGGTCGGCGACCGAGGCCCGCCACCTGCTGTTCCAGCGCGGCGACACGCTGCTTCAGCGTCGATACCGATACCAGGGCGATGACCAGCAGCACCGGCACCGCCAGCACCGCCAGGACCACCAGCGCGATCAAGCCTTCCATCGCCACCCCTTGTCGAACCGTGCCGGCAGCCTCGGCGAACCTTCCGCCATTTGCAAGGCCGCGCCCGGTTCCGACGAGGCTGGCAACTCAGTCGCTGACGCGGTTGCGGCCGGCCGCCTTGGCGCGATAAAGCGCGGCATCGGCCCGGCGCAGCATCCGCTCGGCATCGTCGTCCGCGGCCTCCAGGCTGGCGACGCCGATGCTCACCGTCATCCGTCCCTCCGACGATGCGGCATGGATGATGTCGGCGCCGCGCACGCGTTCGCATACGCGCTGGCCAACGCGGAGCGCCTGCTCGCCGGTAGTGCCGGGCAGGAACACGATGAATTCCTCGCCGCCCGGCCGCGTCAGCAGGTCGTCCGCATGCAGCAGTGCGCTCCTCACCGCACCGGCGAAGCGGCGAAGCGCGCCATCGCCTTCGGCATGCCCGTAGAGGTCGTTGTATTTCTTGAAGTGGTCGATGTCGAGCGCGAGCACCGACAGCTGCGTGCCCGTCGCCCGGGCCTCGGCCCACAGGCGCTCGGTCGCCTCCTGGAAACCGCGGTAGTTGAGGCTGCCGGTCAGCGCATCGGTGCGACTGAGGCGGTCCAGGTCGCTGACCGCGAGTCGCAGCGATTCGGTGCGTGCCGCGATGATGTGCTCGCGCTGGTCGAGCACGTCCTGCAACTCGGCGTAGGCGGCGTTCATGCGTGCCGCCAGGTCGCCGATCCCGCTCGCCAGCGGCTGCAGCTCCTCCGGCATCCGCGACAGTTGCTCCGGATCGAGCGCGCCGCCCAGCGCATAGCCGTGCAGGCTGGCCAACAGTCGCCCCATGCTCGCGGCGAGCAATCGCCGCAGGCGCCACAGGGCGAACAGGACGCCCAGCGTGGTCACCGCCAACAGGCCGAGCAGCAGGCCGATTCGCGGCAGCGCAGGCGCCAGCAACCGGCGGGCCGGCGCGACGATGGCGACCACCCAACCACTGCGCATCGCCACCGCGTGGACATGGGCATCTTCGCCATCGCGCAACAGGCCCTGCAGCGTGCGCATCCGCCCGGGCTGGCCGGGCTGCGCCGCGCCTGCACGGATCTTCGCGCCGAGCGTGCCGGTCGCCTCCGGGAAGCGCCAGCGCAAGGCTTCGCTTGCATGCACCACCCGATCGTGTCGATCCAGCACGAGCAATTCGAAGCCCCGTCGCCGCAGGCTGTCGGAGTGCACGCGGATGTATCGCTCGATGGGAATCGACGCCTGCAGCACGCCGTCGAACACGCCATCGCGAAGCATCGGCGCGGACACCGCGACCACGGGTTCGCTTTCGCGGACGCTCGCGCGGTAGGCATCAGAGACATGCGGGCGACCGGTGTCGCGCGGCGTGCGGAACCATTCGCGGTCGCCCGCCTGTTCCAGCGCCGGCGCGATGGAAAGCCCGTTCGCCGCACGCGCCGCGACGACCTTCCCGTCACGATCCGTCGCCAGCGCGCGCAGCATCGCCGGGTAGGCGCGCAGCAGCTTGGCGAGTTCCGCGTCGAAGGGTTGCCCGGATTGCACCGAGGCATCCGCCAGCAGTTCGATGCCGGACAACTGGCCCTGCAGGAAATCGTCGATGGCATTCGCGCTGAGCTGCGCATTCGAGCCGAGGCGAAGCTTCAGGTCGTCCTGGTCGCGCTGCCACTGCCCCCAGAGCAAGGCGACGCCGAACATCAGCACCGGTAGCAGCGCGCTGAGCACGAGCATCCGGGTCAGGACCCGGCGCAGGCTCCATTGCGCATTCTGCTGGTTGGCGCTCATCGCGACACGCTAACCGCGAAAACGCGTCGCGCACAAGCAGCGAAGCCCCGCGGGTGCGGGGCTTCGTGCGAGCGGGTGCTGCCGGGCGTCACGCGTTACGCGGCGACGACCTTGACCATCTCCAGGCACTTGTTGCTGTAGCCCCATTCGTTGTCGTACCAGCTCACCAGCTTGACGAAGGTGTCGTCCAGGGCGATGCCGGCCTCGGCGTCGAAGATGCTGGTGCGCGCATCACCACGGAAATCGGTGGCGACCACCTTCTCGTCGGTGTAGCCGAGGATGCCCTTGAGCGCGCCTTCCGACTGCGCCTTCATCTCCGCGCAGATCTCGGCATAGGTCGCCGGGTTCTGCAGCTCGACGGTGAGGTCGACCACCGAGACGTCGCTGGTCGGGACGCGGAACGCCATGCCGGTGAGCTTGCCCTTCAACTGCGGCAGCACCACGCCGACCGCCTTGGCCGCGCCGGTGGAGGACGGGATGATGTTCTCGAGGATGCCGCGGCCGCCCCGCCAATCCTTGTTGGACGGGCCATCGACGGTCTTCTGCGTCGCGGTGGCCGCATGCACGGTGGTCATCAGGCCGCGCTTGATGCCCCACTTGTCGTCAAGCACCTTGGCCAGCGGCGCCAGGCAGTTGGTGGTGCAGCTGGCGTTGCTGACGATCGCCTGGCCGGCGTAGGACTTGCAGTTCACGCCATGCACGAACATCGGCGTGTCGTCCTTCGACGGCGCCGACAGGATCACCTTCTTCGCGCCCGCGGCGAGGTGCTTGCCCGCGCTGTCCTTGTCCAGGAACAGGCCAGTGGATTCCAGCACCACGTCTGCACCGACCTCGTCCCACTTCAGGTTGGACGGATCGCGCTCCGCGGTCAGGCGGATGGTCTTGCCGTTGACCACCAGCTGGCCGTCCTTGACCGACACGTCGCCCTTGAAGCGGCCGTGCACGGAGTCGTAGCGGAGCATGTACGCCAGGTAGTCCGGCTCCAGCAGGTCGTTGATCGCGACGATCTCGATGTCGTCGCCGAAGTTCTGCACCGCCGCGCGGAACACGCAGCGCCCGATGCGACCGAAACCGTTGATACCGACCTTGATGGCCATGGAGTCTCCTGGCGGATGGTTCGTGGGGAAGCCCGCATTCTACCGAATCGCCCACCCCATTCCCGGGCGTCGGAATCGCGCGCGGCCAAGCTGCGCCGCGCCCCGCGGTCGTTCCACCTGAAACGAATCCGTCGTGCCCGGGGCTGGGCACGGTCGTCGGCGCGCAGCGGATGCGGCACCGCTGCGATTACGCCCGCCACCATGCCGGGCTATCCTGCCGGCATGGCCACTTCACGCACCCTGCGCTTCCTCGCCGCCCTGCTCGGCATGGGCGCCATTTCCACCGCGGCCGCCTGGGGCCAGCTCGGCCACGGCATGGTCGGCGAACTGGCGCAACGCCACCTCGATCCGGACGCCCGGGCCGAGGTCGCGGCCCTGCTGGCCGGCGAGCCCGATCCGACCCTGGCCGGGGTGGCCTCGTGGGCCGACGACATCCGCAACAGCGACCCCGAACGCTTCAAGGCGACCTCGCGCTGGCATTACATCAACGCGAAGGGCGGCGGCTGCGGCTTCGACCTGGCCCGCGACTGCCCCGACGGCAACTGCGTGGTGGGCGCCATCGAAACCCAGCGCGCGATCCTGGCCGACCGCAAGCAGCCGATCGAGGCGCGACGCGACGCACTGAAATACATCGTCCATTTCATCGGCGACGCGCACCAGCCGATGCATGCCGGCAGCCGCACCGACAGCGGCGGCAACGGCTTCCAGGTCAGCCTGCGCACGCCGATCGAACCCGAGGCCTACGCGCGCAGCAAATATGTCGACGGGGTGATGGGCACCAACCTGCATTCGGTCTGGGACTACTACATCCTCGCCGGCCGCGGGCTCGGCCTGCAGGCGTATTCGGACAAGCTCGATGCGCTGCCGTGGCCGCCCACTCCCGCGCCTTCCACGCACGATTTCATGCCGCTGGCCTGGTCCGGCGAATCCTGCCGCCTGATCGAGGCGCGCGGCCTCTATCCGCCCGAGGACAAGCACACCATGGACAGCGCCTACCTCGATGCGATGCGACCGCTGGCCGAGCAGCGCGTGCGCCAGGCCGCGTGGCGACTCGCGCAGGTGCTGAACCAGGCACTCGGCGACGCCGGCACGCCGTGAGCGAGACCGACCTGCTGCTGGCCGCGTTGTTCCTCGCGGTTGCAGTGCTGTACTCGTCCGTTGGCCATGCCGGGGCGAGCGGCTACATCGCGTCGATGGCCCTGCTCGGCTTCGCGCCCGAACAGGTGCGCCCAACCGCGTTGGCGCTGAATTTGCTGGTTGGCGGAATCGGCCTGTACCGCTGGTGGCGCGGCGGCCACGTGCGCTGGCGCAACGTGTTGCCGTTCGTGCTGGCATCGGCGCCGGCGGCATTCCTGTCGGCACAGGTCAAGCTGCCGAAGGAAAGCTATTCGCTGCTGCTCGGCATCGTGCTGTTGGTCGCGGCGATCGGGGTGTTCCGGCATGCGTCGCGCGCGGACGCCGAAGACGAGGTGGCGCAGGGCCGCGACGTCCCATGGCTGGCTGGCCTGCTGGTCGGCGCGGCGATCGGCACGCTGTCCGGCCTGACCGGCACCGGTGGAGCGATCTTCCTCACGCCGCTGCTGCTGTTCGCGCACTGGATGCCGACCCGTGAAGCCAGCGGCACCTCGGTCGCCTTCGTCTGGATCAACTCACTCACCGGGCTGGCCGGCCTGCTGCACTCCGGCCAGGCGCTGCCGGCGATGTTGCCGTGGTGGCTGGGCGTGGTTGCGGTCGGCGCGCTGATCGGCACCCAGCTTGGCCTGAGGTGGCTGCCAGCGCGTGGCCTGCGCCTCGCGCTGGGCGTGGTGTTGCTGATTGCGTCCGCCAAGCTGTTGTTCGCGTGACCCCTCTTTCCGGAATCAGCAGCCTTCTTCCGCCGGCTTGGGCGGCTGCCAGCTCGCACTGATCGACGTCAGCATGCGCTCGTAGGTGTTGAAGTTGCCCGTCGTTGCGGCCATGGCCTGCCTGGCCGTGATCGGCTTCGACGCGCCGGGGGTGGCGTTGACCTGCGTGAGACGCACGGGCGCCTCCTTGGGCATGGCACCGTTCATCGTGGTACCCGCTTCCTTTGCCGCATCGACGGCAGGACCTTGTTCCATCTCGAAATCAACCGGCACGCGCACCTGCGACGTGACCGGCTTGCCATTCTTGACCTCGGGCCGGAACTTCCACTTGTCCACCGCTGAGAGCGCAGAGGCATCAAGGCGTGCGTCGCCGGACGAACGCTCGACCTTTGCCCCGGCCACGCTGCCATCCGCGGCGACATCGACGACCAACACCACCCGACCGGTCACGCCTTCCTTCGCCACATCGACCGGATAGACCGGTGGATTGCGCTCCCGCGATTCCCTGATCGCGCCAGCCTGCTGGTCGCTTGCGGATGCGGGCTGGACCGCCGCGGCGGATGCGGCCTGAGGTTGCGCCGCCCATGCCGCGTAACCGGTCACGAGCAACAACGCGAGTGCGACGCTGCGACCGACCACGCGACGGCGCACGGAGTGCAAGGGTTGCTTGAGCATCTCGATTCTCTCCCTGAGTGGATGGGTCTGGGCCCAGTGGCAGCCCAGCGGCAGCAC
The DNA here is from genome assembly GCA_035456065.1 of Thermomonas sp. Classification (GTDB taxonomy): domain Bacteria; phylum Pseudomonadota; class Gammaproteobacteria; order Xanthomonadales; family Xanthomonadaceae; genus Thermomonas. The sequence continues at coordinate 57,053 of DATIDW010000035.1, read as the reverse complement.
GCCGCGGGCCAGTTGCGTCTTCAGCATCGCCTCGCCATAGGCACGGCGCGCATCGGGATGGCGACGCACCACCTGCTGGTCGCAGGCCAGTTCCTGGTCATGGCGAAAACGCGTGGCAGCGAGATGCACCAGCGGGTTGAACCAGAGCAGGCAGCGCAATGCAGCGACCACGGCATTCGCGCCCAGGTCGCCACGCGCGACGTGGGCGCGCTCGTGCGCCAGCATCAGGTCGCGCTCGTCGGCGTTGTAGCGATGCAGCGCATCCGCAGGCAACACGATGCGCGGGCGCCACAGCCCGACGACCGCGGGCAAGCCTGCAGTCGTCTCTGCAACGAACACACCATCGCCGCGATCCGTCAGCAGTCCGAGGCTACGGATGAAGCGGCGTTGCTGGACAACCATCCACAGCGCGCAGGCCAGCGCACCGCCGGCGACGGCGATGACCGCCCATGTCGCCATGTCGGGCATGGCTTGCCCCGCCCCGGTACTTGCCGACAAACCGCGCGGCATCCGCATGGCCATGACCGGCAGGCCCGACACCGGCGACTGCGCGGCCGGCAGCAACACCGCGAGCATCGCCAACGGCACCAGCGTCCAGGCGACATAGGCGATGCCTGCACCGAATGCCTGCCGCAACGGCCAGCGCAACGCGAGCACCAGCAGGATCGCCGCGCTGCCGGCGACGGTGGTTTCGACCAGGGCGGGGAACAGGTCAGCGGCCGTCATCGTCCAGTTCCTCCAGCAGCTTGCGCAACTCGGCGATGTCCTTGCGGCTCAGCTTGCGCTGTTCGCTGAAATGCGCCACCAGCGGCGCCACCCGCCCACCGAACATCCGCGCCAGCAGGCTCTCGCTTTCGCCCTGCACCCACGCATCGCGTTGCAGCACGGGCGCATACAGATAGCGACGACCGTCCTTCTCCGCACTGATCGCGCCCTTGTTCAGCAGGCGGTTGAGCAGCGTCTTCACCGTCGCCTCCTGCCAGTCCTGTCGGCCGGACAGCGACGCCACCACGTCCTCCGCGGACAGCGGCTGCCGCTTCCACAGGACGTCCATCACCACCGATTCCGCTTCACTGATCTGCATTTCGTTTACACCCGTAATTGAAATGGAAATTACACCTGTAATTTTTCTTGTCAAGCGGCTGCGCATCCGACCTGCGTGGCAGGTGCGACGAGGTTCGCGTCGCCCGCATCGATCAATGGCGCAGGCTGAGCTTCAGCCACAGGTTGCGACCGGGTTCGGCGATGCGCACCGGCGCCGCGGGATAGCCGAAGTCGGCATTGCCGGCGAGGTTGAGGTGCTCGCTGTAGGCGCGGTCGAACAGGTTGTCGATGCCGGCGGTGAGCTGCAGCTCGTCGTTGAAGCGATAGCCGCCGTTCGCCGACAGGATCGCGAAGCCCGCACTCGGTCCGAGGTCACGGCCGCTGACATTGCCCTGGTCGATCGCAACGCGCTCCTGCGATGCCACCACGCGCAGCAGGGCACCGGCGCTCCAGCGCCCGTCGTCCCAGGCCGCGCTCAGGCGGGCCTCGAAGGGCGTCATCTGCGGCAACGGCGTGCCCGCGCTGGTGTTCGCACCCCAGGCCCAGGCCAGCGTGCCGCCCAGCGTCCAGTCGTTCGATGGCCGGAATTCCGCACCGGCCTCGGCACCATGGATGCGCGCATCCACATTCGCCACCGAACTGGTGCTACCCATCATGCCGCCGCTGCCGTAGGTGAACAGGATGAAGTCGCCGATGCGGCCGGCATACGCGGACACCCACGCCGATGCACGCGCGCCGCGGTACTGCGCACCGACGTCCAGTTGCGTCGTCTTCTCCGGGGCGACGCCGGCGAAGGCATTGGGCCCGCCCATCGATCCCATGCCCGCACCGAAGCTGTCCGCGGAAAACAACTCCCAGTAGTCCGGCATGCGTTGCGCATGACCCAACCCCGCGTACCAGCCGAAGCCGGGCGCGGCCTCGTGCTCGTAGCGCAGGAAGCCGCCGGGCAAGGCCTCGCGGCGGGTCGTGCCGAAGGTCGGGTTCGGCATTCCCATCATCCCGGTCGTCGCGCGGCGGTCGGTGGCCTCGGCGCGGTCGGAACGCGCCCCCGCGACCAGCTTGCGACCCTGCGCCGGCGTCCACGTTGCCTCGGCGAACACGCCGGTGTTGCGGAACGCGGCATCGTCGGCCCATGGCAACGCGGCGTAGGCGCCCTCGCCGACCGCGCTGCGTTCGCGATGCCGGCTGCGCTGGGTGTCGATGCCGGTGGCCAGCACGACATCGCCCCAGCCCCAGTCCAGCGCCAGCCGTCCGCCCCGCGTGAGACGGTCGACATTGGCCGCCACCGGCAGCGGCATCATGCTCATCGGGTTGGGATCGCGCAGCGTGTAGTTGTCCATCACGTGGTCGGCTTCATTGCGGAACACGCTGGCCTGCACTTTCTTCAACACGCCGTCGAAGCCGCCCTTCTCGAAGCGCAGGCTGCGGCTCTCGCGCCTGAACTGCGCGCCGTCCATGCCGCGGCCGGCATAACGCGCCTCGCCGTCGCCTTCGCCCAGGTCGAGCTCCAGCAGGGTGTCGGCATCCGGCGTCCCACCGAACGCGACGTCGGCGTTCCACTTCTTCCACGCCGAGGGCACGCGTTCGCCGTTGCCGTCCTCATAGTCGTCGGCCTGCGAACGGTTTGCGGTGAGGCGTGCATAGCCTGTCGGCGCGCCAGCGGTCGCGTCCAGCACCTGGTCGTTGCGACCAAAGCTGCCGCCGAGCAGGCTGCCCTGCACGCGCAAGCCGGCAGCGTCGAAGCGAACGGTGTCGCGCTGGAAACGCACCGTGCCGGCGGATGCGCCTGGTCCCCACAGCACGGTTTGCGGGCCCTTGATGACGCTCAATGCGTCATAGGTCTCCGGCGACACGTAGGACATCGGGTTGTCCATCCGCGCCGGGCAGGCACCCGGCATGCTGCCGTCGTTGCTCAGCAGGTTGAGGCGCGAGCCGAACATCCCGCGCAGCACCGGATCGCCGTTGCTGCCGCCATTGCGCAGCGCGCCGAAGCCGGGAATGGTCTTGAGGTAGTCGGCACCGTCGCTGGCGGGCACCGGTTGCCGCGGCAGCTTCGGATCGGTCTCGTAGGTCAGCGGTTGCACCGGCGACGCGGTGACGATGACGCGGTCGAGCGTGCGCGCGTCGTCATCGGACGCGGCGGCGTGACAGGCGGCAAGGGACATGGCGCAGGCAAGCGCCAGGCGCGACGGCATCGCCGTCGCGAACGGGGAAGAGGGCATGTTGGCTCCAGGACACAAGGAACGAGACGCGTGGTCTCGCGGACAAGACGGTCTTGTGGTTCAGGAGGACAGCGGTGGACCCCGCGCGCCGAGGCCATGCGCGAGCCGCGCATCGCGCGGCGGCGATGCGGGGAAATCGAATGTCGGCGGCGATGCCGGCGGCGGCAACAGCAGCAACGTCGCCAGCACCAGCGGCAACGCGTTGGCGAGCAACGGGCAGTAGTCGCAATCCGCGCCCGCCTGCGTGCCGGCCGGGATCGGATCGCCTTCGAACAACCGGGCCGGCGCCGACCACGCCATGCCCGTGCTGGTGCACATCGCCATGTCGGTGGTGGCGGGTGCCCCGCGGCCGGCATCCACCCAACGCCCGATGGTCGGCACCAGCGCCAGCAGCAGGATCGCCGCCAGCGCGAGGTGGCGCATCACGTGCTGCAGCTGGCGACCGCCGATCGACATGGGAACGATGCTAGCCCCTGGTTCAGAGCTCGCCGATGACCTGGATCAAGTGCTCGACGGTGAAGCCGAAGTGCGGCATCAGCGCCTCGATCGGCGCCGAGGCACCGAAGGTGTCGATGCCGATCACCGCGCCATCCAGGCCGACGTACTTGCGCCAGAAATCGCTGACGCCGGCCTCGATGGCGACGCGCTTGCGCACCGCCTTCGGCAGCACGGATTCGCGCCAGGCCGCGTCCTGGCGATCGAACACATCGGTGCACGGCATCGAGACCACGCGCACGCCATCGCCGAGCTTCTCCGCGGCCTGCATCGCAAGCCCGACTTCGGAACCCGTGGCGATCAGGATCACCTCGGGCGCGCCCACGCTGTCCTTCAGCACGTAGCCACCGCGCGCGATGTCGAGCAACTGGGCTTCGTCGCGCGCCTGGTGCGGCAGGTTCTGGCGGCTGAAGATCAGGCAGCTCGGGCCGTGGTCGCGCTGGAGCGCGGCCTTCCACGCCATCGCCGACTCCACCGCGTCGCACGGACGCCAGACGTCGTTGCCGGGGATGTAGCGCAGCGAGGCGAGGTGCTCGATCGGCTGGTGGGTCGGCCCGTCTTCGCCCAGGCCGATCGAATCATGCGTGTACACATGCAGCGCGCGCACGCCCATCAGCGCGCTCATGCGCACCGCGTTGCGTGCGTAGTCGCTGAACACCAGGAAGGTGGCGTCGTACGGGATGAAGCCGCCATGCAGGCCGAGGCCGTTGGCGATCGCGGTCATGCCGAACTCGCGCACGCCGTAGTAGACATAATTGGCATTGGCATCGGTGGTGGCCACCGACTTGCTGCCCTTCCACAGGGTCAGGTTGGAATGCGCGAGGTCGGCCGAGCCGCCGACCAGTTCCGGCAGCAGTGGCGCGAATGCCTCGATGCAGTTCTGCGAGGCCTTGCGGCTGGCGATGGTCGGGCCGTCCTGCTGGGTCTTGAGCGCGAAGGCGAGCGCGGCATCGGCGAAGCCGTCCGGCAGCTCGCCGGCGAGGCGACGCTGGAATTCGGCGGCTTCGGCCGGGAACGCGGCGGCGTAGGCAGCGAAACGCGCATCCCAGTCGGATTCGACACTGGCCAGGTCGCGCGCGCGCCAGCCGTCGTACAGGTCCTGCGGGATCTCGAACGCGCCGTGCCCCCAGCCCAGCGCCTCGCGGGTGGCGACCACTTCGTCCTTGCCGAGCGGCGAACCGTGCGAGGACTCCTTGCCGGCCTTGTTCGGCGAGCCGAAGCCGATCGTGGTGCGGCAGCACACCAGGGTCGGCTTGTCGGACGACTTCATCGCCGTCTCGATGGCGGTGCGGATCTCCACCGGGTCATGGCCGTCGACGCCGCGGACCACGTTCCAGCCGTAGGCCTCGAACCGCGCCGGGGTGTCGTCGGTGAACCAGCCATCGGTATTGCCGTCGATGCTGATGTGGTTGTCGTCCCAGAAGGCGACCAGCTTGCCGAGGCCCCAGGTGCCGGCCAGGGACGCGGCTTCGTGGCTGATGCCTTCCATCAGGCAGCCATCGCCCATGAACACCCAGGTGCGGTGGTCGACGATGGCGTGGCCCTCGCGGTTGAAGCGCTGCGCCAGCAACTTTTCCGCCAGCGCGAAGCCGACCGCGTTCGCGAAGCCCTGGCCCAGCGGGCCGGTGGTGGTCTCGACGCCGCAGGTCATGAAGTTCTCGGGATGGCCCGGGGTCTTCGAGTCCAGCTGCCGGAACTTCTTGAGGTCGTCGATCGACAGGTCGTAGCCGCTCAGGTGCAGCAGCGCGTACTGCAGCATCGAGCCATGGCCGTTGGAGAGGATGAAGCGGTCGCGGTCGGCCCAGCGCGGGTTGGCCGGGTTGTGGCGGAGCACATCGTTCCACAGCACTTCGGCGATGTCGGCCATGCCCATGGGCATGCCGGGATGGCCGGAATTGGCGGCCTGGACCGCGTCGATGGCGAGGAAACGGATGGCGTTGGCGAGGTCGCGGCGGCTGGGCGTCGTCATGGGGGCATCATGGGGAGGCGCCCGGCGGCATGCGGGCCGCCCATTGTCCCACGCGCACGCCCCGATCCGGAACCTTGCGCCGAGCGCCAACGGCTATGCGGGTTGCGGGTCTTCCTCGCCGCTCGACACCACCGCCGCCAGCATCAGGTCGCCGGTCACGTTCAGCGTGGTCCGGCACATGTCGAGGAAGCGGTCCACCCCCAGGATCAGGCCGATGCCCTCCGGCGGCACCCCGACCATGCCGCAGATCAGCGCGACCACCGGCAGCGAGCCGGCGGGGACGCCGGCGGTGCCGATGCCGCCGAGGATGCAGACGAACATCACGGTGACCTGTTGCGTGAGCGACAGGTCGACGCCGAAGAACTGGGCAAGGAACAGCACGGTCACGCCCTCGAACAGGGCGGTGCCGTTCTGGTTGGCGGTGGCGCCGACGGTCAGCACGAAGCGCGAGATCTTCTTCGGCAACTTCAGCTTTTCCTCGGCGACGCGCAGCGACACCGGCAAGGTGGCGTTGCTCGACGCGGTCGAGAAGGCCATCACGATCGCCTCCTGCGAACCACGGAAGAACTTCAACGGCGACCAGCCGCCGAGGAATTTCAGCATCAGCGAATAGACCACGAGCATGTGGATCGCCAGCGCCAGCACCACCACGCCGACGTACTTGCCGAGGCTGTTGAGCAGGTCCCATCCGAACAGCGCGGCCAGGTTGAACATGAAGCAGAACACCGCGTACGGGGCCAGGCGGATGACCAGGCCGATCAGCGTCATCGAGACCTCGAACAGCCCCTGGATGCCGCGCAGCAAAGTCTCGGTCGCCTCGGTGCGGGTCAGCACCAGGCCGACCCCGAGCATCAGCGCGAAGAACATCACCGCGAGGATGGTGTTCTCCGCCGCCGCCTTGACCACGTTGTCGGGCACGATCGCCAGCAGCATGTCCAGTCCCTTCGGTTGCGAGGCGGTGGCGCCGACGATGTCCTTCGCACGATCCGCGCCCTGGGCCAGCATCGCCTGGGCCGCGGCGGGATCCACGCCCGCGCCCGGCTGCAGCCAGTTCACCAGCAGCAGGCCAAGCCCCACCGCGATGCCGGACGCGATCACCGTGTAACCCAGCGTCTTCCAGCCCACCCGGCCGAGCGAACGCACGTCGCCCATTTCCGCCACGCCGATGACCAGCGCGGAGAACAGCAGCGGGATCACCAGCATGAAGATCAGGCGCAGGAACAGCGTGCCCACCGGCTGGGTGACATAGGTCGTGAACCACTGCACCCAGCCCGCGTCCGCGCCCGCGGCGTAGTGCGCGACCAGCCCCAGGGCCAGGCCAGCGACAAAGCCGGCCAGCATCTTCCAATGCAGTTGCAGCTTGCCGCGCGTGGCGGTCGCTTCGCTCATCCCTACCACCCCGATCCGTGCAACGGGCGAGCTTAGCAAACGCGGCGGGTCACTCCGGATAGAGCGGAGGCAGCAGGGATCCCGATGCCCGCGTGGCAACGCGCCAGCGCGCGCCTTTCGCGAAGGCTCGGCGCAGCGCAGCGCGCGCCGCCGGGGCATCGCCGGCGCCCCATCTCGCGGCTTGCAGCAGCGAGATGGCATCGACCTGCGCGGTATCGTCGAGCCGCGTCCGCACCGCATCCAGGTCGTCGCCCCGGACACCGGCTGCCGCGCCCAGTGCCTGCGCGATGGCGGCGAGGTCGCCGGCATCCAGCGCCGCCTGCAAGCTCGTGACCGGCGCGATCGGCGCCGCCGCAGGCGCAGGCCCGGGCGTGGGCGGCTTCCGGGCACGCGACCGGCGCCACCAGGCCAACGCAGCCAGCCCGGCGACGACAAGGAGGGCCGGCCATGGCCATCCGCGCGACCATGCGCCGGCAATCGCGGTCGGCAAGTTCGCATTCGCATCGGATCCGCCTGGCGCAGGGGTGTCCGCGGTCTCCGCCACGACGCCCTCGCCCGGCGCGACCTGCAACTGCAGCGGCGGCAGCATCGCGGTGCGCGCCACGCCCTGCGCGGCATCCCACCACTCGATCCTCGGTCCGCCGATCGACACGGCCCCACCCTGCGAAGGCACGATGGCGATGCGCCGGCGCAGGATGCTGCGCGGCCTGCCGTCGACGAATTGCTCGTCGACCTGCGGCGGATCCGCGAACAGTTGCACACCCGATGTGTCCGCCAGCGTGACCGGCGGCAACTGCGCGGCGCTGGCGCCATCGGCGATCACTTCGATCTCCACCGTCGCGGCCTCGCCGGTGCGCGCCTGCGTGGGTGCCTGCGAATAGCGCAATTTCAGGTCATGCAGCGGCAACCAGGGCTGCGCCGCCTGCGCGGGAATCGGCTGGACGTCCAGGCGTTTCGCCGGTGCGGCCGCAGACACCGCCTTGCGGCCATCGTCGAACACCTGGTCGAAGAACCCGCCCATCGCCTGTCCATTGAAGCGCGCGCCGGGCAGCACCAGCACGCCGCTGCGCTCGGGGATCAGCAGGTAGCGCCGCTCCACCACGTTGTAACGGCGACCCTCGATCTCGCGCTGGTAGGTCAGGTCCTCGCCGACCTGGCGCAGGCTGGCACCGCTCGGCGGATCCTGGTCGAGCTGGCCGGACATCAGCGGCACCGCGTAGTGCAGGCGCACCTGCACGCCCACCGCCTGCTGCACGTACGGACGCGAAGCATCGACCACGGTGTCGACGAAGGCATCGGCGTCGCCGCTCGCCGGCAGCACCGACGGCGCCACCACCGTCAGCTGCAAGGGCGCGGTGGTGGTGTTGCCGACGCGCAGCGCAGGCACGGTGAACACACCCGGCCCGCGCGGGCGGATGCCGACCGCGAACAGCGACGTCCGGGTCGAGCGCCCGTTGCTGCGCTGGTAACTGCGGCGCACGCTCTGCCCACCGACATCGAACTGCCGTTCCAATGGCGCGTAATCGATCGACGACACCGACTGGTCGGTCTGGATGTTGAGGCTGGCGGTCTCGCCATGGGTGACCTGCGCGCGATCCAGCCATGCGCGCGTCTGTGCCTGCGCCGGAATGGCGATCACCACCAGCAACCAGGCCAGCGCGATGGCGACGGCGCGACTCAAGGCGTTCCTCCGCGCCGACGCTGCTGTTCCAGCAGGAAGCGGGCGCGCAGCAAGGCGCCCGGATCGTCCGGCACGCGCTGCAACCAGGCCTCGTTGGCGAGCCGGCGTTCGCGCTGCTCGGCGGTTTCGGCGGGCTTGCCGCGTGCATCCTGCTTCTTCTGTTGCTGTCCATCCTTGCCCTGTCCGGACTGTTTCGCCTGCTGTTCGCGCAGCGCCCGCTGCATGCGCTCACGCTGCGCCGCGTCCGCCTGTGCCTGCGATTGTGGCTCGCGCGGCGGTGGTGGCGGCCTGGTTGCCTGGGGCTGGCCGGGCTTCGGCGGGGTCTTGTCCTGGTTCCTGCCCTGCTTGCCTTGCTTGTCGCCGGGGTTGTCCTTGCCCTGGCCGTCCTCGTTTTCCTTGCCGTCCTGTTTGTCGCCCTGTCCCTGCTGCGGTGGCAGTTTCTGCGCAAGCCGGACCAGGTTGCGATTGAAGGCCGCGTCCTTCATGTCCGGCTGCAGCGCGAGCGCGCGATCGTAGGCGGCGATGGCGTCGTCGTAGCGCCTGGCCTTGGCCAGGGCATTGCCGAGGTTGTACTGGCCCTCCGCGCCGCCGACCGTCGAGAAGCGTTCGATCGCGCGCGCGTAGTCCTGCTGCCCGTAGGCGGCGATACCGTCCTGCATCCGCGCGTATTCGGCCTGGTCGGGGCGTTGCCACAGGCTGGCTGCCGGCGCCGGCGCCGACTGCGCCATCGCCGGTCTTGTCGGCAGCAACAAGCCGCAGGCGAGCAGCAGCGCAAGCGCATCGCCGCGCCGGAACAGCGGCAGGCACAGCAGCATCACCAACGGCAGCAGCCAATAACCGTCATCGCGCCAGCGCGCGACCTTCTGCCCGAGCACCGAGGTGCCGGCATCCTGGCGCGGATCCAGCACGCCCAGCGCGCGCAGGTCGAAATCGCCCGCCGACAGCGACTGGTAGCGGCCACCGCCGCTGGCGGCGAGGCGACGCAATGCGGGTGCATCCAGCTGAGCCCGACCCAACCCTCCAGGCGTATCGAACACGCCGCCACGCGCGGTGCCCAGGCCGAGCACGGACACGCGGTACCCGGCGGCATTCGCCGTTGCGGCGGCGGCGATGTCGGTGCCGTCGGCGCGATCGGTCAGCAACAGGATCTGGCCGCGCTCGAACCCGGACTGGCGCATCAGGCCCTGCGACCAGGCGATGGCACGATCCGCGCGATGTCCGTCTTCCGGCATCACGCCAGGCGCAAGCGCATCCAGGAACAGCGCGATGTTCGCCGCGTCTTCGGTCAGCGGCGCCACGGTGAAGGCATCGCCGGCGAAGGCGACCAGCGCGACCTGCCCGCCGGCGCGTTCGCGCAACAACGTGGCCAGCTTGGCGCGCGCCTGCGCGAGACGCGACGGCGGCAGGTCGCGCGCCAGGGTGGCGCTGGAGAGATCGAGCGCGATCACCAGCGGCTCCTGCGCCTGCCACAGCGGCTGTTCGTCCTTGCCGAAACCCGGGCCGGCCAGGGCGACGATCGCCAGTGCCGCCGCGCCCAGCCCGAGCCAACCCGCCCAGGTGCGCGCACGAGCGTCCGCCGAACCCTCCAGGAGATGCGGCAACAGGTGCGCATCAACCAGGTCGCGCCACGGATTGCGGTGTTGCGCCTGCTTGCGCCACCACCATGCGAGCAGTGGCAACACCAGCAGCGCCAGCAAGCACCATGGACGCAGGAAATGGAGAGCGGGGAGCAGGTTCATCCGCGCCTCCGCAGCAGCAGCGCCAACGCGCCGACCGCCAGCGCAAGGCCGAGCGGCCAGGGATAGCGTTCGATCTTCGGTCGCACCGCCTGTCCTTGCCGCGTGACCGGTTCCAGCGAATCGATTTCCGCATAGATGCCGGCCAGCGCCGCGGTATCGCGGGCGCGGAAAAAGCGCCCGCCGGTGAGCTGGGCGATCGTTTGCAGGCCGGCTTCGTCGACCTCGTCGCCACCGGTCGGCAGGCGGAATCCGAACACCGACAGCGCGCCCCCGCCTTCGCCGCCGAAGGCGATCGCATGGATGCGCACGCCGGCATCCCGCGCGATCTGCGCGGCCTTGTCCGGCTCCAGCACGCCGGCGGTGTTCACCCCATCGGTGAGCACGATGAGGACATGCTCTTTTTCTGCGCGCTGGTCGGTGCGTTGCTGCTGCAGGCGCTTGGTCGACAGCGCGATGGCGTCGCCGAGCGCGGTCGCGCGCCCGGCCAGCCCGACCACGCTGGCGTCCAGTTGCTGGCGGACACTGTCGCGATCCAGGGTCAGAGGCGTGAGCGCGAACGCCCGGTCGCCGAACACCACCAGGCCGATGCGGTCGCCGACGCGACGGTCGAGGAAGTCCGCGAGCACCGCCTTGGCGGCGGTCAGGCGATCGACCAGCCGCCCGCCCAGTTCCATGTCTTGCTCGCCCATGCTGGCGGACAGGTCGACCGCCAGCATCATGTCGCGCCCGACCTGGGGCGGCGCGACCGGTGGCCCCAATTGCTGCGGGCGCGCGGCGGCCACGCACAGCAGGGCCCAGGCCAGCATCGCCAGCCAGGGGAAGCCGAGTGGACTGGCCTGCAGCATGCCGCCCGACGCCACCTTGCGCAGCCGCTCGCCCCACGGCACCCGCAGCGCCGGTACCTGGCTCGCCCGCGCCGGCACCAGCGCGTGCACCAGCCACGGCAGCGGGATCGCCAGCAACAGCCACGGCCACGCAAAACCATCCACCGCCAGCCAGGTGGGAAGCAGGCTCATGCGCCGAGCATCCAGCTCAGGTAACGCTGGCGCGCCACGGTCCGCAGGGCGCGGGCCGCGGCGGCATCGGTATCGCGACGGAACCCACCCTCGCGCAGCAATGCGCCGGGCCCGTGCTCGAAACACGGCGGCGTCATCCCGCGATCGAGGAAGCGCAACCAATCGTCGCCCTGCAATCGGTCGGCCAGCGGATCCTGGCGCCGCGCCGCACGCCGCAACAGGTCCGACATCGCCGCCACCTGCTGCGCCGGCGAAGCGGCGGCGTCCACGGTGTCTTCGAACAGGCGCAGGATCGCCGCGCGTCGCTGGCGCCGCCTGCGCAGCCACCACCAGCCCACGCCTGCGACCAGCACCACCACGCCGGCCAGCAGCCACCAACCGGGCGCCGGCGGCCACCACGCGGGCGCAACGCCAGGATGCACGGGCTTCAATGGCAACGGCAGGTTCAAGTCGGGCTCCCCGTCGCCGCGACAGCGTGGGGACGACCCAGCAACGGCAACCAGGCATCGCTGGGATCGCCGGTGGACAGCGCCATCACCCGCGCGCCCTGCCGCTGCAACATCGCCTGCGTGGCCTCGAGCGGGACATCGAAAGCCTGCCGCCAACGCTGGCGCACCGGGGCGCTGTCCAGCCCGAGTTCGATGCGGTCGCCGTGCGGCCCGAGGAACGGCAGGCGTCGCACCGGTGGCGACGTTTCCAGCGGGTCGACCAACAGCAGCACGACCAACTCGTGGTGCATCGCCAGCGCCGGCCAGCGCTCGGCGGGCACCGCCGCGATGCTGGCCGGATCGGCCAGCAGGACCAGCCGCGAACCCGGGCGCAGCAGGCGTCGCGCATGCTCCAGCGCGACCGGCAGGCCGTCATCGTCCGTCGGCGGCTGCGCGTACCAGCGCACCAGCGCATCCAGCACGCGCAGTGCGCCACGCGGGCCGGACGCCGGCGGCACCGGCGGTTCCCGGCCTGATCCACGCAGGGCCGCGATGCGGTCGCCATCGCGGGCCGCCAACCACGCGGCCAACGCACCGGCACGTGCCGCCTGCACCGACTTGAAGCGCACGCGGGTGCCGAAGTACAGCGATGGCGCGGTATCCGCGACCACCAGGGTGAGCCGCTCGCGTTCGGCCTGGAACAGTTTGGTATGGGTGCGCCCGCTGCGTGCAGTCAGCCGCCAGTCGATGTGGCGGGCATCGTCGCCCTGCGCGTATTCGCGCGACTCGGCGTATTCCATGCCGCGACCACGCAAGTTCGATGCAGCCGGCCCGTGCGCCCCGTGCCGGCCGAGCTTCGCACCCCGCCGCCCCTGCACCAGCACGCGCAGGCCGACCAGTTCCGGGAGCGTGGGGACGATGCCGTCGGTCACGATGGTTGCGGCTGTCTGCGGGGCCGAAAGCTGGCTCAGGGCAACGGCACCAAGCGCAGCAGGTCGGCGACCAGCCGCTCGCCATCCCAGCCCTCGGCCGTCGCTTCGTAGCTGGGCAACACCCGGTGGCGCAGCACATCCGGCGCAACCGCGCGCACGTCTTCCGGGGTCACGAAGTCGCGCCCGTCGAGCCACGCGCGCGCGCGCGCGCAGCGTTCCAGCGCGATCGAGCCACGCGGGCTTGCGCCCCACGCAATGCGCCGGGCCAACGCGGCGTCGTAGCGACCCGCATCGCGCGAGGCCAGCACGATCTCCACCAGGTAGCGCTCGAGCGCAGGCGCCAGGTGCAGGTCGAGCACCGCCGCGCGTGCGGCGAACACATGCGCCTGCGGCATGCGTGCCGGTGGATGCGGGGCGGCGTTCAAGGCGTCGCGGGCGCGCTCGCGGGCGAGTCGGAGGATCTCGGTTTCGGCATCGGCCTGCGGATAACCGATGCGCACATGCATCAGGAAGCGGTCGAGTTGGGCTTCGGGCAGCGGGAAGGTGCCCTCCTGCTCGATCGGGTTCTGGGTGGCCATCACCAGGAACAGCGGCGGCAACGCGTACGTCTGCCTCCCCACCGTGACCTGGCGCTCCCCCATCGCTTCCAGCAGCGCGGATTGCACCTTCGCCGGCGCACGGTTGATCTCGTCCGCCAGCAGGATGGGATGGAAGATGGGGCCCGGCTGGAATTCGAAGCGTCCATCCTGCGGGCGCCAGACCTCGGTGCCGGTGAGGTCCGCCGGCAGCAGGTCGGGGGTGAACTGCACGCGGGCGAAGTCGGCCTCCAGCCGCGCGGCCAGCGCGCGGACCGCAGTGGTCTTGGCCAACCCCGGTGCGCCTTCGACCAGCAGGTGGCCGTCCGCGAGCAAGGCGATCAACAGGCGCTCGATCAATCCGGCCTGGCCGACGATCTCGCGCGAAAGATCCTCGCGCAGGCTGCGGAACGCGTCGTGCAGGCCGGGAATGTCGGGAGTCGCTGTGTCCATGGGTTCTCTCGTGCGCAGGCGTGTTCGACCCGCGCGGCATGCAAAGGTTCTCACGCCACCCACGACCAGCGAAGTGGGCCGCAAACGAAACGGGAGCCTTGCGGCTCCCGTTCGTCGTCGCACGATGCGCCTTGGTTCAGCGCTGGGCGACGCGCATGACCTTGGGGGTCACGAAGATCAGCAACTCGGCCTTGGCCTTGGTGCGGTTCTTGTTGCGGAACAGGTTGCCGAGCCACGGCAGGTCGCCCAGGAACGGCACCTTCGCCAGTTGGGTGGTGTCGCTGAACTCGTAGACACCGCCGATCACCACGGTCTGGCCGTCATCGACGAGCACCGCGGTGTTGACCTCGCGCTTGGCGATCTGCGGGACTTGGCCGAAGGTGCCCATGCTGACGTAGCCGTCGAGTTCATCCTTCTTCACCGCGAGGTTCAGGAACACGCGGCCGTCGTTGGTGATGGTCGGGGTCACCTTGAGCTCCAGCAGGGCTTCCTTGAACGCGACGGTTGGGGTCGCCCCGAGTCCGGTACCCGTAACCGTCAGGTAGCCGATTTCCTTACCCTGCCGGATCACCGATTCCTTCTGGTTGCTGGTGACGATGCGCGGATTGGAGATGACCTCGCCGCGCCCCTGCTCCTGGATCGCCGACAGCTCGACGTCCAGCTGGTAGCCCGCGTTGAGGATCGACAGCGCCAGCGAACCGGCCGGATTGTTCAAGATCGCCGGCAGGTTGGACATCAGGCCACGGACAGGCGAGGCCTGCGTGTAGATGGGCCGGGGTCCGACGCCACCGCCCGCAACCCATTCCGCCATGTCGTTCGCGAACTTCAGGTCAAGCGCATTGTCCCGATCGATCTTGGTCTGGTTCGCCTCGAGGTTGCCGCTGTAGTAGCTGTCGCCGGTGTTGCCGCTGACACCGAAGCGGGCACCCAGTTCGCGGGCGACGGACTCGTTGGCGATCACGATGCGCGCTTCGATGACGACCTGGTCGACCGGCTTGTCGAGCTTCTGCACCAGGTCGCGGATATTCGAAACGCGCTGCGGGATATCGATCACCAGCAACGTGTTGGTGCGCTTGTCGTAGCTCAGGCTGCCCCGCGACGACAGGAAGCCCCGGTCCTGCTGGCTCTGGCCGCCGCCCTGGCCGCCGCTGTTGGCGTTGCTCTTGCTGTCGTCGGTCAACAGCTTGGCGATGTCCTCGGCGCTCGCATAGTTGACCGGGATGTATTCGGTGATCTTTTCGGCGCGCTCTTCCAGGCTGATCCGGGCGTCTTCCTTGTCCTGCTCGAACTTGGCGATTTCAGCCTGCGGCGCGACCCAGACCACGTTGCCGCTGCGCCGCTTGTCCAGCGACTTGGCCTGCAACACGATGTCCAGCGCCTGGTCCCACGGCACGTTGATCAGGCGCAGGGTCACGTTGCCCTGCACGGTGTCGGCGGCGACGATGTTGAGGTTGGACTCCTCGGCGATCAGCTGCAGGACCGTGCGCACCGGCACGTCCTGGAAGTTGAAGGTCACCGGCTTGCCGCTGTAGCGGACGGTGGAAGCGCTGGCCGTCGCGCCCGTTGCCGGGGCGCCCATCGCCGGCGCTGCCGCTTTCGGCGTGGCCGCCGTACTGGCGCGCGGCACGATCTCGACGACGTATTCGTCACCGCGCTGGTAGGCCATCGATTCGAACGCGCCCTCGGTGCCCAGCACCAGTTGCGCTCCGCTGCTGGTCGCGCGCGCCTCGATGCGTTGCACCGGGGTCGCGAAATCGGTGACGTTGATGGGCCGCTGCAGGGCAGCAGGCAGTTGCGCATTGCCGATGTCGACAACGACGCTGGAGCCCATGTTGCGCAGGTCCGGCGCGGCGCCCGTGCCGGAGAAACGGAGCACGAGCTTGCCCGACCCGCCGTCGCCGCGCTTGAAGTCGATCGCGGTGACGGTGACGGCGTCCGTCGTGCGCTTGGCCGGGTCGGCCATCGCGCCGGTGGCGGACTGGCCCATGGCGACGATGCCGGTGACCGGCAGGGCGCTTGCGCCCGCGGCGTAGAGGCCGACGGCGAGTCCGATTGCACAGGTACCGAGGGAAAGGGGGCGCCGGAGAGGCCGCTGTTGCTTGGCGTTGGTGACGGTCATTGGTCTATCCCCAATCAATTGTCTTCGAGCAAGATGGTCGCCGGCCGTTCGAGCCAGCCACCCGCGCCATCCGGAACAAGTTCGACCAGTTCGACCCGGTCTTCGTTAATGGCGGTCACCCGCCCGTCGCTTTGCCCCAGGTACGCACCCACCTGCACCCGGTAGGTCACCTTGTCGGGTGCCATCAGCAGGGCCACCAGGCTCCGGCCGTTGCCCAGGCTGCCGACCATGTCCAGGCTGTCGAGCGGGAACTGCTCGAGTGTCTGCTTGCGGCGTCCTGCATCGGGGCGGGGCCCACCGCCTTCGCCGCCGTTGAACACCTCGCTGAACGGATCGCGCAGGTTCTGCGCGTCGTACTCGAAGGTTTCGAACTGCTGCATCACGGGTAGCGGATCCATTGGCGGGGCCGGGCGCGCCTTGACCTCGGCGACCCATTTCTCCAGGTCGCCCTGGCTGCCGCCGCACGCCGCCAAGGCAGACGCGAGCAAGGCGATGCCCACCCACCGGCTGGCGCGAAGATGTCCTTTCATGCGCATGTCAGCCTCCTCCCTGGGCGGGCGCCGCGGCTGGTGCGGCTGGTGCAGCTGCGGCCGGTGGCGCGGCGGCTGCCTCGGTCTCGTCTTCATCCAGGTAGCGGTAAGTCTTCACCGTGCCCGCCAGTTCCAGTGGGCTGTTCGGACCGATCCTGGCATTCGGGTTGGTCTTCGCATCCTTGGGCTGCAACGAGATGTCGTGCATGGTCATGATGACCACCCGTGGCAGGGAGGCGACGCCGCTCACGAACGCGCCGAACTGGTGGTAGGTCCCGACCATGCGCAATGCGATCGGCTTCTCCGCGTAGAACTCCTTCTTGCTCTCGCCGGCCGGCTGGAACAGTTCGTTCGCGATGCCGGTCGCCAGCGCAGTCTGCGAGATGTCCACGATCAGGTCCGGCATCTCGGTCTTGCTGGGCAGCTGTCGCAGCATCTGCTGCAACTGCTGCTCCATCTGCGCCAACTGCTGCTTCAGCGGCTCCAGGTTGGAAGCGCGGCCCTGCTTGTTCTCGAACTCGGTGCGCAGCTCGGTTTCCTGGAGCTCGAGCTTCTCCATCTCTTTCTGCTTGCCGCGAACGAACAGCCACCAGCCCAGCAGGATGATGATCACGGCCACGATCACGCAGAAACCCATCTGTGCCTGGCGAGGCCAGCCACCGATGTTGTTGATGTCGAGTTCCTTGAGGTTGATCTTCTTGCTGTTGGCGCTCACGGGGCGGCTCCTCCTGCGGCGGGCGCGGCCGGTGCCGCCGGTGCGGCGGCCGGTGCAGGCGCGGCCTGGCCTTCCTCGCCGTCCTTCGGAGCGTTCGGGTTCGCCAGCTTGACCCTGAGGTTGAACTCGTAGGGCAGGCCGGGACTCCCCGCCTTGGCCTCGATGATGTTGAGGTCGGGATTGGTCATCCAGCCCGAACTCTCGAGGTTGCGCATGTAGGTGGAGACCCGGGCGTTGGACTGCGAACGCCCGTTCAGGGTCAGGATGTCGCCTTCCTGCTTGATCGCGGTCAGGGTCACGCCGTCCGGGATGGTCCGCACCAGCGAATCGAACAGATGGACCATCTGCGAGCGGTTGGACTGCAGTTGCTCGATGACTTCCTTGCGCGCCAGCAGCTTGGACTTCTTCTCATCGAGCAGTTCGATCTCCTTGATCTGCCCATCGACCTTGGTGATCTCGGTGCGCAGGAACTGGTTCCGCTCGTTCTGGCCGCTGATGCGCCCGTTGTAGTAGCTGACGATCAGGAACGCCACCAGGACGCCGGCCAGCGCCGACAGCCCCAGCATGCCGGCGAATTCCTTCTGCCGGGACTTGCGGCGCTCCGCGCGCCACGGAAGGAGGTTGATGCGTGCCATCAGTCGAAGCTCCTCAGTGCGAGCCCGCAGGCGATCATCAGTGCCGGGGCGTCCTGCGCCAGTGCGTGCGCCTGCACGCGCGGGCCGAGCGTCATCTGGGCGAGCGGATTGGCGACCACGGTCGGGATCCCAAGCTGCTCCTCCACCATCGCTGCGATGCCCGGGATGGAGGCGCAGCCCCCCGCCAGCACCACGTTGTCGACCCGGTTGAATTCGCTGCCCGCGTAGAAGAACTGCAGCAGGCGGCTGACCTGCTGGACCATCGCTTCCTTGAACGGGTCGAGGACCTCGATCTCGTAGCTTTCCGGCAGCCCGCCCTGGCGCTTGGCCAGGCCCGCTTCCTCGTAGCTCAGGCTGTAGCGGCGCATCACCTCGTCGGTGAGCTGCTTGCCGCCGAACACGTTCTCGCGGGTGTAGATGCTGCGACCGCCGCGGAGCACGTTGAGGGTGGTCATGGTGGCGCCGACATCGACCAGCGCGGCCAGGCCGTCGCGCGGGACGTTGAGGCTGCCGGCCATCAACGCGTAGGCGTTCTCGATGGCGAAGGCCTCGACGTCGATCACCTTGGCGGTCAGCCCGCCCAGCTCCAGCGCGGAGGCGCGGACCTCGACGTTCTCGGATCGCGAGGCCGCGAGCAGCACCTGCACCATCTCGCTGTTCCCGGGCATCGGCCCCAGCACCTCGAAGTCGAGGTTCACTTCCTCGATGGGATACGGGATGTAGTTGACCGCCTCGAGTTCGATCTGGGATTCCAGGTCGTCCTCGTTGAGATCGGCCGGCATCGGGATCGTCTTGGTGATCACCGACGATCCCGATACCGCGGCGGCGGCATGCTTGAGCCTGGACCCGGAGCGCGCGACGGCGCGACGGATCGCCTCGCCGACGGCCTCGACCTCGACCAGGTTCTTTTCCACCACCGCGTTCGGTGGCAGGGGTTCGACCGCATAGTGCTCGACCCGGTAACGATCACCGGTCCGCGCAAGCTGCAAGAGCTTGACCGCAGTCGAACTGATGTCCACGCCGATCAACGGCGATTGCGCTTTTGTTCCCAGTCCCACGGTATCTCCCCTTCCCACGGGCGCTTACGCGCACTTGGTGCTGCAGCACATGAATAACGGACTTTTCACGTTCTGGCAACCGGCCCCCTGGTCACCCCCCCTCGTGAACACCCTCTCCACCGCACTTGGCATCCGGTTAACGGAGCCCTCCGGGGAAACCGGTCGCCCCCTGTAGGCCCGGCATCGCGAACGCCTACTCTATACTCCGCGCCCTGCCCGGCTGCAATCGGAATTCGTGCCAATGCCCCGCCTCCCCCGCCCGTTGCGCTGGTTTTTGCTGGGCGCGGTCGCACTTTGCCTGCTCGGATTGCTGGCGGTCGGCATCCTGGTCTACGTGGTCAGTGCGCGCCTGCCCGATGTGCAGAACCTGCGCAACACCGAGATGCAGGAGCCCCTGTACGTCTATGCCGCCGACGGCCGGCTGATGGGGTTGTTCGGCGAGATGCGCCGATACCCGGTGGACATCGCGCAGGTTCCGACGCGGGTGAAGCAGGCCTTCCTGGCCGCCGAGGACGCGAATTTCTACGAACACAACGGCATCGACGCCAACGGCGTGGCCCGGGCCGTGTGGCTGCTGGCCAAGACCGGCGGGCAGGAACGCGTGGCCGGCGGCTCCACGATCACCCAGCAGGTCGCCAAGCAGTTCTTCCTGAGTTCCGAATACAGCTTTCGCCGCAAGTTCGCGGAGATGCTGCTGGCCATGAAGATGGAACGGGAGCTCGGCAAGGACGAGATCCTGGAGCTCTACCTGAACAAGAGTTTCTTCGGCAATCGCGCCTACGGCGTGGCCGCGGCCGCCGAGTTCTATTACGGCAAGACCCTGGACCAGCTGACCCTGGACGAAGCGGCCACCCTCGCCGGCATCCCCAAGTTCCCGTCCAGCGGCAACCCGCTCGGCAATCCGGAGCGCGCGCGGATGCGCCGCGACAACTACATCCTGCCGCGCATGGCCGAGCTGGGCTATGTCAGCCGGGCCGATGCCGACGCCGCCCGCGCCGTCCCCATGCACGCCACCGCGCACGAACGCCAGATCGAGGTGTACGCGCCCTACGTGGCGGAAATGGTGCGCCAGCAGATGATCGAGCGCTTCGGCGGCGACGTGCTGAGCAAGGGCTATCACGTCACCACCACCATCGACCCGACCCTGCAGGCCGCGGCCGACAAGGCGGTGATCGACGGCCTGCGCGTCTACGACCACCGCCATGGCTGGCGCAAGCCCGAACAGCGGGTCGAGATTCCCGCGGGGGCCGACGCCGCGGCCATCGCCGGCCTGCTGCGCGGCACGCCCCCACAGGGCGGCCTGCTGCCGGCGGTGGTGACCGGCAGCGAAGGCGGGCAGTTGCAGGTGGTATTGGCCGACGGCAGCGAGTTGGGACTCGGCGGCAGCGCGATTTCGTGGACCGGCAAGTCGGCGGCAGGGCTGGCCCAGCGTGGCGACGTGGTCCGCGTGCGCCGGCTGCCCGCAGACAAGCCGGACGCGGCCTCGCAATGGGCGGTCGACCAGTTGCCTCGCGGCCAGGCCGCACTGGTCTCGCTGGATGCCGACAACGGCGCCATCCGCGCGCTGGTGGGCGGCTTCAGCTACGCCGGCAACAAGTTCAATCGCGCCACCCAGGCGCGCCGCCAGCCGGGCTCCAGCTTCAAGCCATTCGTCTACGCGGCCGCATTCGAGCGCGGCTTCAACCCGGCGTCGATCGTCCTGGACGCCCCGGTGGTGTTCAAGGATCGACGCGGCCACATGTGGCGCCCGCAGAACGACAGCGGCAACTTCGCCGGCCCGATGCGCGTGCGCGAAGCGCTGGTGCAGTCGCGCAACCTGGTCTCGGTGCGCCTGCTCGACGCGATCGGCGTCGAATATGCGCGCCGCTACATCAGCCATTTCGGATTCGACGAAGCGAGCCTGCCGCCGAACCTGTCGATGTCGCTGGGCACCGCCTCGCTGACCCCGCTGTCGGTCGCGCGCGGCTACACCGCCTTCGCCAACGGCGGTTTCCTGACCACGCCATGGGTGATCGCCAGCGTGCGTGATCGCGACGGCAAGGACATTTTCAAGGAAAAGCCGTCGACCGCCTGCCCGCACTGCGCGGTCACCACCATCCCCGGCCAGGCTGCGCCGGTGCCGGTGCCGTCGAACGTCGACGGGTTCGACCTTGGACCAACCGCGAGCGCCACGGCGGCCCCCGTTGCCGGCACCGCGACCGCCAGTGGCAAGTCGCCGGAAGCCCCGCGCCCGCGCGAGACCAGGCCGGTCGACCCCGACATGGTCGTGGCGCCGCGCGCGATCGACCCGCGCGTGGCCTGGCAGCTGCAGTCGATGATGCGCGACGTGGTCAAGCGCGGCACCGCCACCGATGCCAAGGTGCTCGGCCGCGAGGACGTCGGCGGCAAGACCGGCTCGACCAACAACCACCGCGACGCCTGGTTCTCCGGCTTCGGCGGCCCGGTGGTGACCACCGTCTGGGTCGGCCGCGACGATTTCCGCTCGCTGGGCTACCGCGAATACGGCGGCAAGGCGGCCCTGCCGATCTGGATCGGCTACATGAAGGTGGCGCTGAAGGACCAGCCCGAGCGCAACCTCGACCCGCCGGACGGGATGGTCCAGGTCACCTCCAACGGCGCCACCGAGTGGGTGAAGGTCGAGGACGAGGAACGCATGCAGAGCGAATTCGGGACCACGCAGGACCAGGATGCCCCCCCCGCCGAGGAAGCGTTCGACATCTTCTGAGCCGCGCGCGATGGCGGGCACCCGTCCGCTCGGTTACAGTCCCTCGCAGCCCGTACCGGGGATGCGCGATGCCGAACAGCCGCCAGCACGCCAGTCCGCACGCGCACATGCATGCGCAGACCCGCACCCGCGAGCGCCGCCAGCGGCTCGCCCACGAGGCCGCCCGGCTGATGGCCGAGGGCGGCATCCGCGATTACCACCAGGCCAAGTTGAAGGCCGCGCAGCGGCTCGGCATCCATGACGACGCGTCCCTGCCACGCAACCGCGAGATCGAGGACGCCCTGCGCGAGTACCAGCGCCTGTTCGCTCCCGGCGACCACGTGCCCGAGTTGCGTCGCCGCCGCGAGGCCGCCCTGCGCGCGCTGGAGTTCTTCCGCGACTTCGAACCGCGACTGGTCGGCCCGGTGCTGGACGGCACCGCCGACGCCAACACCGCAGTCGCCCTGCATGTGCACGACGACGATGCGGATGCGATCCCGCGCTGGCTCGATGAGCATGGCGTCCCGGCGCTCGCGCGCAGCCGCCACCTGCGCCTGGACCGCAGCCGCGAGGGCGACTTCCCGGTCTGGCTGTTCAGCGCCGAGGAGCTCAGCTTCGACGTGACCGTGCTGCCCGCCGACGTGCTCCGCCAGGCGCCGCTGTCCGGGGTCGACGAGAAGCCCATGCGCCGTGCGTCCGCGGCACAGCTGCGGACGCTGCTGGCGGAGGACGAGATCGCCGGCTACGAGGGATCATGAGCGCCGCCGTGGGAGCGACTTCGGCCGCGCGCTCCTTGCATCGGGCGGAAGAGCATCGGGGCTGAAGCCCCTCCCACGAAAGCACAGCCCACGCGAAAACGCCCCGCGATGCGGGGCGTTTCCATCGAACCACCTGGCTCGATCAGCGCCCGGCGATGCCCACGTAGTCGCGGGTCGGCGCGCCGGTGTAGATCTGGCGCGGTCGGCCGATGCGGTTCTCCGGATCTTCCTGCTGCTCCAGCCAGTGGCTGACCCAGCCGGCGGTGCGGGCGATCGCGAACATCACGGTGAACATCTCGGTGGGGATGCCCAGCGCCTTGTAGATGATGCCGCTGTAGAAATCGACGTTCGGGTAGAGCTTGCGCTGCACGAAATACTCGTCCTGCAGCGCCGCTTCCTCCAGCCGCACCGCCACTTCCAGCAGCGGGTCGTCGACGTTGAGCGCACCCAGCACTTCATGGGTCATCTTGCGCACCAGCGCCGCGCGCGGATCGTAGTTCTTGTAGACGCGGTGGCCGAAGCCCATCAGGCGGAAGCCGGATTCCTTGTCCTTCGCCTTGTCGACCGCCGACTTCACGTTCTCCGGGCGGCCGATCTCGGCCAGCATCTTCAGCACCGCCTCGTTGGCGCCGCCATGCGCCGGACCCCACAGCGCGGCCACGCCGGCGGCCACGCTGACGTACGGGTTGGCACCGGTGGAACCGACCAGGCGGACGGTCGAGGTCGACGCGTTCTGCTCGTGGTCGGCATGCAGGATGAACAGCAGGTCCATCGCCTTGGCGGCGACCGGATTCAGCTCCAGCGGCTCGCTGGGCACTTCCATCATCATGTGCAGGAAGCGCGTGGTGTAGTCGAGGTTGTTGCGCGGATAGCGGATCGGCCAGCCGATCGAATAGCGATGGCAGGCGGCGGCGATCGTCGGCACCTTGGCGATCAGGCGGATCGCGGCCAGGCGACGCTGCTCCGGGTCCTCGAGGTCGAGGTCGTTGTGGTAGAAGCTGGCCAGCGAACCGAGCATGCCGGTCAGCATCGCCATCGGGTGGGCATCGTGGCGGAAGCCGTACAGGAAGGTGCGGAAGGCCTCGTGCATCATCGTGTGATGCGTGACCTCGTGCTCGAACTTGCCGAGCTCGACCTGGGTCGGCAATTCGCCATGCATGAGCAGGTAGGCGACCTCGGTGAAGCTCGACTTCTCGGCCAGCTGTTCGATCGGATAACCGCGATAGAGCAGCACGCCGGCATCGCCGTCGATGTAGGTGATCGCCGACTTGCAACTGGCGGTGGCACCGAAGCCCGGATCGTAGGTGAAGCAGCCGGTTTCCTTCGGCAGCTTGGCGATGTCGATGCAAGGCTGGCCCAGGGTCGGGTGCAGCACGGGCATGGCGACGGATTTATCGCCCGCGGTCAGGGTGATCTGCTCAAGTTCAGGCACGACGCAACTCCAATGGGGTCCACGTGGCGCCGGCCCGCAGGCCATGCGCCTGCGCATGGGGAAGGAGAATTATCGCACAGGCCGATCCGCGCCCGAACCGGACGAAAGTCCCGGATGGCGTCCCGGCGCCCTGTCCGGCTGCCCAAAACGAAACGGCCACCGCGAGGGTGGCCGTCCGTCAACGCATGGCGCGGGGACTTACTTGCCGTAGCGCTTGCGGAACTTGTCGACGCGGCCGCTGGTGTCGATGATCTTGTTCTGGCCGGTGTAGAACGGATGCGACGACGACGACACTTCCACCTTGATCAGCGGGTATTCGTTGCCGTCTTCCCACTTCACGGTGTCCTTGGAGGCCAGCGTCGAGCGGGTCAGGATCTTGAAATCGGAAGTCACGTCCTGGAAGACGACGTCACGGTATTCGGGATGGATGCCGGCTTTCATGGCGTAAACCTGATTATTGGAGCGGGACAGAGCCGCGCATTATAGCGACCTGGCGGATACTGGCGCAAGCCTTTGCCGGAAGTCAGGCGAATGGGCTGTCACGGGGCTGCGGCGCGCCTGCCGGGCCTTCGCTTCGCGGCCCGGAATGCCGCTGCGCGGACAGCCCGCAGGCGCGCCACCCCGACTCATCGCGCGGCCAAGGCTCGCTGGATCATGCCCTCGAACCGCGCCTGGTCGTAGCCCATCAGGATGGCGGCGTTGTCCGGCTGGCCAGACTGGCGATTCCAGTCCACCACGGTGGCGCCGCGGGTGTGCGCGCCGACCATTTCCACCGCCAGCGGCCGTTCCAGGAGTTCGGTGGCGCCCTCGGGCTGCAGGGCCAGGGCCATCGCCAGCGCATCGGCGGCGTGCCAGCGCGCGCCGCGCCCGGCCTTCGACCAGGCCCGGGTATGCGCCGAGATCCCGGCATAGAACCGCGCACGCGGCGAATCCGCGGCCAGCCAGCGATCCGCGTCCTCGTGCAGGAAGCCATGCGCCAGCACCGCTTCCCAGTCGGCCAGCTCGAACCACGGGAACGCGGTGCAGACGATGTGCGCGGCCTCGGGGTCGAAGGCGATGTTGAACTCGGCCGCCGGGGTGATGTTGCCGTGGGCGGTCACCGATCCGCCCATGATCACGCAGCGCGCGACCCGGCTCGGCAGGGTCGGGTCCAGCTTCAGCGCCAGCGCCACATTGGTCAGCGGGCCCAGCGCCACCAGCAGCAGCCTGCCGGCATGCTCGTGCGACAGGCGCAGGATCGCCAGCGCGGCGTGTTCGCTCGCCGCCGAGTTCGAGGCCGGCGCGTAACCGGTGTCGCCGAAGCCGTCGCGCCCGTGCACGTAGGCGGCGTCGCGGGCGGGATGCACCAGCGGCGCATCGGCGCCGGGGAACACCGGCACTTCCACGCCGCAGACCTCGCAGAGCTTGAGGGCATTGGCGACGGTGTGGTCGAGGCCGACGTTGCCGGCGGCGATGGTCAGCCCGACCACCTGGTGGCGCCCGCTTTCCGACTGCATGTCGTCGAAGGCCATCAGCAGGGCCAGCGCGTCGTCCACGCCGGGGTCGGTATCGATCAGGAGGGGAATGCGTGTATTCGTCATCCGCCCATTATGGCGTGGCCCACCCACGATCCCGCATCACTCGCCGGCGTCGAGCAGTTCCCTGACCCGCGCCTCGGTGCCGGTCATGCCGGCACTGCGTCCGAATTCGAGCGCCTGTGCGGTCGTCATCGCAGCGGAGCGCGCCTGCATCAACGCCAGCAAGCCGCCCGCACGGTTTCCACTGGCGCAATGCACCAGCACCGGCCCTTTCGCCGCCGCAAGCGCCGCGCGCAGGGCCTTCGCATTGTCATCGTTGACGCCACTGGCGCCGGCCACCGGGATCGCGACATAGCGCATGCCGGCCGATCGCACTTCCGCTGCTTCGTCGCGCCCCTGCAATTCGCCGGGCACGCGCAGGTCGATCACCGTCCCCACGCCGCGTGCGGCGATCGACGCCCAGTCGGCGGCGGCGGGCTGCCCGGCGGTATAGAGGCCGGGGCGCGGGGCGCGCAGCTCGATGCTGGTCGCGGGCATCGCCGCCGGCGCAGGTGCGGCGCTATGGGTCTGGCATCCCGCAAGCGGGCCGACGGCGCAGGCCAGGACCAACACGATCGCGAATGCCTTGTGCATGACGGGAGTCCTCAACCGGGAAGATGCTGGCGGGCCCAGCGGATGATGTCGGCCGCGCCCATCGCGCCGGCCTGGCGGGCGAGTTCGCGGCCCTGCCGGAACATCACCAGGGTCGGAATGCTGCGGATCCCGAAGCGCCCGCCCAGTGCGGGCTGCGCCTCGGTATCGACCTTCGCCAACCGCAGCGCCGGCTCCAATTGCGCGGCGGCGGCCTCGAACTGCGGCGCCATCGACCGGCAGGGACCGCACCAGGGTGCCCAGAAATCGACCAGCACCGGCAACTCTGCCCGCTCGGCATGCACGTGGAATCCGGCCGCATCCAGTGCCAGCGGTGTCCCGGCGAACAGCGGCGCGGCGCACCTGCCGCAGTTCGGCGCATCGCCGAGGCGGGCCTGCGGCACCCGGTTCAGTGCGTTGCAGGCCGGACAGGCGACCAGCAGGCCGGGCACGCTCATGCGCCTGTTTCACCCGGGGATGGCGCGCCCATGGACGGCACGCCCGGCACGAAGACCACGCCGTCGGCATCGACCACCGCCACGTCCACCGCGATGCCCTGGCGCACGCTCTGGGTCACGACGCAGAACTCCTCGAACTGCGCCATCACGCGTTCGAAGTTCCCGAGGTCCGCCGCCTTGTCCGACAGGGTGATCGTTGCCTGCGCGCGCGGGATGCGCCAGCGCCCGTCGGCATTGCGCTGCTTGCGCGCGGTGATTTCCGCACGGATCGGTCCGGGTGCGTTCCTGAACTTGCGCAGCGCGAACAGCAGGCTCGCGGACAGGCAGTTGGCGACACCCGCCAGCAGCAGGTCGGCCGGCCCCGGCCCGGCGCCGCCGCCCAGCGGTGGCGCCTCGTCGGTATGCAGGGCCTCCAGTCCCTCGCCATCGAAGGTGACCTTGAAGGCGTAGGGTCCTTCCTGCTCCAGCAGCAGCCGGATGCCATCGTTGCCTGCCATGTCGAACCTCCTTCGCCCGGGATCGACAGGATAGTGCCGCGTTCGCCACGAGGGCGTGCCGATGGCCGGCAACGGTCCGTTGCGCGCTGGCGAAGACGGCCTGCGCGGCGGATCATCGAAGCCCTGCACGCCATCCATCGCGATGCCCCACCTGCCAGCGAGCGAATCCATGACCGGCCAGCCTGTCGTCGTTCCCTTCTTCCACCGCGACAGCAACACCTGGAGCTACGTGGTCCGCGATCCCGCGTCGAACGCGGCGGCGATCATCGACGCGGTGCTGGATTTCGATGGCAAGGCCGCGCGCACCTCGACGATCTCCGCGCAGGCCCTGGTCGACCACGTGGCGACCGAACGGCTCGACGTCCACTGGCTGCTGGAAACGCATGCGCATGCCGACCACCTGAGCGCCGCCCATTGGCTGAAATCCAGCCATTTCCCGACCGCGACCCTGGCCATCGGCGAAGGCATCCGCGCGGTGCAGAAGGCGTTCCGCCCGATCTTCAACCTGGGCGAGCATTTCCCGGTCGACGGCTCGCAGTTCGACCATCTGTTCATCGACGACGAAACGTTCGCGATCGGCGGGTTGCAGGCACGCGTGATCGCCGTGCCCGGCCATACCAGCGACAGCAACGCCTACCTGGTCGGCGATGCGCTGTTCACCGGCGACTCGCTGTTCATGCCGGACGGCGGCACCGCGCGCTGCGATTTCCCCGGCGGCGACGCGGCCACGCTGTACCGCTCGATCCAGCGCATGTACGAACTGCCCGCGCAGACCCGCGTCTTCGTCTGCCACGACTACGGCCCGGGCGGGCGCGAGGTCGCCTGCGAAACCAGCATCGGCGCGCAGAAGCGCGACAACATCCACGTGCGCGACGGCGTCGCCGAAGCCGAGTTCGTGGCGGTGCGCACCGCGCGCGACGCCACCCTGGCGATGCCCGCGCTGCTGCTGCCATCGGTGCAGGTGAACCTCCGCGCCGGCGCGTTGCCGGAGCCCGAGGCCAACGGCATCCGCTACCTCAAGCTGCCGATCGACCAGTTCGGCAAGGGCTGATCGCGCGAATCAGGCGGCCGCGTAGCGGGCGGCGCCGCCGACCCAGCGGTCGATGATCCGGTCCGCCACGTCTGGCGAATCGCGCAGCAGGCGATCGGCGAGCGCATGCACCTGCGGCAGCAGGTCGGCGTCGCGGGCGAGGTCGGCGATGCGGAACGCGGCGAGGCCGGTCTGGCGCGTACCCAGCAATTCGCCCGGGCCGCGCAATTGCAGGTCCTTCTCGGCGATTGCAAAACCGTCGTTGGTCTGCCGCAGGGTATCCAGGCGCTCGCGCGCCATCGCCGACAGCGGCGCCTGGTACAGCAGCACGCAGCTCGATGCGGCGCTCCCGCGCCCCACCCTGCCGCGCAATTGGTGCAGTTGCGCAAGGCCCAGCCGCTCGGCGTTCTCGATCACCATCAACGAGGCGTTCGGCACGTCCACGCCGACCTCGATCACCGTGGTCGCCACCAGCAGGTCGATGTCGCCTTGCTTGAAGGCGCGCATCGTCGCCTGCTTTTCGGCAGGCTTCAGGCGCCCGTGGACCAGGCCGATGCGCACGCCGGGCAAGGCGACCTGCAGGGCCTCGAAGGTCGATTGCGCGGCCTGCGCCTCGACCTCGTCGGAGTCGTCGATCAGCGTGCACACCCAGTACGCCTGCCGGCCTTCGGCGCAGGCCTTGCGGATGCGCTCGACCAGTTCCGCCCGACGTTCCGCCGACAGCGCGATGGTGGTGACCGGGGTGCGCCCCGGCGGCAGTTCGTCGATGGCGGACACGTCCAGGTCGGCGTAGGCGCTCATCGCCAGCGTGCGCGGGATCGGCGTCGCGGTCATCACCAGTTGGTGCGGGACGTTGCCCTTGCCCTTGTCGCGCAACGCCAGCCGTTGATGCACGCCGAATCGGTGCTGTTCGTCGACGATCGCCAGCGCGAGGTCGTGGAATTCGACGCCTTCCTGCATCAGCGCATGGGTGCCGACGACGACCTGCGCCGCACCCGAAGCGACCTCGTCCAGCGCCTTCGCGCGCGCCTTGCCGGTGACCTTGCCGGCCAGCCAGCCGACCTTGATGCCGAGCGGTTCCAGCCAGCCGCGCAGGTTGGCCAGGTGTTGCTCGGCCAGCAGCTCGGTCGGCGCCATCAGCGCGGCCTGGCGGCCGTCGGCGACCGCGAGCAGGGCCGCCATCGCCGCGACCACGGTCTTGCCGCTGCCGACGTCGCCCTGCACCAGCCGCAGCATCGGCCGCGGCTGCACCAGGTCGTCGCGCAGCTGCGCGTACACCCGTGCCTGCGCCCCGGTCAGCGCGAACGGCAGCGCGTCGCGCAGGCGCTCAACATGGGCTTCGTTGCCAACCAAAGCGCGCGTGCCTTCGGCCTGCAACGCGAGGCGTTGCCGGCGCAGGCTGAGCTGGTGCGCCAGCAGTTCCTCCAGCGCAAGCCGCCGTTGCGACGGGTGCAGGCCAAGTTGCAGCGCGGTGACATCGGCATCCCGCGGCGGCGAGTGCAGCGTGAGCAGCGCCTCGCGCAGGGTGGGCAGCGACATCGCGCGCAGCCAGTCGCGCGGCAGCAATTCCAGGGAGTCGTCGCCGGGCAGCCGTTGCAGGGCGAGGCCGATCAGCCGACGCAGGTTGGCCGGGCCGATGCCCTCGATCTCCGGATACACCGGGTCCAGCGCCTCGCCGAGCGAATGCTCGCCATCGTCAAGGACGCGGTAACTGGGATGCACGATCTCCAGCCCGAGCTGGCCCGCGCGCGGCATCCCGTACGCGCGGATGCGCGCGCCCGGCGCGAACTGGGCGACCTGTTGCGCGCGGAAGTGGAAGAAGCGCAGCACCAGGGTGCCGCGGGTCGCGTCGGACATCGCGACCCGCAGCATCGGCCGGTAGCGGAAGCCGCGTTCGACCGCGTCCACCCTGCCCTCGACCTGCGCGGCGACGCCCGGACGCAAGTCGCGGATTGCGGTCAGCGAGGTGCGATCCTCGTAGCCGCGCGGCAGGTGCAGCCACAGGTCCTGCAGGGTCGCCAGCCCGCGCGCCGCGAGCTTTTCGCGCAGGGCGGGGCCAACGCCTGACAGGGCGGAAAGCGGGCTGTCGGCGCCCGCGATCGCGTTCAATGGCATTGCCGGCATCACCCAAGGATGCCGGCATGGCCGCGGGCGCGCCAGCCCGCGACAGTCCGCCTCAGAACTGGTACTGCACTTCCAGCCCGTACTGGCGCGGCTCGCTGATGGTGGCGCCGACCGTGCCGAACACCGTGGTGCCGTACTGCTGCAGGCCGGTCACGTAGCGCTCGTCGAACAGGTTGTTGGCATACGCCGCCACGCTCCAGTGGTCCTGCGGCGAGCGCCATTGCAGCTGCAGGTCGGTGCGGTTGCTGGAGCCGCCGATGCGGAACGCCGCATACTGGCCGCAGGTGCCCTGGGTGCCGGACGCGTCGTTGCAGCGGCTTGCGCCGCGATACGCATGCCGCAACGACAGGCGCATGCTGCCGGAATCGGCCAGGTCGAACAGGTAGCTGCCGCCCACCGATGCCGAGAACCAGGGCTCGCCGGTGGGCTCGCCGCTCAGGTCGTCGCCTTCCGGCGTCACGTAGTGGTCGTAGGTCGAGTCGATCAGCGCGGCGTTGAAATCCAGCGACAACGCCTCGGTCGGCAGCCAGCGCGCGCTGAACTCGGCACCCCACGCGGTCAGGTCGCTGACGTTGGTCACGAAGCGCGGCACGGTGGTGGTGGTGTCGAGCCAGATCGCCTGGCGATTGTCGTAGTCGTAGCGGTAGGCCGATGCCTCGTACTGGAAGCGCCCCCCGTCCAGCGACTGCTTGATGCCGGCCTCGAGGTTCCAGACATCCTCGTTCTCGAAGTGCGCGCCCGGCGAGAAGGAGTTGTAGCCGCCCGCCTTGTAGCCCTTGGCCAGCGAAGCGAAGGCCATGGTGTCGTTGTTGAAGTGGTAGTCGACGACGAAACGCGGGCTCCAGTCGCTCCAGCTGTTGCTGGCATGGTTGGTCACGCCCTTGTTGGCCATCGACACCGGGTCGGAGAAGGCCAGGTCGAGGGTGGCGAAGTACTCGGCGCTCAGGCCCAGTTCGCCGAGGATGCCGACGGCGTCCAGTACCTGCAGCGCCCGGTTGAGGGCGTCGGCGGTGTGGTAGTCGTTGAACCAGCTGAAGCGCTTCTCGTCGCGGGTGTAGCGCAGGCCGAAGGTCAGGTTGAGCTTGTCGGTGGCATGCCAGATCACGTCGCCGAACGCGGCATAGGCCGTGGAATCCAGGGTGTTGTCGTAGGACTCCTGCCAGGGATTGCCGAACAGCTGCACCGGGACGCCGTACATGTCCGCCACCGACTGCAGCACGCTGAACACCGGCAGGCCGAACACATAGGTCGAGGCGGTGTCCACGCTGTCGCTGGCCAGGTCGACCACGCTGGACTGGCGCGCGTCTTCCTGGAACCAGCTGGCGCCCGCCACCCAGTCCAGGCTGGCGGTGCTGCCGCTGAACTTGAACTCCTGGTACCAGGTGGTGTTGTGCTCGATGTTGGCCGTGTCGATGTAGAGGTTGATGCGGTTGGTCGCATCTTCCTCGGCGCGGTTGAGGGTGTCGAACGCGCGCCAGGCGGTGGTGGAGGTCAGCCGTCCCCAGCTGAAGTCATGCTCCAGCAGCAGCGTGCCGCCGTCGAAATCGCGGGTTTCGTCGTTGCCGGCCACATCGTTGTAGGCCGGCATGTCGAACGGGTCGTGGTAGTGGGCCGGGTCGGCCGGGAACTCAGGCACGCCATAGGTCGGATCGATGTCGACGATGCCGATGGTCGGGCGCGCGCGCTGGTCCAGCTTCTCGTGGTCCCAGGTCAGGTACAGCCGGGTGTCGTCGCCGATGTCCCAGCCGAACGCCGCGCGCAGGGCCTCGCTCTTGCCGTCGTTGAGCGACTCGCCGGTGGCCGCGTCGTCCAGCCAGCCGCCGGTCTGGTCGTGCAGCACGTTGAAGCGCAGGGCCATCGTGTCGTTGAGCGGGATGTTGAGCATGCCGTCGACATAGCGGCGGTCGTCGTTGCCGACGCGGACGCGGGCCCGGCCTTCGAGTTCCGCGGACGGCCGCCGGGTGATGATCGACACCGCGCCCGCGGCGGTATTGCGCCCGAACAGCGTGCCCTGCGGTCCCTTCAGGACTTCGATCCGTTCCACGTCGAGGAACGGCAACACCGTGCCGCCGCCGCGGCCGGCATACACGCCATCGACGTACACGCCCACGGTGGGGTCGGTGCCGATGCCGAAGTCGCCGGTGCTGAGGCCGCGCAATTCGAAGCTGGCCTGCGTCGGCTGCCCGTCGTTGACCTGCAGGCCGGGGACGAACATGTCGAGGTCGCCGAGGTCGCTGGCGGTGGTGGTCTCGATGACGTCGGCATCGACCACCTGCAGCGCGATCGGCACGTCCTGGAGTTCCTGCTCCCGGCTTTGCGCGGTGACCACGATCTTGTCGAGCGTGGCGGCGTCCTTCTTCTCCTGCGGCGCGTCCTGCGCCTGCGCGGCCAGCGACAGGGTCGCCAGCGCGGATACCAGCAAGCCTCGGCGAACCGCGTCCGCCAGTCTGTTGTGCTTGATCACATTTCCCTCCCCGGTCGTGTCTGCAACATCTTCGTGTTTGTTGGTTTCGTACCCGCGGCTCAGCGGCCGCAGTCCTCTGCGTCCATGCCGGCGATCCATTCGCGGATCAGCGCCACGCCCTCTTCGTGGACGACGCTCCGGCCCAGCTCCGGCATCATCACCGAAGGATCGGTGCTGGCGAGCCGGTACGGCATGATCGAGGCATCCGGCTTGCCCGGTTCGATGTCCCAGGTGCGGTCGCCGGTGCCCATGCCTGCCGCGATCGGCAGCTTGCAGCGACCCAGCCGCAACATCTCTTCGGTCTTGGCATCCAGCCACATGCCGGAGGTGCGCGCCGCGCCCTTCTCGCTATGGCAATGACCGCAGTTGACGTCGAGGTAGGCGCGCGCGCGCGCATCCAGCGGCGCCTTCGCATCGTTCCAGGCGACATCGGCGGGCACGCCGCCCGCCGGCACCCCGGTCAGGTAACCGACCTGCTGCCAGTGCGCGAGCTGGTTGGCGCTGCCGTGGGCATAGGCGAAATCGCGATTGAGGTGCCGCGCTTTCGGGCCGATCGGCGACAAGGCCTTCGATTTCAGGTCGGTGCCGTGGCAACCGGCGCACTGGTTCTGGTCGGGCACGGCGTAGTTGGCCTGCTCGTGCTTGCCGCCGGCGCCCACCAGGTCGAGCTCGACCAGCGCGCCGCCGCGCATCAGCGTCGCCTCGGTCTGCTCCGCGTTCCAGACGTACGGCAGCGCGACCCAGCCATCCTTGCGCCGCACCAGCAGGCGCGTCTCGACCAGCCGCACCTTGTCCAGCTCCAGCCCGCCGCCGCGCAGGTCCGGGCCGGCGTCGGCCGTGCGCAGGACGCTATTGCGATCGCCCTTTCCCGCATCGGCCAGCGGGTAGTAGAAGGTCTTGCTGAGGATGGTGCCGACCGGGAAGTCGAAGCTGTCCTGCGCCTCGTAACGGGCGCCCTGCCCGGCCGGCATCCAGACCGTGCGCAACTTGTGTGCGTAATCGGTGAACAGCGGCGTGGCGAGGTCGTAGGGCAGCACCCCGTCATTGAGCCGCAGGCGGCCGTCGGCCACGTAGACCACGTTCCAGTCCGCCAGCGCCGCCGGCATGCCCTCGGCGAAGAAATGCACGGGGCCCGGCGCCTGCGTGCGCGCGCAGGCGGCCAGTGCCAGCACCAGCAGGCCGGCGAGGAAACGGCGCAGCATCGCTCCCATCAACCGCGCTTGAGGTCGACCGCCGGCAGCGCCGGGAGGGTGCAGGCGAACTGCTTCAGGTCCGCGCTCTTCGCATTCTTGTAGCTGTTGGGGCCGTCCGCATCGACCACGCCGGAGACGCCGACCAGGCAGATCTGCGCGCCCTCGGCGCGCTTCGGGTTGACGTAGCCGTCGAACAGCACGTCCGGGAAACGCCCGTTCAAGCCGAACAGCGCCATCTTCAGGGTCTTCAGGTCGAGGCCGTCCGGCGCGTCGCCACCGCCCGAAAGGCGGTTGTCGTGCACGTGGATGCGCTCCGGGTAGGGATCGAACTGGCCGGAGGCCTGGTCGTCCTTGTAGCCGGTGGAATACACGCTGGAAATGATGATGTTGGCGGTCTTGTTGTCGGCGATGTCGTTGTCGAACACCTCGATGTCGTCGTTCGAGTTGATCACCACGCCGCTGCCCGCCGGCACGCTGGAGACCGGCGTGCCCTTGGCGCCGAAATTGGCGGTGTCGTTCTTGAACACCTTGTTCTTGAACACCCGGATGTTGCCGCCCTGCTGGGTCAGCGCCGGCATGTTGAACACCAGGATGCCGCCGGTGTTCTCGGTCGCCACGTTGTCGTACACGTCGGCATTGATGGTGTTCTCGATCTCGATGCCGGCCACGTTGCGCTCTGCGCGGCTGTTGCGCACCACCACGTCGCGCGACTGGCCGACATAGATGCCGGCGTCGGAGGCGCCGATCGCGATCGAATCCTCGATCAGCACGTTGCGCGACAGCACCGGGTACAGGCCGTAGGCGCCATTGCCGGTCTTGCCGCCGCCGGTCCATTCCACCCGCACGCCGCGGATGGTCACGTTCTCCGACTCGCTGACCTTCACGCCGTCGCCCTTGCTGTCCTCGATCGCGAGGTTCTCCAGGGTGAAGCCGCTGGCGTTCACCAGCAGGCCTTCGGCGCCCTGCTTCTGGCCCTTGAAGCTGAGGATCGACTTGTCCTTGCCCTGGCCGCGGATGGTGACGCCATCGGCGCGCAGGCTCAGGCTGCGATCGAAGTGGAAGGTGCCGGCCGGCACCTCGATCACGTCGCCGGGCTTGGCGTCCAGCAGCTTCTGCCGGAACTCGGCGGCGAAACCGGCTTCAGCCGCCGCGGCAGAGGCCGTTTCGGACACTCCGGTTCCCTGCTGGCAGGCCGGCAACAGGCTTGCCAGCGCCAGCGCCAAAGCCAAGCGCGTCCTCATCATGCGTATTTCCCCTCCCGAGACATGTTGCAAGTTTGTGGGTGCGCGTCACGGCCGGCTAGGGGACATTCGACCTAGAATGGGGGGAGCAACGGACATTAGCCATCGCCATGCCCACGCGCCGGAACCCCCGCAAAGAGCCGCCTTCCGGCACGTTCGCCATCAAGAGCGGCATTGTCGCCGCGCTGGTCGCGCGCGCCGCCGAGCTGGCCCTGCCGGTCGATCCCTGGTTCGAGGGCATGCGGGTCGGTCCCGCCGATTTCGCCGATCCCGCCACCCCGCCCTACCTCGCCTATCGCGAGGCCTGCCGGATCATCCAGCGCGCGCTGGCCGCGTTGCCCGGCGATGGCCATGGGCTGGAGCTCGGCAACCGCCAGTCGCTCGCCGAGTTCGGCGTGCTCGGCCTGGCGATGCTGACCTCGGCCAACTTCGGCGAAGCACTGCGCACCGCGATCCGCTTCGCCCCGATCACCGGCGCGATGCTCGAGCTGGCGGTCGAGGATGATCCGGCCGGCCTCGCGGTGACCATGCGCATGCGCACCCACGAACCGGCGCTGGAGGTGTACCTCTGCGAGGAACTGGTCTCCAGTTGCCTCAACCTGTGCAGGGCGATGCTCGGTGACGGCTTCCGCGCCGAATACATCGACCTGGCCTATCCGGCACCGCCCTACGCCGCGCGATACGCCGAACTGCTGGGCACCGAGGTGCGGTTCGCGTGCACGGACACCCGGGTGGTGATCGCACGCGAATGGCTGGAGCGACCGATGCCCGCCGCCAACCCGGTGGCGGCGCGCCAGATGGTCGAGCTGTGCCGGGCGCAGATGCCCTCGCTACAGCCGCCGGCCAGGATCGTCGCCGCCATCGAACAACGACTGGCGCTGCAGGTGGCGGACCCCCCGCGACTGACCGACCTGGCGGCGGAACTGCACCTCACCGAGCGCACCCTGCGGCGGCAGTTGCGTGCGGCCGGGACCAGCTTCCGCGCCCTGCACGACGGCGTGCGCGAACGCGCGGCCCGCCAGTTGCTGGTCGATGGCCGGCTGTCGATCGGCCGGGTGGCCGCTGCGACCGGGTTTGGCGACGTGCGCGACTTCCGCCGTGCGTTCAAGCGCTGGACGGGCCGGCTGCCGCGCGAAATGCGCAAGCGGGCCAGCGCCGCCGCGGCACCTCCCTGAGTCCGCTCAGCCCGCCACCATCAGCGCATCGACCTCGAACGCCGCGCCTTTCGGCAGTGCCGGCACCTCGATCGTGGAACGCGCCGGATACGGCTGCGCGAAGTACTCGCCCATCACCGCGTTGACCGACGCGAACTGCGACAGGTCGGTCAGGTAGAGGCCGACCCGGGTGATGTCGTCCATGCTGCCACCGGCGGCTTCGCACACGGCCTTGAGGTTGTCGAAGGCGCGCCGCGCCTGCGCGGTGATGTCGCCGGCGACGAGTTCGCCGGTGGCCGGGTCGAGCGGGATCTGGCCGCTGAAGAACACCAGGTTGCCGGCGCGGGTGGCCTGCGAATACGGGCCGATGGCGGCCGGCGCGAGGTCGGTGTGGATGGCGGTGCGGGGCATGGGGATTTTCCGGATGGCAACGCCCCCATTGTAGGAGCGGACCCAGTCCGCGAACGCTTTTCCCGGCAACGCCGGTCACGGACAGGGTCCGCTCCTACAGCCGCCCGACCCCGTGGACCACGCCCAGCCGGCGGATCCGCCGGATCACCTCGGCCAGGTGCTTGCGGTCGCTGACCTCGATCGAGAAGCGGATCGCCGCGGTATGCGTGTCGCGCTCCAGGTACTCGACGCGGTCGATGTTGGATTCCGCATGCGCGATCGCGGCAGCGACCTGGGCGAGCACGCCCGGCCGGTTCTCCACCTCGATCCGCAACGCCGCGTCGAAGTCGCCGGAGACCTGGCGATCCCAGCCGATCGCCACCCAGCGGTCCGGCGACTTGCGGAATTCGGCCACGTTCGGGCATTCCAGCCGGTGCACCACGATGCCCTTGCCGGCGCTGTGGTAACCCATGACGTCGTCGCCCGGGATCGGCATGCAGCACTGCGCGAAGCTGATCACGCCGCGCTCGGCGCCGGTAATCAGGATCCGCTCGCTCGGCGCGGCGTCCGGGTTCAGCAGGTTCGGCGATTGTTCCTGCGCCAGCGCCAGCGCCACCTGCGACGGCATGCGGTTGCCCAGCGCGATGTCGGCCAGCAACGCCTCCAGCCGCGGGAACCGGTTGTCCGCCAGGTAGCCATCCAGCCGTTTCAACGGCAGTCGGTCCAGCGAGGTGCCGCGTTCTCCCAGCGCGCGGTCGAGCATGTGGTGGCCCAGGCGGACCGCGTCCTCGTGCTCGAGATGCTTCAACTGCTGGCGGATCGCGGTACGCGCCTTGCCGGTCACCACGTATTCCAGCCACTGCGCCGCCGGCGACGCCGACTTGGCGGTGATGATCTCGACGGTCTGGCCACTCGCCAGCTGCGCCCGCAACGGCGCCAGCTTGCGGTCCACCCGCGCGGCGACCGCGTGGTTGCCGACGTCGGTATGCACCGCATACGCGAAGTCGAGCGCGGTGGAGTTGCGCGGCAACGACAGGATGTCGCCCTTCGGGGTGAACAGGTAGACCTCGTCCGGGAACAGGTCGACCTTGACGTTCTCCAGGAACTCCAGCGACGAGCCGGTGCCGCGCTGGCTTTCCACGAGGTTGGCGATCCACGCCGAGGCGCGGCTCTGGGCGCTGTTGCCGCCGTCGCCGCCACCGTGCTTGTACGCCCAGTGCGCGGCGACGCCGCGTTCCGCCACCAGGTCCATCTCGCGGGTGCGGATCTGCACCTCGATCGGCGAGCCGTACGGCCCGAACAGCACCGTGTGCAGGGACTGGTAGCCGTTGGCCTTGGGGATCGCGATGAAGTCGCGGAAGCGTGCGTCCAGCGGCTTGTAGACGGAATGCACCACGCCGAGCGCGTGGTAGCAGTCCGGCACCGTGTCGACGATGACCCGGTAGCCGAACACGTCCATCACCTGGTCGAAGCTGCGGCTCTCCGCGTGCATCTTGGTGTAGATGCTCCATGGGGTCTTGATCCGCCCGACCAGCCGGTGCGGCAGCTTCTCCAGCGCCAGCTTCTGCGCCAGCCGCGCCTCGATCTGCGCAAGCGCCTCGCGCCGCACCACCGGCTGGCTGCGGATGCGTTTCTCGATCACCGCATGCCGCCACGGATGCAGCGCGCGGAAGCCGAGATCCTGCAGTTCCGACTTGATCAGGTTCATGCCCAGGCGCTGGGCGATCGGCGCGAAGATCTCCAGCGTCTCGATGGCGATGCGCCGGCGCGCTTCCGCCGACTGCGCGCCCAGCGTGCGCATGTTGTGCAGGCGGTCGGCCAGCTTGATCAGGATGACGCGCAGGTCGCGCGACATCGCCAGCAGCATCTTGCGGAAGCTTTCCGCCGCAGCTTCCTGGCGGTCGGCGAAGCGCACCTTGTCCAGCTTGGTGACGCCATCGACCAGTTCGGCCACGGTCTCGCCGAACTGCGACGCCAGGTCCTGGCGCGACAGCGGCGTGTCCTCGATGGTGTCGTGCAGGATCGCGGCGACCAGCGTCTCGACGTCCAGCCCCTGTTCCGCCAGCACCTGCGCCACCGCGACCGGATGGGTGATGTAGGGCTCGCCGGACTTCCGGGTCTGGCCGGCATGCGCCGCCGCGCCGACCGCCCACGCGCGCCGCAGCTGCACGCGCTGCGCCTGCGGCAGGTAAGCCGCCGCGCGCTCCAGCGATTGCACGTAGTCCGGTACCGCTTCCTCGCCGGGCGCGGTCAATGGCAGTGCTAGCGCGGGATCGCCGGGACTCATGCGGCGAGCCTAACCGGGCCGTGGCCGAGCCGTAAACCCCTGTCCCGGAAACGAAAAACGGCCCCGAAGGGCCGTTTTCAATCGCAACGAAACGAAGCCGATCAGTCGTCGCCCTTCATGTCGTCGTCGCCGGCCACCACTTCGGCGGCGGCCCACTCCATCGCCTCGCGCTCCTTGCGCTCGCGCTCGGCCTTCTCGACGGCGTCGATGTAGCCGGTGTCGATCGCGCGCGCGGCGATTTCGCGCAGCGCCAGCACGGTCGGCTTGTCGTTGGCTTCGCTGTTGTCCAGCTTCGGCTCCACGCCGCCAGCCAGCTGGCGCGCGCGCTTGGCGGCCATCATCACGAGGTCGAAGCGGTTGTCGACCACTTCCAGGCAGTCTTCCACGGTAATACGGGCCATGTATGTCCTGCGACCGCTGGGCCGCTGAAGTAGTCGAAAGGGGCCGGAATTCTAGCCGCAGACGACCCCAATCGCAAGTCTCGACCTTGAAAATCAATCACATAGGGCGCGCCTTGGCGCGCCGACGTCCGTCGTCGCCGCCCGGATGGCGCGCCAGCGACCGCCCTACTCGTCGACCAGCAGCGACGTGATCAGGCGGGAATGGCGCGCCACCTGCGCGTCCTTGCGCAACCGGCTGGCGGTGAAGATGCTGCACATCTCGGCGACCGCGGTCTCGAAATCCTCGTTGACGATCACGTAGTCGAACTCGCCGTAGTGGCTCATTTCCTCGCGCGCCGCGGCAAGGCGTCGCTCGATCACCGCCTCCGAGTCCTGCCCACGCTTGCGCATGCGCTCCTCAAGCGCGGTCCGCGATGGCGGCAGGATGAACACGCTGACCGCGTCCGGTACCTTGGCGCGCACCTGGCGCGCGCCCTGCCAGTCGATCTCCAGCAAGACGTCGCGGCCGCTGGCCAACTGGGGATCCACCGACTGCCGCGCGGTCCCCTTCCAGTCGCCGTGCACTTCCGCGTACTCGAAGAAATCGCCAGCGCGGATCATGCCCTTGAACTCGTCGGCGCTGATGAAGTGGTAATGCTCCGCATGCCGCTCGCCCGGCCGCGGCTGCCGCGAGGTGAACGAGATCGACAGGCTGATGTTCGGGTCGCGCGCGAGCACCGCGTTGACGATGCTGGATTTCCCGGCGCCCGAGGGCGCGGCGACGATATA
This sequence comes from Thermomonas sp., assembly GCA_035456065.1. Taxonomy (GTDB): domain Bacteria; phylum Pseudomonadota; class Gammaproteobacteria; order Xanthomonadales; family Xanthomonadaceae; genus Thermomonas. The sequence goes on along the minus strand of DATIDW010000035.1, from coordinate 17,005 downwards.
GAGGGTTCCGCGCATGGGTCATCCTTGCTCGAGGATCGGGCATCCCGCCGCGACTTCGACTTGCGGCGGCGTGGATTCACTGCCGCAACGGCGGCACCCCTTCGGCACGTCGCCACCGGCACGTCCTCGCACCGGCGCGGAAGCCCAACGGCGGCGCGCGCTATTCAATGTTCTGGATCTGTTCGCGGATCTGGTCGATCAACACCTTCAGCTCGACCGCCGCATTGCTGGTGCGCGCGTCGACCGACTTGCTGCCCAGGGTATTGGCCTCGCGGTTGAACTCCTGCAGCAGGAAATCCAGGCGCCGGCCGACCGGCTCCTTCTGCTTCAGCACCCGGCGCAACTCGGACAGGTGGCTGTCGAGCCGATCAAGCTCCTCGTCCACGTCGAGCTTCTGCAGCCACAGCACCAGTTCCTGCTCGACCCGCCCCGGATCGGCGGGCTGCGACAGGTCGGCCAGCCGCGCCTCCAGCTTGTTGCGCTGGCCGATGCGGATCAGCGGCACCAGCGTGCGCACCTCGCCTGCGATCGCGGCGATCGCGACGGCGCGCTCGCCGATGACCTCGGCCAGCTTGCCGCCTTCGCGCTCCCGCGAGGCGACGAAATCGTCGATCACCACGTCCAGCAACGCCATCGCCTCGCGCTGCAGCGCCTCGGCATCGACCCCGCGCGACTGCAGCACGCCGGGGAACTGCAGCAGGTCGGTGAACTGCACCTGCATCCGCGGGAACCGCGCGTCCAGTTGCACGGCGAGGCCGCCCAGCCGCGCCACCAGCGCCTCGTCCACCTGCAATGCATCGCTGCCGTTCGCCGAGCGCAGGCGCAGCACCAGGTCCAGCTTGCCGCGCGACACCCGCGCGGCCACCCGCTCGCGCAACGGCGTTTCCAGCACGCGCAATTCGTCGGGCAGGCGCACGCCGAGCTCGAGGAAGCGGTGGTTCACCGCGCGCATCTCGCAGCCGAGCACGCCCCATTCGGTGCTGCGCTCGCCGGCGGCGTAGGCGGTCATGCTGCGGATGGGCATCGGGTGGGCGGCCAGGAGATCGGAACGTGGATGGTAATCTAGCGCCCCGCCGGCTGCCGGCGTTCGTTGCCGGAACCCCGATGTCGTTCGCCCGCCCCAGTGGTCGCCCTGCCGACCGGATGCGCACCGTGTCGATCACCCGCGGCTTCACTCGCCACGCGGAAGGCTCGGTGCTGGTGGCGTTCGGCGAGACCCGCGTGCTGTGCACCGCCAGCGTGGAGAACAAGGTGCCCGGCTTCATGCGCGGCAAGGGCGAAGGCTGGGTCACCGCCGAGTACGGCATGCTCCCGCGCGCCACCCACACCCGCAACGACCGCGAGGCCTCGCGCGGCAAGCAGGGCGGGCGCACGCTGGAGATCCAGCGCCTGATCGGGCGCAGCCTGCGCGCCTGCGTGGATCGCTCGGCGCTGGGCGAACGCACCATCACCCTCGACTGCGACGTGCTGCAGGCCGATGGCGGCACCCGCACCGCGGCGATCACCGGCGCCTACGTGGCCCTGGTCGATGCGGTGCGCTGGCTGCAGGCGAAGCGCGACATCAACAAGAATCCGATCATCGGCGCGGTTGCCGCGGTGTCGGTCGGCGTCTATCGCGGCACCCCGGTGCTCGACCTCGACTATGCCGAAGACAGCGACTGCGACACCGACATGAACGTGGTGATGAACGACGGCGGCGGCTTCATCGAGCTGCAAGGCACCGCCGAGGGCCATGCATTCCGGCGCGACGAACTGGACGCGCTGCTGGCGCTGGCCGGGCACGGCTGCGACGAACTGTTCGCCGCGCAACAGGCAGCGCTCGCGCCGTGACATCGCAGGTCGCGATGATCGCGGTCATCGTGCGCGACTACGACGAAGCGATCAGCTGGTATCGCGACGCGCTTGGCTTCGTGCTGCTGGAAGACAGCGATCGCGGCGGCGGCAAGCGCTGGGTGCGGATGGCGCCGCGCGGCAATACCGCTTTCAGCCTGCTGCTGGCGAAGGCAGCGACGTCGAAACAGGCCACGGCCATCGGCGACCAGCACGGCGGCCGCGTGGGTTTCTTCCTGCACACCGACGATTTCGCCGGCGACCATGCGCGACTCGTCGCGGCCGGCGCCGGGTTCGAGGAAGCGCCACGCCACGAGGCCTACGGCAGCGTGGTCGTGTTCCGCGATCTCTACGGCAATCGCTGGGACCTGGTCGGGCCAGCCGCATGAAGCTGGTCCTCGCCAGCTCCAACGCCGGCAAGCTCGCCGAATTGCGCGACCTGCTCGGCGGTGGCTTCGAGTTGCACGCGCAATCGGAGTTCGCGGTCGATGACGCGGATGAAACCGGCCTGAGCTTCATCGAGAACGCGATCCTCAAGGCCCGCCATGCCGCCCGCCTGACCGGCCTGCCGGCGCTGGGCGACGACTCGGGGCTGTGCGTCGATGCGCTCGATGGCGCGCCTGGCCTGTATTCGGCGCGCTATGCCGGCGGCCACGGCGACAGCGAGGCGAACATCGACAAGCTCCTGCGCGCGCTCGCCGGCGTGCCGGACCAGCAGCGCGATGCCCGCTTCGTCTGCGTGCTCGCACTGGTGCGGCATGCCGACGACCCGATGCCGGTTGTCGCCGAAGGCGTCTGGGAAGGCCGGATCCTGCATGCGCGCACGGGCGACAACGGCTTCGGCTACGACCCGGTATTCTTCTCGCCTGCGCATGGCTGCGGTGCCGCGGAACTGCCGACGTCCGTCAAGAATCGCGACAGCCATCGCGGCATCGCGCTGGCGACGTTGCGGGCGTTGATTCCCATCGCCTTCACCGAACGTCACTGAAGCCATCCATGGCGCAACAGAATCGCCCTGATGACTCCCTGCCCGGCCATCCATGGCCGGGCGTTCAGCAGCGCGCGGACCAGTGGTCCGCGGGCGCGCTGCTTCACCCACCGCTCTCGCTGTACGTGCACCTGCCCTGGTGCGTGCGCAAATGCCCGTACTGCGACTTCAATTCGCATGAATTCCGCGGCGAGGGCGGGCGTGGCGCCTTGCCGTTCGATGCCTATGTCGACGCGCTGGTCGCCGACCTCGACTTCGACCTGCCGCTGGCCTGGGGCCGGACCATCCAGACCGTGTTCTTCGGCGGCGGCACGCCCAGCCTGTTCCCGCCGGAGGCGATCGACCGCTTCCTGCAACTGGCCAGCGCGCGCCTGCGCTTCGCGCCGAATGCGGAGGTCACCCTGGAAACCAACCCGGGCACGGTCGAGCACGGCCCCTTCGCCGGCTATCGCGCGGCCGGCGTCAACCGGCTGAGCTTCGGCGTGCAGAGCTTCGACGACGGTTGCCTGCAGCGGCTCGGCCGCATCCATTCCAGCGGCGACGCCGAGCGCGCGGTGAAGGCCGCGCAGGACGCCGGCCTGGACAACCTCAACATCGACCTGATGTATGCGCTGCCGGGGCAGTCGCTGGCGATGGCGCTGGCCGACGTGGAACGGGCGCTGGCGCTGCAACCCACCCACATGAGCCATTACCAGCTGACCCTGGAACCGAACACCGTGTTCGCCGCCCGCCCGCCCGCGGGAATCCCGGACGAGGACAAGGCCTGGGACATGCAGGACGACTGCCAGGCGCTGCTGGCCGCTGGCGGGTTCGCCCAGTACGAGGTCAGCGCCTATGCACGCGACGGGCGCCAGTGCGCGCACAACCTGAATTACTGGCGCTTCGGCGACTACCTGGGCATCGGCGCCGGCGCTCACGGCAAGCTGACCCTTGGCGCTTCGCAGCAGGTGATGCGCCGCTGGAAGCACAAGCGCCCGGCCGACTACCTGGCCAAGGCCGGCAGCGAAGCGGTGATCGGCGGGGATGAAGTCCTCGACGCCAGCCGGCTGCCCTTCGACTTCATGTTGAATGCGTTGCGCCTCAATGCCGGCGTGCCGCTGGCGATGTTCGAGGCGCGCACCGGCCTGCCGCGCAGCGCGATCGCCGCGCCGCTCGCCATTGCGCGCGGCAAGGGCTGGCTGGAGGACGATCCCGACTGGCTGCGACCGACCGAATTGGGCCGCCGCTTCACCAACGACGTGATCGGCCTGTTCCTGCCTGAATAGCGTGACCGACCTCTTGGTTGAGGGCAGCGGGCGCAACGCATACCATCGGTGATTCGCCAACGCGTGAAGGGGACGCCGATGGCCGCAATACCCGCTCCATACACATCCACAGCCGCCAGGACGCTCGCCGAGGCGGCCTTGCCGCGGCGCGTGGCCCAGGTGCTGGACCACGTCCTGCAGGAGATCCGCAGCGACTTGGGCCGGCAACTGCAGACCGTCCTGCTGGAAACGGAAGTGGCGCTGTCCCGGCACAGCAGCCCGGTCAACGATGCCAAGGTCGAAGCCGCGAAATTCGTATCGCTGAACAACCTGCGCCTTGGCCAGCAACGCTTCATCGACCGGTTCCTGGCCGACATCGAAGCAGGCCTGGCCGGCCTGCAAGCGCAACGCCGCAACCGTCGCCTGGAAGAACAGCAGGAAGCGGCCCAGGGCCTGACCCTGCTCGACGACGACGCGCTGAGCGAGCAGGCGCTCCTCAACAACATCGCAAGCCGCATCGAGTCCCGCAACAGCCTCGCCCTGCAACTGATGGGCCAGCGCTTCGGCGTGCTCGCCGGCGCGCCAGCCTTCGACGGCGAACACCTGCCGATCGGGCCGTACGCGTTGTGCCACGCCCTGCACGCCGCCAGCGGCGAACTGGAGTTCCCGGCGCACGCCAGGTTCGAGCTGTTCCGGCAGTTCGAGAAGGTGGTGTTGGGACTCTACTCGACCCTGCTGGAAGCGCTGAACAACAAGTTGGCGGGCGATGGCATCCTGCCGCACCTGAGCTTCGTGCCGGTGCGCGGGCGCGCGGCGTCGCCGGGCTCGCCGCGCACCACCAACACGGCGATGCCCGCGCTGGGATCCGGCGATGGCAGCGCGCCGTCGCACGCCAGCGGAGGCGCGGCCAGCGTCGACACGCCGATGTCCCTCAGCGTGGAAGGCAGGGGCCGGGCCAACTTCTTGCCCGCCGGTTCCCGGCCGGCCCCGCAGGCGCCCACGGGGCCGGCAACCAAGGCGGGGGGCGGCCTCGGCACCGGTTTCGCGGCGCTGCAGAACCTGCTCAAGCTGCGCCGCGTGCTGCTGGCCAAGCTGCGCCCGGGCGGCAAGGACGAGCGCGTGCGCGAGCCGCTGCGCCGCGACGAAGTGCTGGGTGCGTTGCAGCGCATGCGCGCCAACGCGACCAAGGCCGACAACATCGGCGACTTCCGGCAAATCCTGCTGGCCCAGTCGCGGCAGATGCACGGCCATGGCGTGGCCCTGTCCGACCCGGACAGCGATACCTTCGAACTGCTGTCGTTGTTCCTGGCCCAGTTGCAGCGCGAACTGCGCAAGGGCAGCGACGGCGAGGCCCTGGTTGAACGCCTGCGCCTGCCTCTGCTGCAGCTCGCCCTGCGCGACCACCGCTTCTTCGTGGATGCCAGCCACCCCGCGCGCATGCTGCTGGATGCGGTCTCGCTCGGCGGTGCCCGTTGGCTGGCAGAGGACGACGTCGACCTGCAATGGCTGGGCCTGTTGCAACGCGCGGTCACCACCGTGCAACAGGACGACGAAGGTGCCTTCGACACCTTCGTGGAGGCCAACCAGACCCTGCAATCCGGGCTGCAGGCACTGTCCCGCAAGACCGAGATGGCGGAACGCCGGCAGGTCGAGGCCGCGCGCGGTCGCGAGAAGCTGGAGCTTGCCCGCCAACGCGCGACCACCGAGATCTCGCGCCTGCTCGCCGGCCGCAGCCTGCCGCGCTTCCACGCCATCCTGATCGACCAGGCATGGTCCGACGTGCTGTCGCTGACCCACATGCGCGGCGGCGAACAGTCCGCGGCCTGGCGGGAACTGCTGGAGACCACCGCGACGATCATCGACGCCAGCACCAGCAGCGGCCAGCCGCATGCGGATCCGGCGTTCGTGACGCGCGTGCAGCTCGCGCTGGAACAGGTCGGCTACCACGCCGACGACGCCAGCGCGATCGCCCGCCAGCTCGCCAATGGCCGCGCCGAGGATGCCGACCTGGCCTCGCGCACCGAGTTGCTGGTGCAACTGCGCGCGCGCGCGCGCCTGGGGGAGGGCACCGCGGCTGCGCCCGGCACCCAGTTGCCGGCGCGCAGCACGCAGGAAGAGGCAGCCTTCCGGAAGTTGCGGGCGCTGCAGGAACCCGTCTGGGTCGAATTCGACGAAGACGCGGAGAACACCACCATCCGTCGCAGGCTTGCCTGGACCAGCCAGCACACCAACCAGACGCTGGTGGTCAACCGCCGCGGACTGCGTGCCTTGAGCGAAGACCTCGACCTGCTGGCACGCAAGCTCGCGGCCGGCAAGATGCGCGTACTGGACGTCGACGTCGCCCCGGCGGAAGCCGCGTGGGAAGCGACCATGGCCAGCCTGCAACGGATTGGCGAAAGCGAGGGTCCGCTGGCCCCGGAGGGCGGCCATGGGCATTGAATCGCGCCGCCAGGCACGCCGCACCGTGCCGGGGATGATGGAGGTCTACGACACCATCACCGAAGAGGTCGTCGGCTGCCTTGGCGACGTGTCGGTGGGCGGCATGTCGGTGATCGCCAACCGCCCCCTCGTCGACGATGCGCTGTACCAGTTCCGGTTCGCCCTGCCGGACGACGTCGGCGAAACCCAGCCACTGGAAGTCGGTGCGCACGTGTTGTGGGTCGATGACGTCGGCGCGCCGGGCCAGTCGTGGATCGGGCTGCGTTTCATCGGGCTGTCGCCGGAGGCCACCCGCCGCCTGCGCCTGTGGGCGGAGCAGGAAGCGCACGGCTCCTAGGCAGGTGGACCTCCGGCACTGCGTGGGCACGCCGGATCGGTCAAAATCAGCGGACCGTTCCGCGAGACCCAGCCATGCCAGCGACCATGCCCGCCGCCCTCTATCCGCAGCACCTGGCCGAATTGCAGGCACGCACCGCGGAAGCGCTGCAGCGCGGCGGCTTCGATCACCTGCTGGTACCCAGCGGCACCCTGCATTACCAGGTCTTCGACGACCGCGACTACCCGTATGCGGTGAACCCGCAGTTCAAGGCCTGGCTGCCGCTGACCCGCGCACCCGGCAGCTGGCTGGTCGTGACCCCCCGGCAGCGCCCGAAGCTGCTGTTCCTCCAGCCGCACGATTACTGGCACGTGGTTCCGGCCGCGCCGAGCGGCTACTGGGTCGAACACTTCGACATCGTCACCATCCGCACGCCCGAGGAAGCCGCGCGCCACCTGCCGAAGGACGCCGCGCGCTGCGCGATCCTCGGCGAGCCGCAGGCTGCGGTCGGCGATTACGTTCCCGCCAATCCGGTGCGGGTGGTGGATTACCTCGAATACCACCGCGCGTTCAAGACGCCGTACGAGATCGCGATGATGCGCGAGGCCAGTCGCATCGGCGCGCGCGCGCACCGCGCCGCCGAGCGCGCATTCCGCGCGGGTGCCAGCGAGTTCGGCATCCACTTGGCCTACTGCCAGGCCGCCGGGCAGGACGCCAACGACCTGCCCTACGGCAACATCATCGCCCTCAACGAACATGGTGCGGTGCTGCACTACACCGACCGCGACCGCCTGCCGCCGAAACCGGTGCGCAGTTTCCTGATCGATGCCGGCGCGAGTTTCGATGGCTATGCCTGCGACATCACCCGCACCTATTCGGCCAATGCCGGCGACGAGTTCCAGGCGATGGTCGATGCGGTCGATGTCGCGCAACTGGCGATGTGCGACGCGGTCCGCGCGGGCTTCGACTACAAGCAGTTGCACCTGGACGCGCATCTCGCGCTGGCCGGCATCCTCAAGGACTTCGGGGTGATCAAGCTCGGCGCCGAGGAAGCGCTGGCGCGCGGCGTCTCCAGCGCGTTCTTTCCGCACGGCATCGGCCATGGCATTGGCCTGCAGGTGCATGACGTCGCCGGCTTCGCCGCCAGCGATGGCGGCGGCACCATCGCCAGGCCGGAGGGCCATCCCTACCTGCGCCTGACCCGCGTGCTGGAGCCGGGCATGGTGGTGACCATCGAGCCGGGCATCTACTTCATCGACATGCTGCTGGACGAGTTGAAGCAGAAAGGCCTGGCCGATGCGGTCGACTGGGCGCGCGTGGACGCATTCAAGCCCTACGGCGGCATCCGCATCGAGGACGATGTTGTTTGCACCGATGGCGCGCCGCTCAACCTGACGCGCGAGGCATTTGCTCCCTGAAACCTCGACGCCCAGCCGGGCAGGCGGATTACCCCGCCATCAACCCTTCCACCTCGTCGGCGCTGCGCTCCAGCGCACCGGTCAGCACGCGATGGCCATCGGCGGTGACCAGCACGTCGTCCTCGATGCGGATGCCGATGCCGCGCCACTTCGCCGGCACGCTCGCATCATCGGACGCGATGTACAGGCCCGGCTCGAGGGTGAACACCATGCCGGGTTCCAGCAGCCGCGATTCGCCGTCGATGCGGTATTCGCCGACGTCGTGCACGTCCAGGCCCAGCCAGTGGCCGGTCTTGTGCCGGTAGAAGCGCTTGTAGTCGCCGCGTTCGATCGCGGTGTCCAGCCGGCCTTTCAGCAGGCCCAGCGACAACAGGCCTTCGGTGAGCGTCGCCACCGCGGCCTCGTGCCCGGCTTCGTAGGGCACGCCGGCGCGTGCCTGCGCCAGCGCGGCGGCCTGGGCGGCGCAGACCAGGTCGTGCAGGGCGCGCTGCGGCTTGCTGAAATGGCCGTTGACCGGGAACGTGCGGGTGATGTCCGCCGCATAACCGCGGTATTCGGCGCCGGCGTCGATCAGCACCAGCTCGCCATCGCGCGATTTCGCGTTGTTGTCGCGGTAGTGCAGCACGCAGCCATTGGCGCCGGCGCCGACGATGCTGGCGTAGGCCGGCTGCGCGTCGTGCATGCGGAACACGCGTTCCAGTTCCGCCTGCAGTTCGTATTCGTGGATGCCGGCGCGTGCCGCGCGCATCGCTGCGCGGTGGGCCTCCACGCTGATGTCGGCGGCGCGCTGCATCAGCTTCACTTCGTCCACCGACTTGAACAGGCGCATCTCGTCCAGCAGGTGGCCGAGCGCGAGGAATTCCTGCGGCGGTTGCGCGCCATGTCGTGCCTGCGCGCGCACGCGGTTGAGCCAGCCGATCAGGGTCAGGTCGAAGTCGGCATTGCGGCCCAGGTGGTAATGCACGCGGCGACGGCCTTCAAGCAGGCCGGGGAGGATGTCGTCGATATCGGAGATCGGATAGGCATCATCCATGCCCAGCAACTCGACCGCGCCGTCCGGCCCGAGCCGTGGACCGTCCCAGCCCTCGCGTTCCTGGTCGCGTTCCCGGCAGAACAGGACCGCCTCGCCATGCTTGCGGCCCGGCACCAGCACCAGCACCGCGTCAGGCTCCGCGCAACCGGTCAGGTACCAGAAATCGGAGTCCTGCCGGTACGGATAATTGGTGTCGCGGCTGCGCACGCGCTCCGGTGCCGCCGGCAGGATCAGGATGGATCCGTCGCCGGCCGCCTGCATCAGCTGCTGGCGACGGCGGGCCAGGGCCTTGCGACTGCTCGCGGTCGGTGCAGTCATGCGGGGCTCCCTCAGTGCAGGCGCTGGCGGCTGCGTGGTCCGAGCGCGCAGTCCGCATGCAGCAGCAGGACCGCCATGCGCAGGTATTCCTCGATCTCGGTCAGCGACTCCTCGTCCTGCTCGGGATCCACCTCTTCGATGCGCGCGGACGCCAGGTTGGCGAGATCGCCCAGCGCTTCCTGGCCTTCCTCCGACAGCGGCTTGTCGCCGACCGCCAACCCGAATCCGCCGAGGAACCCGCGGCACCATGCGAACACGGCGCCAGCGCGTTCCTGCACGTCGTCCGCATCGGGCAGCAGGAGCTGGAAACCGAAATCCTGATCGCCAAGCTGGCCCGCGCTGGCATCGCGCAACCGGTCCAGCGCATCGCCGGGCATCGGTGCCGGCAAGCCCGGATCGGCCATGACCGTGGCGATCCAGCCGGGCTGGTCCGCGCCGCCACCCGCAAGCCAGCCGCACAGTGCGCCGTGCAGTTCGGCCGGCGTGCTGGCCAGTTCCAGCCGGTCAGCGGCAGTGGCCACCTCGGCCCAGGCAGGCAGCTCGGTTTCGCTCACGTGGATACGCCTTGGTGCGGGGCCGGCCAGTTTACCAATCCCTCCCGCGGGCGGCTTGTTGCAGGCGCCGGCCCGTGCCTACACTGGCCGGATGGGGCTTCCTGCCATCTCGCCGTCAACGTCTGTCCGCGGCGACCACGCCATGGAGTCGTCGTCGGCTGCCTTGTTCCTGGGCATGCCGGCCAGCCATTCGCTTGCGCTGCTGGTCGCCCTGCTGGTGCTGGCGATGGCCGGCATGGCGATCGCCGGGCATCGCCGCCGCGAGCGCGAACAACGCGAGCACCTGCGGGCGATGCGCGAACGCGAACAGCGCCTGCGCCTGTCGCTGTGGGCGTCCAACGAGATCTACTGGCAGTACGACCTCGAGAAGCGCGAACTCGAGCGCACCCGGGTCGAACCGGACCGCAGCGACGACCTCGCCGTGCAGGTGGACCTGGACAACGACCACCAGATCCACCCGGAAGACCTGCCGCTGGTGCTGGAACGGCTGCGCGAATACGTCACCGGCAGCACCCAGATGTTCATGTCCGAGCACCGGATCCTCGGCGAGAGCGGGCAATGGCAATGGATGCGCGCCCGCGGCCGCGCGATCGCCCGCGACGCCGCCGGCCGGGTCAGCCGCATCGCCGGCACCGCGCGCAACGTCACCGCGATCCGCGAGAAGGAACGCGAACGCCGCATCGCCAACGAGGTCATGCACAACATGGCCGAATCGGTGGCGGTGGTCGATGCCGGGTTCCGCTTCGTCGCGGTCAACCCCGCCTTCACCCGCATGAGCGGCTACGAGGCGGCCGACGTGATCGGCAAGGACGGCTCGATCATCAACAGCGACCAGCAGGACGAGGCCTTCTACGAGAAATCGCGGCAGGCGATGCAGGAGCAGGGTTACTGGACCGGCGAGATGTGGCAGAAGCGCAAGGACGGACGCGATTTCCTGTGCGCGGTGCAGTTCAACGCGATCGTCGAGCCGGGCACGCACACGCGCCTGTACGTGGTGGTGGCGAGCGACATCACCGATCGCCGCCGGATCGAGCAGGAACTGCGCTACCTGGCCAACTACGACACCCTGACCAACCTGCCCAATCGCACCCTGCTGGCCGAACGACTGTCGCGCGCGATCGTCCGCGCACGCCGCCAGGGCAGCCGCATGGGGCTGCTGTTCCTCGACCTGGACCGCTTCAAGGACATCAACGATTCGCTGGGCCACGCCACCGGCGACCGCATCCTGCGCGTCGCCGCGCAGCGCCTGCAGGAGGTGGTCGGCGACAGGCACACGGTCGCGCGCATCGGCGGCGACGAATTCACCGTGCTGCTCGAGGACCTCGCCAGCGGCGAAGAAGCGGAGCATTACGCGCAACGCATCATCGACGCCTTCGATGCCCCGCTGCGGCTCGACGACCGCCACGAGATCGCGATCTCGCCATCGATCGGCATCAGCCTGTTCCCCGACCACGCGCAGGTGCCCACCGACCTGCTCAAGCACGCCGACACCGCGATGTACCAGGCCAAGGCCGCCGGTCGCCGCACCTTCCTGCGCTATGCGGATGCGATGGACGGCGACATCCGCCGCCGCGCCAGCCTCATCGCCGCCTTGCGCAAGGTGGTCGAGCGCGGCGAACTGCGCGTGGTCTACCAGCCGCAGCTGGTGTTGGCGGATGGCCGGATCGGCGCGGTGGAGGCGCTGTTGCGCTGGCACAGCCCGGAGCACGGCAACATCCCGCCGAACCAGTTCATTCCCCTCGCGGAGGAAAGCGGACTGATCGTCTCGATCGGCGAATGGGTCCTGCGCGAGGCCTGCAACACCCTCGCCGACTGGCGCCGGGAAGGCATCGACAACGTGCTGATGTCGGTCAACGTGTCGGCAGTCCAACTGCTGCGCAGCGACCTCGCGGAGACCGTGCAACAGGTGCTGCGCGACACCGGCGTGCCGGCCAACCAGCTGGAGCTGGAACTCACCGAGAGCGTGCTGATGGCCAACGCGGAGCATGCGACCGAGCGCCTGCAGACCTTCCGCCGGCTCGGCGTGTCGATCGCGGTCGACGACTTCGGCACCGGCTACTCCTCGCTGGCGTACCTGCGCCGGCTGCCGATCACCACGCTGAAGATCGACAAGGCGTTCATCGACGACCTCGGCCGCCCCGGCGACAACGAGGACGCGGCGATCACCACCACCGTCATCGCGATGGCGCATTCGCTGGGCCTGCGGGTGGTGGCGGAAGGCGTCGAAACCCGGGACCAGCAGCGCTTCCTGCTCCAGCACGGCTGCGACATGGTGCAGGGCTACCTGCTGTCGCGCCCGCTGGACGCGGCCGCCTGCCTGCGATTCCTGCATGAATGGAAGAGCCCGGCGCCCGACGCTGCATCGCCGCGCCTTGACCCGGCGGTATCGCCTCCCTAAGGTGCGCCGATGGACAATCGCGACCTGCAAGGCGAACTGCAAAGGCTGCTGGTGCGGATCGACCTGCTCGCCACCCGCATGCAGCGCCTGCAGGACGAGAACCGCAGCTTGCGCCAGCAACACGAGCAGATGGCCAGCGAACGCGCGCAACTGCTGGCCAAGCAGGAACAGGCGCGCAGCCGTGTCGAGGCGATGATCAGCCGCCTGAAGTCGTTGGAGCAGCACACGTGAACACGCCCACGAGCGGCAAGAGCGAACCGGTCAGCATCCGCATCCTCGACCGCGACTACACGGTCGGGGTCAGCGATGCGGAACGCGACAGCCTGACCTCAGCCGCGCGCATGCTCGACTCGCGCATGCGCGAGTTGCGCGGCACCAACAAGATGGTCGCGCCGGACCGGCTGGCCGTGCTGACTGCGTTGAACCTGGCGCACGAACTGCAGCAGCGCGAAGCCGTGGGCCAAGGCAGGCACGATGCCGACCTGTTCAAGCTGGTCGATGCGGCGAACGCGAAGCTGGATGCATTGCTGGCATCGAACGGCTGAACAGCCGAACGCCTGAACGCGGGCGTCGATGCCGACCGATGGCGCTTGCCAGCGACTTCCCCGGGCCTATACTGATCGCGTCCTCTGCCGTGAGCGACGGCGTGCGCAACATTCGCCTTGTCCCTTAATGACGACAACGGGGGCGTACTGGTTGCCGGGAGTGCAAGTCCGCCCCGAGCGGGAAGCCCGATGGCCGCCACGCGTTCCCACTTGAACCCCGGGTTCAAGGTCGTTTCGCATGCATCGCCACGGCGGAGACATTTTTCCGCAATGCCCGTCCCTTCCCCGCAGCACGGTCCGCCCCGAGCGTGAGTGCCATTCCCGACCGCGCCCTGCTGCGCCGCGAGCTCCGCCAACGCCGGCGCGACCTGCCCGCCGCCGCCCGCATCGCTGCCGCGGAAGCATTGGCGGATCGGTTGCTGGCGCTGCCGTTCCTGCCTTCGTCGGGCCACGTCGCCGGTTACTGGGCGATGGACGGCGAAATCGGCCTGCATGCCTTCCAACTGCGCCTGCCGCCCACGCTGACCTACTGCCTGCCGCTGCTGCACGCCGACAACAGCCTGCGCTTTGCGCCATGGCGCGCGGGCGCACCGCTGGTGACCAACCGCTTCGGCATCCCCGAGCCCGACCTCGATCCCGATGGCGCCCTGCCGGCCAGCGCGATGGCGATGCTGGTGCTGCCGCTGGTCGGCTTCGATGCTCGCGGCCATCGCTTGGGCATGGGCGGTGGCTGGTACGATCGCAGCCTCGCCTTCCGCCACGCACGCGCCGCGCCGCCTTGGCTGGTGGGCGCCGGCTTCGCCGTGCAGCAGGTCGATGCACTCCCCCTGCAACCATGGGATGTTCGGCTGGATGCGGTGTGCAACGAGGCCGCCACCCACATCATCGAGGACGTCGGATGAGCAAGCCCAGGCGCTACTGGATGATGAAGTCGGAACCGGATGCATTCGGCATCGACGACCTCGAACGGGTCGGCATCGAACCGTGGAACGGCGTGCGCAACTACCAGGCGCGCAACTTCATGCGCGACGGCATGCGCGTCGGCGACGGGGTGATGATCTACCACTCGAACTGCAAGGTGCCCGGGGTTGCGGGCCTTGCCACCGTCGCCAGTGCCGCCTATCCGGACGAGACCCAGTTCGATGCGGAATCGAAGTATTTCGACGAGAAGGCCAGCCGCGAACAACCACGCTGGTTCCTGGTCGACGTCAAATTCGACCGCACACTGAAGCGCGTGATCCCGCTTGAGGAAATCCGCGGCTACACCGACGAACTCGGCGAAGGCTTCGCGCTGACCGCAAAAGGCAGCCGTCTCTCGGTGTTCCCGGTCACCGCCGCGCAATGGAAGCTGCTGCTGTCGCTCGAATGATCCACGCACGCGCCGCTCCAGTCGCGACCGCGAACACCGACCATCGCGGCCCGAGCCGCTCCCACACAGGCAGGAACACCCGATGAGCGAAGCGAAGCGACTGGCCGCGTTGAAGGCGATCGATTACGTCGAGGACGGCATGATCGTCGGTGTCGGCACCGGCTCCACCGTGGCCTATTTCATCGATGCGCTGGCGGCGTGGCGCGACCGCATCGCCGGTGCGGTGTCCAGCTCCGAGCAGAGCACCGCACGGCTGAAATCGCATGGCATCGAGGTGATCGACCTGAATGCCGCCGGCCCGCTCTCGCTGTACGTGGATGGCGCCGACGAATGCGATCCGCACAAGCGGCTGATCAAGGGCGGTGGCGCGGCGCTGACCCGCGAGAAGATCATCGCCGAAGCCAGCAAGACCTTCGTCTGCATCGTCGATCCGAGCAAGCAGGTGCCCATCCTCGGCAAGTTCCCGCTGCCGGTGGAGGTGATCCCGATGGCACGCAGCCTGGTCGCCCGCGAGATCCTGCGCCTCACCGGCGGCCAGCCCGTGTGGCGCGACGGAGTGGTCACCGACAACGGCAACGTGATCCTCGACATCCACAACCTGTCCATCGTCGATCCGGTGGGCATCGAACGCGAACTCAACCAGGTTCCCGGCGTGGTCAGCGTGGGCCTGTTCGCGCGCCGGCCGGCCGACGTGGTGATCGTCGGCGGCGAACCGCCGCGCGTGCTCTGAGCCAGCGCGCCGTGGCCGGGCGTGCGATCACTCCGCCGATGCGCCGCATCCATGTCGCCATCCTCGCATGCTGCCTGGCCTCGAATGCCATCGCGGGCACGCCCGCAGACCCGGTCATGCGGCCGCCCGAAGAGCGCCTGCCACCTGCGCTGCTTCGCGCCAAGGCAGAGCTTCGCGGCATCGTCGCGCGGCGCGACATGGCGGCGTTGCTGGCGCGGGTTCGCGCAGAGACGAAGCTCGATTTCGGTGGCAGCGCGGGACCGGAAGGATTCGAAGCCGTCTGGAACAGCGACGCGGCGTCGCGGCAACGCCTGTGGTCGACATTGGACGGCATCCTCGCCCTGCCAGGGGTGGCGCGCGGGTCCGATCATGCATCGGAGTACTGCGCGCCCTACGTCTACTGCATGGACCTCCCGGACGAAATCGATCCGTTCGAGGCCCTGGTGGTTATCGGTACGGACGTCGCGATCCGTGACCGGCCTTCGTCGTCCGGTGCGGTCCTCCGGCGCGTCGATCATCTCGTGCTGACCCGGGTTGGGGATGATCCCGCCAGCGAAGCAAGCGTGGACTGGGCGCGGATCAGGCTCGCCGATGGCACGGCAGGCTACATCAGCACCCGCTGGGTGCGCAGCCCCATCGATTTCCGGCTGACGTTGCGCGCCGACGACGGCAGCGACACTTGGTGGCTCGGCTACCTGATCGCGGGCGACTGAGCTCGGCCAACGCGCCAGCGATCAGCGCAGGTTGCGGATCGCGTTCAGCGCGACATCGTGTCTGGCCTTCAACACCCCCGCTTCGACGCTGAAAGCCAGCACGATCTGCACGCGTTCCGGCGCACGCGCGCGCACCTGCGTCTTGAGCGTGTCCTTCAAGCCCGGGGTCGCCTTCTGCACCACCAGGGTGAGTTGGTAATCGCCGTCGCCGAGGGGCTCCAGCACATCCACCACGCCCGGCTTGTCACTGCGGCTGGACAGGGGCGCCGGGGCATTCGTCACCCGTCCGGTCGCCGCATAGCTCGCGGCCGCGGCGCCACTGCCGCCACCTGCCAACGCGCTCACCGAGGACACCGCCGCCGACACGATACCCCCGCCCGGCATCGCCCCGCCCAGCAGCGACGCACCTTGCGTCACCACGCCATTGCGCAGCCCGGCAGCCTGGCCGGTGTCGAGGGGCGCAAGCGTCATCGCCCGCAGGTCCGCGCGATAGCCATCGCCACCCGGGAATGCCACCGCACACGCGGTCTCGCCGCACTCGACGATCACCGCAGATGCACCCTGCGAGACCACGCTGCCCGCGGCGTGCAGGCCTGCATTCACCTTCTCGCCGAAGGTCGCGCCCTGGGTCTGCTTGGGCACGGTGACGTTCATCGAGATCCGGTTGGGCATCCCGCCGTTGACGCCATTGATCCCGCTGGCATGCGTCCCGCCCAGCGCCAGCAGTACGGCCAGGCCGGAGGCAAGCAGCGTGGTCTTCATCGTGCCCATCGATCAGTTCCCGTGGCGGAGGTTGCAGTTGATGCTACGCCGTTCCCGGCGGTTCTCGCAGCGCGGAGTCAGCCCGCTGCGACTCCGATCCAGCAGCGCCCAGCCGCAGCGCCGTTGTTCTGGGCATTAACTCTTTGCGCGCCAGGATGATGGGCGGACATTAACTTGCAGGTGCGATTGGAGGGTGTGAGTTTCCCGCCGGCTCTGGATGAGTTTCATTTCCGCAAAGAAAAACCCCGCATCGATAGATGCGGGGTTTTGGGGTAGAACCCTGGCGATGACCTACTCTTGCATGGCTTGAGCCACACTACCATCGGCGCGACTGTGTTTCACTTCCGA
>DATIDW010000034.1:0-4492 GCA_035456065.1 Thermomonas sp. | reverse complement strand
CGAGATGGCGGCGGCGCAGGACGCGGGGTACGTGATCCTCGCAGGCCGGTACGAAGGCATCGACGAGCGCCTGATCGAGGCCGAGGTGGACGAGGAACTCTCGATCGGCGACTACGTCCTGTCCGGCGGCGAGCTGGCGGCGGCCGTGGTGGTCGATGCCATCGCCCGCCTGCAGGAGGGCGCCCTCAACGACGCCGAATCCGCCGTCCAGGACAGCTTCGCGGCCGACGGCCTGCTCGATTGCCCGCATTACACCCGGCCGGTGGAACACGCGCTCGGGCAGGTCCCCGAGGTCCTCATGTCCGGCAACCACGCGGAAATCGCCCGCTGGCGCCGCATGGAATCGCTCGGCCGCACCTGGCTCCGGCGCCCGGACCTCATGGACGAGAACACCCTGGGCAAGGCGGACCGCGCCCTGCTCGAAACCTTCCGCAGCCGCTACCTCCGCGGGCTGGATGAACCGGACGGGGACGCGTAAGCCCGCGACCGTCAACGAAAAGCTAGCCATTCCATGCCGGAGCCCGCTAGAATGCGTGGCTTCGCGTCAACCGTCGCCGCCGTGAGGCGCGACCACCTCCAACAGGCCGTCCCATGAACAAGCCCTCGCTCAACACCCTGCTGCAGAATTTCGAAGCCGACCAGATCCAGCGCAAGCTGCCCGACTTCGGCCCCGGCGATACCGTGGTCGTCAACGTCAAGGTCAAGGAAGGCAACCGCGAACGCATCCAGGCCTATGAAGGCGTGGTCATCGGCAAGAAGAACGCGGGCCTGAATTCGGCCTTCACCGTTCGCAAGATCTCGCACGGCTACGGCGTGGAGCGCGTGTTCCAGACCCACAGCGCCGCCATCGACTCGGTCGAAGTGAAGCGCCGCGGCGACGTGCGTGCGGGCAAGCTGTATTACCTCCGTGGCCTGGAAGGCAAGGCCGCGCGCATCAAGGAAGACCTGGCCGGCAACGCCAAGGCCAAGGCCGCTGCGATCGCCGCCGCGGCTGCCGAAGCCGCCGCCGCCGAGTAAGGCGAGCGCAGCGCTTCCTGCAACGGCCACCCCAGGGTGGCCGTTTGCATTTGCGAATCCCATTCCTGTCGATGCCGATGCACAACGAACCCGTCGCCAGCGTCCGCCTCGACCTGTGGCTGTGGGCAGCGCGATTCTTCAAGACGCGTGCGGTGGCGAAGCATGCCATCGAGACCGGCAAGGTCGATGTGGGCGGGCAACGCGCGAAGCCGTCGCGCAGCGTGCGCATCGGGGATGTGCTGGTGGTTGCGCGTGGCGAGGAGCGCTTCGAGATCGAGGTCAGTGCGCTCAGCGACGTGCGCGGCCCGGCCAGCATCGCGCAGCAGCTGTATCGCGAATCCGATGCCTCGAAACTCGCGCGCGAACAGGCGAGGGCATTGCGTGCCGCCGAGCGCAACGGCTTCCGCCCGCCGGAGGGCAAGCCGGACAAACGCGCACGGCGGCTGATCCGCGCCCTGGGTGATCTCGACGCGCTTTGATTGCCGTGTTTGACCTTGCGGTCGGCATGCCTGGCCAGACTGGCATGGCTGAGACTGGACAATGCGCTTAGGCCGTTTTGGGGATAGCGCATCCCCAGTCTGATGCGCACGATTGGGGCGTCACCATCGGGCAGCGGGGCATCCACATGTCGGTCACGGTATTGAAGTTGGGTTCCCGCGGCGATCAGGTCCGGAGATTGCAGGACGCCCTGAAGCAGAAGCTGCCCGGCCTCACCCTGAGCTCGGATGGCGACTTCGGGAGCCGCACCCAGGCGGCGGTGCGTCGCTTCCAGGACGAGGGCTGGCTGGTGGTCGATGGCGAGGCCGGGCAATGCACCCAGAACGCGCTGTTCGACACCGAGGCCTATGCACCCGTCCGGCACGTACGCCCGTTCATTCCGCAACCCACCGACAGCACGTGCTGGGCGGCGGCGACTGCAATGCTGAAGCGAAGCTCGGTGGCCTCGGTCAAGGCGGCTACGCCGGCCGACATGTGGGACGACACCAACGGTCTTTACAACCAGTCCGGGGTGAGTAATTGGGTTCCGCAGACCGAACGCTATGCACGCGCGCACGGGCTGCGCTATTACCCGCCTTCCTCGTGGATACCCCGGGCGTTCGCCGATCTGGTTCGCCACGGACCCGTGATGGTGGACACCCTCTGGGACACCGCGGGCTACCTGACGCGGGTGCCGTCCGGATATCAGGGAAGTTCCGGCCACATGACCCTGGTGGTGGGGGTGCGCGGAGACGACGACCCCACCGGGCGGGGCACCTCCCTCATGGTCTATGACCCGTGGGAGCCCAATACCGGCAAGCGCTGGCGGGTGAGCTACCAGCGCTGGGTAGGGGAAGTCAGCACCCGCACCTACCGCTTGTTCCAGTGACGCATAGGGGGACGGCCGCTTGCGCGGCCGTCCTTGTTTGACCCACCAGTCGTGCAATCAGGCCAGGTCGAAGCGATCCAGATTCATCACTTTGCTCCACGCGGCGATGAAGTCGCGAACGAACTTCTGCTTGCCGTCTTCGCTGGCATACACCTCGGCCAGCGCGCGCAGCACCGAGTTCGAGCCGAACACCAGGTCGGCGCGGGTTGCCGTCCACTTCGCGGAACCGCTCTTGCGGCATGAGCCTGCATAGGTGTTGCGGCCAGTGGGCTTCCACTCCGTGGCCATGTCGAGCAGGTTCACGAAGAAGTCGTTGCCGAGCACGCCGACCCGGTCGGTCAGCACGCCATGGGGCGAACCACCGCTGTTGGCGCCGAGCACGCGCAGGCCGCCGACGAGTGCGGTCATTTCCGGCGCGGTCAACGTGAGTAGCTGTGCCTTGTCGACCAGCAGGTGCTCGGCGGGCACCACGGAGGCCGACTTCAGGTAGTTGCGGAAACCATCGGCGAAGGGCTCCATCGGTGCGAACGAATCGACGTCGGTCTGCTCCTGCGAGGCATCGGTGCGACCGGCGTGGAACGGCACCGCGACGTCCATGCCCCCGTCCGCCGCCGCCTTCTCGATCGCGGCACTGCCGCCCAGCACGATCAGGTCGGCCAGCGACACCTGCTTGCCGCCGCCGTTGAAGCCGGACTGGATGCCTTCGAGCGTCGACAACACTTTCGCCAACGTGGTCGGGTCGTTGGCCGCCCAATCCTTCTGCGGGGCCAGGCGCACGCGTGCGCCATTGGCGCCGCCGCGCTTGTCGCCGCCACGGAAGGTGGACGCGGAGGCCCACGCCGCCGACACCAGTTCCGACACCGACAAGCCGCTGTCGAGGATCTTCGCCTTGAGCGAGGCGATGTCGCCTGCGTCGATCGTCGGGTGGTCGGCCTTCGGCAGCGGGTCCTGCCAGATCAGGTCCTCGGCCGGCACTTCGGGGCCGAGGTAGCGGGCCTTCGGCCCCATGTCGCGGTGGGTCAGCTTGAACCAGGCGCGAGCATAGGCGTTCGCGAACGCGTCGAAGTCCTCGAGGAAGCGGCGCGAGATCTTTTCGTAGGCGGGATCGAAGCGCAGCGAGAGGTCGGTGGTGAGCATCGTCGGGCGATGCTTTTTCGACGGGTCGAATGCGTCCGGGATGATGGCGTCCGCGTCCTTCGCGACCCACTGCTGCGCACCCGCCGGGCTCTTCGACAATTCCCATTCGAAGCGAAACAAATTTTCGAAGAAATTGTTGCTCCACTGCGTCGGCGTCTTCGTCCAGGTGACCTCGAGGCCGCTGGTGATGGTGTCGGCGCCCTTGCCCGAGCCGTGCCGGTTGCTCCAGCCGAAGCCCTGTTGCTCGAGGTCGGCCGCTTCCGGTTCGACGTCGACGTTGTCCGAGCTGGCCGCGCCATGGGTCTTGCCCATGCTGTGGCCGCCGGCGATCAGGGCGACGGTTTCCTCGTCGTCCATCGCCATGCGGGCGAAGGTCTCGCGGATGTCCTTCGCAGCCGCGATCGGGTCCGGCTTGCCGTCGGGGCCTTCGGGATTCACGTAGATCAGGCCCATCTGCACCGCGGCGAGTGGGTTCTCGAGGTCGCGGGTGTGTTGCACCTGACTGTCGTCGTCCTTGACCAGGACGCCGTGCGCATCGTCGACACCGGGCGAGCCGCGCGAGTAGCGTTCATCGCCCCCCAGCCACTTTGCTTCGCGGCCCCAGTACACGTCGAGGTCGGGTTCCCAGGTGTCCTCGCGGCCGCCGGCGAAGCCGAAGGTCTTGAAGCCCATCGTCTCCAGCGCCACGTTGCCGGCCAGGATCATCAGGTCGGCCCAGGAGATCTTCTGGCCGTACTTCTGCTTGATCGGCCACAACAGGCGGCGTGCCTTGTCCAGGCTGACGTTGTCCGGCCAGCTGTTGAGCGGGGCGAAGCGCTGCTGGCCGCGGCCGCCGCCGCCGCGCCCGTCGCCGACGCGGTAGGTGCCGGCGCTGTGCCAGGCCATGCGCACGAAAAGACCGCCGTAGTGGCCGAAGTCGGCGGGCCACCACTCCTGCGAATCGGTCATCAGCGCGGCGAGGTCGCGTTTCAG
>DATIDW010000033.1:0-28560 GCA_035456065.1 Thermomonas sp. | reverse complement strand
AGCGCGACGTTGTGCTGCGTTTCGCGCATCAGGCGGTCGCGCAGCTGGCGCGAGGTCAGGAACTTGCCGCCGCTGCGGTCCTTGTTGCCGGCGAACGGGGAATTGTTCACCTGGAAGGTCATGCTGATCGTCGGCTCGTCGACGGTGAGCACTTCCAGCTGCTCGACGGCGGACGGATCGCAGACGGTTTCGGAGATGCTCAGGCCTTCGATGCCCGAGATCGCGATGATGTCGCCGGCGTTGGCTTCCTTCACTTCATGGCGCTCGAGGCCCATGAAGCCGAGCACCTGCAGGACCTTGGCGTTGCGGGTCTTGCCGTCGCGGTCGATCACGGTGACCGGCATGTTGGTGCGGATCGTGCCGCGCTGCACGCGGCCCACGCCGATGATGCCGACGTAGTTGTTGTAGTCGAGCGAGGTGATGCGCATCTGGAACGGGCCGTCCATGTTCACCGGCGGCGGCTTCACGTGGTCGACGATGGACTGGAACAGCGGGTCCATGTTGCCCGAGCGCACGTCCGGGTCGAGGCCGGCGTAGCCGTGCAGCGCCGAGGCGTAGACGGTGTGGAAGTCGAGCTGGTCGTCGGTCGCGCCGAGGCGGTCGAACAGGTCGAAGGTCTGGTCGAGCACCCAGCCCGGGCGGGCGCCCGGACGGTCGACCTTGTTCACCACGACGATCGGCTTGAAGCCCATCGCGAACGCCTTCTGGGTCACGAAGCGCGTCTGCGGCATCGGGCCGTCCATCGCGTCGACCAGGATCAGCACCGAGTCGACCATCGACAGCACGCGCTCGACCTCGCCGCCGAAGTCGGCGTGGCCCGGGGTGTCGACGATGTTGATGCGGTTGCCCTGCCAGGTGATGGCGGTGTTCTTGGCAAGGATCGTGATGCCACGTTCCTTTTCCTGGTCGTTGCTGTCCATCGCGCGCTCGGCCAGCACCGTGCGTTCGTTGAGCGTGCCGGACTGCTTGAGCAGGCAGTCGACCAGGGTGGTCTTGCCATGGTCGACGTGGGCGACGATGGCGATGTTGCGGAGGCGTTCGACGGAAGAATTGGATTCGGACATGGGGAATGCGCGCCGTTGCGGTTCAGGCAGGGCACGAAGGTCAGGGAGGGAAGCCGAGTATTATAGCCGGCCCCGGTGCCCAGCGCCCGACCCAGACGAAAGGAATCCCCGATGTCCCTGATCGCCACCTTCGACACCGCCCGCGGCCCGATCCAGGTCGAGCTGTTCGCCGACAAGGCCCCGCTGACCGTCGCCAATTTCGTCAACCTGGCCAAGCGCGGCTTCTACGACGGCCTGAATTTCCACCGGGTGATCCCGGATTTCATGGTCCAGGGTGGCTGCCCCGAGGGTTCCGGCCGTGGCGGCCCGGGCTACCGCTTCGAGGACGAGACCAACAACGGCGTGAAGCACGAGCGCGGCGTCCTGTCGATGGCCAATGCCGGCCCGAACACCAACGGCAGCCAGTTCTTCATCACCCACATCAAGACCGACTGGCTGGACGGCAAGCACACCGTGTTCGGCAAGGTGATCCAGGGCCTGGACGTGGTCGACGCGGTGAAGCAGGGCGACCTGATCACCTCGGTCAAGATCGAGGGCGACACCGATGCCGTCCTTGCCGCGAAGGCCGACAAGGTCGCCGAGTGGAACCGGATCCTCGCCGCCTGAGCGGTCCCGGCATGATGTGGAAAGGGCGGCTTCGGCCGCCCTTTTCGTTTCCGGTCGCCAGCGCTACTTCCAGCGCAACGTGTCCAGCATCGCGCTGACCTTGGCCTCGTCGCGCGGGTAGTAGTACTCGGCAGGGGCGTAGAACAGCGCCAGTGCGAGGGCCCCGTCATGTTCGAAGGCCGCCGCCATCCCCCGGTATTTCAGGCCTGCCGAGTTGTCCATGGCGATCTCGAAGCGCAGGCCCTCGCGGTCGCCGAACGTCGCCGGGCGCAGGTTGGTGGTGGCCACGTTGACCGCCCCGCCCGCGCGCATGCCGTCCACGATGAGGTCGCGCACCTCGTCGGGGCGCATCCCGGGATGGTAGAAGGCGCCATCCGGGCGACGTTTGGTCTGGCGGTCGCCGAGGAAGATGAATTCGCGTTCGCGGACGTTGTTGATCAGGTGCAGGGTATTCAATTGCGGGCCGTCGATCGTCCACAGCTGCTCGCGACTGTTGCCCATCCTCGCCCATTCCATCCCGGCTTCGATGGTCAGGTCGCCGCCTGCGTTGTTTCGGCCGGGCGTGACCAGCGGTCCGCCGCTGGCACAGGCGGCCAGCATCAGCGCGAGTAGCCCGATGCCGAGCCAGCGTGTCGTCTTCATCGTGCCCCTCCCAGAGTGTCGAGTTCGCGTTGCACGAAGGCGCGATCCTCCGCCTGTGGCGCATCTTGCAGGTAGCGCTGCAAGGCCGCGCGCGCGCCTGCGGTGTCGCTGGCGGCGCGACGCGCGAAGCCGTGCTCGCGCCACGCGGCGGCGGGGGTGCCGGGCAAGGTGATCGCCGTCGCGTAATGCGCCGCGGCGGTCGCCTTGTCGTCGTCCAGGCCACGGCGGCGGTGCGCTTCGCCGAGATAGAAGGTCAACAAGCCCCGATCCTCGGCGGGCGAATCCTCGAGCAGTTCGCTGATGACCAGGATCGAGCCGGCATAGCGGCGCTGGCCGAGTTCCTCGTCCAGCAGCCTGGGCAGGAAGGGCCGTACCGCCGCGCGATACCGTTCCCGGCCACGCTCACCGGGCGGGTTCTGGACGGCGGCCGCGGCGGTCTTGATGTCGTTCAAGCGTTCCTGCGATGCCGGATGGGTCGAGAACACCGGCAATGGCCGGTCGTCCTTGCGGGTCTGCTCCTCTCGCCACATCCGCGCCCACAGGTCGGCACCGGCCTGCGGTGCCCAGCCGTTGGCGACGACCGCATCGAAGCCGAGCCGATCCGCCTCGCGCTCCATGTCGCGGGAGTATTTGAAGATCGCGGCATTGCCGGCCAGCGAGCCGAGCTGGGCCAGCGCACCGGCACCGACGCCATAGGCGGCCAGCTGGAACGCGCTCAGCCACGCGCTGGTGTCCTTCATCCGCCGCCATTGCTGCAGCGAATGGCGGGCAGTGAAGTGGCCCGCTTCGTGGCCGAGCACGAAGGCCAGTTCGGCCTCGTCGCGGATGCGCAGCAGGGCGCCGGTCCAGACCAGCATCATCCCGTTCGGCGCCATGCTGGCATTGAACTGCGGCACGTCCATCACGTACACGCGCAGGTCGCGGCAGTGGGGGCCGGAGGCCTTGCACGCCACCCCGGCGACGTAGGCGTTCAGGGCTTCATCGCGCATCCGCAGCGGCGAGCGCCGCAGTTCGGTCTCGGCGCGCTCCATCGCGTACCAGAGCTCGGCCTCGTCGCTGCCCGCGGTCGGCGTCGTGCCGGGCGCGTTGTCGCGCAACGGGGCGCTCGTCGCGCAGGCGGCCAGCGTGGCCGCGACGCTGGCGACGAGCAGCCAACGGACCTTCACTTGCCCTCCGCTGGCGGTGGGGTCGCGCCGCGCACGCCCTTCAGCAGGTCGTCGGCCGTCTCGCGCGCGCCGGCGAGGTCGCGCAGGTCGCCGCTCTGGTCGACCAGCAGGTTGTGCCAGACCACCTGGCCGGTGCGCAGGTCGACCAGCGAGGCCATGCCCACCTGCACCCCGCCGCCGATGTCGCCGCCGAGCAGGAACAGTCCGGCGATGCGCATCGCCTGCCGGCCGCCGCTGGCGTAACTGTCGCGGATATAGGTGAACAGGCCATAGTCGGCGCCGGTGGCCTGGCGCAGTTCCTGCACGCCAGGCCCAAGGCTCCAGTCGAACTTGCCGTGCTTGTTGCGCAGCGGGCCCTCCCCACTGCTGCGGCTGTACTGGAGGATGCTCATCGACACCGCCTGGCTGAGCAGGGTCAGTTGCCGCAGGCGGTTGTCCGGGCCGGCATCGGCGGGCAGCACGAAATCCGGGGCCATGCCGATCCCGTGGCGTGCCAGCGCCTCGCGCGCGGCTTGTGGATACAGGCGGCGCGCGCTGTCGGTCCACTCCTTGCGCGGCTCGCCCATGCCGCCGGCACCCACTTCGGACAGTTCGATGTCGGGTTCGATCAGCACCACCTGGCCGGTCAAGGCGATGGGCTGCCCGGTGGTGTCCAGGGCGTTCCGTACGTTGGTCGAGGCGCAGCCGGAAGCGCATGCCAGGACGACCGGCAGGAGCGCGCCCTGCAGCCAGCGCACACGTGGCGAAACGGCGTTGGCGAAGGCGGTCGGCAAAGGGTGCTGTGCTAACATTCGAAGGCTTTCTCCACGTCGCTTGCCCACGTCATGCCGCGCCACGCGGCCCTTTCAGGTTCCCCCACGATGCCTCAACTCGCCCGGCGCATGAGTCGCGCCAAGCCCAGCGCCATCATGGCCGTCGCCGAGAAGGCCAAGCGCCTGAAGGCGGAAGGCCGCGACATCATCAGCTTCTCGATCGGCGTACCCAACTTCCTGCCCGGCGAACACGTCTATGCCGCCGCACGTGAAGCGCTCGCGAAGGATAGCGGCCAATACGGCAGCAACCGCGGCCCGGATGCCCTGCTCGACGCCTTCCTGGCGCACATGGAAGCGATCGGGCTGACCGGCTACGGCCGCGCCAACTGCTCCACCGGGGTCGGCGCCAAGCACGTGATCTACAACCTCGCCGAGGCCCTGCTGGACGAAGGCGACGTGATCGCGTTCCCGGCGCCGTACTGGACCACCTACCTCGACATCGCCGACATCGTCAACGCGAAGGCCGTGACCCTGCCGTGTCCGGCATCGCAGGACTACAAGCTGACCCCGGCGCAGCTGGACGAGGCGCTGGCCACCCACAAGCCGAAGGTGTTCCTGTTCAACAACCCGTCCAACCCGACCGGCATGGTCTACACCCGCGATGAAGTCGTCGCGCTGGCCGACGTGCTGGTGAAATACCCGGACACCTGGATCATCGCCGACGACATCTACAACCGGATGCTGTTCGACGGGCTGGAGTACGTGAATTTCGTGCAGGTCCGCCCGGAGCTGCGCGAGCGCACCATCTTCATCGACTCGCTGTCCAAGACTTATGGCATGCCGGGCTGGCGCGTGGGCTTCATGGCCGGGCCGGAGTCGGTGGCGAAGGCGGTCACCACGCTGAATTCCAACCACATCACCAACCTCCCGGAAGTGGTCTGCGCCGCCGCGATCGCCGCGCTGTCCGGCCCGCAGGACGTGCCGGCGCAGAAGTGCGCCGAGTTCCGGGCCAAGCGCGACCAGGTGATGGCGGTGATGGATGCGATCCCGGGCGTGGTCTGCCCGCGTCCGCAGGGCGCGTTCTACGTGTTCCCGGACATCAGCTGCGCATTCGGCAAGTCGCACAACGGCACGAAGATCGAAAACGACGTCGATTTCTGCAATGCGCTGCTGGAAGCCAAGGGCGTGGCCTGCGTGCCGGGCTCGGCGTTCGGCGAACCACGCGCGCTGCGCATCAGCTACACCTGCCCGACGCCGCAGCTGGCGCCGGGCCTGGCGCGCATCCAGGAATTCTTCGCCGAACTCGTCTGATCCTTTCGGATAGACCTCAATTGATCAATCGATGCAGCGCCGCGAGCGCGACATCGTCATCCCAGGAGTCGAAACAATGAAAGCCCCCGTCCGTGTTGCAGTCACCGGCGCCGCCGGCCAGATCGGTTACGCCCTGCTGTTCCGCATCGCCTCCGGCGAAATGCTGGGCAAGGACCAGCCGGTGATCCTGCAGATGCTGGAACTGCCGATGGACAAGGCCCAAGCCGCGCTGAAGGGCGTGATGATGGAACTCGAGGACTGCGCGTTCCCGCTGCTGGCCGGCATGGTCGGCACCGACGACGCCGAAGTCGCGTTCAAGGACGCCGACTACGCCCTGCTGGTTGGCGCGCGTCCGCGCGGCCCGGGCATGGAGCGCAAGGACCTGCTGCTGGAGAACGCCAAGATCTTCACCGCGCAGGGCGCGGCGCTGAACAAGGTCGCTTCGCGTAACGTCAAGGTGCTGGTGGTCGGCAACCCGGCCAATACCAACGCCTACATCGCGATGAAGTCCGCGCCGGATCTGCCGGCGAAGAACTTCACCGCCATGCTGCGCCTGGACCACAACCGCGCGCTGTCGCAGTTGGCCAACAAGGCCGGCGTGGCGGTGGCCGACATCGAGAAGCTGGTGGTGTGGGGCAACCATTCGCCGACGATGTACCCGGATTACCGCTTCGCCACCGTGGGCGGCCAGTCGTTGCAGGACAAGATCGGCGACGCCGACTGGAATGCCAACGCCTTCATCCCGCAGGTCGGCAAGCGTGGCGCCGCGATCATCGAGGCGCGCGGGCTGTCGTCCGCCGCGTCGGCTGCAAATGCCGCGATCGACCACATCCGCGACTGGGCGCTGGGCACCGAAGGCAAGTGGGTGACGATGGGCGTCCCGTCCGACGGCAGCTACGGCATTCCGGAAGGCGTGATGTACGGCGTGCCGGTGACCTGCGCCAACGGCGAGTACACCCGCATTGAAGGCCTGCCGGTCGACGACTTCAGCCGCGCCGCGATGGACAAGACCCTGGCCGAACTCGAGGAAGAACGCGCCGGCGTGGCGCACCTGCTGTAAGCCACCGCCACTGCAGCAAACGGAAAGGGCTGGCCTTGTGCCGGCCCTTTTTCATTGTGGGCGGGCATGCGGTGCGGTGTTGCCTGCGTGCCTATACTGCGGGCAGGGAACGCCGCCGGGGGGATGCCGGTGGCCACGACAATCCGGGCTGAACGTCAGTGGCCAGCGGCCTGATGCTTACCTGGCCCGCAAGGATGTCTTCGTACCCGGCATGCTGTCGCTATGGCTGGTGCAGCTCGGTCACGGGGCGCAGGCGCTGGAGGTTGAGCGCACCCGCGTGCGGTTGGACAACAGCGATTTCATGGTCTACCTATTCAGCCCGGCCGGGAAATCGTTGCGTGCCCTGCCGGAGTTCCCCGCCTATATCAGGGCGAAGGGATTCCCGGCGCTGTGGGACAAATACGGCGCCCCCGACATGTGCCGCAAGGACGCAACCGGCGACTACCGCTGCGACTGAGCATCGCCGCGATCGCAGGCGAATGGCGTTCGACCACGGCGTCTTGGCTTCCGTTTCGTTTCGTCGGCCTGTCGCGCACACTGCGCGCAGCCACGTTATCCGGATCGCCAGCGCATGAGCCTGCCCATCGACGAACACGACACCGGCCCGGATGTCGATGCATGGAAGCGCCCGCTGGCCGACGCGATGGCCGCCGCGCGCCCGTTGGTGCTGCGCGGGCTCTGCCGCGACTGGCCGCTGGTGCAGGAGGCCCGCCGCTCGCCAAGCGCATTCGCAAAGGCATTGGCGGCGCTGGATGCGGGCGCGCCGGTCGATGTCCTGCGCATGCCGCCCGAGGCCGAAGGCGTGGTGGGGTACGACGCAACCCTCGATGGCTTCAACTATCGCCACTTCAAGGTCAGCCTGACCGAAGCACTGACTCGCCTGGCGGCATACAGCCGCGTCGAAGGCCCGGTGCCAGGATTGGCGCTGCAAAGCGCGCAGGTGGTCGAGTGCATGCCCGGTTTCGCCGGGAGCCATCCGATGCCGTGCCTGCCGGCGTCGGTGCCGCCGCGGTTGTGGGTGGGCAACCGGGTCACCACGCCCGCGCACTTCGACGCCTCGCGGAATCTCGCGGTGGTGGTGTGCGGGCGCCGCCGCTTCACCCTGTTCCCGACCGACCAGGTGGCCAACCTCTACATCGGGCCGCTGGATTTCGCCCCGACCGGCGCGGCGATCACCCTGGCACGCCCGGACAATCCTGACTTCGGGCGGCATCCGCGCCTGCGCGAGGCGCTGGCGAATGCGCGGGTCGCCGAACTCGAACCCGGCGATGCGCTCTACCTGCCGCCGTTGTGGTGGCACCAGGTCGAATCGCTGGAGCCGCTCAACGCGTTGGTCAACTACTGGTGGATGCCGGCGTTGCTGGAGGGCCGGCCGACCGCACCGGCGCTGGGCGCGCTGCTGCACGCACGGCTGGCGTTCGCGTCACTGCCGGCGCGGGAACGGCAGGACTGGCGCACGCTGTTCGACCATTACGTGTTCAGCGACGACGATCCCGCCGCGCATATCCCCGAGGCGAGGCGCGGCGTGCTCGGGGAACTCGATGCGGCCGCGCTGGCGGCGCTGCGCGAACGGATCCGCTCGGGACTTTAGTCGGGTGCCGGTCGCTCCGGCCGACGCGCTAAAATGGCGGACTACGCCAAGGGAACCGATGCCATGTCCGAGACTGCAGGCGCGCGCTTCCGCGCCGCGATCGAAGCCGAATCCCCGCTGCAGGTGATGGGCGCGATCACCGCCTATGCCGGCCTGATGGCCAGGCGCACCGGCTACAAGGCGCTGTACCTCTCCGGCGGCGGTGTCGCCGCCAACTCGCTGGGCGTGCCAGACCTCGGCATCTCCACGATGGAGGACGTGCTGACCGACGCGCGCCGGATCGTCGACGCCACTGGCATGCCGCTGCTGGTCGACATCGACACCGGCTGGGGCGGCGCCTTCAACATCGGCCGCACGATCCGCAACTTCGAGCGCATCGGCGTGGCTGCGGTGCACATGGAAGACCAGGTCGGGCAGAAGCGCTGCGGCCATCGTCCCGGCAAGGAAGTGGTGACGAAGGACGAGATGGTCGATCGGGTGAAGGCGGCGGTCGATGCGCGCACCGATGCCGGCTTCGTGATCATGGCGCGCACCGATGCCGCCGCGGTGGAAGGCCTCGACAGCGCGATCGAACGCGCCGTGGCCTATGTCGAAGCCGGCGCCGACATGGTCTTCCCGGAGGCGATGACCTCGCTCGACGACTACCGCAAGGTCAAGGCGGCGGTGAAGGTGCCGATCCTGGCCAACCTCACCGAATTCGGCAGCACGCCGTTCTACACCACCGACGAACTGCGCGACGCCGGCGTCGACATCGCCCTGTATTGCTGCGGCGCCTATCGCGCGATGAACAAGGCGGCGCTCAATTTCTACGAGACGGTGCGCCGCGACGGCACCCAGAAGCACATCGTCGACACGTTGCAGACGCGCGCGGAGCTTTACGACTTCCTCGGCTACCACGCCTACGAAGACAAGCTCGACGCGCTGTTTGCGCAGAAGAAGTAAGCCAGCGAAGGACAAACGAATGAGCGAACAAACCCCAGCGCCCGGTGCATTCAAGCCGAAGAAGTCCGTTGCCCTGAGCGGCACCGCCGCCGGCAACACCGCGCTGTGCACCGTCGGCCGCAGCGGCAACGACCTGCACTACCGCGGTTACGACATCCTCGATTTCGCCAACACCAGCGAGTTCGAGGAGATCGCCTACCTGCTGGTGCACGGCAAGCTGCCGAACAAGGCGGAACTGGCCGGCTACAAGGCGAAGCTGAAGTCGTTGCGCGGCATCCCCGCGGCGGTCAAGTCGGCGCTGGAGGAGTTGCCACCATCGGCGCATCCGATGGACGTGATGCGCACCGGCGTCTCGGTGCTCGGCTGCGTGTCGCCGGAGAAGGACGACCACAACCATCCTGGCGCGCGCGACATCGCCGACAAGCTGATGGCATCGCTCGGCTCGATGCTGCTGTACTGGTACCACTGGAGCCACAACGGCCGCGCCATCGACGTGGAAACCGACGACGACAGCATCGGCGGGCATTTCCTCCACCTGTTGCATGGCGAAGCGCCGCGCGAGTCCTGGGTGCGCGCGATGCACACCTCGCTGATCCTGTACGCCGAGCACGAGTTCAACGCCTCGACGTTCACCGCGCGGGTGATCGCCGGCACCGGCAGCGACATGCACAGCTGCATCGCCGGTGCGATCGGCGCGCTACGCGGGCCGAAGCATGGCGGCGCCAACGAGGTCGCCTTCGAGGTGCAGAAGCGATACGAAACGCCGGACGAGGCCGAGGCCGACATCAAGGCCCGCGTGGAGCGCAAGGAAGTGGTGATCGGCTTCGGCCACCCGGTGTACACGGTGTCCGACCCGCGCAACCAGGTGATCAAGGAGGTTGCGCACGAACTGTCGGCGGAGCAGGGCGACCTGAAGATGTACGACATCGCCGAGCGCCTGGAATCGGTGATGTGGGACATCAAGAAGATGTTCCCGAACCTCGACTGGTTCAGCGCAGTGAGCTATCACATGATGGGCGTGCCCACCGCGATGTTCACCCCGTTGTTCGTCATCGCGCGCACCAGCGGCTGGAGCGCGCACGTGATCGAGCAGCGCATCGACGGCAAGATCATCCGCCCCAGCGCCAACTACACCGGGCCCGAAGATCGCGAGTACGTCAGCATCGACGAGCGCTGAGGCGTCGTGGTTCGCGCCACGAAAAAGCCGCGCAATGCGCGGCTTTTTCGTGGATGGCACGCGCGTGACGCCGCGGGGTGCTTCCGCTCCTCCGTCAGCCGCGCCGCGACTTCAGCTTCTGCACTTGCAGGAAGGTATGGTCGCCGATGGTGGCGACCTGGTAGGCATTGCGCCAGCTCGGGCTGGCGATGGCATGCGCCATGAAATGGCTGGCGCCGGGGACGATCTCGCGTCGCTGGCCCCTCGGCAGCGCCCAGTTGTGTTCGGATTCGAGGGCGACGGTGACGGCTTCGGCCCAGGCTTCGGCGTTCGACAGCCGCGTCTGCGGGGACACGATGGTCGGCGCGAACTGCTTGCGCGCGGTCACCACCTGGCAGACGTTGCGCCCCCACAGGCCGCTGTCGCGACGACGCAAGGCGACTTCCGCGACCGCCTGCTGCCCCCGCACCGACTGGTCGCGTGCCTCGAGGTAGACGGTGGTGGACAGGCATAACGAATCCGCGGCCGGTTGCGGCAGCACGTTGCTTGAAAGCCAGAGGATCCAGGCCAGTTTCATGTCGAACTCCTTGCTCCGTTGCGGCGCAGGCGCTCGCATCGGAAGCAACCGATGCGGACGCAAGCGTCATGGCGTACTGGGGAGGGCGGCAGCTCTATGGCGACCTTTGCCCGGGCCCGCCGCGTCATTGCGGGGGCCGGTGGCCTGCCTGCGCGTGATGGTCGCGTCCGGGCAGGGCGGAAAGTGGGCGCACCTTATGGCCACTTTCCACAACGCAGGCTGAACAGTGGATTTGGAAACCACTGATTCGATTGGAGTTTTTATTCGGGGATGGCGTCTAGAGGATGGCCGCGAGCCGGCTGCCCTGAGCGATCGCGCGCTTCGCATCCAGTTCCGCCGCCAGATGGGCGCCACCGATCAGGTGGCTGCGTTGGCCCTTCGCCTGCAAGGCATCGAACAGCCCGCGCCTGGATTCCTGGCCGGCGCAGATGACCACGTGGTCGACCGGCAAGGTCTGCTCGCTGCCATCGACGCGCACGCGCAGGCCGGCATCGTCCACCCCCAGGTACTCGACCCCGCCCAGCATCTTCACGCCCTTCGCCTTCAGGGTGGCGCGATGGATCCAGCCGGTGGTCTTGCCCAGCCTCGCCCCGGGCTTGCCCGGTGAGCGCTGCAGCAGCCAGATCTTGCGTGCGGGCGCCGCCGGATGCGCCGGCACCAGCCCGCCCGGTGTTTCGAAGGTGGCGTCGACGCCCCATTCGGCCATCCAGCGGCCGGCATCCAGAGTGGCCGATGGACCGGCCTCGACCAGGAATTCGGCGACATCGAACCCGATGCCTCCCGCACCGATGATTGCGACCTTGGCGCCGATGGTCACGCGGCCCTCGAGCACGTCGAGGTAGCCGACCACCTTCGGATGATCATGGCCCTCGATGTCGATCGCTCGCGGGGTGACGCCGGTGGCGACCACGACCTCGTCGAAGCCGGAGAGACTGTCCGCATCGACCCGGCTGGAGAGTTGCAGGGTGACGCCGGTGTCGTCGATGCGCTGGCCGAAATAGCGCAGGGTTTCGTGGAATTCCTCCTTGCCGGGGATCGTCTTGGCGAGGTTGAACTGGCCGCCGATGCGGTCCGCGGCGTCGAAGAGGGTGACGCGGTGCCCGCGCTCGGCGGCCACGGTGGCGCACGCCAGCCCTGCGGGACCGGCACCGACCACGGCGATCGACTTAGGCGACGGGCTCCTGGCGTAGTTCAGTTCGGTTTCCGCACAGGCGCGGGGGTTGACCAGGCAGCTGGCGTGCTTGTTCTCGAACACGTGGTCCAGACAGGCCTGGTTGCAGGCGATGCAGGTATTGATCGCATCGGCGCGACCGGTGCGCGCCTTGTCCACCCACTGCGGGTCGGCCAGCAGCGGCCGCGCCATCGACACCATGTCGGCGCCACCGGATGCCAGGATCGCCTCGGCGACGTCGGGCATGTTGATCCGGTTGGTGGCGACCAGTGGCACCCGCACGTGCGGCTTGAGCTTGGCGGTCACGCCCGCGAATGCCGCGCGCGGCACCGAGGTGGCGATGGTCGGCACGCGGGCTTCGTGCCAGCCGATACCGGTATTGATGATGGTGGCGCCCGCGGCTTCCACCGCCTTCGCCTGCGCGACGATGTCGTCCCAACCGTTGCCGCCTTCGACAAGGTCGAGCATCGACAGGCGGTAGATCAGGATGAAATCCGGGCCGCAGGCCTCGCGCACCTGGCGAACGATCTCGACCGCGAAGCGCATCCGCTTCGCCGCATCGCCACCCCAGGCATCGGTGCGGCGGTTGGTGCGGGCCGAGGTGAACTCGTTCAGCAGGTAGCCTTCCGATCCCATGATCTCGACGCCGTCATAGCCGGCCTCGCGGGCCAGGCTTGCCGCGTTGGCGAAATCGCGGATGTGGCGTTCGATACCGCGCGCGGACAAGGCGCGGGGCGTGAATGGGTTGATCGGTGCCTTCAGTTTCGACGGCGCCACCGACAGAGGGTGGTACGCGTAGCGCCCCGCATGCAGCAATTGCATGCAGATCTTGCCATCGTGGGCGTGGACGGCCGATGTCACCTGCCTGTGCCGGCCGACGTGCCACGGCAGCGACATCCGGCTGGCGAACGGCTTCAGCCAGCCCACCAGGTTCGGCGCGAAGCCGCCGGTGACGATCAGGCCCGTTCCCCCTGCCGCACGCTCGGCGAAATATGCCGCCAGTTTCGGGAAATCGGCCGCCCGATCCTCCAGGCCAGTGTGCATCGACCCCATCAATACCCGGTTCCGCAGCCGGGTGAAGCCCAAGTCGAGTGGCTCGAAGAGACGCGGGTAGCGGGTCGTTGTCATTGCTCTAGCATACCCATGCGTACGGTCGCCTGCATCCCTGCGTGGGTCGATGCTGGCGTGGAATACCGGCCAGTCGGAGATGCCCGAAAAGCATGAGCGGACGGGTCACCCTCTCGATCCAGCGTGCTAGATTGCGGTGTCGGGTCGGCCACGCCAGCAAAAGTGGAGGATGCCGGCAAGTGCGATTCGCCATGGTCGCCATGTCGGACGTCTGGTATCCGCTTTTTTTTTGCGTCGGCGAAACTGTTATGGTAGTGTTAACACGGTTTTCACGTGGCCGCCATTAAGGTGTGCGGGATGGCGTGCGGACTCAGCCGTCTCAAGTACTAATATGTGGCGTCACTAGTTTCTATTACTGATCAAGGAGCTGAACATGAATAAGAAACTCCTCTGCGCTGCCCTGCTGGGTAGTCTGGGTATGGCGCAGGCTGCGTCCGCCCAGGAGTTTGATGATCGCTGGTATGTCTCCGGCTCGACCGGCGTCAATTTCCAGGACAATGATCGCGCTACCGAAGACTCGCTTTTCGTGACCCTCGGCTTCGGCAGGTTCCTCAATCCGAACATCTCCCTTGAAGCGGAACTGAACTATCAGAACCCCGACAAGACGGTCAACCCGAGCTTGTGGTGGAGTCAGTACGGCGTGTCCGTCGACGGCCGTTACCACTTCCGCAATGTGGATTCCAAGTGGTGGCCCTACCTGCGCGGCGGCCTCGGCTGGCAGCGCCATGAGGAAGAGTACGACGCCTTCCCGAACCCGAATTCGCCCGGGCAGCATGAAGATTCCAACCTCGCGGTGAACCTCGGCGCTGGCCTGCAGTTCGATTTCGGCCGCGTTGACCTGCGTACGGAAGTCGGCACGCGCCTTGACTTCGACGACCAGCAGGCCCGCATCGGGACGCAGGAAGACATGTTCTCCGACCTGCTCGCTTCGGTCGGCTTGACCGTGGCCCTGGGCCCGGAGCCGGTTGCCCCGGTCGTCCCGGCGCCTGTCGCCCAGACCTGCGCCGACCTCGATGAAGACGGCGATGGCGTCAACAACTGCAACGACAAGTGCCCTGGTTCGCAGGCTGGCCAGACCATCGGTCCGGACGGCTGCCCGGTGCCGGTCTCGATCGACCTGAAGGGTGTCAACTTCGACTTCGACAAGTCGACCCTGCGTCCGGATGCCGTCGCGATCCTCACCGAGGCCGTCGAAATCCTGAAGCGCTACCCCGACCTGCGCGTCGAAGTCGCGGGTCACACCGACCTCTGCGGCACCGACGTGTACAACCAGTCGCTGTCGGAGCGTCGCGCCAAGGCCGTGTACGACTACCTGACCAGCAATGGTGTCGACGGTGGCCGTCTGGCCGGTCCGGTCGGCTACGGCGAGAGCCGTCCGCTGGAGCAGACCGCGCAGACGCTGCCGGGTTGCAAGAGCGAGACCAACCGCCGTACCGAGCTGAACGCCCAGTAATCCTGGTCGCCAGCAATGCAATACGCGAAGCCCGGCCCAGTGCCGGGCTTCGTCATTCCGGGAAGTCGATCGTGATTGCGGCATTCGTGGGCCACCACCTACACTGCAGCCATCATTGGGGAATTGTCATGTCGTCGATCCGCGGTAGCTTGTCCATCCTGATCTGCCTGGCGATCCCGGGCCTTGCGCATGCGGCCGGTGACGCCTGCCACGGAGAGACGCTCTCGGCGACGCCCGTGCGCCCGCACCTGATCTCGCCGGTTGCCATCGAATTGCCGCCAGCGACCACGCAACTCGGCGGCGCCACCGGCGTGTTGTCGCAATCCTTCGACGAGGCGCTCTCGGTGGACAACGTGTTGATGCGCATTCGCCTGGATGGTTGCCGGGCGATGGCGAAGGCGGCCGTGCCCGCGGGCGTGGCCAAGCCCGGGGATCCGGCGGCTTACAAGCCACGAACCGAGTTCGACAACGCGCCGTGGCGCTTCGACATGACCCAGAACGGCAAGCGCATGACCGCCGACGAGTTCGATGCGTGGATGAAGGCGCGTGGCGTGCGAGTGGTCGGCCGGAAGGATGCGCCCGCCGCGGAAACGACGGCACCGGCCGTTCCTCCCGCGGGCGATCCAAAACAGTAATCGCTGGCGTCGCGGGTGCCCCGACGTGGCTGATGCCCCGCGCAGGGTCGGAGTGGCGCGTGCCCTTTCCAAGCTCGGGGTGTGCTCGCGCACGCAGGCGTCCGCATGGATCCGTGCAGGTCGCGTGCAGGTCGACGGTCGCGTGGTACGCGATCCCGAGTTCCCGACGATCGCGGGCAGGCATCGCATCACCGTCGATGACGGCGTTATCGACGCGAGGGCGCCCAAAGTCGTCCACGTGATGCTCAACAAGCCGCGTGGCCTGGTGACGACGCTCAACGACGAACAGGATCGGGATACCGTCTATCGTTGCTTCGAGGGCGCGGAGTTGGGGTTCATCGCACCGGTCGGGCGCCTGGACAAGGCCAGCGAAGGCCTGCTGTTGTTCACCAACGATCCCGAGTGGGCCAGCCGGATCACGTCCCCCGGCTCCGGGCCAGACAAGACCTATCACGTTCAGGTGGACTGCATCCCGGAGGCGGACACGCTGGCATTGATGGCGGCGGGCGTCGCCTGCGAGGGTGGAACGCTCAGCGCGAAGTCGGTGCAACTGCTGCGCGCCGGCGAAAAGAACGCCTGGCTGGAGGTCGTGCTCGACGAGGGACGCAACCGGCAGATCCGACGTTTGCTGGCGGCGCTCGACATCGGCGTGCTGCGGCTGTTGCGGGTGGCCATCGGCACGCTGCAACTCGGCGAATTGCCGAAAGGGCAGTGGCGCCCGCTCACTGCGGCGGAGATCGACTCTCTCTCATAGGGTGCGCCAAGGCGCACGCTATGCCTTCAGCACGCCCAGTTCGTGGCCGATGCGGATGAACGCATCGATCGCGCGATCGAGGTGCTCGCGCGTATGCGCCGCGCTCATCTGCGTGCGGATGCGCGCCTGGCCCTTCGCCACCACCGGGAAGAAGAAGCCGATCGCGTAGATGCCTTCCTCCAGCAAGCGTTCGGCGAAACGCTGGGCAAGCGGGGCGTCGTACAGCATCACGGGGCTGATCGGGTGCACGCCGGGACGGATGTCGAAACCGGCCGCGGTCATGCGGGTGCGGAAGTAGGCGGTGTTGTCGCGCAGGCGTTCGCGCAGATCGCCTGCGGATGACAGCATGTCGAATGCCTTGATGCCGGCGGCGACCACGTGCGGCGGCAGCGAGTTGGAGAACAGGTAGGGGCGGGAGCGCTGGCGCAGCAGTTCAATGACTTCCTTCTTCGCGGTGGTGAAGCCACCCAGCGCGCCGCCCATTGCCTTGCCGAGGGTGCCGGTGAAGATGTCGATCTTCTCCATGACACCCTTCACTTCGGCGGAGCCGCGACCGGTGGCGCCGAGGAAGCCGGTGGCATGGCATTCGTCGATGTGGACTAGGGCGCCGTACTGCTTCGCCAGCGCGGTGATCTCATCGAGCGGCGCGATGAAGCCATCCATCGAGAACACCCCATCCGTGGTGACCATGATCGTGCGCGCACCGTCGGCCCTGGCCTGCTTCAGTTGCGCCTCGAGGTCGGCCATGTCGCAATTGGCGTAGCGATAGCGTTTCGCTTTGCACAGGCGCACGCCATCGATGATCGAGGCGTGGTTGAGCGCGTCGCTGATGATCGCGTCGTGCTCGTCCAGCAGCGGTTCGAACAGGCCGCCGTTGGCATCGAAGCAGGCCGCATAGAGGATCGTGTCCTCGGTGCCGAAGAAGTCCGCGATGGTCTGCTCGAGTTGCTTGTGCAGGTCCTGGGTGCCGCAGATGAAGCGCACCGAGGCCATGCCGAAGCCGTGGGTGTCCAGCGCGCCCTTCGCCGCCGAGATGATGTCCGGATGATCCGCCAGGCCCAGGTAATTGTTGGCGCAGAAGTTGAGCACCGTGCGGCCGTCCGCGAGTTCGATCTCGGCCGACTGCGGGCCGGTGATGATGCGCTCGGACTTGAACAGGCCGGCGGCGCGGATTTCGTCGAGGGTGGCGGCGTAACGCTGGGTCAAGGACATGTCGGTTCCTGTCGAGGTCGTCTCAATCGCCGCTGCTGCCACTGTCGCTGCCGTCGCAGGTGCCGGAGTCGTCGGGAGACGAGCCATCGGACGCATCACCGCAGGCATCGGGTTCGAACGGGCGATCGTTGTTTTCGTTGGTGTCGTACGGGTTGTCGTATGCGTTCGCCGGCGCCGACTCGTTCCAGCCGGACCCCGCGTGGCCGGTCGCGGTCCTGTTGGCCAGCCAGATCCAGCCCGCGATCACGATGATGGCGATGACCACCACGAACCACATCGGCGCTATCTCAGTTCCAGCTCAGCACGACCTTGCCCGACTTGCCGCCTTCCATCAGGTCGAAGCCCTTCTGGAAGTCGTCGATCGGCAACTGATGCGTCAGCACCTTGCCCAGCGGGAAGCCGCTCAGCACCAGCTGGGTCATCTTGTACCAGGTCTCGTACATCTTCCGGCCGTAGATGCCGTGCAGGGTCAGCCCCTTGAAGATGATCTTGTCCCAGTCGGCGCCGGCGCCCCGCGGCATGATGCCGAGCATCGCGATCTTGCCGCCGTGGTACATGCAATCGAGCATGTCGTTGAACGCGCGCGGATTGCCGCTCATTTCCAGGCCCACGTCGAAGCCTTCCATGTGCAGGTCGGCCATCACGTCCTTGAGCGAGGTGTTGGCGACGTTGACCACCCGGGTGGCGCCCATGTCGGCGGCCAGCTTCAGGCGGAAGTCGTTGACGTCGGTGACGACCACGTTGCGGGCGCCGATGTGCTTGCAGATGCCGGCGGCGATCACCCCGATCGGGCCGGCGCCGGTGATCAGCACGTCCTCGCCGACGACGTCGAACTCCAGCGCGCAATGCGCCGCGTTGCCGTAGGGATCGAAGAACGCGGCGAGTTCGCTCGGGATCTGGTCCGGGATCGGCCACAGGTTCGAGGCCGGCATCACGATGTATTCGGCGAACGCGCCGTGGCGGTTCACGCCGATGCCGACCGTGTTCGGGCACAGGTGCTGCCTGCCGGCACGGCAGTTGCGGCAATGGCCGCAGACGATATGGCCTTCGGCGCTGACGCGCTGGCCCAACTGGTAGCCGGTCACGCCCGGGCCGAGGTCGACGATGCGCCCGACGAATTCGTGGCCGATGACCAGGCCCGGCGTGATGGTGCGCTGGCTCCAGTCGTCCCACAGGTAGATGTGCAGGTCGGTACCGCAGATCGCGGTCTTCTCGAGCTTGATCAGCACCTCGTTGGGGCCGGGCGTCGGCACCGGCACCTGTTCCATCCAGATGCCCTTGGTCGCCTCGCGCTTGACCAACGCCTTCATCGTCGCCTGCGACATGGGAGTCCACCTTGCGGGAAAGGCCGCCATTCTACCGCCGCGGCCGCAATGAGCCTGCGCCATGACCGCCGGCACACGCACCATCACGGGCCTCGGTGATGTAATGGCGGATTGCTTCGGATCGAGGAAAACTGAATGCGCCTGCGTCCCGCCATCCTGACCCTTGCGCTGGCCCTGGCCGGCGGCGCTGCACACGCCGATGAAGGCATGTGGATGCCCACGCAACTGCCGCAGCTGGCCAGGGACCTGAAGGCGGCCGGCTTCAAGGGCAATCCGGCCGACCTCGCCGACCTGACCAGGCATCCGATGAGCGCGGTGGTCTCGCTGGGCGGCTGCACCGCCAGCTTCGTGTCCCCGCAGGGACTGGTGGTGACCAACCACCATTGCGCGCTGGGTGCGATCCAGCTCAATTCCACCGCGGAGCGCAACCTGATCCAGGACGGTTTCATCGCCGCGACCATGGCCGATGAACCTTCAGCCGGCCCCGCTTCACGCATCTGGGTCACCGTCGGCTTCGACAAGGTGACCGACCGCATCCTCGCCGATGCCAGGGGCAAGACCGGGCGCGCGTATTTCGATGCGGTCGACGTGGCGAGGAAAGCGGCGGTCGCGGCTTGCGAAGCCGACGCCGGCCATCGCTGCAGCGTCGCCGAGATGTACTACGGCCGCGAGTACTACCTGATCAAGCAACTCGAACTGAAGGACATCCGCCTGGCCTACGCGCCGCCGCGCGCGATCGGCAACTACGGCGACGAGATCGACAACTTCATGTGGCCGCGCCACACCGGCGACTTCACCTTCTACCGCGCCTACGTCGGCAAGGACGGCAAGCCGGCGGCGTACAGCAAGGACAACGTGCCGTATGCGCCGCCCGCGCACCTGACCGTGTCCACCGCGCCGGTGAAGGCGGGCGATTTCGCGATGGTCGCGGGCTATCCGGGCACCACCTTCCGCCATCGCACCGCATCGGAGTTCGCCAACCAGATCGACTGGCTGTTGCCGACCCGCGTCGAGGTCGTCGGCGGCATGATCAGGACCATCGAGGCCGCGACCGCCGGCGACAAGGCGAAGGAGGTGCTGTACGCCTCGACCGTGGCCGGGCACAAGAACACCCTGAAGCGCGCGCAGGGCGAACTCGATGGGCTGCGCCGCAGCGATGCGGTGCGCGTGCGCGCCGCGGACGAGGCGGCGATGTTGGCGTGGCTGGCGAAGCAGCCGGATGCGGCGACGCTGCAGGCCGATATCCGCGCCATGCAGGCCCTGCTGGATGCCGGGCAGGCGACGCGCGAACGCGATTTCATCCTGCCGTTCCTGCGCACCGGCCTGATCGGTTCCGCCTCCACGCTGCAGCGGCTGGCGCTGGAGCGCGGAAAGCCGAACGAGCAGCGCGAGTCCGGCTACCAGCAGCGCGACGAAGCGTTGATCGAAGGCAGCCTCAGGCAGTTGCAGCGCCGCTTCCATCCGGATGTCGAGAAGGCCACGCTGCTGTTCGCGCTGAAGCGCTATTTCGCGCTGCCGGCGGCGCAACGCATCGCGGAATTCGATGCCGTGTTCGGCAAGAACGAAACCGAAGCGAAGACGCGCCTGGAGGCGCTGTATGCCGGCACCAGACTCGGCACCGAAAGCGACCGCATGGCGGCGATGAAGGCCGATGCGGCGACGTTGGCGGCATCCGAGGACACCCTGCTCAAGGCGGCGGCGATGCTGCAACCGGCCCTCCTGCGCCTGGAAGAGGAAGGCAAGCAGCGCAGCGGCGACTTGATGCGCCTGCGCCCGGCCTACATGCAGGCACTCGTGGGCTACCGCGATTCGCAGGGCAAGGCGGTGTATCCGGACGCGAACTCCACCCTGCGGGTGAGCTACGGCAAGGTCAGCCCGCTGAGCCCGCGCGACGGCATGGACTATCGGCCGCTGACCACGGTGGCCGGCATCGTCGAGAAGAACACCGGCGTGGAACCCTTCGACGTACCCAAGCCGCTCCTCGATGCCATCGCCGAGGGCGATTTCGGCAGCACCATCGATCCCACGCTGAAGACCCAGACCGTCAACTTCATGACCAACCTCGACACCACCGGTGGCAACTCCGGTTCGCCGGTGCTGGATGCCAACGGCAAGCTGATCGGCCTGAACTTCGACAGCAACTGGGAGGCGGTGAGCGCGAGCTGGATGTTCGATCCGCGCTACAAGCGCGCCATCCATGTCGACATGCGCTACCTGCGCTGGTTGCTGTCCAAGGTGTATCCGGCGCCGCACCTGCTCAAGGAAATGAACCTGCCGGCCGAGTAAGCCGGATGCCCGGCCTTCACTGACGCACGAAACACCGAACGCAACAACTGACGCACACTGCAAGGACAAGACAATGCGCAAGACGATGCTGGCCACGGGAATCGCCGTGGCGACGATGGGAACGGTGGCGCTGTCCGCGAGCGCGGGCGAGGGCATGTGGGTACCGCAGCAACTGCCGGAAATCGCCGGCCCGCTGAAGAAGGCCGGGCTGAAGCTGGACCCGAAGCAACTGGCCGACCTCACCGGCGACCCGATGGGCGCGGTGGTCTCGCTGGGCGGCTGCACGGCGAGCTTCGTGTCCCCGCAGGGCCTGGTGGTGACCAATCACCACTGCGCGGCGGGTGCGATCCAGCTCAATTCGACCGCGGCCAACAACCTGCTCGAGAAGGGCTTCAACGCGGCGACCACGGCGGATGAAGTGTCGGCCGGTCCCAATGCGCGCATCTTCGTGCTCGACCAGATCACCGATGTCACCGCCCAGGTGAAGGCCGCGATTGCCGCCGCGCCCGGCCCGCTGCAGCGCACGCGCGCGGTGGAGGACCTGGAGAAGTCGCTGGTCGCCGCCTGCGAGGCCGAAGCCGGCTATCGCTGCCGCCTCTACAGCTTCATGGGCGGCAACAGCTACCGCCTGTTCCGCAACATCGAGATCAAGGACGTGCGCCTGGCGTACGCGCCGCCGGGCAGCGTGGGCAACTACGGCGGCGAGGTCGACAACTGGATGTGGCCGCGCCATACCGGCGACTTCTCGTTCTACCGCGCCTACGTGGGCAAGGACGGCAAACCTGCGGCCTACAGCAAGGACAACGTGCCGTTCGTGCCCAAGCGCTGGCTGAAGATCGCCGACCAGCCGCTGCGCGAGGGCGACTTCGTGATGGTGGCCGGCTATCCGGGCAGCACCAGCCGCTATGCATTGGCGGCCGACTTCGATGCCACCAGTGCCTGGACCTATCCCACCGTGAGCAAGCGCTTCAAGGAGCTGGTGGCGCTGGTGAACGCGGCCGGCGCGAAGAACCCCGACATCGCGGTCAAGTACGCCGCCGCGATGCAGGGCTGGGAAAACACGCTCAAGAACTATGACGGCCAGATGGAAGGCTTCGCCCGCATGGGTGCGTCCGGGATCAAGCGCGAGCGCGAACAGGCTGTGCTGGACTGGCTGAAGTCGCGCGGTGCCGATGGCGCGCAGGCGCTGGCGGCCCACGACGCGCTGGTGAAGCTCGGCGATGC
The DNA here is from genome assembly GCA_035456065.1 of Thermomonas sp. GTDB lineage: Bacteria > Pseudomonadota > Gammaproteobacteria > Xanthomonadales > Xanthomonadaceae > Thermomonas. Next base: position 6,505 of record DATIDW010000033.1, on the reverse strand, counting down.
CGCGCGCAAGACCCGCGAACGCGATGGCGTGATCGGCAATGTCGGTGGCGCGCTGGGCAGCAGCGCGCTGACCCTGTATCGCCTCGCCGTGGAGCGCGAGAAGCCCGACGCGCAGCGCGAATCCGGCTTCCAGCAACGCGACCTGCCCGGCATCGAGGGCGGCGTGAAGCAGATGGAACGCCGCTACGTGGCCGAGATGGACCGCCAGATCCAGCGCTACTGGCTGCTGCAGTACATCGCATTGCCGGCCGACCAGCGCGTGCCGGCGATCGACGCGTGGATCGCCGGCAACGATGCGAAGGCGGTGGATGCCGCGCTGGACCGGATCAACGCCAGCAAGCTCGGCAGCGTCGATGAGCGCATGAAGTGGTTGTCGGCCGACCGCAAGGCGTTCGAGGCCAGCAGCGATCCCGCCATCCAGTACGCGGTGGCGATGCTGCCGACGTCGCTGAAGCTGGAGGAGGACCGCAAGCTGCGCGCCGGCGAGGCCATCGTGCCGCGCGCCACCTACCTGCAGGCGGTCGCCGACTACAACAAGGCGCAGGGCAAGGCGGTGTACCCGGACGCGAACTCCTCGCTGCGGATCACCTTCGGCAACGTGATGGGCTACACCAAGCCCGGCGGCAGCAAGCCGGAGGATGCGTTCACCACGCTGGAACAGGTGGCGGCGAAGGCCACCGGCAAGGATCCGTTCGATGCCCCGCAGGTGCAGCTCGACGCGATCAAGGCGAAGAAGTATTCGGGCATGGCCGACGCCACGCTCAAGACCGTGCCGGTCAACTTCCTCTCCGACCTCGACATCACCGGCGGCAATTCCGGTTCGCCGGTGCTGGACGCGCACGGCAAGCTGGTGGGCCTGGCGTTCGACGGCAACTGGGAGTCGGTGTCGTCCAACTGGGTGTTCGACCCCACGGTGACGCGCATGATCTCGGTCGATCAGCGCTACATGCGCTGGGTCATGCAGGAAGTGATGCCGGCGCCGCAGCTGTTGAAGGAAATGGGCGTCGGCAAGTAACGCGCCGACGCATGCGGCAACGGAAACGCCGGCCTCGTGCCGGCGTTTCCTTGCGCGCGGTGGCTCAGTCGCGGAAGTCGTAGTCGAACGTGTAGAAGTGCTTGCCTTCGGTGATGTCGATGGCGATGCGGCCGTGCAGGCCGACGAGTCCGTCGGTGCCGCTGTCGGGCACCACGGTCAGGTCCAGCGAGGGCTTGCCACGATCCATGATGCCGTTGTGCTGCGCGTAGAAGCTGCCGCGGCGGCCATCGAGGGTGCCGACGATGCGTTCCATCGCCACGTACGCGCCGGAGCCCTGCACCGGCGACATCAATGCCAGCATGTGGACCACGCTGGTGGCGTCGAGAGGGCCGTGGAAACGCTTGTCGAAGCGCGAATGGCCGATCGTGGCGCCCTCGCCGATGTCCAGTTCGTCCTGCGGGATGCGTTTGACTTCGAACTCGCCCTTGGCTTGCATGCGGGGGATCCTTTGAACGGGGCGCATAGCCTAGCGCCCGCGCCGTAAAGCCGCGTGCAACCTGCTAGGCTGTTGCAACGCAACATCGATACCGGGGGCCGACGCCATGAAGATCCTGCTTGCACGTCATGGCGAGACGCCGTGGAACGCCGAAGGCCGCTACCAGGGCCAGGAAGACATCGCGTTGTCGGAGGTCGGCATCGGCCAGGCCACCGCGCTGGGCGAGCGCCTGCGCGAAGTGCCGATCCATCGCGCCATCGCCTCGCCGCTGTCGCGCGCGCGTCGCACCGCGGAACTGGCGTTGGGCGTGGATCGCGCCGGGCAACTGATGTTCGACGGAGGCCTGAAGGAAATCGCCCACGGCGAATGGGAAGGTTTGCTGGCCAGCGAGATCGACGAGCGCGACGGCGAGCGCCTGCGCGCGTGGCGCGATGCCCCGGATACCGTGCAGATGCCGGGCGAGGGTGGCGAGTCGCTGCAGCAGGTGCTGGACCGTGCCTGGCCGGCCTTCGCCCGCGCCTGCGCGGGCCTGGGCGATGACGACACCCTGCTGGTGGTCGCGCATGACGCGGTGAACCGCGTGCTGCTGTGCCGGATCCTCGACATCCCGCTGTCGAAGCTGTGGGGCTTCCGCCAGGCACCGACCACGATCAACCTGCTCGAGGGCGCGTCCGTCGATGCGCTGGAGGTGGTGCGCCTGAACGATTGCAGCCACCACACCGCCCTGTTCGGCGAGGCGAAGCACCGCGCGCTGTAAGCGCCTGCGCTTTCCTCAGGGCACCGGGAAACCGCGCGCCGCTTCCCACAGCGCGTACCACGCGTCCTTCGGCAACGGGCTTGCGCAGGCGTCGACCGCGGCGCGAATCCGCGTTGAATCGCTGCTGCCGATGACCACGCGCGTGCCAGGCACGCTCGCGACCCAGCGCAGCAGGAGCGAAGCGGCATCCAGGCCGAACTCGCCGGCGAACAACCGCAGTGCATCACCCAATGCCGCTGGCGGTTGCAGCAGGCCGCCACCGCCAAGCGGCGACCATGCCTGCACTTCGGCGCCGCGTGCCTGGGTGGCGTGCAGCGTGCCGTCCCCGATCACGACGCTGTTGGCCAGCGACAGTTCGACCTGGTTGGCGACGATGTCGAGCCTGCCATCGAACAACGCCAGCGCATGCGGGCCGAAGTTCGAGACACCGAACGCACCGATGCGTCCCGCGGCCTGTTCCTCGCGCACCCAGCCGGCGATCGCGGCGGGCTCCAGCAGCGGGTCGAAGCGATGCAGCATCAGCACGTCGACGTGATCCGTGCGCAGGTCGCGCAGGCTGGCATCGAGGGCGGCGCGCAGGTGGCGCACCGACAGGTCGTAGTGCTGCACCCCGCGCGGGTTGCCGGGGCTGTCGGTCTTGGCGATGCCGACCTTGGCCAGCAACCTCAGCCGTTGTCGCAGGCCGGGGCGCAGCGCCAGCGCTTCGCCGACCAGCGGGTTGGTGGCGTGGTCGCCGTAGATGTCGGCCAGGTCGAGGGTGTCGATGCCGGCGTCGAGCGCGCCTTCCAGCAGCGTCGCCACGCCGGCCGGCGACAGCTTCGCGCCCCAGCTGCCGAAACGCATGGAACCAAGGATCGGCGCAGCGTGCGTCATGGCGGGGTGCGTTCGGTGGGGACCAGGCCGGATAATAGCGGCATGCCCACCCGCACCCTTGCCGACTGGCTCGACCACATCGAACGCCAGCACCCGAAGTCCATCGCGCTGGGACTGGAACGCGTGCGCGAGGTGGCCGCGCGCATGGGCCTGGCGAAACCCGCGCGACGCGTGATCACCGTCGGCGGCACCAATGGCAAGGGCTCGACGGTCGCCTTCATCGAGACCATCGCCCGCGCGCACGGCTGGCGCACGGGCGCCTACACCTCGCCGCACCTGCTGCGCTACAACGAGCGCGTGCGCATCGATGGCGTCGATGCCGATGACGCCGCGCTGGCCGCCGGCTTCGAGGCGGTCGAGGCCGCGCGTGGCGACACCCCGCTGACCTATTTCGAGTACGGCACGCTGTGCGCGCTGTGGCTGTTTTCGCGCCAGCCACTGGACCTCGTGGTCCTGGAAGTGGGCCTGGGCGGGCGCCTGGACGCGGTGAACATCGTCGACGCCGACGTGGCGGTGGTCACCACCGTCGACCTGGACCACCAGGACTGGCTGGGCGACGACATCGAGGCGATCGGTCTCGAGAAGGCCGGCATCGCGCGGCCGTTCAAGCCGCTGGTCCTCGGCGACGACGATCCGCCCGCCAGCGTGCTGCGCCATGCCTACGCGATCGGTGCGCAGGCGTGGCGGATCGCCAACGATTTCTTCGCCGAACCGATCGATGCCGCCACGTGGCGCTGGCGCGAGGTGGGGCATGCGATGAGCTTGCCCAGGCCGGCGCTGGATGCGCCGGTGCAACTGCGCAATGCCGCCTGCGCGGTGGCGGCGATGCGCGCATTGCCCGGCCGCATCGACAGGCAGGCGTTCGCGGAGGGCATCGCCAATGCGCAGGTGGCCGGTCGGCTGCAGCGGTTCCGCCACGGCGAGGCCGAGGTGGTGGTCGACGTCGGCCACAACCCGCAGGCCGCGCGTGCGCTGGCCGCGTGGCTGCGCGCGCAACCGCGCCGTCGCACCCTGGCGGTGTATGCGGCCCTGGCGGACAAGGATGCGGCCGGGGTGGTGGCCGCGCTGGCCGACGAGGTGGATGGCTGGTATCTCGCGGGAATGGAGGATGCCGGTCCGCGCGGACAGGACGCCGCCGCCTTGCGACAGCGCCTGGCCGGTACCGCCGCCGCGACCGCCGGGACGTACGCAGGCCCCGACGCCGCCCTGGATGCGGCGCTGCAGGCCAGCGAGCCGGGTGGGCGGGTGCTGGTGTTCGGATCGTTCCACGTTACTGCGGTGGCATTGCGCAGGCTGAACGGAGCGGCCTGAGCCGCGCGGCGGGCCGGTATAATTCCGGCTCCCCCGCCGCCGTTGGTCGTGCCCGGTATGCCGATGGATACCTCGTTGAAGCAGCGCCTGGTCGGCGCAGTCGTGCTGGTCGCGCTGGCGGTGATCTTCCTGCCGATGCTGGTCAAGGGCCCGGCGCCCGACAGCGGCGTGTCCGACGTGCCCCTGGGCGTCCCCGCCGAACCCCGCGATGCCGACGGCATGGTCACCCACGACCTGCCGCTGGTCGCCCCCTCGGGCGCGCCGGAAGGTGGTGCGACCGGCATGCCGACGACCGTCGGCGAGCCCGCGCCGCAAACCGCTGCGCAGGATGGCGCGTTCCCGGCCTCGGCCGCCGGTGACTACGCGGTGAGCTTCGGCAGCTATGCCAACGCCGCGGATGCCGACAAGGTGATCGCCGCACTGAAGGCTGCCGAATTGCCGGGCTATCGCGAAGCGGTGTCGCTCAATGGCCGCGAGGCCGAGCGCGTGCGCATCGGCCCGTTCGCCGACCGCGCGGTGGCCGAGTCCGCGCGCCTGCGTGCCGCGCAGGTGAATCCGGGCGTCGGCGCCAAGGTGGTGGCGCTGGATGCGGCGACGCCGGCCAGCCCGCCCGCCGTGCCGTCCGCCGCGATCGCCGCGGCGCCGGCCTCACCGGTCAAGGCCGAACCGCTGCCGCCGGTGTCCAAGCCGATCGCCGCCGCGGCGACGCCTGCCGCCGCCAAGCCTGCGCCGGTGGTCGATGCCAAGCCGGCGGCACCCGCCACCAAACCGGTGGCGGTGGCGCCAGCAGCCTCGACGCCGGAACCGGCCGCGAAACCTGTCGACACCAGCAACACCGGATTCGCGGTGCAGGTCGGCGCGTTCGCCGATGCCGCCGCCGCCACCGCGTTGCGCGACCGCTTGCGCAGCGCCGGCTTCAATGCCTTCACCGACAATGTCAGCACCGACGCCGGCACCCGCACCCGCGTGCGCGTCGGCCCGGCGATGAACCGTGCCGAAGCCGATGCGCTGAAGGCGCAGGTCAAGGCCAAGGCCGGCATCGACGGCATCGTCCGCCCGCACCCCTGATCCACCCGTCGTTCGAAACCCGTCGTTAGAAGCAGGAAACAACCCATGTGCGGCATCGTCGGAATCGTCGGCCAGAGTGAAGTCGCGGCCCAGTTGTACGACGGCTTGACCGTATTGCAGCACCGTGGCCAGGACGCGGCCGGCATCGCCACCGCGGATGGCGGCAAGCTGCACGTGCACAAGGGCAATGGCCTCGCCCGCGACGTCTTCGACGAGCCGTCGATGGCCTTGCTGTCGGGGCGCGTCGGCATCGCCCATTGCCGCTACCCGACCGCGGGCAGCGAGGGCAGCGACGAAGCGCAGCCGTTCTACGTCAATTCGCCGTTCGGCATCGCGCTGGCGCACAACGGCAACCTGACCAATACCGACGCGCTGCGGCGCATGGTGTTCGAACAGGACAAGCGCAACGTCAACACCGAATCCGATTCCGAGGTGCTGCTGAACGTGTTCGCGCACGAGCTGCAGGCCCAGGGCGCGCTGACGCCGCAGGCCGCGGTCGCGGCCGTGGCCGGCGTGCACCGCCGCTGCACCGGCGGTTACGCGGTGGTGAGCATGGTGCTGGGCCTGGGCCTGGTCGCGTTCCGTGATCCGCACGGCATCCGGCCGCTGGTGCTGGGCAAGCGCGAACGCGCGGACGGCGGCACCGACTACGCGGTGGCCTCGGAAAGCGTGGCGCTGGACATCCTGGGCTTCGTGCGCGAGCGCGACATCCAGCCGGGCGAGGCGGTGGTGATCACCGGCAACGGCCAGCTGCACGCCGAAGTCTGCGCGGCGCCGCAGGAACACGCGCCCTGCATCTTCGAATACGTGTATTTCGCGCGCCCGGACTCGATGATCGAGAACATCTCGGTGCACAAGGCGCGCATGCGCATGGGCGTGACCCTGGGCCAGAAGATCCTGCGCCTGCGGCCCGAGCACGGCATCGACACCGTGATCCCGATCCCCGACACCTCGCGCGACGCCGCGCTGGAGATCGCCAACGTGCTGGGCGTGAAATACCGCGAGGGTTTCATCAAGAACCGCT
>DATIDW010000032.1:0-24081 GCA_035456065.1 Thermomonas sp. | reverse complement strand
GCCGGAACAGGGAGGTGGCGGCAAGTGCATCTCGTGGCCTCGGCGGGATCGGCGATCCAGCCTCGCCCGCGCGCGGCGGAATCGCCGTCAGGCGAGGTCGTGGGCGACTGTCGGAGGATTCCGCTAGCGCGACCGGGCGGCACCGGCCCGGGGCGGGAAACCGGCGCGGTTCCGGGCGATTCGGGCTAAGCTGTTGCCGCCTGATTCCTGGACACGACATGCCGAACTTCTTTCGCAAACACCTGGAAAGCTTCTATCGCAGCGCGCGTCGGCGTGTGTTCCCGCAGGCCGAATTCGAGGCGAGAGTCCGCGAGTTGGTCGAGCGCATGGTCCCGAAGACCGACGGTGAACAGCGTCCCAATCCCCATGTGCTGTCCTGGCACCTGCGGGATATCGACGTCCTGCGCATGAACGTCAAGAACTACGGCTTCCAGCTGGGCAAGGCGCTGGCGCCGGCCCTGGCGCGCATCGACGTGCAGGGCGAACCGGCCCACCATGGCCTGGTCAGCAAGCCGACCACGCAAGCCGACGTCGAAAGCCCCTGGTTCGTGTACTGGTGCCAGCAGTTGGGCATCGCGCCGGTCTATCACCGCAAGTTGTGGGAATTCGCGTTCACGCTGCAGGCGCTGCATGAGGCCGGCCTGCTCGCCGAAGGCAAGCGCGGCATCGGTTTCGGTTGCGGCGAAGAACCACTGGCGTCGTACTTCGCGTCCCGCGGGATGTCGTCCACCGTCACCGACCTGTCGCCGGAACAGGTCGCGGGCAAGGGTTGGACCAACACCCAGCAGCACGCGTCGACCCTGCGCATGGCCTGGCACCCCGACCTGGTGGACGAAGCCCGTTTCCTGCATCACGTCGACCACAAGTTCGTGGACATGAACGACGTCCCGGACGTCGCCGAGCCCTACGACTTCTGCTGGTCCATCTGCGCCCTGGAGCACCTGGGCAGCATCGAGAAGGGCCTGGCCTTCGTCGAGAACGCGATGAAGGTCCTCAAGCCCGGCGGCATCGCCGTGCACACCACCGAATTCAACTACAGCCGCGACGAAGCCACGGTCGACAACTGGCAGACGGTGCTGTTCCAGCGCCGGCATTTCCAGCAACTGGCCGAACGCCTCGCGGCGAAGGGACACACGATGCTCGGCCCGGACTTCGATGTCGGCGACGGCGTGCTGGACGGGTTCGTCGACGTGCCGCCCTATACCTGGGACACGGAAGAGCGCGACATCATGGCCTGGGACAAGCGGGCCAAGCCGGTGGCGCACCTGAAGCTGGCCGTCGACGGCTTCCCCACGACCTGTTTCGGCATTGTCGTGCGCAAGGGCGCGGCCTGACCGCCAGGCGTCCGGAACGGCCTTTTTCGCGTCCCCGCGGCAATCCGGGGCCGCCAGGGCAGGCGGATTTGTTACCCTAGGCGTCTTGTTCCCAGACGCCCAATCCTCCATGCAGCAGCACCCCGCGCCGCCGGCCAACGACCCGCTGGCCTACGACCCGAAGGCGGTCGAAACCGCCGCCCAGGCCCACTGGCGCACCACCCGCGCCTTCGAGGTCCGGGAAGACGCCGGCAAGCCCAAGTACTACTGCCTGTCGATGCTGCCGTATCCCTCGGGCGCGCTGCACATGGGCCATGTGCGCAACTACACGATCGGCGACGTCGTCAGCCGCTTCAAGCGCATGACCGGCCACAACGTCCTGCAGCCGATGGGCTGGGATGCGTTCGGCCTGCCGGCCGAGAACGCCGCGATCAAGAACAAGACCGCGCCGGCGAAGTGGACCTACGCCAATATCGAGCACATGCGCGAGCAACTGCAGTCGCTGGGCTATGCGATCGACTGGAGCCGCGAGTTCGCCACCTGCAAGCCAGACTACTACGTCCACGAGCAGCGCATGTTCGTGCGCCTGCTGAAGAAGGGCGTGGCATATCGCAAGAACAGCGTGGTCAACTGGGACCCGGTCGACCAGACCGTGCTGGCCAACGAACAGGTGATCGATGGCCGCGGCTGGCGCACCGGCGCGCTGGTCGAGAAGCGCGAGATCCCGCAGTGGTTCCTGCGCATCACCGATTACGCGCAGCAGTTGCTGGACGAACTGGACACGCTCGATGGCTGGCCGGATTCGGTCAAGACCATGCAGCGCAACTGGATCGGCCGCAGCGAAGGCCTGGAAATCCAGTTCAGGGTCGATGGCGAAGCGCAGCCGCTGACCGTGTTCACCACGCGTCCCGACACCCTGATGGGCGTGACCTTCATCAGCATCGCCGGCGAGCATCCGCTGGCGTTGAAGGCCGCGGCCGACAATCCGGAGCTGGCCGCGTTCCTGGCCGACCTCAAGCAGGGCGGCGTGTCCGAAGCCGAACTGGAGACCCAGGAAAAGCGCGGCATGGCCACCGGCCTGTGGGCGATCCACCCGGTCAGCGGCGAGGACGTGCCGGTCTACGTCGCCAACTTCGTGCTGATGGGCTACGGCACCGGCGCGGTGATGGCGGTGCCGGCGCACGACCAGCGCGACTGGGAATTCGCCAAGGCCTACGGCCTGCCGGTGAGGCCGGTGATCGCGCCGCTGCAGGTGCGCGACGCGCTGGGCGAGATCACCGTCGACGTGCGCGACCACGCCGACCCGATGCAGGCGGCGCTGGGTGGGCATGCAGCGCTCGACGTGTACGACACCGATGCCGCGGTCGAGGTTGTGCGCGAGTACCTGCGCGGCATCGAGGAAGACGGCGCGTACACCGAGCGCGGGTTCCTGATCAATTCCGACGACTTCAACGGCATGGATTTCGATGCCGCGTTCGATGCGCTGGCGTCGAAGTTCGAAGCGGCGGGCACCGGCGCGCGCCGGGTCAACTTCCGCCTGCGCGACTGGGGCGTGAGCCGCCAGCGCTATTGGGGCTGCCCGATCCCGGTGATCCACTGCGCCGCTTGCGGTTCGGTGCCGGTGCCGGAAGACCAGTTGCCGGTGCTGCTGCCGGAAGACGTGGCCGATGCGTTCGCCTCCGGCGACGTGCATTCGCCGATCAAGTCAGATCCCGAATGGCGCAAGACCACCTGTCCTGCCTGCGGCAAGCCCGCGGAACGCGAGACCGACACCTTCGACACCTTCATGGAGTCGAGCTGGTACTACGCGCGCTACACCTCGCCGGGCGCGACCGACATGGTCGACGAGCGCGCCAACCACTGGTTGCCGGTGGACCAGTACATCGGCGGCATCGAGCACGCGATCCTGCACCTGATGTACTTCCGCTTCTATCACAAGCTCCTGCGCGACGCGGGGCTGGTGCACAGCGACGAGCCGGCCACGCGCCTGCTGACCCAGGGCATGGTGATCGCCGACACCTTCTATCGCGAGGACGAACTCGGCGCGAGGGAGTGGATCAACCCCGCCAATGTCGAGCTCCAGCACGACGAGCGCATGCGCGTCACCGGCGCGACCTCGCTGGTGGATGGCCTGCCGGTGCTGATCGGCGGCACCGAGAAGATGTCCAAGTCGAAGAACAACGGCGTCGACCCGCAACTGCTGGTCGACAAGTACGGTGCCGACACCGTGCGCCTGTTCTCGATGTTCGCCGCGCCGCCGGAACAATCGCTGGAGTGGAACGAATCCGGCGTGGAAGGCATGGCGCGTTTCCTGCGCCGCCTGTGGCGCGACGTGCATGCGCACGTGGCCCAGCCGGATCATCCGGAAGTCGATGCCAACGCGCTGGACGCCGCGCAGAAAACCCTGCGCCGGCAGGTCCACGAGGCGATCCAGAAAGTCGGCGACGACTACGGGCGCCGCCACAGCTTCAACACCGCGATCGCCGCGCTGATGGAACTGCTGAACCATGTCGGCAAGTTCAACGACATGGGCGACCAGGGGCGCGCGGTGCGGCACGAGGCGTTCGAGGCGATCGTCCTGCTGTTGAACCCGATCACCCCGCATGTCAGCCACGCCCTGTGGCAGGTGCTCGGACACCAGGAAACCCTGCTCGAAGACATCCCGTTCCCCCAGGCCGATCCTGCCGCGCTGGTCCGCGATGCGCTGACCCTGGCGGTGCAGGTCAACGGCAAGCTGCGCGGCACGATCGAGGTCGCCCCGGACGCCGCGCGCGAGGCCGTCGAGGCCGCCGCGTTGGCCGATCCTCACGTCGCGACCTTCGTGGCGGGCAAGGAGATCAGGAAGGTGATCGTGGTGCCGGGCAAGGTCGTCAATATCGTGGTGGCGGGTTGAGCCCCGCCGACTTCGCCAACCCGATCGCTTAGACTGCCGCCATGACCCGACGCCTCGCCGTACTTGCCTTCGCCGCTGCCCTGCTCACCGGTTGCGGCTTCCAGCTGCGCAATGCCCTGCACCTGCCGGAGAACCTCGGGCCGGTGCGGGTGCTTGCCTCGGATCCGTACAGCCCGCTTGGCGAATTGCTGGCCGAAGGCCTGAAGCGCGCGGGCGCGCAGGCGGCCCCGGTCGATGCCACGGGTGACGTGGCAACCCTGCAGGTGATCTCCGAGCAGTGGGCCGATACCCCAATCAGCCATGACCAGTTCGGCCGCGCGCAGGAGTTCTCGCTCCGCTACGCGGTGATCTTCAGCATGCGTCGCGCCGATGGCAGCACCGCGGTGCCGCAGCAGGCGCTGGAACGGTCGCGCGACTACCTGGCCCCCGCGGTCGATTCGATCGGCAAGGCCGCCGAGCGCGAACTGCTGGTGCGCGAACTGCAGCGCGACATGGCCGGGGCGATCCTGCGCCGGGTGGACGCCGCCTCGAAGCATCCGCCCGCCGCGCAATGAGCGAAACCGGGTCCGTTGCGCCGGCCTGTCGCGATGAAGTCGTCGCCAGCGCTTCGCCCTGACCCTTCCTTCCGGTTGATGCGATGGAACTGAACGTCGATCGCTTCGCCGCGCAGCTCGCCGGCGAACCACTGCGCCCTGCCTACCTGGTCGCCGGCAGCGAGGCCCTGCTGGTCCTCGAAGCCGCTGATGCGGTGCGCGCCGCCGCTCGCGCGCAAGACATCGACGAGCGCGAGGTGCACGACATGGAAGGCCGCGATGCCGACTGGGATGCGCTGGACGCGGCGATCAACGCGCCCAGCCTGTTCGCCAGCCGGCGCCTGGTCGAAGTCCGCCTGCCTACCGGCAAGCCGGGCACCGAGGGTGCCAGGCTGCTCACCACCCTGTGCGCATCGCCGCCCTCCGACGTCGTGTTGCTGGTCGTGGCGGGCGACTGGTCGCGCTCCCACGGCGGCAAGTGGAGCGAAGCGATGACCAGGGCCGGCCATGCCTGCATCGCCTGGCCGGTGAAGCCGCACGAACTCAACGGCTGGATCGGCCAGCGCCTGCGCAGTCGCGGCGTCAAGGCCGCGCCGGATGCGGTGGCGCGACTCGCGCAACGCGTCGAAGGCAACCTGCTGGCCGCGGCGCAGGAAGTCGACAAGCTCGCCCTGCTGCTGGATCGCGATGGCGGCCAGTCCGCCGTGCTCGACCTGGCGAGGATGGAGTCGCTGGTCGCCGATTCGGCGCGCTTCGACGTGTTCCGGCTGATCGATGCCGCGTTGAACGGCCAGTGCGCGCAGGTGTCGCGCATGCTCGCCGGCTTGCGCGGCGAGGGCGAGGCGATTCCCGCGCTGATGGGCATGGTGGTGAAGGAGCTGAACACGGTGGCGGCGCTGGCGCGCGCGCGCAACCTCGCCGCGGAGTTCAAGGCGCAGCGCGTATGGGAGTCGAAGCAGGCGGTCTACACGCGCGCGCTGAAGCGGCATCCGCCGGAGCGCTGGCAACGCCTGCTGGCCGAGGCGGGCAAGGTCGACCGCATCTCCAAGGGACGCGTCCGGCTGGGCGAGGAACCCGTCGACGCCTGGCAGCAACTGGAGCGACTGCTGCTGGCGGTGGCCGATGCGGGCGCGGTGCGCCTGCTGGCGTCCTGAGGTCGCGCTTGGAATCCGACCGGCGCCTGCTCGCCTGCTACGGCGGCACCTTCGACCCGGTGCACGACGGGCATGTGGCGATCGCCCGTGCCGCGCGCGACGGCTTGCGGGCCGAGGTCGCGCTGCTGCCGGCGCGCGACCCGCCGCACAAGGCCGGCACCGGTGCCGATGCCGCACAGCGCGCCGAAATGCTGGAACTCGCCATCGCCGGCGAGCCGGGGATGGCGGTGGATCGCCGCGAATTGCGTCGCGCCGGCCCGTCGTACAGCGTGGATACGCTCGGCGAGCTGCGCGCCGAACGGGGCGCGGACGCCTCCATCGCCTGGCTGGTGGGTGCCGATTCGCTGCGCCAGCTGCACACCTGGCACCGCTGGCGGGACTTGTTCGAGCGCGCCCACCTGGTCGTGGTACAGCGCCCCGGCGCCGACATCGACATGGCCGCGCTGCGCACTGCGTCGCCGCTCGTGGCCGAACTGGTCGAGCAGCGTCGGCGGCCGCCCGAGGCCCTGGCAACGACCGCGCATGGTGGATTCGCGGTGCTGCCGCTGCCTGGCCTCCGCCACGAATCGTCCACCGAATTGCGCCGCCGCATCGCCGCCGGCGAGCCCTGGACCCACTGGGTTGCTCCCGCGGTGGCGGCCTATATCGTCCGTCACGGCCTCTATCGCGACCCCGCCGCTATACTTCCCCCCGCGTCCAACCCCGTCCCTCGCTGAGCCCGCGCCTTTGACCACCACTGCCCACGTCATCAAGACCAGCCTGCCCACCCCGCCGCCGCCGGTGGAATCGTTGCTCGAGTCCGTGCATGGCGCGCTGGCGGAACTGAAGGCAAAAGACGCAGTCGAGATCGACGTCCGCGGCAAGAGCAGTGTCTGCGACTACATGGTGGTCGCCTCCGGTACCTCCAGCCGCCACGTGAAATCGATCGCCGACGAGGTGGTCCGCTTCGCCAAGAAGCTCGGGGTGATGCCGCTGGGCGTGGAAGGCGAGCGTGAGGCCGAATGGGTGCTGGTGGACCTGGGCGACGTGGTCGTCCATGTGATGTTGCCGCGGGTCCGCGAGTTCTATGCGCTGGAGCGGTTGTGGACGGTCGGCGACCAGCAGCCCGAGTCCGATCACGACTGAGCATGCCTGTCGAGGCGGTGCGGGGCACCGGCTTCTTCGTCGCGCCGGATGATGCGGTCGGCAAGGCCGCCTTCGCGGCCTCCATGCGCACGCCCCTGGCATGAAGGCCCGCCTGATCGCCGTCGGTGAACGCGCCCCCGCCTGGGTGGCGCAGGGCTTCGCCGAATACCAGAAGCGCCTGTGCACTGGTTGCCGCTGGAACTGTGCGAAGTCGAGCCCGGCGTGCGCGGCAAGGGCCGCGATACGGCCAGGGCGATCGCCGATGAGGGCGCGCGCGTACTGGCGGCGTTGCCGAAGAATGCCCTGGTGGTCACGCTCGACGGTCGCGGCAAGCCGCATTCTTCCGAGCAACTCGCCGCGCGCCTCGAACACTGGCGTGGCCGCGGCCAGGACCTCGCCTTCCTGATCGGCGGTCCCGAGGGCCATGCGCCCGAGGTCCTTGCGCGCGCCGACGAGTCCTGGTCGCTGGGGCCGCTGACGCTGCCGCACATGCTGGTGCGGCTGGTGCTTGCCGAGCAGGTGTACCGGGCGGCGGCGCTGCTCGCGAACCATCCCTACCATCGCGCCTGAACGAAAACGCCCGCATCGATGATGCGGGCGTTCCGGTCGCGCGGTCCTTGCGGTCAGCGCAGGGCGAACTGGATCGGCACCATCCCGATCGCCTGCACGGCCTGGCCGTTCTTCGACGCCGGCTGGAAGCTCCAGCGCTTCAGCACCTGCGCGCGCGCCGCCTCGTCCAGCTCGCGGCTACCGCTGCTCTGCGCCACGGTGACCTCCAGCGGGCGCCCATCGATCCCGACCAGCACCTGCAGCAACACTGTGCCGGTGATGCCACGCTGCTTCGCCATTCGCGGATAGGTGGGCGCCGGGGCGGACAGATAGGCCAGCTGGACCGGGGACGGGCCTGTTGCGGTGGGCGCGAGATCGAGGGCGGGGCCGGCGTCGACGACGGTGTCTTCGAAGGCTTGCTCGGTGCCTGTGTCCGTCGGCACGGCGGTCGAGGCGATCGCCGTCGGCTGCTGCGCGATGGTCCGCTGGTGCTCCGGCTGCGTTGTCGGCGGAGTGGGTTGCCGGCGGTCCACCTCCACCGGAACGACTGGCGGGAGTTCCCGCTTGATCCAGATGAGCTTGGGGGCGTTGTCGGGCTCGACCTGCACGATCGGCGCCGGCAGGCTCAACGGCATCATCAACATGCCCAGGGCCAGCGTGTTGACGGCGATGGTGCCGCTCAGGGTGATGATGCGGGCGCTGTCGAGCCTGGGCCTGGAGGCGGGCCGCAACAGCGCGAAGCCGGCCGGGCGGAACGAAGCAAGGGCGTGCGAGCGAGCCATGGTCAACCTCCTGTCAGGGTGGGTAGTCCATGCAACGAACCAGTGGCAGTGATGGGGTCGATGCCCGGCCGGTGCACGCTTCGACGCTGCGCCATACGCAGGCGCATTGGCAATCGATCGGCGATGGCCGGCATGTTGCCACCGACAAATGGCAATGACTCTCGTTCGTATTTTTGCCCCGGATACAACGATGCCCGCGCATGGCGGGCATAGTCGGCGGACAACAACCTGAGTCAGGGCGCCGGGTCGGGATCGTGTTCCAGACCGCCTTCCTCGGCATCCGGCTCCGGTTTTGCGCCCGGGATCTGCGCCTGCGCCTTGTCCTTCGGCTTCGGCTCGGCGTAGCCGGTGTTGCATTCGGGATCGGGGTGCGCAGCCGGCACGCTGGTGGGTTCGTTGTCCTTGCGCGTGGTCATCTCAGCGCCCCAGCTCGAACACGACATCGATGCTCACCGACAGCGATGCCTCGCCCGGCGACACCGATGTTTCCTTCGCCATCGAATCCATCGCCATCGCCCGCATCATCGGCATCGGTCGCGGGACACTCGCACCGCCTTCGCTGATGCTGACGATCCGACGCACGTTCAGCCCAAGTGCGCTGGCGTAGGTCTCGGCGCGCGCCTGCGCCTTCTTCAACGCGGCCAGGCGCGCTTCGTCGTAGGCCTCGTCGGGTTTGTCGACTTCGAAGCTCGGGCCGTTGATCTGGTTGGCGCCATTGGCGACGAAGGCATCCAGCACCTTGCCCAGCCTGGACAGGTCGCGAACCTTGACGTTGACGTTGTTGCTGGCCTGGTAGCCGGTGATGGATGGCGGCTGGTTCTCGACGTATTTGTATTGCGGGTTGAGGTTGATGCCGCTGGTCTGGATATCGCGCTCGGCGATCCCGGACGCGCGGATCGCGGCCATCACCTTGTCCATCTGCACGGCGTTGGCGCGCATCGCGGCATTCGCGTCGGCGGCCTGGGTCACCACCCCGGTGGAGAGGGTGGCGACGTCAGGCACGCGGGTGGCCTCGGCGCTGGCCGACACCGACAGCTGCGTGCCTTGCGGAGAGGCGATGGCAGGATTGGCCTGGGTCTGTGCGTCGGCGGTCATGGGCAATGCGATGGCGAGGGACAAGGCGAGTACGAGGGGGCGCAGGATCATGCAGGACTCCGAATCGATGCGGGGGAAGCGTGCGCGAGGCACGGTTGGCAACAGGTGAACGCCAGCGCGGGGAGTGAACGCCTAGTGAGCCGGAACGGGGTTGCGGGCGCAATCCGGCACGAAGCCGCCATGGCCGCGGGTTAGACTTCCGGCCATGTTGCATCTTGCCTCGCGCTCGCCTCGACGCGCCGAATTGCTCGCTCGCCTGGGCGTGGACTTCGGCGTCATCGACCTTGACATCCCGGAGCAGCGGGGCGCCGGAGAAGCCGCCGCCGAGTACGTGCGGCGGGTGGCCCGCGAGAAGGCGGGTGCCGGCCTGCTGCAGGTGGTCGCGGTGCCGGGTGCGCTGGTGCTGGGCGCGGATACCGAGGTCATCCTCGACGACGATGTGTTCGGCAAGCCGGCCGATGCCGACGATGCCGCGACGATGCTGCGCCGGCTGTCCGGGCGCACGCACGAGGTGATCACCGCGGTGTCGGTGGTGTCCGCCGGGCGCGAGGTGCAGGCGGTCTCGACCTCGCTGGTGAGCGTGGCGACGCTGGACGAGGCCGCCATCGCGGATTACCTCGGCAGCGGAGAATGGAAAGGCAAGGCCGGCGCGTATGCGATCCAGGGGCGTTTCGAGTCGCATATCCAGCATCTGTCCGGCAGCTTCAGCGGTGTGATGGGGCTGCCGATGTTCGAGACCGCGCGGCTGCTGCGCGAATTCGGCATCCCCGCGTGAGCGAAGAGCTGCTGGTGAACGTGACTCCGCGCGAGACCCGCGTCGCGGTGGTCGAGAACGGCATGCTGCAGGAACTGCACATCGAGCGCGGCAGCCAGCGCGGGGTGGTGGGCAACATCTACAAGGGCAAGGTGCAGCGGGTGATGCCCGGCATGCAGGCGGCGTTCGTGGACATCGGCCTGGACCGCGCCGCCTTCCTGCACGCCAACGACATCTTCCGCAGTTCGCAGCTGGACGCGGGCGAGATCGACGATCCGCCGGCCACGCCGCCGATGCAGGTGCAGATACCCATCACCGAACTGCTGCGCGACGGCGCCGAGATCGTCGTGCAGGTGGTCAAGGATCCGATCGGCAGCAAGGGCGCGCGGCTGACCACGCAGATCAGCATCCCGTCGCGTTACATGGTGCTGCTGCCGCGTTCGCGCGTGCTGGGGATTTCCGCGCGCATCGAGGACGACGCCGAACGCGCCCGGCTGAAGTCGTTGATGACCGAGCTGGCGCGGCCCGGCATCGCGTGCGGTTACATCGTTCGTACCAATGCCGAAGGCCAGCCGGCCGAGGCGCTGGCCGAGGACATCGCCTACCTGAAGCGTGCCTGGGACCTCGTCGAGGCCACGTCGGCCACTGCCAGGGTCGGCAGTTGCGTGTACGAGGACCTCAGCCTGCCGTTGCGCGCGGTGCGCGACCTGATCCGTCGCGACGTGGAGAAGGTCAAGGTCGATTCGCGCGAGACCTGCGAGCGCCTGCGCGAGTTCGCGGCGCAGTACATGCCGGGCCTGGCGGAAAAGATCGAGCACTACTCGGGCGCGCGGCCGATCTTCGACATGTACGGGGTCGAGGACGAGATCCAGCACGCGCTCGAGAAGGAAGTGCCGCTGAAGTCGGGTGGCTACCTGGTGATCGACCAGACCGAGGCGATGACCACGGTCGACGTGAACACCGGCTCCTTCGTCGGCCAGCGCAACCTCGAGGAGACCGTCTACCGCACCAACCTGGAGGCCGCGCAGGCGGTGGCCCGTCAGTTGCGCCTGCGCAACCTGGGCGGGATCATCATCATCGACTTCATCGACATGGTCGATGCCGAGCATCGCCGGCAGGTGCTGCGCACGCTGGAGAAGTCGCTGGTGCGCGACCATGCCAAGACCACGGTGTACGACTTCTCGCCGCTCGGCCTGGTGGAAATGACGCGCAAGCGCACGGTGGAAAGCCTGGAGCGGCAGCTGAGCGAGCCCTGCCACGAGTGCGGCGGCCGCGGCACGGTGAAGACCACGGAGACGGTGACCTACGAGGTATTCCGCGAGATCGTGCGCGCGGTGCGCCAGTTCGATGCCGAGCGCCTGCTGGTGATCGCCTCGCCGAAGGTGGTGGCGCGCATCACCGAGGAGGAATCCAACGCGGTCGCCGAACTGGAGGAATTCCTCGGCAAGTCGATCCGCTTCCAGTCCGACACCCAGTACATGCAAGAGCAGTTCGATGTCGTGCTGCTCTGAGTCGGCCACGCGCGCACCAGCGCTTGCCGGGAGCGGCCCCGCCGCTCGGTCCAGTCATCCACGACTGATCTCCCGGGCGCGGGCCATCCATGGCCCGCGCGGGGCCACTTCCCGGCAAGCGCCGGCACGCGCGTGGCCTCGGCGGCACCTGATCCTCCGATGATCACGCCTGCCCGCCGACGCTGGCGCCTGCTGCGCCGCGGTGCCTGGCATGCGCTGGTCGCTGCCCTCGTGTTGCTGGCGCTGGGGAACGGCATCGGCAGCCAGTTGCTGCCGTTGGTCGAGCGCCACCCCGACAAGATCGCCGCGTGGCTCGGCGCGCGCGCCAAGGGCGAGGTCGCGTTCGACCACGTCGAGACGCAGTGGACACGACGCGGCCCGCTGCTGCGGCTGGACAACCTGCGCATCGGCAGTGGCGCCGATCCGCTGCGCGTCGGCGATGCGGAGATCCTCGTCGCGCAATACGCCGGGCTGTTGCCCGGTCGTTCGTTCACCGAGTTGCGCGTGCGCGGGCTGGATCTCGTCGTGCAGCGCGATCCCGCCGGCCTGTGGAGCGTGCGCGGGCTGCCCGGCCAGCAGCAGGCCGGCGGCGATCCCTTCGAAACCCTCGGGCGGCTCGGCGAGTTGCAGGTCTCGCATGCGCGCCTGCAGGTGTCGGCGCCGGAACTGGACCTGGACCTGCGCGTGCCCCGCATCGACCTGCGGATGCGGGTCGATGGCAACCGCATCCTGGTCGGTGCCCATGCGTGGCTGCGCGATGGCGCGACGCCGATCGCGACGGCGCTGGACTACGACCGCCGCAGCGGTGATGGCCGCGTCTACGCGGGCACCCGCCAGGCCGACCTGCGCGAATTCGCCGGCAGCTTCGACCTCGCCGGCGTCGCGCCCGCGTCCGGCAAGGGCCGGTTGCGGGCCTGGGGCGAGCTGAAGGCACACCAGATCGTCGGGATCCGCGTCGACGCGGCGTTGCAGGACGTGGTGGTGCGTGGCGCCGCGGTTGCCGTGGGCCAGCCGCCACCGACGCAGGCCCTGGGCACGCTGGCGCTGGACGCGCGTTGG
Source organism: Thermomonas sp. (assembly GCA_035456065.1). Lineage (GTDB taxonomy): Bacteria > Pseudomonadota > Gammaproteobacteria > Xanthomonadales > Xanthomonadaceae > Thermomonas. Next base: position 11,313 of record DATIDW010000032.1, on the reverse strand, counting down.
ACCGGCACCATCCGCCAATGGCGGGCGCGGGCCGCGCGCTTGCGGCTGGGCGCGGGAGAGGCCGAGCAGGTGATGGATGGCTTGGTCGTCGATGGCGGGCAACGGTATGGCCTGCAGGCGAGCCGCATCGATGCCGCGCCGCTGTTGCAGTCGCTCGCGCTGGGTGAGGTGCTGCCGGCCGGGATGCGCGGCTGGCTGCTCGCCTCGTCCGCTGGCGCGGTGCTGGAAGACGTGGACGTGCGCGGCGTGCGTGCAGGCGCGTTGTCGGCGTCGGCGCGCATCCGTGGCCTGCATTTCGCGCCGGTCGGCAACGCGCCGGGCATGCGCGGTGTCGATGGCTGGCTGCAGGGCGACGCCGACGGCGTACGCCTGCGTTTCGATCCGCAGGCGACGGCGTCATTCGACTGGCCGGCCGGGTTCGGCGTGGTCCACGACTTCAATTTCGACGGCGAGGCCGTGGCCTGGCGCGACGGCAACGGCTGGAGCGTGCGCACGCCGGGGTTGGCGCTGGTCAATCCGGACCTGCAGGTCAGGGTGCGCGGTGGCATGGGGTTCCCGGGCGACGGCACGCGGCCGCGCATCGACCTGGCCGCCGACCTCGGCGATGCGCAGGTCTCGCTGGCGCACGGCTTCTGGGTGCACCACCTGATGCCGAAGTCGACGGTGCAATGGCTGGACGCCGCGCTGCGCGGCGGCAGCCTGCACGACATCCACGCGGTGGTGACGGGCGACCTCGACGACTGGCCGTTCCGCACGGAAGCCGGTCGCCACGGTGCCGGCGTGTTCCGGGTCGATGCACGCATGCGGGGCGGGGTGTTGAAATTCCAGCCGGACTGGCCCGCCGCGGAGAATGTGGAAGCCGACATCCGCTTCGAGGCCGACGGCTTCACCGTGGCCGGGCGCAGTCGCATCGGCGGCGTGCCGGTGTCGTCGTTCAAGGCCGGCATCGAGCGCTTCGGACGCGCCGAACTGACCGTCGATGCGGCGGCCGCTGGCGATGCCGGGCAATTCCTGGGCATGCTCCGCGCCAGTCCATTGCAGAAAGCCTACGGCGCGACCATGGACAACCTGCGCGTGGCCGGACCGGCGCAGGCGCAGTTCCACATGCTGCTGCCGTTCCACCATGACCGCCCGCCGCCGCATGCCCTGCACGGCGACGTGGTGCTGTCCGGCGCGACGCTCCGCGAAGAACGCTGGAAGCTGGCCTTCGACCAGGTCCGCGGCAAGGCCAGTTACGACAGCGGCGGTTTCGCGGCCGAAGGCCTGCAGGTGCGGCACGAAGGCCGGCCCGGCGTGCTGGCCCTGCGCGCCGGGCCGCACGTGCGCGACCCCGCGCACGCGTTCGAAGCCGAACTGGACGCGCAGATCGACATCGACGGCTTGCTGGACAAGGCCGGCAACCTGGCCTGGCTGAAGCCGCACGTCGCCGGCAGTTCGACGTGGACGCTGGCGCTCGGCATTCCCCGCGATGCGGTGCAGGACGGGTTGGCCGGGCGCCTGCAGCTGCGCTCGAACCTGGCCGGCACCGCGATCGAAATGCCGGAACCGTTGCGCAAGCCACGTGAGCAGGCGCTTGCGGCCAGCGTCGACCTGCGGCTGCCGCTGGAGCGGGGCGAGGTCGAAGTCACCCTCGGCAACCTGCTGTCGCTGCGCAGCCGCAGCAGCGCGAGCGGCACCGGTGTCGCCGTGCGCCTGGGCGGCGATCGCGCGGAAGCGCCACCGGCGGATGGGCTGGCGGTGGGCGGGCGGGCGGCGCGGGTGGATGCGCTCGACTGGATCGGCGTGGTCGCCGGCGACCGCGGCGGCGAGAGCCTTCCGTTGCGCCGGATCGATGTCAACGCAGCGCAATTGCGCCTGCTGGGCAGCCAGTTCGCCGATGCGCGCGTGCTGGTGGTGCCCGCGCCGCGCGGCACCGCAGTGCTGGTGCAGGCGGCCACCCTGGCCGGTTCGTTGCTGGTACCGCAGGAGGAAGGCGCCACCGTGGCCGGCCGTTTCGATCGCCTGCACTGGACGATGCCGCCGCGGACCGGCGGGACGTTCGCCGGGCTGGGCGCGGTGGCCAAGCCGGTGGCGCCGGCCGCCACCGACGCGACCGGCGAAGTCGCGGCGTTCGATCCAGCCAGGTTGCCGCCACTGCTGTTCGATGTCGGCGACCTGCGCATCGGCCAGGCGGTGCTCGGGCAGGCGCGCTTCCGCAGCACGCCGATGGCCGGGGGGATGCGCATGGACGAGTTCTCCACCCGTGGCGGCAAGCAACGCCTCACCGCGAACGGGACCTGGATCGGTCTCGGCGCGAATGCGCGCACCGGGCTGAAGCTCGAGGTGGACAGCGAGGACATCGGCGCGCTGCTTGCCGGGCTGTCGCTGGGCGGCCAGGTGGGCGGCGGCAAGGGCAAGCTGGCCATCGGTGCCGACTGGCGCGGCGGGCCGGATGCGCTGGATCCGCTGACGATGCAGGCCAGCCTGCGCCTGGATGCGCGCGATGGCCGCCTGCTGGAGATCGAACCCGGTGCCGGCCGCGTGCTGGGCTTGCTCGGCATCGGCCAGCTGCCGCGGCGGCTCACCCTCGACTTCAGCGACTTCTTCGACAAGGGCTTCGCCTTCGACCGCATCGGCGGCGACGTGCGCCTGGCCAACGGCAGCGCGCGCACCGACAACCTCGCGATCGAGGGTCCCGCGGCGGATATCCACGTGCGCGGCAGCGCCGACCTGCGCAGCCAGCGCTTCGACCAGACCGTGGACGTGTTGCCGAAGTCCGGTGGCCTGCTGACTGCGGTTGGAGCGATCGCCGGGGGGCCGGTCGGCGCGGCGGTCGGCGCGGTCGCCAACGCGGTGCTCGACAAGCCGATGCAGGAACTGGGCGCGAAGACCTATCGCGTCACCGGGCCGTGGAACGCGCCCAAGGTCGAAGTCAGCGCGCGCAGCACCCCGTCCCCGCGACCGGCCGCCACGCCAGACCAACCGGATTGATTCCGGCTTCGCCATCGCCATCTCCCCGCAACGCACTTCGACAGCAGGACGCATGAACGCACTCGCCATCGCCGAATCCCGCCTGCTGGCCCCCACCGGCCTCGACACCGACGCCTTGCAGCGCGCGTTCGATACCCTGCTGGGGCCGGGCGTCGACTTCGGCGACCTGTATTTCCAGCACTCGCGCCGCGAGAGCTGGAGCATGGAGGACGGCATCGTCAAGGATGGCGCGCATGCGATCGAGCAGGGCGTGGGCGTGCGCGCGATCTCCGGCGAGAAGACCGGCTTCGCCTATTCGGATGACCTCGATGCCGCGGCGTTGCTCGGATCGGCGCATTCGGCCCGCGCGATCGCGCGCGACGGCCACCAGCACGCCGGGCAGTCGCTGGCGCGCGTGGATGGCCGCCGGTTGTACCCCGCGCTGGATCCGGTGGATGCGTTCGCCAACGAAGCCAAGGTCGCGCTGCTGCGGCGCGTGGACGGCCTGGTGCGTGCGCTCGATCCGCGCGCGCAGCAGGTGATGGTCAGCCTCAGTGGCGGCGTCGACACCGTGCTGGTCGCGCGCAGCGACGGCGTGCTCGCCGGCGACGTTCGCCCGTTGGTGCGGATGAACATCCAGGTCATCGTCGAGCAGAACGGCCGCCGCGAATCCGGTTTCGCCGGGTTCGGCGGTCGCTACTCGTACGAGCAACTGCTGGCCGACGACAAGCCGGAGAAATTCGCGCGCGAAGCGCTGCGCCAGGCACTGGTGAACCTGGAGGCGATCGATGCGCCAGCGGGCACGATGCCGGTGGTGCTCGGCCCCGGCTGGCCCGGGGTGCTCCTGCACGAAGCCGTTGGCCACGGGCTGGAGGGCGACTTCAATCGCAAGGGCACTTCCACGTACGCCGGGCGCATCGGCCAGCGCGTCGCGGCGAAGGGCGTCACCATCGTCGACGACGGCACCCTCGACGGACGCCGCGGCTCGCTCAACATCGACGACGAGGGCACGCCGACGTCCTGCACCACGCTGATCGAGGACGGGATCCTGGTCGGCTACATGCAGGACACGCTCAATGCGCGACTGATGGGGATGGCGCCGACCGGGAATGGCCGTCGTGAATCCTTCGCCCACCTGGTGATGCCGCGCATGACCAATACCTACATGCGCGCCGGCACGCACGATCCACAGGAGATGATCCGCTCGGTGAAGCGCGGGCTGTACGCGGTGAATTTCGGCGGCGGCCAGGTCGACATCACCAGCGGCAAGTACGTGTTCACCGCCACCGAGGCCTACCTGATCGAGGACGGCAAGGTCACCGCGCCGGTGAAGGGCGCGACCCTGATCGGCAATGGTCCGGAAACCATGCAGAAGGTGGCGATGATCGGCCACGACATGGCGCTGGACGACGGCGTCGGCATCTGCGGCAAGGACGGGCAGTCGCTGCCGGTCGGGGTGGGCCAGCCGTCGCTGCTCATTTCGGAACTGACGGTGGGCGGGACCAAGGCGTGAGCGCGATCGCCCCGCGGAAGGACTCAGCTTTCGCCGGGCATTTGGTCCGCGTCATCGCCGGCCTCGGCCAGCAATTCGCGCACCTCGCGGAACAGCTCGCGGAACGCGCGCGGTGGCTTGTTGCGCTTGCGTTCCTCGTGCGCGTTGCGCACCAGCTGGCGCAGCTTCTGCCGGTCGGCATCGGGATGCGCGGCCAGCAGGTCGGTCATCGCGGCGTCGCCGTTGTCGCCCATCAGGGTATCGCGCAGCGCTTCCGCGCGATGCAGCGAGGCGGTCTCGCGGCGGGTGGCATCACCGTCCTTCGACAGCGCGTCGCGGATCGCGTCCAGCGTCTCGTCGTCCTGGCGGCGCATCTGCTTGGCCAGGAACGCCAGTTGCCGCTTGCGCGCCCCGAACGAGGTGATGCGCTGGGTCTCGCGGATGTGCGGGAGCACCTCCTCCGGGATCGGCAGCCGCGCCAGTTGCGCCGCGCTCAGCGCGACCAGGGTTTCGCCCAGCGCCAGGATGTCCAGCGCCTCGCGCCGGTTCTGACTGCGGCTGGGGCTCAGGAATTCGCCGGTTTCTTCGTCGCGTCCACGCATCGACACAGGATAATCCATTGAACAGCCCTTCCATCGATATCGCCCCCGTGGCCGACGACAGCCGCGAGCGCATGCAGCGCCTGTCGGCGATCGCCGAACAACTGCTGGCCCGCTGCAAGGCGTCCGGCGCCAGCCAGGCCGAGGTCAGCTGCAACGAGGACAGCGGGCTGTCGGTGAACGTGCGCATGGGCGAGGTGGAGACGGTCGAGGCCACCCGCGACCGCGGGATCGCGGTCACCGTGTACTTCGGTGCGCGCAAGGGCAGCGCCAGCACCGCCGACCTCCGCGAGGACAGCCTGGCGGCGACGGTGGCGCAGGCCTGCGCGATCGCCCGCCATACCGAGGAAGACCCCGCCGCCGGCCTCGCCGACGCGGCGTTGATGGCGACCACCCAGCGCGAATTCGACAGCTGGCATCCGGCGGCCTTCGACGCCGACCGCGCGATCGGCATCGCGCTCGCTGCCGAGGCGGCTGGCCGCGAAGTCGACGCGCGCATCGGCAATTCCGATGGCGCATCCGCGAACGCCAACGCCACGATCAGCGTCTATGCCAATTCGCACGGTTTCCTCGGAGCCGAACGCTCGACCTCGTACAGCATCGGCTGCGCGCTGATCGCTGGCGAAGGCGAGGAGATGCAGCGCGACAGCTGGTACAGCGTGGCGCTGGCCGAGGGCGACCTCGAATCCCCGCAGGCGGTCGGCCGCAGGGCCGCGCAACGCACCCTGGAGCGCCTCGATCCGCGTTCGCTGCAGACAGGCAGCGTGCCGGTGCTGTTCGCCGCCGAGGTGGCGCGTTCGCTGATCGGCCATTACCTCAGCGCAGTCTCCGGTGGCGCGCTGTACCGCAAGGCGAGCTTCCTGGTCGACAGCGTCGGCACCCGGGTGTTCCCGGACTGGTTCGAGATCGATGAACTGCCGTTCCTCGCACGCGGCTTGCGTTCGGCCGCGTTCGATGCGGAGGGCGTGGCCACCCGTGAATCGCCGCTGGTGCGTGGCGGCGCCGTGCAACGTTACGTGCTGGGCAGCTATTCGGCACGCAAGCTTGGCCTGGCGACCACCGCGAATGCCGGCGGCGTGCACAATCTGCAGGTGCGGGCGAATGCCAACGGACTGGACGAACTCATTCAGGGAATGGGCCGCGGGCTGCTGGTGACCGAGTTGATGGGGCAGGGCGTGAACGCCATCACCGGCGACTATTCGCGCGGTGCCGCCGGCTTCTGGGTCGAGGGTGGCCGCATCGCCTATCCGGTGGACGGCATCACGATTGCCGGCAACCTGAAATCGATGTTCGGCGCGATCGAGGCGGTGGGCGGCGACATCGACCCGCGCTCGCACGTCCGCGTCGGTTCGATGCTGCTGGGACGCATGACCGTGGCTGGGGCTGGCTGAATGCGCAGCTGATTCCACCGCTCGGGCGTGTGGAGGCGGCATCCCGCCCACATCGCCGATGGCCGCCCTGGTTGGCCGGGTGCCGCCCTCGCCCGCGTTATGCTTCGTGAACCGCGCGTACGCGCAGAACCGGGGAATACAAGATGGAAACCAACGACGCCACCGCCGTACCGCCGCCCGCGCCTTCCGGCATTCCGTCTGCCGAAGACCGGCAATGGGGGATGTTCGCGCACTTGTCCGCGCTGTCCGGGGTGATTATCCCCTTCGGCAACATCATCGGTCCGCTGGTGGTCTGGCAGATCAAGAAAGACACCCTTCCCTTCGCCGCCGAGCAGGGCAAGGAAGCGCTCAACTTCAACATCACCGCGCTGATCGCGGCGGCGATCGGCTTCCTGCTGACGTTCGTCCTGATCGGGCTGGTGCTGTTGCCGCTCATCGGCATCGCCTGGCTGGTGCTGACCATCCTCGCGGGCATCAAGGCCAACGAGGGCGTGGCCTACCGCTACCCGTTCGCGCTGCGCCTGATCAAGTAGGCCGGCGTCCGCCGCCGCGCCGCACGTTTCGTCGCTCGCTGGTGGCCTTTCGTCGCCGGTGGCCCACGTTGGGCCATCGGCTGCCTTGCATCGCAACGCGATGCCTCCATCATCGTTTGCAAGCCGGACCGTTTCCGGTGGGAGCCGACGATGGAAACCAGCACGATCGAATCCGCAGGCAACGGGACCGGTGTGCAGACCCAGTCCCCGAGCCTCAGCGACCGCCAATGGGCGGCCGCCGCGCACGCCGCAGCCTTGCTCGCCGCCCTGCTGACCAGTTGGATCGCCGGCGTGGCCGGTGCGGTGGCGGCGCTGGTGATCTGGATGCTGGTGCGCGACCGATACGCGTTTGCCGCCGAGCACGCAAGGGAAGCGGTGAACTTCAACGTCAGCATGCTGATCTACGCATGCGCGGCGTGGATCATCGGCTTCCTGCTGGTCGGGGCAACGGTGCTGACCCTCGGCATCGGCTTGCTGGTGACCGCACCCGCCGGCGTGCTGTTGCTGCTGGTGGTGGGTGCGATCGCGGTGGCGTGGCTGGTGTGCAGCTTCATCGCCGCATTCAAGGCCTTCGATGGCCAGCCGTATCGTTATCCGCTGACGATCCGCCTGTTCGGTTGAGCCTCCGCGCACCGGTCCTCCGGCGCATCACGCAAACAGGAAAGGCCGGCGCAAGCCGGCCTTTCCGTTGTGCGACACATGCCCCCGCGATCAGCGATCCAGATAGGGCTCCAACCCGGCGTAGCCTTGCTTGTCGAGCGCGTCCAGGCGTTTGTCCAGCGACGGATGGGTCTTGTACAACTGGGTGAGGCGCTGCGAAGACGAACCCAGCGCGGTCATCTTCTGCAGCACTGCGTAGAACGCCAGCGGATTGCTGCCGGCACGCGCCAGGTAGATGCCCGCAGCCTGGTCTGCGCGGAATTCCGCGCTGCGGTCCAGGCTGGTCAGCATGATCGCTGCGCCGTTGCGCTCGACGTAGCCGCGGGCCAGGCTGCCAGCCGCGCCACCGCCGGTATGCACGCGGCTCAGCGCGACATCGGTGCCGGCGCCCTGCAATTCCTGCTTGCGCACCACTTCGTAATGGTCGCGCTGCACCACGTGGCTGAGCTCGTGGCCGAGCACGGCTGCCACTTCGTCATCGCTGCCCAGCAACTGGTACAGGCCACGGGTGATCAGGATGTAGCCGCCCGGGGCGGCGAAGGCGTTGATCTCGCCGTCGTCGATGACGCCGAAGGTCCACGGCAGGTCGGGACGACTGCTGCGCGAGGCCAGCCAGCGGCCGATCAGGTTGACCCGCTGCTGCATTGCCGGATCCTTGGCCAGCGGCGCCGCGCCGAGGATGCGGCCGGCGATCAGTGGCCCGAGTTCGAGTTCAGCCTGGGCGACTTCCTGCTCGGACTTGCCGATCAGCTTTTCGCCCGGGGCGACCGCGCTTCCCAGGCTACCGCTGACCTGCGACAGCAAGCCGCGCGCGAAGCCGAAGTTCTCGCGCTTCTGGGCCTGGCTGCCACCCTTGCCGTCCTTGGCCTTGCCCGGTTGGTACTCGATGGCATACGGGACCTGCGTCGCGGTCCAGCCACGCTCGGCCGCGGCCTGTTCGGCGGCTTCCGGAGCGGCGCGATAGGACTCCATCAACTGCAGTTGGGCGGCGTCGAAGCTGGCCCCCTTGAGCGTGCTTTCGTTGATGCCGCGAACGCTGGCGGTTTCGCTGACGCGACCCTTGCCGGCCTTGCCGGTGAACAGCGCGTTCCCGGCGCCGGCGGTTTCTGCCTTGCCGTAGGCGACGCGCACGTCGTTGACACGCACGTAGCCGGTCTTGCCGCCGTCGAGCGCGAGCTGGAACCACAGGCCCTGCTGGCCGCTGACCTTGACGGGCGCGTCCTTGCTGAATTTCGCCACGGTTGGCGATGCGAAATCCGGCTTGGCATGGGCCTCGATCGAGGGCTTGGCCACGGTCGCCGGTGTGATCGGGCCGGCGGCCAGCAGCAGGCCGGACACCGCGATCGCCAGCACGGCAGTACTCCATCGGGTTGCGTTGTGCATCATCGACCTTCCTCTTCCGATCCAGCCACATCCGCCGCTTCGTCGCTGAAATCCAGCGTGTGCGACGGATCCAGAATATAGCGGTTGTCCGCGACCAGCAGCCATTCGTCGGTCGCATTCAGGTCCTGCCCGAGCAACTCGCGCAGGCGCATGCGCTCGCCGCGGTTGGTGAGGTCGTTGTCGTCGTCGATCTCGGCAACGGAAATGCAGACCATCACCTGGCCATGGTCCTGCAGGCGCAGGTCGCCTTCGTTGAGGTCATGGTAGAGCTGGTCGAGTTCGCGCTTGGCCGCCTCCAGCGCCTGGGCGCGCCCGCTGCCGGTCCAGAGCAGCAGCACCAGGTCGTCGAGGATGTCGTGCAGCCAGCTCTTGCGCTCGACGATGCCCTCGATCACCACCGCGTCGCTGCCCGCATACAGTTGCCGGCGCAGCAGGCGCCGGTATTCGCGCTTGCCGCGCACCGCGGCGAATTCGCCGATGTCCGGGTTCGGCACGAAGCGCAGCCGCGCCATCAGCAGCCACGGATGCTTCCGTGGGTCGTATTCGTCGCGGTAGTCGTTGTTGCCGATCGCGCGGCCGCGCTGCACGGACGCATACAGCCGGCACAGGCCGAAACACAGGCTGGCGAAACCGACGCTGGCGAAGATGTCGACGAACACGCCGAAGAAGGTCAGGCCGAGGAAGGCGATCAGCAGCAGGCTGGCATTGGTGGCGACGAAGACGCCATCGATGTCCTCGTGCGGTTCGCCGCGCGAGAACGCGTAGGTGGTGAGCAGCAGGAGCAGCGCCGCCAGCAGGTACTTGAACGAGGTTTGCGGCATCCAGATCGCACTGTCGTGGAGCAGGGCCTCGGTGGCTTCGGCCCAGACTTCGACGCCGGGCATCGCCGGGTTCAATGGAGTGGGCTTGGTATCGCTGATGCCGGCGGCGCTGTAGCCCACCAGCACCACCGCGTCGCGCAACGCGGGTTGCCTGGTGCCTGCGGCGTGGCAGACCGGCTGGCCTGCGAGCAGGTTGGCGGCGCTGACGAAGGGCAGTTGGGTGTGCTTGCGCCAGTTCACCCGGATCTGTGCCGGGTAAGTGGACGCTGCACGCCCTTGCACCCGTGCGGCCAGCAGCACCGGCAGGGTGGGAATGGCCCAGCCACCGGCTTCGTCGCGCAAGGGCACGTCGCGCACGATGCTGTCGTCCGAGCGGCCGAAATTGGTCGAGGCGGCGTACTTCGCCATCGCATCGCCATAAGGCAGTTGCAGTGCCAGCGGTGGTCCCGGCGGCTCCACCGCGGGCGACAGCGGGTACGCACCCGGCGCCTGCGCGGCGCGCATGGCGTCATCGACGTTGAAATCGGCATCCTGCTGGTGGGTGGCGGCGAACAGGAAACGGCCCTCGCCACCGGCGGCGACCATGTCCAGCATGCCGTCGCCGTCCGGGTCATCGGGGTCACGGTCGAGGAACATGACATCCACGCCCACCGCCTTGGCCCCGGCCCGATCCAGCGCGTCAAGCAGATCCGCATGCACCGAGCGCGGCCAAGGCCAGCCGCCAAGACCCTGCTTGCGGGTCCAGTCGATCGAGCATTCGTCGATCTCCACCACCACGGTCTTGCCGGAGGGTTTCGGCTCGACCGGTCGCAGCTTCACCACGCGGTCGAACAGGCTGTCCTCGGCGGCATCCAGGCTGCGGCCGTGGGTCCAGTCCCAGCCCAGCCAGCCCAGCGCGGCGACTGCGAGCAGCGGATAGAAGGCGAACTTCAGGCGCAGCGCGACGCGCGAAAGCGGGCGCCGCCAGCTGCGTTCGACAATGGTCCATGCATCCATGAACCAGACCGCCATCGAGGCCATCGCCGCATCAATGCGGTCGCGCATCGCCCTGGCCAGCCTGCGCGTCATGCCGTTGCGCCTCAGTGGTCGCGTTCGACGACCCTGCGGGCCAACGCGGTCAGCAAGGTGGTGTCGGCGTCGATCGAGGAGAGTGCCGCATGCATCTCCGTGGCAAGTGCGGCAAGCCGGTCGCGGGAGGCTTCCAGGCCGAGCAGCGCGGGGAAGGTCGCCTTGTCCTGCGCGGCATCCTTGCCTGCGGTCTTGCCGAGCGTGGCGGCATCGCCTTCCACGTCGAGCAGGTCATCGCGGACCTGGAACGCCAGGCCAAGGGCATCGGCATAGCGGTCCAGGGCGGCGCGGCTGGCGGCGTCCGCACCGCCGGCGATCGCGCCAAGGCGTACCGCGGCGCGAAGCAGCGCCCCCGTCTTCATCGCGTGCAGCCGTTCGAGGTCGGCGAGAAGGAAAGTGGGGTCAGAGTGGCCTTCC
>DATIDW010000031.1:0-157759 GCA_035456065.1 Thermomonas sp. | reverse complement strand
ATCACCACGTCGATGATCACGAAGGAATGGGCCGCGATCCATCGCAAGCACCACGCGAAGTGCGAGACCGAGGAAGATCCGCACAGCCCGATGCACAAGGGCATCAAGATGGTGTTCTGGCGCGGCGTCGAGCTGTATCGCGAAGCGCGCACCGATCGCGAGTCGATCGAGAAGTACGGCAAGGGCTGCCCGGACGACTTCATCGAACGCAAGCTCTATACGCCGCACGCGACCATGGGTCCGACGCTGCTGCTGTTCATCAGCCTCGCGCTGTTCGGCCTGCCGGGCGTCGCGATCTGGGCGCTGCAGATGGCGTGGATCCCGTTCTGGGCCGCGGGCGTCGTCAATGGCCTCGGCCACTGGTGGGGCTATCGCAACTTCGAAACCACCGACACGGCGACCAACCTCACCCCGTGGGGCGTGTGGATCGGCGGCGAGGAACTGCACAACAACCACCATGCGTTCCCGTCGTCGGCGAAGTTCGCGCTGCGCCGCTTCGAGTTCGACATCGGTTGGGCCGCGATCAGGCTGTTCGAGTCGGTGGGCCTGGCCAAGGTGTTGCGCGTCGCGCCGAGCCTGGACATCCGCCCGAACATCTCGATGCCGGACACCGAGACCGTGAAGGCGCTGCTGGCCTGCCGGTTCCAGGCGATGACCGACTACCAGCGCAAGGTGCTGATGCCCGCGCTGCGCGAGGAAGCCGCCGTCGCCGGCGCGAAGTTGCGCGCGCTGCTGCCGCGCAAGCTGCGCAAGGGCATCGTCGACGACGGCCGCTGGCTGTCGCCGGAATCGCGCGAGCAGCTGCAGCGCTGGATCGCCGAACGGCCGCGCATCCAGACCCTGGTCGAACACCGCAAGCGCCTGGCCGACGTGCTGGAAAGTCGCGGCCACGACGCCAGCGAGCGGCTGAAGCGCCTGCAAGCGTGGTGCGCCGACGCCGAAGCCAGTGGCGTGCGCGCACTGCAGGACTACGCGGCGCGTTTGAAGGGTTACGCGCTGCAGCCGGCGTGATGATGCGGGTCGCCATGCTGGCGCTTTGCTGCGCGTTGCCGATGCTGGCGGAGGCGCAGGTACAACGTACTGGCGACTACCTGTCGAAAATGGATCGCGACGGCGACGGCAAGGTCTCGCTGGCGGAATACCAGGCGTGGCTCGGCTACGCCTTCCACGGCATGGACCGCGACGGCGACGGCGTGCTGTCGCCGGCGGAACAGCCGGGCGGACGTGGCGCGCCGTTGACCCTCTCCGAGCACCGCGCCCGCATCGCCGAACGCTTCCGCAAGCAGGACGCGAATCGCGACGGCGTCCTCGACGCGCGGGAACTGGCGGCGCCACCGCAGTAGCGGCTACCTCGCAGCCGGACCATCGGCGCGCACCACATCCACGAAATTGTCCCTCGGCCGCACGTCCACCAGCAGCGAACGCGGATCCACGCCCACGTGCCCCGGCTCGCCCGGCACCACCACGGTGATCGATTCGGTTGCCCGGGTGATGCGGTGCTTCTGCAGGTACATCGGCGTGCCGACGATGACCTCGCGGTTCTCCTGCTTCTTCGCCGCGCCCGGATAGACGCCGATCTCGACCCACTCCTCGAGCGGCTGCTCGAGTTCCGCGCCGGTGGCGTCCACCACCAGCTTGCGCGCGCGCAAGTCCAGCGTGACCTCCCAGCGACCGTCGGCGCGTTTCTTCGCCTTGGCCTGCGTTGCCGACAGCTGCCAGTACGCGTTGACGGCGAACAGGTCGTGCAGCACACCGCGATACCGCTTGGGCGTGACCGCCTGCAATTCGCGATAGAGGTCGAGTGACGTTGCCAGCGGCGTGCTGCCGCGTGGATGCGTGTCGAGCAGGCGGCGCAGCGCCAGGTTCACCTGGTCGCGGCCGATGTACTGGCTCATCGCATGCAGCGCCAGTGGCCCCTTGCGGTAGTTGAGGAACTGCTCGGTGGCGCGCAGCAGCGGCGGCATCGCCAGCGAGCGCGGCACCTGGTACTGGTCGCGCATCATCCCCAGGTAGGCCTGCAGCTGGTGCGGTCCGAGCAAGTCTTCCACCACCTGGGTGGCCGAGTACGTGGCCATGCTCTCGACCAGCAGTCCAGCACCTTCCGCGTGCGCCGGACGGAAGCGGTTGCCGCCCCACCACTGGTGCGCGACTTCGTGCGCGGTGACGGCCGTCACCAGGTCGAGCCCGCCGTCCTTGGTCGCCGGGTTCAACAGCGCGAAGCCGTCGCCGTAGTCCACCAGGCCGGGTTCGGAATGGGCGCCGATCCCGCGTTCGGAATTCTCGACCAGATGCAGCGTGTCGGAGCGGTAGGGACCGTACAGCCTGCCGTACAACCTGAGCGCGGCGCAGGCGCTGCGTGCCATCGCGTCCACGATGCTGGCGTGCGCCGGATGGTGGAAGACCGACACTTCGACGCCATGGCACTGCTCGCTGCGCACCGCGTAACGGGCCGAATAGAACTGCACGTCCACGCCGAGCGGCGCGTTGCTGGCGTAGTGGAAATAGCGGCGACCGTGCTCGCGCCAGCTGCGGCGCAGCTTGCCCGGGGCGACCGCAACCTGGTCGTCGCTGGTGCCGACGATCGCGTCGAACTGCATCCCCACGTCGCCCGGCATTCCCTTGCGTGCGGCGATGTCCTCCAGTTTCGGTATCAGCGGACGCGCGGGCAGGCCCTGCGTGAGTCGGTCGCCGGCCTCGCGCAGTTCGCGCACGGGCTGGTAGCCGATCGACGGCACGTAGGCCAGCGCGATCAGCCAGCTGCCGTTGGCCGCGACGGATTCGTCGGCACCCCTGTTGCCGAAGCCGCGCGGCGTGAAGTCCACTTCGTAGCGCAGCTGCATCGATTCGCCCGGGCGCAGCGGCGTGGCGAGCCTGTAGATGCGATGGCCGAGCAGCGTGTCCTCAAGCATGGGCGTGGTCGGCCGGTCGAAGGCGAGGCGGCGTGTCTCGACGCCTGCACCGGTGGACGTCGCGATATGCAGGGTCTCGATGACCTGCGCGGTGGCGTTCTCCAGCCGGTAACTGCCGTGGAACTCCGCGGCGCGCCGGTCCGGATGCAGTTCGACGCGCATCGTGGACGCCGCGATCCGCGGTTGCGGTACGTCCGTGTAGCGCGCGTACTGGCGCTCGTAAGCCGCCGCGCGCGCCAGGCGAGTGGCCTGGGTCACGTATTCGTTGAGCACGTTGGTGTTGTAGAAAATGAAACCGCCAAGGCCCAGCACCGCCGTCGCGGCCAGCGCGCCGGCGATCACCGCAGGCCGGGTCATCCGCGCGCGCGCCAAGTCGAGTCGCACGCGCGGATTCGACTCGCGCCCGCGCACCCACGCCAGCCGCGCCATGACCGCGAGCAGCACGGCCCAGGCGAGCCAGTAGGCCTTGAACGCCAGCCAGGGCGCCAGCGACGCGCCGAAGCCGCGGATGTCAGAGTAGGACCACGCCGGGCTGGCGCCGAACACCAGCAGCCTGTGCTCGATGCCGAGGATGGGCGCGAAGGCGATCACCCCGTACAACACCATCGCGACCAGGGTCCCCAGTTGCTTGTGGTTGACGATCGCGTGCACCGCCAGCGCGAGCAGGGCGAACAGCAGGTAGTCGGGCAACTGCAACCCGAGCAGCACCCGTGCGTACAGGCCGACTTCCAAATGCGGGTAACCCAGCAGCGACTGCCCGAGCATGCCCGCCGCGGCGAGCACCAGCATCCACGCGACCAGCACCGCCGCCAGCGCCAGGAATTTCGCCAGGAAGAACGCCCACTCCGGCGCGGGCGCGGCGCCGCTGATTTCGCCCATGCGCGCGTCGCGCTCGCCCCACACGAGTTCGCCGGCGTAGAAGATGGTCAGCAGCGGGACGATCATCCACAGCTGGTTGCCCGGACTGGCCAGCGACGCGGTCAGGTAGCCCAGCACGTGTTCGGTGCGCGGCAGCAACGGCACGCCCATGAATTCCATGTTGGCCGAGATCGCGACGCAGACCAGGAAGGCGACCACCGCCAACGGGCCCAGCACGGTCCAGCCGCGCGCGAGCGTGCGCAGCGAGCGGCCGGCGATGGCGAGCACCTGGCGCCAGTGCGCCGCCTGGCCGAAGCGCTGCGGCGCGACCGCCGCGGCGGTTCTCGCCGGCGCCGGACCCGGCATCGCATCCTGCTGCAACGCGGCGCGTGCGCGCTTCGCGCGGCGCCCGCGCTCGGCGGGATGCGCCACGCGGAAGCGACGCCAGGTGAAGGCGAGCACCACCGCGCCCACCGCCAGCCACAGCAGGCGATTGCCGAGCAGCAAGGGCTGCAGGCCGACCAGGCGGGTGTTGACCTCGTGGGTGGTCCAGGTGTCGGACAGGCCGCTGACGATCGCGATCATCCCCACCGGGTCGAGCAGGCGCGCCAGGTCAGGTTGCTTCAACGCCACCATGACGAAGGCCGACAGGCCCATCGAGGCGAAGAACAGCAGCAGGCTGCCGAAGTAGGCGACGATGGCGCGGCGGCTGAGCGCCGCGAAGCAGAACTGCACGGCGGTGGCGATGAACGCGTTCGGCAGGGCGATCAACAGGTAGGCGAGGAGGAAGGCCTCGGGTCGCCACGGGCCGAGGAGTTCCGGTTCGACGTCCGGCCAGAGCATGCCGAGCAGCATGCCCGCCGGCACCGCCAGCAGGATCATCGCGTTGAGTGCGTACGCCGCCAGGAAGCGCCCGGCTAGGTACTGCAACCTGCTCACCGGCGCGCTGTAGCTGAGCGGATGCAGGCCGGATTCGATGTCGCGGGCCGCGGCGTCGCCGGCGATCGAGGCGGCGATGAACAGCCACAGCATGCCGGCGACCACCGTGGTCGAGGCGATCACCAGCGGCACGTTCAGCAGCAGCCAGCCGTCGCGCGCGTCCGGGACGTAGTTGGCCTGGATGATGCTCCACGCCACGAAGAACAGCACGGCGAAGAACAGCCACGTCGCCGGGCGGCGGAGTTGGTAGGCGAACTCGAAGCGGAAGATCGCGCCGAGCTTCATGCCTCGGCCACTTGCGCCGCTTCGGAACGCTGGCCGACGTGCCCGGCCATGGTGCTGAAGTACACGTCGGTCAGGTCCGGCTCGGTGGGCTCGAAGCCCGGGCCCGGCAGTGCCTGGTCGTAGACGTGCACGACGGTGCGCCCGCCCAGCAACGTGGTCGAGATCACGCGATGGTCGCGCTGCACGGCGGCAAGTGCGTCGCGCGCGATGACGCGCCGCCAGATGCGTCCCCTGATGTCGTCGATGGCCTGCTGCGGCTCGGCCTCGAGCAGGATGCGGCCGCGGTCGATGATCGCCATCCGCGTGCACAGCTCCGAGACGTCCTCGACGATGTGCGTCGACAGGATCACCACGCTGGTCTCGCCGAGTTCGCTCAGCAGGTTGAGGAAGCGCGCCCGCTCGGCGGGGTCGAGGCCGGCGGTGGGTTCGTCGACGATCAGCAGCTTCGGATTCCCCAGCAGCGCCACGGCGACGCCGAAGCGCTGGCGCATGCCGCCCGAAAAGCCCCCGAGCTTCTGGTGGCGCACTTCCCACAGGTTCACCTGGCGCAGCAGCGATTCGACCACGTCGCGCCGCGCGCCATGCCCGGCGAAGCCCTTCAGCACGGCGAAGTAGTCGAGCAGGGCGTGCGCGCTGGCATGCGGATACACGCCGAATTCCTGCGGCAGGTAGCCGAGCGTCTTGCGCACCTCGTCCTTCTGCCGCAGCACGTCGAGCTCGCCGAGCATCGCGCTGCCGCTGTCGGCTTCCTGCAGCGTCGCCAACGTGCGCATCAGCGTCGACTTGCCGGCGCCGTTGGGTCCGAGCAGGCCGTACATGCCGACGGGAATCGTCAGGCTGACGTTGTCGAGGGCTTGCACGCCATTCGGATAGGCCTTGCGGATGTCGCGCAGGATCAGTTGCATGGTGGCGTCTTTCAGGTCGGGAGGCCGGCAGCCTGGCGGCCGCGGGCGTTCGAACCATGGCGTGAATGTGTGCCGACGATGAAGTGCCGATGAGCGCCGTGACCTATGGCCTAGCGGTTCGGTGACGATGGGCTCCGTGCCCGGGCTCGCGAAAAGAAAGACGCCGGCATCAAGCCGGCGCCCTCCCGTCCAGCCACATCCACTCCGGTTACCAGATCTTCACCCGCTCCTCGGGCTTGAGGTACAGCTTCGCGGTGTCCGGCACCTTGAACGTCTCGTACCAGGCATCGATGTTGCGCACGGTCAGCGCACGCCAGCGCGCCGGCGCATGGCCATCCCCGATCACCTGCGCCCGCAGGGCGGCATCGCGTTGCTTCGCACGCCAGGCCTGGGCGAAGGCGAGGAAGAAGCGCTCGTCACCCGAGAGCCCATCGATCACCGGCGCCGGCTTGCCGCCCAGCGAGGCGTGATAGGCGGTGTACGCGGCCTGCAGGCCGGCGACGTCCGCGATGTTCTCGCCAAGCGTCTGTTCGCCGCTGAGCTTCAGGCCGGGCAATGCCTCGTATGCGTTGTATTGCGCCACCAGCTTGTCGGTCGCGGCCTTGAAGTGCGCGGCGTCTTCCTTGGTCCACCAGTTCTTCAGGCGACCGTCGGCATCGAATTCCGAGCCGAGGTTGTCGAAGCCGTGGCTCACCTCGTGGCCGATCACCGCGCCGATCGCGCCGTAGTTCGCGGCATCGTCGGCCTTCGGGTCGAAGAACGGCGCCTCCAGGATCGCGGCCGGGAAATTCATCGCGTTCTGCAGCGGCAACTGCACCGCGTTGACCGTCTGCGGGGTCATCCACCATTCCTTGCGGTCCGGCGCCTTGCCGAGCTTGGCGAGCTGGTGGCGGTATTCGGCCTCTTCGTGGCGCAGGAAGTTGCCGAGTGGATCGTCGCGCTTCACCTCGTACGACGAATAGTCGCGCCAGCTGTCCGGATAGCCCACGCCGACCAGCATCGTCCCGGCCTTCGCCTTGGCGATCTTCTTGGTCTCGGGCGTCATCCACGCCAGCTTGTCCACGCCCTCGCGGAACGCGGCCAGGATATTGGTGACCATGCCCTCGACCTTGGCCTTGGACGATGCCGGGAAATACTGCTTCACGTACATCTGGCCGATGGCATCGCCCAGCGCGCGGTCGGTGGCGCCGACGCCACGCTTCCAGCGGTCGCGCTGCTTGCTGGTGCCCTGCAACTGGGTGCCATTGAAGCCGAAGCTGAGATCCGCATACGCCTTGGGCAGCAGGCCGGCGCTGTGGTTGATCGCGTGGAAGCGCAGGTAATCCTTCCATGTCTGCAGGGGTTCGCTGGCGACCAGCGCGGACAGCTTGGCGATGGCATCGGGCTGCCAGGCGAAGATGGTCTGCTGGCCGGACAGCTTGGCGGCGTCGAAGAACGCGGTCCAGTCGATGCCCGGCGCCTTCTTCGCGAAGTCCGCGGTCGCCCACGGATTGTTGGCCTTGTGGATGTCCTGGCTGTCGACCACGTTGGCATGCGCCTTCGCGATCTTCATCTCCAGGTCGAAGATCGCCTTCGCCTTCTTCTCGGCATCCGCATCGCCGGCGAGCTTGAGCAGGTCGGCGATGTATTTCTGGTAGGCGGCGCGATTGGCCGCCATGTCCTTGTCGCCGGCGAGGTAGTACTCGCGATCGGGCATGCCCAGCCCGCCCTGCATCAGGTAGCCGACGTTCTTCGACGGGTCCTCCAGCGCCTGCGCCACGAACAGGCCGAACAGGTTCTCGGTGTAGAAGTTGGTGGAATTGAGCGGATCGGTGTCGGCGCGCAGGCTGCCGCCGAGCCAGCGCGACAGGCCCGCGGCATCACTGATCGCGGCCACCCCGTCCAGCGTCGCCTGCAGCGGCGCCAGGCCGCGCGCCTCGATGCCGGCCTCGTCCATGTAGGCGGCGTAGTAGTCGGCGATCTTGCGCTCGTTGCTGCCGGCGGCCGGATTCGTCTTCTCGGCGCCCTGGATCAGGTCGTTGAGGCGCGTCACCGATTTCTCGAAGACGTAGAAGCCGGTGCTGATGCTGGCGCGGTCGGCCGGGATCTCGGTGGCCTTCTTCCAGGCGCCATTGGCGTATTCGTCGAAGTCGTCGCCCGGCTGCACGGCCTTGTCGATACCGGTGAGGTCGACGCCGGAGGTCGGCGCGGCGGTTGTGTCCGCGGCCGTTGGTGGCGCGGCCGTCGGGTTGGGGGTGGCGCTGCGGTCGCAGGCGCTCAGCGCACAGAGCACGGCCAGCGCGAGTGCGGCGCGGCGAAGTGGATTGGAAGGCATGGACAGGACCTCGCGTGGATGACTCGCGCATCCTGCGCCGATCCGGCGAAGGAACATGTGCAAGAGGTCACCCATCGCCGTGGATGCGGCCGAGGTCGAATGGCAGCGCGGCCGGCGCCGGTGCAATGCGGGAGGCGTCAGCTCAGTGACCGGATGAGCCGCTCGCGCCCAGGCCGGTCTCGGCACGCACCTGCTGGGCCTTGTAGGCGCCGCGTTCCTGCGCCGCCTGCGCGCTGCGGTCGGTGATCGAGAAGAACCAGATCCCGAAGAACGCGATCGACATCGAGAACAGCGCCGGCGAGGTGTACGGGAACAGCGCCGAGCCTTCCGGGTTGCCCAGCGTGGTCTCCCACACCGATGGCGACAGCACGGTCAGCAGCACCGAGGAAATCAGGCCGAGGAAGCCACCAATCACCGCGCCGCGGGTGGTGCAGTCTTTCCACAGCAGCGACAGGAACAGCACCGGGAAGTTGGCCGAGGCCGCGATCGCGAAGGCCAGCGACACCATGAAGGCGATGTTCTGCTTCTCGAACACGATGCCCAGCACCACCGCCACCACGCCCAGCGCCAGCGTGGTGATGCGCGAGACCTTCAGTTCCGACGCACTGTCCGCCTTGCCCTTCTTGAACACCATCGCGTACAGGTCATGCGAGACCGCGGAGGCGCCCGACAGGGTCAGGCCGGCGACCACCGCGAGGATGGTCGCGAACGCCACCGCCGAGATGAAGCCGAGGAACACGTTGCCGCCGACCGCCTTGGCCAGGTGCACCGCGGCCATGTTGTTGCCGCCGAGCAGGCCGCCGGCCGCATCCTTGAACTCCGGGTTGGCGCTGACCAGCACGATCGCGCCGAAGCCGATGATGAAGGTCAGGATGTAGAAGTAGCCGATCCAGGTGGTGGCCCAGAACACCGACTTGCGGGCTTCCTTTGCATTGGGCACGGTGAAGAAGCGCATCAGGATGTGCGGCAGGCCGGCGGTGCCGAACATCAGCGCCATGCCGAACGAAATCGCCGAGATCGGGTCCTTGACGAAGTTGCCCGGCCCCATGATCGACAGCCCCTTCTGCGCCGCGCCTGCCGCTTCCTCCGGCGTGGTCGCCGCGGCCATGGCGGCCTGCGCCTTGACCGCCACCGCCTTGGCGAACAGCGCCTCGGGGCTGAAGCCGAACTGCCACAGCACCATGAACGCCATGAAGCTGGCGCCGGCGAGCAGCAGGCAGGCCTTGATGATCTGCACCCAGGTGGTCGCGGTCATGCCGCCGAACAGCACGTAGACCATCATCAGCACGCCGACGATCGCCACTGCGTAGCTGTAGTCCAGGCCGAACAGCAGCTTGATCAGCTGGCCGGCGCCGACCATCTGCGCGATCAGGTAGAACGCCACCACCACCAGCGTGCCGGAGGCCGCGAACGCGCGGATCGGGGTCTGCTGGAAGCGGTAGGCGGCGACGTCGGCGAAGGTGAACTTGCCGAGGTTGCGCAGCTTCTCCGCCATCAGGAAGGTGATCACCGGCCAGCCGACCAGGAAGCCGATCGAATAGATCAGGCCGTCGTAACCGTTGGCCATCACCGCCGCCGAGATGCCCAGGAACGAGGCCGCCGACATGTAGTCGCCGGCGATCGCCAGGCCATTCTGGAAGCCTGTGATGCCCCCGCCGCCGGTGTAGAAGTCCGCCGCCGACCGGGTTCTCGCCGCGGCCCGCTTGGTGATCCACAGGGTGGCGCATACGAACACCGCGAACATCGCGATCGCGGTCCAGTTGATCGGTTGCTTCACGGCCTGGCCGACGTCGCCCCCGCTCGCCCACGCCACGCCGGCCAACAGCAGCATCGCCAACGAGAAGATCAGGGAACGCATGCGGCTCATCGGGTGGCGTCCTTCAGGATCTCTGCGGTCAGGCGGTCGTACTCGCCGTTGGCGCGGCGCACGTAGAGGCCGGTGATGATCACGGTGAACAGGATCACGCCAAGCCCGATCGGGATGCCGAGCGTGGTGACCCCCGCGCCCAGTGGCCGTGCCAGCAACGCCTTGTCGAAGGCGATCAGGCCGACGTAGCCGTAATAGACCAGCAGCATCAGCACCGTCAGCAGCCAGCCGAAGCGGTTCCGCTTGCGCTTGAGTTCGTGGTATCGCGGATTGGCCTCGATCCGGGCCACCACGGGGTCGATCACATCGGACATGCGGGCTCTCCGGCTGGGTGCAGGCCGGCGCGCGTTCACCAGGTCGGTTCGGCGCCGGCATCGAGTTTCGAAACGGACTGTAGAGCAGGTTGGCATGGATCGATCACGTCCGCTGCAGCCAATCCATCACCCACGCCGCCTGCTGCCGCGGCGCGGGGAATGCGGCACACTTGCAGGCCGCGCGGAACGGGCCGCGAGACGCATTCGACGGAGTGGCGACATGGGCGATATATATCCGGTGGACCCCGCGTTCGGGGCAAGCATCGACGGCGATGCCTACGCGCGCCTGTGCGCCGAGGCGGCGGCCGATCCCCACGGCTTCTGGCGCGATGTCGCAGGACGGCTCGAGTGGTACCGCGCGCCGACGGAGATCAAGGACGTCAGCTTCGACCTCGAGGATTTCCGCATCCGCTGGTTCGCCGACGGCGAGCTCAACGCCAGCGTCAATTGCCTCGACCGCCACCTCGAATCGCGCGGCGACAAGGTCGCGCTGATCTTCGAACCGGACAGTCCCGACACCCCCGCGCAGCGCATCACCTACCGCGAGCTGCATGCGCGCACCTGCCGACTGGCCAACGCGCTGCGCAACCTCGGCGTGCGGAAGGGCGACCGCGTCACCATCTACCTGCCGATGATCCCCGACGCGGCCGTCGCCATGCTCGCCTGCGCGCGCATCGGCGCGGTGCATTCGGTGGTGTTCGGCGGCTTCGCCCCGCAATCGATCGCCGACCGCGTGGAGGACTGCGGCAGCCGGCTGATCATCACCGCCGACGAAGGCCTGCGCGGCGGCAGGAAAGTGCCGCTGAAGGCCAACGTCGACGAGGCCCTGAAGCACCCCGGCACAAACAGCGTGGAAACCGTGCTGGTCGTGCGCCACACCGGCGGCGCGGTGGACATGCAGATGCCGCGCGACCGCTGGTTCGACGCGGTGGTCGATGGCCAGCCCGACACCTGCGAACCCGAGCGCATGAACGCGGAAGACCCGCTGTTCATCCTCTACACCTCGGGCAGCACCGGCAAGCCGAAGGGCGTGCTGCACACCACCGGCGGCTACCTGCTGTGGGCGGCGTACACGCATGAGCTGGTGTTCGACCTGAGGCCCGGCGATGTCTACTGGTGCACCGCCGATGTCGGCTGGGTCACCGGCCACAGCTACATCGTCTATGGCCCGCTGGCGAACGGCGCCACCGAAGTGATGTTCGAAGGCGTGCCGAGTTACCCGAGCGTCGCGCGTTTCTGGGAAGTCATCGACAAGCACCAGGTCACGATCTTCTATACCGCGCCGACCGCGATCCGCGCGCTGATGCGCGAGGGCGACGAACCGGTGAAGCGCACCTCGCGCGCATCGCTGCGCCTGCTCGGCAGCGTCGGCGAACCGATCAATCCGGAAGCGTGGCGCTGGTATTACGAAACGGTCGGCGACAGCCGTTGCCCGGTGGTCGACACCTGGTGGCAGACCGAGACCGGCGGCATCCTGATCTCACCGCTGCCCGGCGCCATCGACCTCAAGCCCGGCTCCGCGACCAAGCCGCTGCCCGGCGTGCAGCCGGCGCTGGTCGATGCGAACGGCGCAATCCTCGAGGGCGCGACCGAGGGCAACCTGGTCCTGATGGATTCCTGGCCCGGGCAGATGCGCAGCGT
The DNA here is from genome assembly GCA_035456065.1 of Thermomonas sp. Taxonomy (GTDB): domain Bacteria; phylum Pseudomonadota; class Gammaproteobacteria; order Xanthomonadales; family Xanthomonadaceae; genus Thermomonas. The sequence continues at coordinate 145,727 of DATIDW010000031.1, read as the reverse complement.
CTACGGCGACCACCAGCGCTTCATCGACACCTACTTCAAGACCTATCCGGGGATGTACTTCACCGGCGACGGCTGCCGTCGCGACGAAGACGGCGACTACTGGATCACCGGCCGCGTCGACGACGTGATCAACGTCAGCGGCCACCGCATCGGCACCGCGGAAGTGGAGAGCGCGCTGGTCTCGCATGCCAGGGTCGCGGAAGCGGCGGTGGTGGGCTTCCCGCACGACATCAAGGGCCAGGGCATCTACGCCTACGTGACCCTGCTGGCCGGCGAAACCGAGAGCGAGGAACTGCGCAAGGAACTGATCGCGTGGGTGCGCAAGGAGATCGGGCCGATCGCCTCGCCCGACCACCTGCAATGGGCGCCCGGCCTGCCGAAGACCCGCAGCGGCAAGATCATGCGCCGCATCCTGCGCAAGATCGCCGAGGACGCGCCCGACCAGCTCGGCGACACCAGCACACTGGCGGATCCGTCGGTTGTGGATTCGCTGGTCAGGAACCGCAAGGGCAGCTGAGCCGCGCGTTGTCGACAGCATTCGCGGCTGCGCGGGGCAGTGCGTTGCATTGCGCCTGCGCTCAACGCGCGTCCGTCGACGACGACGAAATGCGACGTCGTCGCGCGGGCGTGGACTTGACCTCGCGACACTTCCGCGTGCTGCAGTTGCGCGGCACCGGATTGCCCGGCAAACAGATCGGCTACGAATCGGCGCGTCGGAAGCGACCAGCAAGGCGCGCATGAGCGCAATCCTGCGCAAGCTCGGTGCCAACAACCGCAGCCACGCCGTGTTGATCGCCGGCAAGCTTGCGGTGGATCCGGACAAGGTGGTGCCGCCGGACATCGATTAGCATCCGCAATTGACCAACGATGGGAGAGTGCTTCGGCGACGAGTAGCAAACTGAGAATCACCCTGTGCTTGCGTGGCAAGATCGGCTTGGACGCTAATATCGCAGTAGTCGCTGCGCCCGGTAAGCGGGTCCGCCTGACTTAGCGTTAGTCCTCAGGGGAGAGATAAATGCTTTCTTTTGCTACTGAATTTCCCATCTCCGACGAACAGACTACGGGTGATTTCCTCGCCGCGGTGAAGGATTGGGCGCTGGGGTTGCCCCATACAGTTCTCAATGCCCAAGATTTGTCGGCGCTTGGCTCAGTTGGGCAGTGGTCATTTCAGAAAGGCAACGAGTCCGTTGTGTCTCTGCATGCAACGAATGATCGAGGCGAATCTGCTTCCGTTCGCTACAAGAGGGTCGACGACGGACTGGAATGGACCACGACCGTAACCTTCTCACGCTCTGTTGGCAGTGCTTGGGTGGCAATTCGCGTTTTTTGCGAATCAAACCATCCTGCCGCGCGCCTCCCTCCTGCGAAGAAGCCAGTGCTTGTACGCACTTTGCTGCAGTCCCTCGGGGGTGGCAAAGACGGCGATCTGCACGTAATCACCTCGCCGCATATTCTTGGAAATTCGGATATAGGAGCCGCCACACGGTTGATCACGGGTGAGGCAAACTGCCGTCTACCCATTATCTATGTTAGTGCTACCTTCCAAGGTTCCCATATTCTGGACATTAATCGCCTAGCAAATGACATGGCTGGCGTTGCACATGTCGTGGTTGAACCTAACCGACCGTTTTCTCTTCGGCTAAAACTCGAAGCAAACTCGGAAAATGTCTATGGCGGCACTGTTGGAATCTATTGGCCTGACGGCGGGGGGCGACGCTCATTTTTCATAGGCAAAGGGTTTGACTCTGCATCTGATATGGCAAGAGCAGTCTTTGATGAAGTTAGAACAGCACTGACTAATCGCAGGCCTTTAGAGAGATGCACGTGGGCATCGACTCAAGAGATGGTCTCTCGCCAGACCTTTGAGCAGCTTAAGGCCAGTGGGTCTGACCAAGTAGACAAGTACATTGCAGCATTCGACGAAGAGCTTGCTTCAAAAGACCAGAAGCTATCCGATGCAGAGAGAGAAATCGGGCGCCTCAAGGCAGAGCTTCGCATCTATGAGTCGCGCTCTTCGCCTGGAATAGGAGCGGCGCTTGAAGCGGGGCAGGAGCAAGATCTCTTTCCAAACGAAATTTCGGGAATTATTCTGGATGCGCTTCGGGACTATCAGTTTAGAGTCCCGCAAGATAGTCGTCGTAGCCATGTTGTAGCTGCTCTCTTGGCGTCAAACCCCGGCAACGATGAGTCAGCTCAGTTCCGTGAACGCCTGAAAGAAATGCTGCGAGGTTTCACAGGCCTTGACGGCAAGGTGCGGCGTGGCTTGGAAGATCTTGGCTTCTCGATTTCGGAGGAGGGCAAGCATTACAAAATTACATTCCAAGGGGACGATCGCTATACGTTCACTCTCCCGAAGAGTGGCAGTGATCATCGAGGTGGATTGAACGCAGCAAATGACATTGGTCGGCTGCTGTTCTGATGACTAGGGCTTATTCGTGTGACGCCAGATTCTTCTCAGTTCGCGCGTTGCCTAGTTCGGGCGCGAGGTATCCAGGAACCTCGTGATTACGGACACTCAGGTTCTCTCATATTACTTCAGGGGCGCAATGGCGCTTCCGAATGATAGCGTCCGCATTTCATCAATTACGGCCGCCGAGTTTCTGCTTATCCAAGCCAAAGATGCTAGCAAGGCCAACTACTACCCCATCCTTCCCTCTCGGTTAAATCATGCTGGGCAGCCACTTGGCCTCGGGGCTTTTGGTTCTTTCGGTTTCGATTCAAAGCGCCACGCAGCACAAGGCAAACACCGCACAGATCACCTTGTCCTTGATTTCGGTATCAATGCTCCTCGCTACATTGAATTTGGCAGTATCGCGATCACGCAGATAGTTAATCTGCGATACGAACAGATATTTTCTATGAGCATTTCTCATCTTGATAAAAAAGTTCAGAAAACGCTTATGAAAAGGTTTCGTTTTCTGCTTGAAATAGGCGCTTCGTGCGTTGCCGTTACACCGCAGATAGCGAGCGTCGGTATGAGTCTTCTCGGGTCTTTCATGGATCGCTATCAGTCAAAAAAAATCAGCGCAATACAATTAACGACGTTCTTATCCTTGCTACTGCAATCCATAGCGACTCAAAACTAATTACCAAGGACAATCTCCTAGCCCGCTTCGCGGCAGAAGTAACGTCCGCACTGGTCGTGCCAGGTAAAGGCACGATTAGCATCGATTTTTCATTGCCAGCAGCACTCGATAAGCGCAAATCTCTCGAGTCCAAGGGATTTATCAGCAGAGGGTGGCAAATTCGTGAACGTCGGGCGCGTACACGATGAAATCCAGCCGAAACGCTGCGAAGCCTTATTAGAGCAACCTGACTTTCATGACGCGACCGCTGTGCTTGCGCGTTTAATTAGGAAAAATCCGGGTCAGAGTAGACTTGTCCTTCAGACGCATAACGCAGAAGGCCCGCATTCGCGGGCCTTGTTGTTTGCAGCGATCACGAATCAGCGAGCGGCTTGCGCGTGCACCGAATCAATGACCTGGCTAACGAGCTTCTGCCGACTAACGGGGTCAGGTGCACTTACGAAATTCGAAAAAAGTGCCGTCGTCGACTTGGTCCAACGCAGCGCCCGATTTCGCCCTATTGCGCCGCTGCTTTTGATGACTCCAGGGCGCCTCTCTCACTCCGCCCAAGAATAATCCGCGCCGCCCGCTGATAACTCCAGTACGCCCACCACCAGTTGAGCAGCACGACCAGGCGGTTGCGGAAGCCGATCAGGAAGAACACGTGCATGACCAGCCAGAACCACCAGGCCAGCACGCCGGAAAACTTGATCTTGCCGAGGTCCACCACCGCGGCCATGCGGCCGATGGTGGCGAGGTTGCCGTAGTCCTTGTAGGCGAACGCGTTCGTCGTGCCGCCCGACAAGCGCGCGCGGATGTTGTGCGCGACCAGCCGGCCCATCTGTTTCGCCGCCGGTGCTACGCCCGGCACCGGTTTGCCGTTCGCCTGCGTCAGCGCGGCGAGATCGCCGGCCACGAAGATGTCGGGATGACCGGGCACGCTGAGGTCGGGCTGCACCTGCACGCGGCCGGCGCGATCCAGGTTCGCGCCGAGCATCGCGCCCAGCGGTGAGGCCGCCACGCCCGCGGCCCAGACCACGGTCTTCGCGGGCACGAACGTATCGCCCAGCCGATAACCATCGGCATTGATCTCCTTGACCGGCGTGCCCAGCGCGACGTCCACGCCGAGTTTCTCCAATTGCCGTTTCGCCTTCGCCGACAGGTCTTCGGGGAACGCGGCGAGCACGCGCGGCCCGGCTTCGATCAGGCGCACGCGCGCCTGCGCGGGATCGATGTTGCGGAATTCGTCCTTCAGCGTGTGCCGGGCGATCTCGGCGAGCGTGCCGGCGAGTTCCACCCCGGTCGGGCCGCCACCGACGATCGCGAAGTGCAACCACGCCTCGCGTTCGGCGGGATCGGTCGCCGCTTCGGCGCGCTCGAACGCGAGCAGCAGCTTGCGCCGCAGGTCCAGCGCATCGTCGAGCGTCTTCAGGCCGGGCGCATGTTCGGCCCAGTGGTCGTTGCCGAAGTACGCATGCGTCGCCCCGCTGGCGAGCAGCAGCGTGTCGAAATCGAGCGTGCTGCCATCGTCCAGGGCGATGCGTTTCGCGTCGGCGTCGATGCCGGCCACCGTCGCCATCCGCACTTCGACATTGCGTTGCGCGCGCAGGATGTGCCGCAGCGGCGCGGCGATGTCCGGCGCCGACAGGCCGGCGGTCGCGACCTGGTACAGCAGCGGCTGGAACAGATGGTGGTTGCCGCGATCGACCAGGGTGATCCGCACCTTTGCCGACGCCAGCCCGCGTACCGCCCACAGGCCGGCGAAGCCACCGCCGATGATGACGACGTGCGGCTGGCCTGCGCTCATCCCGGCATCCTCAGCCGAGCTTGGCGGCCAGCAGCGCTTCCAGCTTGCGTTGGTCCGCGGCGAACTTGCGGATGCCGTCGGCCAGCTTGTCGGTGGCCATCGCGTCCTCGTTGTGCTGCCAGCGGAATGCGGCTTCAGCAAGGCGCGCCGGCGGCGCGGCACGCTCGCCGCTGTCGACCAGGGCGCGTTCGAGATTTGCGTCGGAAGACTCGAGCGCGGCCAGCAGGTCCGGCGAAATCGTCAGCCGGTCGCAGCCCGACAGCGCCAGCACTTCGCCGGTGTTGCGGAAGCTGGCGCCCATCACCACGGTGCCGTAGCCGTGCTGCTTGTAGTACTGCCAGATGCGCTGCACCGACTGCACGCCGGGGTCGTCCTGCGGCGTTGCCGGGGTGGCCATGCCGTTGGCCAGGTGCCAGTCGAGGATGCGGCCGACGAAGGGCGAGATCAGGAACACGCCGGCCTCGGCGCAGGCGACGGCCTGCGCGAACGAGAACAGCAGGGTCAGGTTGCACTGGATGCCTTCGCGCTCCAGCCGTTCGGCGGCGCGGATGCCTTCCCAGGTACTCGCGACCTTGATCAGCAGGCGCTCGGTACCGATGCCGGCATCGGCGTAGAGCTGCACCAGCTTGTGCGCCTTGGCGATGGTCGCCTCGGTATCGAAGCTCAGCCGTGCATCGACCTCGGTGGAGACGCGGCCGGGCACCAGCTTGAGGATCTCGCCGCCGATCGCCACCGACAGCCGGTCGCCGGCATCGCCGACCTTGTCGTCGCCGGTGGCCGCCGCGACCGCGGCATCGATGTGCGAGGCATAGGCCGGCAGCGCGGCCGCCTTCAGCAGCAACGACGGATTGGTGGTGGCGTCCATCGGCTTGAAGCGGGCGATGGCCTCGATGTCGCCGGTGTCGGCGACCACGACGGAATGCAGGCGGAGCTGTTCGAGTTGGGTGGTCACGGGGTCGGTCGCGAAGGGGCTTGCCGGGATTGTCGCCGATGCGGCGCACGCGACCAATGCGAAGTCGCGATAACCGGTGCGGGGAATGGCATGTGAGCGCGATTCAGTAGAGTTCGACCGGATCCACGTCCAGCGACCAGCGCACCCTGCGCGCGTCCGGCGCGGCATACAGCGCGGGCATCACCACCTCGAGCGCGACGTGCAGGTCGCGGCGCTGGGCGGCGGACAGCACCAGTTGCGCGCGCTGGTAGCCGGCGCGGCGCGGCATCGGCGCGGGCAATGGACCGGAGGCTTCGACGGCGAAGTCCTTCGCTGTCGCCTTGGCCACCTGCAGGAACTGCATCGGCGGATCGGCGTGCCTGGCCTCCGCGCGCAGCAGCGCGAGATGCGCGAACGGCGGGAAGCCGGCGGCCTGGCGCAGTTCGAGTTCCCCTTCGGCGAAGGCGTGGTAGCCGCCGTTGACCAGGATCTGCAGCAACGGATGCTCGGGATGGTGGGTCTGCAGCAGCACGGTGCCGGGTTTGTCGGCGCGACCCGCGCGCCCGGCGACCTGCACCAGCAATTGCGCGAGTTTCTCGCTGCTGCGGAAATCGGCGGAGAACAGGCCTTCGTCGATGCCGACCACGACCACCAGGGTCAGGTTGGGCAGGTCGTGGCCCTTCGCCAGCATCTGGGTGCCGACCAGGATGCCCGGCGCGGCGCCGAGCTCGTCGAAGTGCTTCTGCAGGGCATCGCGATGGCCGGTGCTGCCACGGTCGATGCGCAGCACCGGCAGGTCGGCGAAGCGCGCCTGCAGTTCGGCCTCGATGCGTTCGGTGCCGTTGCCCTGCGGCTGCAGGCCGAGGCTGGCGCAATCCGGGCAGGCCAGCGGCGCCGGCCTGCGATGGCCGCAGTGGTGGCATTGCAGGCGCCGGCCGTGCGCGTGCACGGTCATCGGGGTGGGCTTGTCCGGCATGCTGCAGCGCGGGCAGTGCGCGCTCCAGCCGCAGTCGTGGCAGAGCAGCACCGGCGCGTAGCCGCGGCGGTTGCGGAACACCAGCACTTGCCCGCCGGCATCGAGTGCGGTGCGGATCGCGGCCAGCGCCTCCTCGCCCAGGCCGGCGTGCAGCGGCCGCTTGCGCACGTCGAGCACGCGCACATGCGGTGGCCTGGCGTTGCCGGCGCGATGGCGCAGCCGCAGGTGCATGTAGCGACCGGCCTGTGCGTTGTGCAGCGATTCCAGCGACGGCGTGGCGCTGCCCAGCACCACCGGCACGCCGAGTGCGCGGGCGCGCACGATGGCGACGTCGCGCGCGTGATAGCGGATGCCGTCGAACTGCTTGTAGCTGCCGTCGTGTTCCTCGTCGACCACGATCAGTCCCGCGTCCGGCAGCGGCACGAACACCGCCGAGCGCGTGCCGACGATGACCCGCGCCTGCCCGCGCGCGGCGGCCAGCCAGACCCGTGCGCGCTCGTTGTCGTTCAAGCCGGAATGCAGCGCATGCACCGGCACGCCGAGGCGGGCGCGGAAACGCGCCAGCGCCTGTGGGGTCAGGCCGATCTCCGGCACCAGCACCAGGGCCTGCTTGCCGCGGGCGAGGCAATCGGCGATCGCGTCCAGGTAGACCTCGGTCTTGCCGCTGCCGGTGACGCCGTCGAGCAGGAAGGCGGCGAAGCCATCACTCGCCCCGACGGCGTCGGCGGCGATGCGCTGTTCGTCGTTGAGCGGGAAGGAAGCAACGGGGTCAGGTTCACTTCGCGAAGGAAGTGAACCTGGCCCCGTTTCAAGCCGCTGCTCCACTTCGACGCGCTCGACCAGGCCGCGCTCGCGCAGGCTGCGCAGCGACGTACGCCAGCCGGGCAGCTCGTCCTCCAGCCAGTCCTCGGCGCGCGGGTTGGCCAGCAGCGTTGCCAGCAGCTGCGGCTTGCCGCTGCGCATCGCCGGCAGGGCGGTGTGGCCGGCTTCGTTCAAGGCCCAGCCGTATTGCGTGGTGTCCGGCGCCGGTTCGCCACGCCGCAGCAGCGCCGGCAGCGCGGTCGCCAGCACTTCGCCGATCGGCGCGTGCAGGTAGCCGGCCAGCCATTGCAGCGAGGCCAGCAACTCGCCACGCAGCAGCGGGTCGGGGTCGGGCATCGCCAATGCGTGGCGCAGCTCGACGCCTGCCTCGACCTCGCCATGCGCCACCACGATCCCGCAGGCCTCGCGCGCGCCGAACGGCACCTGCAGGCGCTGGCCGACCGCGATCGCGCCCGCCTCCATCCCGGCGGGTGGCAGGTAGTCGAACAGCCGCGGCAGCGGCACCGGCAGGGCCACGCGCAGCACGGGGGTCGTGGCCGGCATCGGGAAAGTCTAGCGGGGCTGCGACAATGAACCACGGAGTTGCAGTCCAAAGCTGAGCCGCTTCACACCAAGGTCCTACAAGTGACTGTTCCTGTTGGGAAAGCCTGCTTATCCACATTGCATGTGGATAAGTCTGTGAATGGACTCCGGATCACCCTGCGCGAGGGCCGTTGCATGGCCCTTGCCGTCACGCTGGTGAAAAAACCACCATTCAGGGCATTTCCTTGGATATCAGTCACTTGGTCGTGAAACACGCTTGTCATGCGTGTGGAAACGGCGTGAAACCGGGGTGAATGACGATTTCTTGACGGCTGTGCACAACTGGCTTGCCCACAGCCCGCGCCAGTGCTCGCGGAGCCGGCTCCGGGAAGCGTGTCAAGCGGTATTTCGAAGGTCGCTCCCACGCATGGCCCGGCTAAGATGGGGCGTGCCCATGCCTTGCCCATGACCCCTGCCGTCCCCGACACCCCGTCCCCGGCCGCGGTGACCGCGTTCCTGCGGGGGCTCGACCGCCGCGCGCGCCTGTTCGCCAGCGTGCAGGCCGGCGATGCGGTCGCGGCGCAGCACGCGCTGGCGGTGGTCGCGCGGGTCTTCAGCACGGATGCCGGGCAATGGCCGATCGCGGAATGGCCCGGCCAGTACTGGCGCTTGCTGCTGGCCGCGCCCTCGCTGCGCCAGCCGCCGATAGTGGTGCCTACCCCGCGCTTGCCCGGCATCGGCCGGTTGCCGGCCGAGAGCCGCGCCGCGGTACTCCTGCACCTGGTTGCGGGCCTGGACGATGCGGATGCGTCGGCCGCGCTCGGGATCGGCATCGACGCCTACCAGGCACACATCCGCGACGCGCTGCCGCGCGATGCGCTGGGCCAGCCCGACGTCGACGTCTGGCGCGCATGGCGTGCGGCGGTGGAGCGCGAACTTGCCAGCGCGACCGAACCGGCAGCACCAGCAGCACCAGCAGCACCAGCAGCACCAGCAGTTGCACCGCCGGCGCCGGCGCGACCGCCGCGCCCCGCGAGCGTGGATGCGGATGCCCGCAACCGTACGCGCTTGCGCTGGCTTTGGGCGGGGGTGGCGCTGTGCGTGGTCGCGCTGGTCGCCAGCTACTTCCTGCATCCGCGTGGCCGCGAAGTGCTCGACCAGTGGCGTGCGCCGATCAAGCGCGAAGCGCTCGATGCCGCCGCCCCGCCCAAGGCCCGTTTCGATTCGGCGGATCTCGCCATGCACCCCGACCGCGACCTGCTGGAGGCGCCGGCGGAACTCGCTTTCGCGCGCCAGCTGCCATTGCTCGCCTGGCTGGACATCGCCAGTGGCGATCCCCGCGCAGTCGACGCGGTGCGCCTGCCGGTGATACCGGCGCCGGGGTCGGCCAGTGCGGCCCCGCCCGCCAACGACACCGCCGCGCTGGCGCAGCGCATGCAGCGCTGGGATGCGCTGCGGCCGCAGGCACGTGGCGCGCAACGCGGGGCATGGCAGGCGTGGCGCGCGCTGCCCGCGCCAGAGCGCCTGCGCTTGCGCGCCATCGCCGCGCGCTGGCAGTTGCTGGCCGGGGAAGAACGCGTTGCGCTGCGCGCGCGCTTCGACGCCCTGCCGGCGGATGCGCGCCATGGCTTTTGGTTGGGGCCGCGGATGGGCCGCCACTGGCCGCGCGTGGCGCCGCTGTTCGCGTTCGCGCCGGAAGCGCAGCGCGTCGCCTTGCTGCTCCTGCTGCGCGCCGCCGACGCGGAGGACATCGACGCATTGGAGCGGTTGGCGCAGATCACCCCGCCGGAAGAACGCGACGCCTTGCGGCTGGACCTGCTGCGCGTGCCCGCGACGGAACGGCGGGCGTGGATGCTGGGGAAAGTGCAGGGCTGAAGCCGGTTCATGCAGATCCTTCGTATGATGCGGAGGTCCCCACCCGGAAACCTCGAACCTCGCATGGATGCGCAGCCGGTCACGCTGGAGGTCGTGCTGGTCGTCGAGGACGATCCGCACGCGCAGGCACGCGCGGTGCGACTGCTCGGCGAGGTCGGCGGCGCGACGGTGCAGGTGGAAGTGGCCGGCGACATCGCATCGGCGCGGGCGAGCATCGATGCGGGGACGCCATTCACGCTGGCCCTGGTGGACGTGCAGTTGCCGGATGGCAATGGCGTGGAGTTCGTCGGCTGGCTGCGCACGCGGCATGCGGCGCTACCGGCGGTGATCGTGTCCTCATGGGCGGAGGAGGACACCCTGCTGCAGGCCCTGCGCAACGGCGCGGTCGGTTACCTGCTGAAGGATGCCGACGATCTCGAACTGGCGATGCAGCTGCGCTGCCTGCAACGCGGCGGCGCGGCGATCGACCCGGTGCTCGCGCGACGCTTGCTCGACCTGATGCCGCGCGCCGAAACCGCGCCGTTGCCGGTCGAGCAAATCCACCTCTCCGCGCGCGAAGTCGCGATCCTGGAAATGGTCGCGCGCGGGTTGAGCAACCGCGAGATCGCGGATGCCATCGGGCTGTCGCGCCTGACCATCGAAAGCCATACCCGCAACATCTACCGCAAGCTGGCCGTGGGCTCGCGGACGGAAGCGGTGTTCGAGGCGAAGTCGCTGGGATTGCTGCATTGAGGCTGCACGTCGCCGCGATGCGCGCGTTCGCGCTCGCCGTCGTGCTGCTGCTGTCCTTCGCCGGCAGCGCGTCGGCGCAGGCGCAAGCGCAAGCGGTGACCCTCGTGCATGCCGAAGCCGCGCGCGGCGGCTGGAACGACGCAGCGCCGCCGGTCGCAGGCTGGGTGCCGGTCACCTTGCAGGACAACTGGGACCAGCGCTGGCCGGACCACGACGGCGTGGTCTGGTACCGGGTGCGCTGGCAGCAGGCGGGTGCCGGCCGCCCGGTTGGCCTGCTGCTGGACTACATCTGCATGGCCGGCGCGGTGTACGTCAACGGCAGCCTGGTCGGGCGCGACCGCTCGCTGGTGGAGCCGCTGTCGCGCGCGTGGATCGCACCGCAGTACTACCTGCTGGACGCGCCGGTGCTCAGGCAGGGCGAGAACGAATTGCTGGTGCGGGTGTCCGGGCTGACCGCCTACCAGCCGGCGTTCGGCACGGTCACCATCGGCGATCCCGCGCAGGTGGAAGCCGCGTTCCGTTCCGGCAAGCGCGTGCGCTTCGACCTGCAGATGCTGGACATCGCCATCGGTGCGGTGCTGGCCGCGATGTTCGGCCTGTTCTGGCTGCTGCGCCCGCAGGACACCACCTACGGCTGGTATGCGGCGAATGGCCTGTTCGGCTTCCTGTACGGCCTGAACTGGGTGAAAGGCAGTCCCTGGCCGTTCGCCACCACCGATGCCTGGCAGGCCTTCGTCGCCGGTTGCTACATGCTGATGGCGCCGTGCTTCATGGTGTTCCTGCTGCGCTTCGCCGATCGCCGCTGGCCCCGCAGGGAGCGCGCGGTGCTGGCCGTCGGTGCCGTCGCGATGCTGCTGGCGCTTGCGTTGCCGCAGGTCATGGGACCGCATCGGGACGCGTACGTGCTGCCGATGATCGGGTTCCACTACCTGGCCAGCCTGGTCTTCATGGCATGGGCCTTGCGGCATGGTCGCGCCGACCAGAAGGTGCTGGGCCTGTGCATCGCCATCCCGATGCTGACCGCGCTCTACGATTTCGCCGTCTACGTCGGCTGGGTGCGCGCGGAGCGGATGATCGGCTCGTTCGCCTCACCGATCATGTTGCTGGGGCTGGGCTTCGTGCTGGCCCATCGCTTCGCCGCCACCATGCGACGGGTCGAGGGTTTCAACGCCGAGCTGCAGCGGGAGGTGGCGGCGGCGACCAACGAGCTGTCCGCCACGCTCACGCGCCAGCATGCGCTGGAGTTGTCGCACAGCCGTGCCGGCGAACGCCTGCAACTGGTGCGCGACCTGCACGACGGCTTCGGTGGCACCCTGGTCGGTGCGATCGCGCGCCTGCAGCAGGCGCAAGGCGACACGCCGAAGCAGGAGGTCGTCGACCTCCTGAAGGAGATGCGCGACGACCTGCGGCTGGTGATCGACACCACCGCGCAGGAGCACGCCGACCTGGCCGCCCTGATCGCGCCGTTGCGCCATCGCGCCAGCCGCCTGCTGGAAGCGGCGGACATCGACGCTTACTGGCAGGTCGAAGGCATCGACGGCCTGTACCTGGAACCCGCGCGCAGCCTGGACCTGCTGCGCCTGCTGCAGGAAGCGCTGACCAACGTGTTCAAGCACAGCCGCGCCACGCGCGTGGACGTGCGCATCGCCCGCGAGGGCGACCAGCTGCGCATGCAGGTGGCCGACGATGGCGTGGGCCTGGCCGGCACGGATGCGCCGCGCCGCGATGGCGGCGGCGCCGGTTTTGCCTCGATGCGCCTGCGCGCGCGACGGCTGGGCGGTGCGCTGGACGTGCGCGATGCCGATCGCGGCACCGCGTTGTCGCTGCGGATGCCCCTGACCGCCTGAGCATCGACGGACTGCCCAGCACGCGTGCCCGCGGCTGGCAATACCTGATTTCGTGGATACCCAAACCGGGCGATGCCGGCCAGCATCCGCGTGGGGCCGCCTGTACGCGGCATTGGGGACTCGCGATGAAATTGCATACGCATGTCTGGATTGGCCTGCTGGCATCGTTGCTGCCGCTGGCGGCGCCGGCCTATGACGGAGCCGCTTCGGCAATCGCCAGGACCGAAGGCGCAAGCCAGGTCGTGGCAGTGTCTTCGGGTGTTTACCATTCCTGCGGGCTGCAAGCGGATGGCGGTGTCCGTTGCTGGGGCGACAACACCTACGGCCAGGCCGGATACCACGCCGATGGCCCGTACCTGGCAGTGTCTTCGGGCGGCTATCACAGCTGTGGCCTGAAGTCGGATGGCAGCGTGCGTTGTTGGGGCAATAACGGCTACGGCCAGGCGAGCGTGCCTGCGGGTGCCGGCCCGTTCGTGTCGGTGTCGGCGGGTGGTTGGCAGAGTTGCGGCTTGAAGGCCGACGGCAGCGTGCGCTGCTGGGGGGCGATTGGCCAGGATTACGGCCAAGCGGGCGACCACAACGATGGTCCATATGTGGCGATTTCGGCAAGCTGGTACCACAGCTGCGGGCTGAAGGCGGACGGCAGCGTGCATTGCTGGGGCTACGACCCCGCCCACAACTTTGGCCAGGGCGGCGACCACACCGACGGCCCCTACATCGCGGTGTCGACCGGCGCGTATCACAGCTGCGGCCTGAAGGCGGATGGTGGTGTGCGCTGCTGGGGTAGCAACTTCAGCGGCCAAGCCGGCAACCATGACGACGGACCGTACCTGTCAGTGGCAACCGGTGATCGGCACAGCTGTGGCCTGAAGGCGGACGGCAGCGTGCATTGCTGGGGCGAAAATACCGTGGGCCAGGCCGGTGACCACAGTGACGGCCCATACGTGGCGGTCTCTGCGGGTGATCGCCACAGTTGCGGCCTGAAGGCGGATGGCAGCGTGGCGTGCTGGGGGGCGGGTGCACCGGGATCCAGTGGCGGCATCAATTACGGTCAATCAACGGTGCCGGCGGAGCTGCAGGCTGCGGGCAACACTGCCTTCGGCCAGATCGCGGCGGGCAATGCGCATGCGTGCGAACTGAAGTCCGACGGTACGATCGCCTGCTGGGGCACCAATGACGAAGGCCAGGCCACCGCGCCTGCCGGTCAGTTCACCCAGGTGGTTGCCGGCGATTCGCATAGTTGCGCGATTGGCACGGACGGCAACGTCACCTGCTGGGGTCGCAATGCCACGGGGAACACGCTGACGCTTGCGCACCCCCTGTATGCGATGAATGCATTCCCGGGTTTCGAGTATCCCGGCGGCGAGAACGGCGTCCCTTGGAAGCAACTCGCCCCCGCATCGGATGGGGCGATCTGCGCGCTCAGGGCCGACGGCAAAGTGATCGGGTGCACGCGCGCTTCTCAAGCGACGGTCGCGGCTGATGCATATCGCAACATCACGCGCGGTTTGAACCTGCAGGATGGAGCCCCAAGTGCCTGCGCCGTACGGGCGTCCGGGTTCGGCACATGCGCGCCCGGCTTCGACGCGGCGCATGGGGATCATTTCGCCGGTCCCTGGCAGCGCCTGGAATCCGGCCTGAACCACCAGTGTGGCCTGAAGGCGAACGGCAACATCGAATGCTGGGGCGACAACGGCGACGGCCAGACCGCCACCGTGCCGAGTGGCCAGTTCCGCGCCCTGAGCACGGGCTGGAACCACGCCTGCGCGATCAAGGCCGATGGGCAACTGGCATGCTGGGGCAGCAACCTCAATGGCCAGGCCGATGCGCCTGCAGGCGAATACGTGCAAGTGGCGGCGGGCAACACCTTCACTTGCGCGATCCGCAGCGATGGTGAGCGCGTGTGCTGGGGCGCGTCGCCCGGCAATCCCGCGGCGTTGTCGGACCTGCCGAACGGGGTCGCAGGCCAGGCGTACGGCACGCAGCTTGCGATCAGCGGTCCGTCCGCCCCCAGCGGTCCGGTCTTCGTGCTGATGAGTGGCGCGCTGCCGCCGGGCCTGGCGTTGTCATCCGCCGGCCTGCTGGCGGGAACACCTACTTCGACCGGCACCTACACCTTCACCGTGGATGCCGAAGGCACCGGTGGCTTCGCCGCCACCCGCAGCTACGACGTGACGATCATCGCCGACACCACCGCGCCGGTGATCGACTACACGCTCACGTCATCATCGGCGGGCAACAACGGCTGGTACACCGGCGACGTGACGATCAGCTGGAGCGTGGCCGATTCCGAAAGCACGGCGGTCGTCACCGCAGGCTGTGGCATCGGCTTCGTCGATACCCTGGCCAGCGACACGATCGGCGCGACCTTCAGCTGCAGCGCCACCAGCGCCGGCGGCACCAGCAGCGTGACCACCGAAACGCTCAAGCGCGACGCCACGCCGCCGACCATCACCGCCACGGCGACAACAGCAGCGAGCGCGAATGGCTGGTACAGCGGCAACGTCACCATCCATTTCACCTGCAGCGATGCGACGTCGGGCGTGGTGTCCTGCCCGGTCGACCAGGTCCTGACCGCGTCCGGCAGCAGCGCCACCCCGACCATCCAGGACAACGCCGGGAACGTGAGCCTGCCGAGCAACGCGGTGACGGTGCAGATCGACACCAGCAGCCCGGTGGTGGGCTATGCCTACAGCCCGCTGGTCCCCGACGGCGCCAACGGCTGGTACCGCGGCGATGTCGGCATCGACTGGACGGCAGCCGATCCGGACAGCGGCCTCGCCAGCAGCAGCGGCTGCGCGGACACCACCCTGTCCAGCGACACTGCCGGTGCCAGCTGGACCTGCACCGCGACCAACAACGCCGGCCTGCAGGCCAGTGTCACCACCAGCACGATCAAGCGCGATGGCGCCGCGCCGACGCTCAGCCCGACCACGCCCAGCCTGCTGTTGCGTGGCCAAAGCTACAGTGCCAGCCCGAATGCGGCAGACGTCCTGTCCGGCCTGGCCAGTGCCAGCTGTGGCGCGCTGGATACCAGCAGCACCGGCAGCAAGTCCACCAGCTGCAGCGCGACGGACAACGCCGGCAACAGCAGGACCGTGACCTTGAACTACACGGTGACCACGACCTGCAGCAACGACGGCTACACCGGCACGCAACTGACGTGGTGCCGCAACATCTGCGAGATGGGCTACACCGGCGCGACGCTGGGCATCTGGATCCACCGCTGGATCAACAGGTACCGCGACCTGCCGTACTGCATGGTCGCCCCGCAACTGCAGTAGCGCCTGGCCCCCTTGGCGGGAGGGAGCGGGCAACCGCTCCCGCGATGCGCGGACCGGGGATGCGCATGAGCCGGGGCCATCGGGCCTCGGCCGGGCGCGGCCGCGCACGTGCCGAATACGGGCGCACCCTTGATGGCCGCACGGGAAGCACGCGACGGATCGCCGCATGGATGGGCGCGTCGCTGGCGGTCCTCGCGCTTGCCGCTGCCGCACTCCCTCTCGATGGCGTGCGCTGGCTGTCCTGAGGCCTACATCGCCACCAGTCCGATGGCCATGCTCGCGAGGATCGCGAAGCTGAGCAGGAACGTGTAGCAGGTGCCCAGCACGGAATACTTCAGCAGGGTCATCGCCCAGCCCTGGGCGTACACGCGCTTCTGCATCAGCAGCAGGTAGAGCGGCATCCATGCGACCAGCAGGCCCTCGATCCAGCCGAACGTGGTGGCCAGTGCGCCGGGATTCGGCGCCACCCACTCCTCGAATGCACGGACCAGCAATACCAGCAGCAGGTCCAGGCACAGGAAGGCATGGCTGTGGAGCGCCACCACCACGTGCTCCATGTACAGCCTTCGCTTGAACACGTAGGCCAGCTTCAGCATCAGCGCGAACAGCGGCACCAGCACGAACAGGGTGGTCGGCACCGCGCTCAGCACCGCGTCCTTGAACGCGCCGGGGTCCTGCTTGAGCCGGTCGATGTTGTGGTTGCCGCGCGCCATCTGCTGGTTGAGCCAGCGGTCGACGAAGGCCGGCATCCAGGTGTCGACCGGATTCTTCTTCGCGTCCCAGCGCTCGCCGTTGACCGTGAGGTTGAGGTTGTCGTGCATCGGCTCCGGCGGCGGCTCGCCCTTCGCTTCGGCCTCGCGCAGGTCGCGGATGCGCGCCTCGGCGGTGGCACGCACGGTCGCCTCGCCGGCTTCGATGCCGGGGATGCCGGTGGCGGCGGGGGTGCCCGCCATGCGCTTCTTCGCTTCCGCAAGGCTCGCCAGCCGCGCGTCGCGCGCCTTTTCGACCTGGGCGACGGTGGTCGCGTCGGCGATGTCGTCGTTGTTGCCCTTGCCATCCATCCGGATGGCGTCCGGGCCGATGTCGACGCTCAGCTGCGCGAAGAAGAACGCGATGATCGCCAGGAAGAAGAACAGCCGCACCGGGGTGACGTAGCGCACCTGGCGGCCGGCGAAGTATTCGGTGGTGAGGAAGCCTGGCTTGGCGAACAGCGGCGGGATGGTGCGCAGCACCCGCGTATCGATGTTGAACACGCTGTCCAGCAGGTCGCCGAACAGGTTGCCCAGCGGCCGCACCAGACCCTTTACCGGCTGCCCGCAGGCGTAGCAATGCGGCCCCTGCAGCGGCGCGTTGCAATTGCGGCACACCATTGGCGCCGATGCGGTGGGTTCGGTGGCGGGCACGGTGGTTTCGTTCATCGGTGTTCCTTGCGTCGCCGTTAAGATGGCAGCCCGTGCGCGGCGGCGCCAGCCTTGCGTCCACCGGGTGGCGGTTTTGCAAGCACCGGGCCGCGCCCTCACACCCTGATCGAACACCACCGAAACGCTGGATCCCTGCTCGCGCGGGGAGGACGGCATCGGCGACAACCCATGAGCGAAATCACATCCCCGCCGCGCTTCCGCACGGAAGTGGCCCGCACCGCGCGCCTGGCCGCCCCGTTGGCGGCCGGGCACCTGTCGCATGGGCTGGTGGGCTTCGTCGACACCGTGGTCGCCGGCCACCATGGCACCGACACCCTGGCCGCGGTGGCGGTGGGCACGGCGCTGTTCTGGTTGCCGATGATGGTGCCGATGGGCGTGCTGATGTCGTTGCCGCCGGCGGTGTCGCAACTCGACGGTGCCGGTCGTCGCGGCGAGATCGGCCCGCTGTTCCGGCAGGCGCTGTGGCTCGCGCTCGCATTGGGCCTGCTGCTGTTCGGGTTGATGAGCCTGGCACCGCTGGCACTGGCGCCGATGGGCATGGCCGCCGACATCATCCCTGGCGCGACCGACTTCATCCACGCGATCCGCTGGGGCATCCCGGGGTTCACCCTGTACCTGGCGATGCGCTACCTCAGCGACGGCCTGCACTGGTCGCTGCCGACGATGGTGCTGGGCTTCGGTGGCCTGCTGTTGCTCGCCCCGCTCGGCTACGTGCTCGCCAATGGCCTGCTCGGCTTCCCGGAACTGGGTGCGGCGGGCCTGGGCATCGCCTCCGCGCTGATGTTCTGGGCGCAGGCGGTCGCATTCGCGCTGTACCTGTGGCGTGCGCGCCGCTTCGCCGACCTGCAGCTGTTCTCGCACTGGCAGGCCCCGGACGGGCGGGTGCAGCGCGACCTGCTGCGCACCGGCCTGCCGATCGGGGTGATGGTGGCGATGGAGGGCAGCCTGTTCATCGTCACCGCGCTGCTGATCGGCCGCCTCGGCGCGTTGCCGGTGGCCGCGCACCAGATCGCGATCAACGTCGCCTCGATGTGTTTCATGATCCCGTTCGGCATCGCCGAGGCCACCACCATCCGGGTCGGCCATGCGCTCGGCCGCGGCGATCGCGGCGGATTGCGCCGCGCGTATTTCGCCGGACTGGCATTGGTGCTGACCACCCAGGCGATCTCCGCGATCGTGCTGCTGGGCGGCAACCACGCGATCGCCGCGCTGTACACCAGCGATGCCGCGGTCGCCGCGCTGGCTGCGTCCCTGCTGCTGTACGCCGCGCTGTTCCAGTTCCCGGACGGGATCCAGACGTTGTCGGCCGGCGCGCTGCGCGGGCTCAGGGACACGCGCATCCCGATGTTGCTGGCGATGCTCGCGTACTGGGGCATCGGCATGCCGGTCGGCGCCGGGCTGGGCCTGGCGCTGGGCTGGGGGCCGCGCGGGATGTGGCTGGGCCTGACCGCCGGGCTGACCGTCGCGGCGTTCCTGATGGCGCGCCGCTTCTTGCGCAGCAGCCTGCGCGTCCCCATCGTGTCCTCCGCGCCATCGGTCACCGTGACCGACGGCGGATGAGCGTTTCACGCCCGCCCGCTAGCATGTCCCTGTCCAAGCGCCGCGTCGGCGTTGCCTCCCCCGGAGTACCCGCATGAACGCACCGCGCCGTCGCGGACCCATCGCCCGCATCGCCATCGGCCTGTGGGACACGGTCAATTTCACCCGTCGGCTGGTGTTCAACCTGCTGTTCCTGACCCTGCTGGTGATCGTGCTCGCCATGCTGTTCGGCGGTGGCAAGCTGGCGCCGCTGCCGGAGCGCTCGACCTTGCTGCTCGCCCCCGAAGGCCGGCTGGTCGAGCAGTACAGCTGCGATCCGCTGAGCCGCAGCTTCGCCCGCGCCACCAACAGCGAGGACTGCCGGGAAGTGCGCCTGCGCGACGTGCTGCGCGCGCTGGACTCGGCGCGCACCGACAAGCGCATCGAACGCGTGGCCCTGCGCCTGGACGCGCTCGAGCCGAGCGGTTTCGCCAGCCTGCGCGAGGTCGCCGCGGCGATCGCCAGGGTCAAGGCCGCCGGCAAGCAAGTGGTCGCGTTCGGCGACAACTACAGCCAGGCCCAGTACCTGCTGGCCGCCCAGGCCAACGAAATCTACCTGGACCCGATGTCGCAGGGCGGAGTGGCGCTGGAAGGCCTGGCCTCGTATCGCCAGTACTTCCGCGAAGGGCTGCAGGACAAGCTCGGCGTGGACATGCACCTGTTCAAGGTCGGCGAGTACAAGTCCGCGGCGGAGCCGTACATCCTCGATGCGGCGTCGCCGGAATCGAAGGAAGCCGACCTGTTCTGGATGAACGATATCTGGCAGCGGATGCTGGCCGACGCCGGCAAGGCGCGCGGCATCGCCCCGGCCACCCTGGCGACGCGCGCCGACACGCTTGCCGAGCAGGTGAAGGCGGCCAATGGCGACCTTGCCCGGTTGGCGCTGGACCAGAAGCTGGTCGATGGCCTGAAGACCCGCGAGCAGGTCGAGGACCTGCTGGTCGAGCGCGGCGTGGCCGACGACAGTGCCGAGGGCGGTTTCCGCCAGGTCGAGATGGACACCTACCTGCAGCACGTCGACGGCGCGGTGCCGCAGGCCGACGTGCGCCCGCAGGTGGCGGTGGTGGTGGCCGAAGGCGCGATCGCCGCCGGCGACCTGCCGCCGGGCCAGGTCGGCGGCGAGTCCACCGCGGCGCTGCTGCGCGAGGTGCGCGACGACGACAACGTGAAGGCGGTGGTGTTGCGGGTGAATTCGCCGGGCGGCGAGGTGTTCGCCTCCGAGCAGATCCGTCGCGAGGTCGCCGCGATCAGGCAGGCCGGCAAGCCGATCGTGGTGTCGATGGGCGATGTCGCCGCGTCCGGCGGCTACTGGATCAGCATGAACGCGGATCGCATCTATGCCGATCCCTCGACGATCACCGGGTCGATCGGCATCTTCGGGCTGTTCCCGACCATCGACCGCGGCCTCGACAAGATCGGCGTGCACACCGATGGCGTGTCCACGGCGAAATACGCGGGCGCGTTCGACATCACCCGACCGCTCGACCCGGGGGTGGCGACCACCATCCAGTCGGTGATCGAGAAGGGTTACCGCGACTTCACCGGCAAGGTCGCGCAGGCGCGCGGCCGCAGCGTGCAGCAGGTCGACGACGTGGCGCGCGGTCGGGTCTGGAGCGGCGCGCAGGCGAAGGAGCGCGGCCTGGTCGACGTGCTCGGCGGCCTCGATGCGGCGCTGGCCGATGCCGCCGCGCGCGCCAAGCTCGGCAAGCCGGAGGCATGGCAGGCGCGCTACATCGAAGACCGCGCGACGCCGTTCTCGCAGTGGTTCGGCGGGATGCTGCAGAGCCGCGCGGGGCTGTCGCTGCTGCAGGCCTCCGGCGTCGGCGACCTGGTCCTGGCAAGGCAGTTGCAGGCGCAGGCGCCGCTGCGCTTCATCGACAATGCGTTGCGCAATCGCGGCAACGCGCGGGTCACCCCGCTGGCCTACTGCTTCTGCACGTTGCAGTAAGCATTCCTCGATCCCGGGGGAACCGACGCGCCGCAGATGCGGCGCGTCGTCGTTTGCGGCATCGGACACATCGCGCATTGCGCGCGACGTGGCTCAGCGGCGGACGTCGAGCCGTTCGCCGTTGACCAGCGCCATCACCTCGTCGACGCCGAGCGTGCAGGCATCGCCCGGCAGGTAGTGCTTGAGCACGCCGCTGGCCAGGCCGAAGGCGAGGCTGCCGGCGTCGTCCATCCCCGACAGCACGCCGTGCAGCACGCCGGCGGCGAACGCATCGCCGCCGCCGATGCGGTCGACGATGGCCGCGAGTTCGATCGGCGGGCACGCGTGCAGCGCGCCGTCGCGGGTCGCCATCAGCGCGCCCAGCGTGTGGTGGTCGACGCTGGACTGCGCGCGGGTGGTGCAGGCGATGCGTTGCAGGTGCGGGAACGCGGCGAAGGCGGCACCCGCCGCGCTGGCGAAGCGCGCCTGCGGATCGTCGGCCTCGAACGCGGTGCCGAGCACCAGGCCGATGTCGCGATGGTCGGCGAAGGCGATGTCCGCGTGCGCGAACAGGCCGCGCAGGATCGTCGGCGGGTCGCTGTCCCAGGCCGCCCACAGCTTGGCGCGGAAGTTGCCGTCGAAGCAGACCATCGCGCCGAGCTCGCGCGCGGCGCGGGCGGCCTCCAGCGCGGCCTGCGCGGTGGCCGGTCCAAGCGCCGGGGTGATCCCCGACAGGTGCAGCAGGCGGGTGCCGGCGAGCAGCGCCGGCCAGTCGTGGCTGGCCGGTGCTGCCTCCGCGAAGGCGGAGTGCGCGCGGTCGTACAGCACCTCGCTCGGCCGTTGACCGGCCCCGGTCGTGTAGAAGTACAGGCCCATCCGTCCCGGCGCGAACGCCAGCGACGTGGTGTCCACGCCGTTGCGGCGCAGCTGGTCGCGCGCCGCGCGGCCCAGCGCGTTGTCCGCCAGTGTCCCGGCCATCGCCACCGCGTGGCCGAACCCGGCAAGCGCCACCGCGACGTTGGCTTCGGCACCACCCACGTGCACGTCCAGGTGCGGCCGCTGCAACAGCAATTCGTTGCCCGGCGCGGCCAGCCGCAGCAGGAGTTCACCGAAACACACCACCCGGTCCGCCATTGCCTTCTCCTTGTTGAGTCCGCGCACCTTACCGACCGTTGCGCACTGCAGCATGCCTTGTTGTTTGTATTTTGTTACGGTTTTGACCAGCGGTGTCATTTTGCCGCTGGGAACCTAAGCAACTGCGCCTGCCACGTCAAGGCATGCACCAAAACAACGGCAATGACCCGGGAGGGGATTCAGATGCGCCGCAATACCCACAACAGAAAGACACCGGTTTCCATCCTCGCCGCGTCGATCGCGATCGCCTTGCACATGGTGCCCGCCAGCGCGCTGGCGCAGGATGCCGCGAAGGACCCGCAGGCGAAGCCGGACGACAAGGTCACCGAGCTCGAGACCGTGCAGGTGGTCAGCACCTACCGCGCCAGCCTCGAGAAGGCGCTCGACATCAAGCGCAGCGAGAAGGGCGTGGTCGATGCGATCGTCGCCGAGGACATCGGCAAGTTCCCCGACCTCAACCTCGCCGAGTCGCTGCAGCGCGTTCCCGGCGTGGTGATCACCCGCGACGCCGGCGAGGGCCGCAGCATCACCGTGCGCGGCCTCGGCCCGCAGTTCACCCGCGTGCGCGTCAACGGCCTGGAAGCGATGAGCTCGGTCGGCAGCAGCGACGGCCAGGGCGGCGCCAACCGCGGCCGCGGCTTCGACTTCAACGTGTTCGCATCGGACCTGTTCTCGCAGATCCTGGTGCGCAAGACCGCCTCCGCGGACGTCGAGGAAGGCTCGCTCGGCGCGACCGTCGACCTGCGCACCGGCCATCCGTTCGACTACGACGGCTTCACCGCCACCGCCAACCTGCAGGGCAGCTTCAACGATGCCGTCGACACCACCACGCCGCGCTTCGCCGGCCTGGTCGCCAACAGCTGGGCTGACGGCATGTTCGGCGCGCTGGTGTCGCTGGCCTATTCCGAGCGCGAGGCCCTGGATGAAGGCACCGGCACCGTGCGCTGGGCCGGCGGCACCACCAATGGCGGCTTCAACCCGGCATCCCCGTACAAGCCGGCGCTCGCCGCCGACGTGTATGCCCCGCGCTTCCCGCGCTACACCCTGATGGAGCACGACCAGAAGCGCCTGGGCGTCACCGCCTCGATGCAGTTGCGGCCGAGCGACCGCACCCTGTTCACCCTCGACGCGCTGTACTCGAAGATCGACGCGCAGCGCGACGAGAAGTACATCGAGGCGAACGGCCTCAGCAAGACCGGGGCCGCCGGCAAGCCGCAGATCCTTGTGCGCGATGGCGCGGTCCAGAACGGTGCGCTGGTGTACGGCCTGTTCGACGACGTCGACATCCGTTCCGAAAGCCGCCATGACGAGTGGGTCACCAATTTCCAGCAACTCAGCCTCGACGGCGAGCACCGTTTCACCGACAACTTCCGCCTCACCGGCAAGATCGGCAGCTCCAAGTCGCACCACAACAACCCGGTGCAGGCGACGGTGATGATGGACAGGCTGGATGTCGACGGTTACAGCTACGACTATCGCGGCAATCCGAACCTGCCGGTGTTCAACTACGGCTTCGATCCGACCAATCCGGCCGGCTGGACCCTGTCCACCATCCGCCTGCGCCAGAACGACGTCACCAACACCTACGACACCGGCCAGCTCGACTTCGAGTGGACGTTCAACCCGTCGATCACCCTGCGCGGCGGCTTCCAGGCCAAGAACTTCGCGTTCGATTCCAGCGAGCGTCGGCGCACCGCGACCGAGACCATCGTGCCGAACTTCCCGGGCGGCACCACCGCGGTGCCCGCCGACATGATCGAACTGGCCAGCCTGGGCGGCGTCCAGGGATCACCGAACTCGTGGACGGTGCTGGACTTCGCCAAGATCGCCCAGACCTTCGGCATCCTCAGCGACAGTGGCACCTTCGCCCTCAGCAACTTCGCCGCCAGCGACCAGGCGGTGCAGGAGCAGGATCGCGGCGTGTACCTGATGGGCGAGTTCAACACCGACATCGGTTCGATCCCGTTCTCCGGCAACCTGGGCGTGCGCTATGTCCGCACCGACCAGACCGCGACCGGCATCGCCACCGCCAGCGGCAAGCCCGTTCCGGCCACGGTGAATCGCGAGTACAGCGACACCCTGCCGTCGATGAACCTGGTGGCGGAGATCACCCCGGATTTCCTGATCCGCTTCGGCGCCGCCAAGACCATGTCGCGTCCGGCCCTTGGCAGCGTGGTGCCCGGCGTCACTGTCAGCGTCAGCGGTTCCGCGCGCACCGTCTCCGGCGGCAACCCGTTCCTCGATCCGGTCCGCGCCAAGACCGCCGACCTCGGCTTCGAGTGGTATTTCGACGAAGGCTCGATGCTCGGCCTGGGCCTGTTCTGGAAGGACATCGAGAGCTTCATCCAGACCACCCGCGAGACGCGCATCTATGCCGATAGCGGCCTGCCCGCCAGCCTGCTCGACGGCACCACCGCCACGGTCAACGACGAGTTCGTGTTCACCCTGCCGGTCAACACGCCCGGCGGCAAGCTCAGCGGCTTCGAGTTGAACTACACCCAGCAGTTCGATTTCCTGCCCGGGTTCTGGAGCGGCTTCGGTACCCAGTTGAACTACACCTACGTGGATTCGAAGATCCAGTACCTGCTGTCGACCGGCGCGCCGGCGCAGAAGGAAGACCTGACCGGCCTGTCGAAGACGTCGTGGAACGCCACGCTGTTCTACGAAGGCGATCGGTTCTCTGGCCGTGTCTCGGCGACCAACCGCGACGACTACCTGATCCAGGTGCCCGGCACCGAGGTCGGCTTCAACAGCGCGTCGAACGGCCTGCATGGCCAGGTCGGCACCACCATCGTGGATGCCTCGGTCCGCTACGAGATCAACGAGCATTTCGAAGTCAGCCTGGAAGCCAACAACCTGACCAACGAGGCGCAGGTCTCGTACGTGGCCAACCCGTCGCTGCAACTGCCGCTGGAGTACAGCAAGACCGGCCGCCAGTACCTGTTCGGCGTGCGCTACAAGTTCTGATGCGGCTGGACATCCGGCCGGGCGGGGGCCCGGTCGGATGATCCCGATCCACCAACACGTCTTGAAATGGGTCGCGACGCGGCCCGCTCCCGGGGGAGGGATGCTATGCGCTACACGTTCGCCGCAAGGAAGACACCGGTGTCCATGCTGGCCGCGGCGATCGCCGTGGCGTTGTTCTCGATGCCGGGCCAGGCGCTGGCACAGCAGGCCGCCAGCGGCGACCAGGACAAGCCCGATCCGAAGGACCTCGACACGGTGACCGTGGAGGGTAAGTACCGGGCCAGCCTGGAGAAGGCGCTCGACGCCAAGCGCGCCAGCACCGAGCAGATCGACGCGATCATGGCCGAGGACATCGGCAAGTTCCCGGACCAGAACCTGGCTGAGTCGCTGCAGCGCATCGCCGGCGTGTCGATCGACCGCGAAGGCGGGGAGGGCCAGCGGATCTCCATCCGCGGGCTGGGCTCCGATTTCACCCGCGTGCGCCTCAACGGCCTGGAGGCGCTTGCGACCGCAGGCACCGGTACTGCGGGCGTCAATCGCAGCCGCGGCTTCGACTTCAACACCTTCGCCTCGGAGCTGTTCAGCGAGGTCAAGGTCAACAAAACCCAGTCCGCACAAATGGACGAGGGCTCGCTGGGCTCCACCGTCGACCTGCGCGGCTCCCGTCCGTTCGATTTCGACGGTTTCCGCGCCACCGCCAGTGGCCAGGTGGGCTACGGGGAACTGTCCGAGTCGTACGACCCGCGCGTCTCCGGCCTGATCTCCAACACCTGGGGCGAAGGACGCTTCGGTGCGCTGTTGTCGGCCTCGTACAGCAAGCGAAGCGTGGTCGAGGAAGGCTACAACCCGGTGCGCTGGGAGCAAGGCAGCACCATCGGCTTCTGCTCGCCGCTGGGCGTGACCCCGCAGAGCCCGGCCAACTCCGCCACCAACACCACTTACGGCATCAACGCCGCGAACTGCGGCCACAACACACCGCGCCCGGCCAACACCGCCGCGAATGTCGCCGCGTACACCGCTGCGACCAATGCCTGGATCCCGCGCTACCCACGCTACATCCGCACCGCCAGCGAGATCGAGCGCGTCGGCATCACCGGTGCGCTGCAGTGGCAAGTCTCCGACGAGACCCTGGTCAATTTCGACGCGATGTATTCGAAGCTGTCCAAGGACCAGCGCGAGGATTCGCTGGGCGCCAACCTGCATCGCAACGCCCAGCTCGGCGGCAAGAGCCAGATCGCGGTGCGCGAGGTCGAGGTGGACGGCAGCGGTCGCCTGACCTATGGCGTGTTCGACAACGTCGACTTCCGCACCGAGTCCACCAACATCCAGGAATCGACCGAGTTCACCCAGCTCAGCCTCACGCTGGAGCACAAGTTCAGCGACCGGCTGCGGATGGACGCGCAGCTCGGCCACTCCAGCTCGGACTACCAGCGCCCGGTGTTCTCGCTGGTCAGCTTCGACAACACCAACCTCGACGGCTTCGTGCTGGACATGCGAGGCGATCCCGACGTGCCGGCGATGACCTTCCCGTTCGCGCTGAACGAAGCCTCCGCCTGGTCCTGGCTGGGCTATGGCGTTGCGCCGACCACCGCCGCGGGCGCCGCGATGGGCGGCAACATCAGCGAGGTCCGTCTCAACCCGAGCTATGTCGACAACAGCTACGACACCGCGAAGGTCGACTTCCAGTTCGACATCAACCCGACCTTCGCGCTGCGTGCCGGGGCGGTCTACAAGAGCTACGACATGAGCTCGGAGGAATACCGCCACATCAGCTACGGCCGGCCGGCCCAGTTGTTGCCGGCGGGGGTAACCGTGGGCAACCTGAGCACCACCCTGGATGGGTTCGGCAGCAGTCTGTCCGGCGTGCCCGGCAGCTGGCTGGTGCCGGATTTCGACAAGGTCAGCGAACTGCTCGATATTTACTGCGGCTGCAATTCCGGTGTCCTCGGTGGGGACTACCGGCTGGCCGGCGTCGGCCACTTCGGCGCCTCGAACAACAATTTCGAGGTCAACGAAGAGAGCATGGCCGCCTACCTGCAGCTCGACTTCAACACCGACCTGCTCGGACGCGCCTTCCGCGGCAACCTCGGCGTGCGCTGGGCCGACACCCAGATCACCGCCTCCGGCTGGGCGCCCTGCCAGGCCAGCAACCCCGCCAACTACTCGCCCGAATGCGTGCCGTTCTTCGGCGTGGCCAGCGCCACTGCCGCCCCCGGCGATCGCTACTCGGTGCGCAGCGTGGTGGAGCATGACTACCAGGACGTGCTGCCTTCGCTCAACCTGGCCTGGGACGTGGGCGAAGACGTGGTGCTGCGCTTCGGCGCGGCCAAGACCATGGCCCGCCCGACCCTGCTGTACCTGTCGCCGGGCGTCAGTGGTGGCCCGACCTCGTTCGTGGACGACGACCGCACCTACGCGATCAACATCGGCAACCCCTTGCTCGAGCCCTTCCGCTCGACCAACTTCGACCTGAGCCTGGAGTGGTACTTCCAGGAGGGCGGCCTGCTTTCGGCGGCACTGTTCTACAAGGACATCGAGAGTTACATCCAGCGCACCCGCGTGATCTCGACGTGGGAGGAGCTCGGCTATCCGCTGGACCTGCTGCCGGCCGGCTTCACCCCCGACACCCTGTTCAACGTGCAAAGCTACTTCAACACCGAGGGTGGCCCGCTGAAGGGCTACGAGCTGACCTACCAGCAGCCGTTCACCTCGCTGCCCGGCGTGTGGAGCAATTTCGGCGTGCAGCTGAACTACACCCACGTCGAATCCACGATGAAGTACCTGACCAGCACCGCGGCCAACAACAACACCACGATCATCACCACGGTGATCGAAGACGACCTGATCAACCTGTCACCGAACTCGTACAACGCGACCCTGTATTACGAGGACGACACCTTCAGCGCGCGCATTTCCACCAGCTATCGCGATGGCTACCTCAGCGATATCTCCACCACCCCGGTCAGCTACAAGGCTTCGGTGGAGAACGTCGACTTCAACATGTCCTACAAATTCAGCGAGAACCTGACCGCCACCTTCGAGGCGATCAACCTGCTCGACACTCCGGACAGCCGTTACGTCGACCACGAAATGCAGCTGCCGGATCGCTACACCGTCAATGGTCGCCAGTACAGCGTCGGCCTCCGCTATAGCTTCTGATGCGGCGACCCCATCGTCCGTGCGCAGGCGCGGGCGGTGGGGCATTGGCGGGATGCGTCCAGCACGCACGCATACGCGCGCCGCGATCCTGCGCGGCTGGAGCGCGCACGAATGAACATCACGAATGCACTCCGCGGGCTGGTCCTCTTGCTGGCAATGACCATGCCCTGCGCTTGCGCCAGCACGGTGACGCCGGACCTGGCGAAGACCGATCCAGTCGCCGAGAACATGCTGCTGTTGCAGACCGCCTCCGGTGGATGGTCCAAGCATTACCGCGAGAAGAAAGTCGACTACACACGCGGCTTCGATGCCGCCGAGCGCGCCGCGTTGCGCGCGCAGGAGCGCCACGACGACGCGACCATCGACAACAAGGCCACCACCAGCGAGATCGCCTACCTGTTGCAGGCGCATGCCGGCACCGGCAACCCGGCGTACCTGGCGGCGGCGGGTCGAGGCGTCGACTACCTGCTGAAGGCGCAGTACCCGAATGGCGGTTGGCCGCAGTACTACCCGGACCGCTCGCTGTACCGGCACCAGGTCACCTACAACGACGACGCGATGGTGCGGGTCATCACCCTGCTGCAGTCGATCGCCGATGGCGACGATGAGGTGGTTGCGCTGACGCCGACCCATGGCGAGCGTGCGCGCGCGGCGGCGTTGCGCGGCATCGACTGCATCCTCGTCACCCAGGTGTTGATCGACGGCAGGCCGACCATCTGGGCCGCGCAATACGACGAGACCACGATGAAACCCGCCAAGGCGCGCGCCTACGAACTGCCGTCGCTTGCGGTGTCCGAATCGGTCGGGGTGGTACGCCTGTTGATGCGCCAGCCCGTGCCGGATGCACGGATCATCACCGCGGTCGAAGCGGCGGCGGCGTGGCTGCAGGCGCATCGTTTGCCTGACCTGGCGCTGGAGCATGTCGCCGCGCCCGATCAAGCGACCGGCAAGGACGTGCGCGTGGTCGCGCGGCCGGGCGCGTCGCTGTGGGCGCGCTTCCACGACCTGCAGGCGCAGCAGCCGCTGTTCGTCGACCGCGACAGCCAGCCGGTCGCGTTCGAGCGGTTGCCCAACGAACGCCGCGTCGGTTATGGGTGGTACGGCACCTGGCCGGAATCGCTGCTGGCGAAGGAATTGCCGCGCTGGCGCGCGCGGCGCGCGGCCAGGGACTGAGCGCCGCGGCTCAGGGAATCAGGTTGCCGCGCAACGCCGGCACCTGTCGAGCCAGTTCGTCGGCGACGATGGCCGCGAACACATCGGCGCCCTCGCGGCCCACGTGGGTGTAGTCGAAGGCGATCTTGGGCGTGCCCAGCGGCTCGACCGTGGCGTTGTCCTGCGCAGCCGTGCCGGGGGGTTGCGTGGCGGGCATGGTGGGCTGTGCCGCCGCTGCGGGCGGCGCACCGACCGTGGTGCCGGCCTGTGCCGCGGTGACCTGCATCGCCAGCGGCCGTGCCTGGGCGAAACGCATCGCCAGCACCGGGCCCAGCGCCTGCACCGCGGCCACGCTGCGTGCGTGCAGGTCGACCAGCGGCACGTCCATTTCGGCGGCGACGGTGCGCGTTGCCTCGGCCCAAGGCGCCAGGTCGTCGACCAGCACGCCACCCTTGAACTGGCGACGCGCCAGCGGCGTCACCAGCACCGGCACCGCGCCCGTGGCGCGCACGTCGCGGACGTAGCGGCGCAGGTTGTCGGGGAATTCGCGGACCAGGTCGGTGGAGCGTCCCGGCTTGCCCGGCTGGTCGTTGTGGCCGAACTGGATCAGCACGTGCACAGCGCGATAGCCGGCCGGCTGCATCTCCCGCAGGGCGATGTCCCACGAGCCCTCGGCGCGATAGCTATGGCTGCTGCGCCCGCCGCGCGCCAGGTTCACGCAGGCGAGGAACGAGGTCACGTGGTTGGCGCAGAACGACGGCCCCCAGCCGCCCTGCACGGCGGTGGTGGAATCGCCGACCAGCACGACCTTGCTGGCGCGGATCGGCGTCGCCGCGGGTCGTTCGGTGATCGACGGGTCGACCTGCGCGACCTGCGCGGCGCACGCAAGCGACAGCAACGCGCACGGCAGGGCCAGCATCAGGGCAAGGCCACGAAGGCGCGTGGCGTGGCGGAAACGGAACATGGCGAATCCTGTTCGGCAGTAGGTGGTGGCGCGCGGCGAACCCGTGTTGCGGCGCAGGATTCCTGCCGTTGCCGCGGTCTGCTACGGTCGCATGACTATCGGTGTCATCGTGGCATGCGGCCATCCGACCCGCCATCCCCTGCATCCCCAAGGACCTGATCCATGGCCCTGTTGCGCCCGTTGCCTGTATTGCTCCTGCTTGTCTTCGCGATGTCGCCGCTGATCGCGGTTGCGGCCGAGCCGGCCGCGGGCGCGTGGAAGCGCGGCATCGAGCACCAGCGCCAGGCCGACCTGGGCAACGGCAGCTTCCTCAACCCGGTGTTCGCCGGCGACCGCCCCGATCCGTCGGTGCTGAAGGACGGCGACGACTACTACCTGACCTCGTCCTCGTTCGATGCCTATCCGGGACTGCCGATCTGGCATTCGCGCGACCTGGTCAACTGGCAGCCACTGGGCCATGCGATCACCAGGAACGTCGGCTCGATCTGGGCCCCCGACATCGTCAGGCACAAGGGCCGCTACTTCATCTACTTCCCCGCGCGCACCGGCGGCACCGAGGGCAATCAGCGCAGCAATTACGTGGTCTGGGCCGACGACATCCGCGGCCCGTGGAGCGAACCGATCAACATCGGCCTCGGGCGTTACATCGATCCCGGGCACGCGGTCGGCGAGGACGGCAAGCGCTACCTGTTCCTCTCCGGCGGCGACTACGTGCAACTCTCCGACGATGGCCTGCGCGTGGTCGGTGAGCCGAAGCATGTGTACGACGGCTGGAAATATCCGGAAAGCTGGGACGTCGAGGGTTACGCGCAGGAAGGCCCGAAGATCAACAAGCGCGGCGACTGGTTCTACATGACCACCGCGGTCGGCGGCACCGCCGGCCCGCCGACCGGACACATGGTGATCACCGCGCGCTCGAGGTCGATCCATGGGCCATGGCAGAACTCGCCGCACAACCCGATCGTGCGCACCGTCGACCGCCGCGAACCATGGTGGTCGCGCGGCCATGCAACGGTGATCGAAGGCACCGACGGCCGCTGGTGGACGATCTACCACGGCTACGAGAACGGCTACTGGACGCTCGGTCGCCAGGCATTGCTGGAGCCGATCGAATGGACGGCGGATGGCTGGTACATCGCCAGGGGCGGTGACCTCGGCCAGCCATTGAGGAAGCCCAGCGGCAGGTCTGTCGGCACCCACGGCATGGCGCTGTCGGATGCGTTCGACGGCACCCGCCTCGGCCACCAGTGGTCGTTCTTCAATCCCGCGCAGGACGAATACGCGCGCCTGTCGTTCGCCGATGGCGCGATGGTCGTGCAGGGCAAGGGCAAGACCCCGCGCGACAGTTCGCCACTGACCGTGATCGCCGGCGACAAGGCCTACCAGTTCGAGGTGGAGATGGAGATCGAAGCGGGCGCGATCGGCGGCGCCCTGCTGTTCTACAGCGACCGCCTGTACGCGGGCGTGGGCAGCAACGGCGAGGCGTTGGTGATGCATCGTTACGGCCAGGAGCGTCCCACCGCCGGCCTGTCGCCGGGCAAGGGCGGCACGCTGTGGCTGCGCGTCACCAACAACCAGCACATCGTCACCTTCCACACCAGCAGCGACGGCAAGACGTGGGTGAAGTATCCGACCCAGATGGAAGTCTCCGGCTATCACCACAACGTGGCCGGCCAGTTCCTCGCCGTGAAGCCGGCGATCTACGCCGCGGGCGAGGGCAAGGTGCGTTTCCGCGACTTCAGGTACCGCGCGCTGGATTACTGAGCATGGCGACCCGCATGCAGGCCAGTTGGCTCGGCGGCATCCTCGCGATGGCCGCCGCGGCCATGCCCGCGACCGCCGGGGTCGATGACGCCGCGCCGTACACCGTCGCACCCGGTCTGTTCGATGCAGATGCCATCGACCTTGGCCTGCGCCCGGCGCCCGGCACCCGGTCGTTCACCGTGTTCGCGCCCGCGCCCGATGAGGGGCGCTTCAACAACGGCGCGGTGCTGGTCGCGTTCCGCGGGCGGCTGCATGCGCAGTGGCAGTCGTCCGTGCAGGACGAGGATTCGGCGGATACCCGCGTCCTGCACAGCCACAGCGACGATGGCGAGCACTGGAGCGCGCCGCGCGAACTGGCACCGGCCGGCAGCGGCGGGGCGATGCATTCCAATGGCGGCTGGTGGACCGACGGAAAAACCCTGGTCGCCTACGTCAACGTGTGGCCGACCGGCTTCCAGTCCGGCGACGGTGGCTGGACCGAATACAGGCTCAGCACCGATGGCGTGCAGTGGTCGGCGCCGCGTCGGGTCATGGGCGTGGATGGCGCGCCGGTCGAAGGCATCATCGAACAGGATCCGCACGCGCTGGCGGATGGCCGCATCGTCAGCGCGTTCCACCTGCGACCCGGGATGATGGTGGCGCCGCACTTCACCGATGATCCACTCGGCATCAGCGGCTGGCGACGCGGGGCGATGGACAACCTGGCGCATGCAGGCCGGGTCAGCCGCGAACTGGAACCCAGCCTGTTCCTGCGGCGTGCGCGCGATGGCGGCGAGTGTGCGGTGATGGTCTTCCGCGACCAGGCCAGCAGCTTCCGGCAACTGGCCAGCGAGAGTTGCGACCGTGGCGAGCGCTGGAGCACGCCGGCACTCACCGCGATGCCTGACGCCCGCGCCAAGCAGAGCGCCGGCAACCTGCCGGACGGCAGCGCCTTCCTGGTCAATGCGCCCAACGCGGATCGCGTGCGCATTCCGTTGGCGGTGACGTTGTCGCGCGATGGCCATGCCTTCGATCGCAGCCTGCTGCTGCGCGGCCGCGCCGACCTGCCGCCGCTTCGCCATCAGGGCCGCTACAAGCGGCCCGGCTACCACTATCCGAAGAGCGTGGTCTGGAACGACCACCTCTACGTGGCCTATGCGGTCAACAAGGAAGACATCGCAGTGACGCGGGTGCCGCTGGCGGCGCTCGCCAGCGTGCCCTGAGGCCGCCTCGCCTCAGAACGTCCCGCGCTGCACGAACGGCACGCGTTGATACAGCGCGCGCTCGCCGCCGCGTGGATCGTCCTGCATCGCCGGGGTGGCGCCGAACACCATGGTCTCGCGGCGCGGCAGCGAATACGGCGACCACGACGCGGTCGCGCCGGTGCGCGGATCGCCGCTGCGGGCGAAGGCGAGCAGGGCATCGCGCATCGCCGCGGCCACGGCCCGTGCCTCGTCCGACGTGCCGGTGCGCGAACCCGGTTGCGCGGTGTTGTCGAACACCAGCGGGATGTCCAGGGTGTGGAAGGCGCGGCTGCGGCGGCCCTCGTCGGTGTCGGGATGCCAGTCGAGCTGGTAGGCCCAGGTGTTGTTGCCGGCGCGCGCGCGGGCTTCCAGTTCCTCCACCGCGCCGCGCCAGGAACGACCGGCGGTGGTGGCGGCGAAGAACACTTCGGACGGCGTGTACTGCGGATACAGCCGGCGGTATCCGGCGATGACATCGTTCGGATCGAGGTCGACGAATTGCTGCGCACGCAACTTCGCCGGCAACGCGTCCCACGTGAGCGCGAAATTCGCCGGATCATTGCCGAGGAAGGCGCGGGTTTCGTCGCGGGTGTTGCCGATCACCATCGGGATCGCCGCGGACTGCGGGGGCGCGTCCGGCCAGAACGGATGCCGCGGCAAGGCCTCGCCGGCGAGCACCGGGCCGAAGTACAGCGAGGTGTCCTCGACCCGCGAGGGATCGCGCGTGCGCAAGGCCTGCACCAGCGCGGGCATCGGCAGGCGCAGCAGCGCATCGGCGTCGCGCGCGCCGAGCGCGTCCATGTACAGGCGCGCGCGTTGCGCGGCGGCACGCGGACCGGCGGCGGTGACCTGCTGCCCGCTCATCGTCCACGCGCGATGGAACAGCCCGCGCGCGGCCGGCATCGCCATCAGCGTGGCGATCTTGGCGCCGCCGCCGGACTGGCCGAACACGGTCACGTTGCCGGCATCGCCACCGAATTCCGCGGCGTGCTCGCGCACCCACTGCAGCGCCGCGACGAGGTCGAGCTGGCCGACGTTGCCGGATTCGGCGAAGCGCTCGTCGAACTCGCCGAGATAGAGATAGCCGAATGCGTTGAGGCGATGGTTGACGGTGACCACCACCACGTCGCCATGCGTGCACAGCCGGGTGCCGTCGTACAGCGGGCTGCTGCCGGAGCCGTTGCTGAAGGCGCCGCCGTGGATATAGAACAGGATCGGTCGCCGCCTGCCGTCGCGCAGGCCGGGCGTGGTCACGTTGAGGCAGAGGCAGTCCTCGCTGCCGGGACCGTCATCGCTGCCCTGCGGCGCGCTGGCACCGAAGGCGAGCGCATCGCGCGCGCCACGCCATGGCGTCTCCCGGCGTGGCGGCTGGAAGCGGGTCGACGCGGTGTCGGCGCCATACGGAATGCCGCGGAACACGTGCACGCCGTTGTCGCGCAGGCCGAGGATGCGGCCACTGCGCGTGCGCGCGGACGAGCGTTCGCTGCTCGATGCGGCGAGCGCCGGCATCGCGGCCGCCAGTCCCGCTGCGAGCGAGGTCTTCAGCACCTGTCGGCGCGTGCGGTCCATGCCGGCCTCAGCGCAGCGGTTCGCGGCGTGGCAGCGGCTTGAGCGGTTCCATCGTGTCGAGGTTCCAGTCCGCGGGCACGAACGCCTGCCGCGTCTCCGGGTGCTTCGGATAGCCGCCGACTTCCTGCTCGCTGTCGATGTGCTTGCCGCGTCCTTCGATCGCGTTCTCCAGGATCCGCCGATCGATGTCGTCGCGATCCCACGGGCGTGCGCCGGCGTTGGCGAGCACGCTGTCCTGCACGTCCCTGGCCGGGATCGGCTTGACCCCGAACGGCAGTGGCGGACGCGACTTGAGCATGCGCCAGCCGGCGCTGTTGCTGCTGTAGCGGCCGGTCTGCGGCAATGGTTCGCCGTAGCGATCCACCGCCAGGTTGTCCTCCATGTACAGGT
Organism: Thermomonas sp.; assembly: GCA_035456065.1. GTDB lineage: Bacteria > Pseudomonadota > Gammaproteobacteria > Xanthomonadales > Xanthomonadaceae > Thermomonas. The sequence continues at coordinate 110,618 of DATIDW010000031.1, read as the reverse complement.
CCAGCCAGCCCGAGCCGCCGAACTGGAAGAACGGCGTGCGCTCCGGCGTGTTCGGGCCGCCACGCATCGAGTTGCCGACCAGCACCAACTGCCCGTCCTGGTAGGGATGTCCGTCCCATTCGGCGGCGATCAGGTTGTAGTGCACCGCGCGCTGGCCGGGATTGTTGATCAGGTTGTTGACCACCCAGCCCTGGGTGCCGCCCTTGAACATCGGATTGCGTTCGCGGTTCTGCGAGTACAGGTTGCCGATGATCAGGATCTCGCGCGCGTTGTCGTGGATCAGCGAACCCTTGGAATGCTCGCCCTTTGCGTGCGTCGCGTAGCCAAGGCCTTCGGCCAGGATGTTGTTGCTGAAGGTGATGCGATGCGAGGTGCCCTCGCGCCACTGCTCCGGGGTGTCGCCCTTGAAGCGGGTGCCGGACGCCGACAGGTTCTCGTCGGTCGACCAGGTCAGCGAGCAATGGTCGACGATGACGTCATGGGCGCCGATGGTGCTGATCGAGTCGAAATCGGTGCCGGCCATCTTCGCCAGCCCTGCCTCGCCCGCGCGCACGCGGATGTGCTGGATGATCACGTCGTGCGCACTGAGGTCGATGCCGCCGCGGATCAGGGTGATGCCCGGCTGCGGGGCGGTTTGTCCGGCGATGGTCAGGAACGGCTCGCGGATCTTCAGCGCCTTCGCCCCGAGGTCGATCACCCCGCCGACTTCGAACACCACGATGCGCGGACCCTTGGCATCCAGCGCTTCGCGCAGCGAGCCCGGCCCTTCGGTGGCCAGGGTGGTAACGCGGAGGATCTTGCCGCCGCGACCTCCGGGGGTCTGCGCGGCCCAGCCCATCGCGCCGGGGAATGCGATTGTCGATGCAGGCCCCTGCTGCGCGGCGAGCGGAGCCGCGAATGCGAGCAGTGCGACGAGCCCGAGTTGGCGGAAACGGCGACTGCCGTTCTTGTTGCGGTGCGTCATTGCGTTTCCCTCCCAGGAGACGGGTCAATCATAGTGCAGTGCACATTGTCATTGACACCGGTTTCCTATAAAAGTTTCCGCTCACGTCAGGCGGGGTCGGGGCAGGGATGGAGTGGATCGTGCAAGGGGATGAGACAGACAGTTCGGTGATCGCGAAGCGGCTCGTGGATGCGCGTCGCCAGGCCAGCGCATTGCCGCAATATCCGGGCGCGATCCCGGCCAGCCTTGACGCGGGCTATGCCTGCCAGGATGCGGCGATCCCGATGTGGCCATCGTCGATCTCGGGCTGGAAGGTCGGCAAGATCCCGGATGCCTGGGTCGAGAGGCTGGGCGAGGATCGCCTGGTCGGGCCGATCTTCGAGAACCGCGTGCAGCGCCCGGATGACCATCGGGGGACATTCGCGGTGATCACCGGCGGTTTCGCCGCGGTCGAGGCCGAATTCATCTTCGTGCTGGCGCAGGACGCGCCCGCCGACAAGACTGCGTGGACGTTCGACGAAGCGGCCGCGCTGGTGCACAGCCTGCGCGTCGGCGTCGAGCTGGCGGGCAGCGCGTTGCCCGACATCAACCGGCTGGGGCCGCCGGTCGTCGTTTCCGATTACGGCAACAATGCCGGCCTGATCCTCGGGCCTGTCATCGCCGATTGGCAGCAACGGTCGATGGACGACCTGACCTGCGAAACCTTCATCGACGACGTGTCGGTCGGCACCGGCGGCGCCAGCTCGATCCCCGGCGGTTTGCTCGCCGCGCTGTCGTTCGCGCTGTCGCGCTGCGCGCGCCGTGGCCTGCCGCTGCGTGCGGGTCAATACGTTTCCACCGGTGCCGCCACCGGCATCCACGACATCGTGGCCGGGCAACATGCGCGGGTGGAGTTCCCGGGATTCGCGGTCTTCGAGATCGACGCCGTGGCCGCCGTCGCGGAAGTCGCGGCATGAACACGCGTCGACATTTCCTGGCGGGCGCCGTTGCCGCCGCAGGCGCGGCCATGCTGCCGCGCGCCTGGGCGGCGACCGACACCCAGCTGCTGACCGCCACCGATGTACACGTGAAGGATTACCCGACGGTCGAGGCGGTGCGCTGGATCGGCGAAACCCTCGAGCGCGAAACCGGTGGCCGCCTCAAGCTGCGCCTGTACCACTCCGGCCAGCTCGGCCGCGAGTCGGAGGCGATCGACATGGTGCGCTACGGGGTGATCGACATCACCCGGGTGTTCTCCGGTGCGCTCAACAATGCGTTCCCGCTGACCCAGGCGCTGTGCCTGCCGTACGTGATCGACTCGATCGAGCACATGCGCCGCGTCGTCGATGGCGAAGTCGGCGAGCAGGTCCTGCGCAGCTTCGAGTCGCGCGGCCTGGTCGGCCTGGCCATCTACGATTCCAGCGCGCGCTGCTTCTACAACAACAAGAAGCCGATCCACGCACCCGCCGACCTGCACGGCATGAAGATGCGCGTGGCCGCCTCGGACATCTTCATCAAGCTGGTGCGCCTGCTCGGCGCCAACCCGACGCCGATGTCGCTGGGCGAGACCTTCTCGGCGATGGAGACGCACATGATCGACGGCGCCGAGAACAACATGCGCAGCTTCCATTCCAGCCGCCACTTCGAGGCCGCCAAGTTCTGGTCCGAGACCCGCCATTCGTATGCGCCGGACGTGCTGGTGATGTCGCGCGAGAGCCTGCATGCGCTGGCGCCGCCGGATCGCGAACTGCTGCTGCGCACCGCGCGCGCGTCGGTGCCGGTGATGCGCGCCAAGTGGGAGGAATCCGAGCGCATGGCGCGCCAGTCCGTGCTGGACGACGGCATCAAGGTCAACGACGTCGACCTGGCCGCCTTCCGCAACGCCGCGCAACCGCTGCTGGACGAATACCACCAGAAGCCCGAGATCGAAGCCCTTTACCGTCGCATCCGCGACCTTGCCTGAGCCGTCCACGATGACCGAGACCACGACCACCGTCCCGGCCGGACCCGCGCAACGCGCGCTGGACCGACTCGCCGGCATCGCCATCGCCATTTCCGCCTGCGCGCTGGTCGGGCTGGTGCTGGTGCAGGGCTGGCAGGTATTCACCCGCTACGTCCTCAACGATTCGCCCAGTTGGACCGAGCCGGTCACCCTGCTGCTGCTGGCCACCGCGATGAGCTTCGGCGCGGCCGCGGGCGTGCACACCAATCGCCATTTCGGCTTCTACCTGCTGGCCGAGAGCCTGCCCGCGCCGGTGCGCCGCGTGCTCTACGTGCTGCGCCCGCTGCTGATCGCGGCGGTGGGCGCGATGATCGCCGCGTGGGGTGGGCTGCTGCTGGTCGACGGGCTGGACATCAAGATCGCCGGCGCACCGATGCCGCAGAGCATCAACTACCTGCCGTTGACCTTCGGTGGCGCGCTGATCTGCGTGTTCGCCCTGTACAAGGCATGGCTGGCGACCCAGCCCGCACCCAGGGAAGGAGCCTGACCCCATGGCGATGAGCATCCTGCTGTGTTCCTTCGTCGCCCTGTTGCTGTTGGGCGTGCCGGTCGCGTTCGCGCTGGCGGTGTCCGCGCTGGCGACCCTGCTGTATCTCGACCTGCCCTCGATCGTGCTGGTCCAGCAGATCTCCGCCGGGTCCGGCGCGGTCTCGCTGATCGCGATCCCGCTCTTCATCTTCGCCGGCGAGTTGATGCTGCGCGGTGGCATTTCCGAACGCCTGATCGGGCTGGCCTCGGCGCTGGTCGGCCGCGTGCGTGGTGGCCTCGGCCAGGTCAGCGTGCTGTCCTCGCTGTTCTTCGGCGGTGTGTCGGGTTCCGCGCTGGCCGATGTCTCGGCGGTCGGCGGCACCATGATCCCGCAGATGATCAAGCGCGGTTACGACCGCGACTACGCGGTCAACGTGTGCATGACCGCGGCACTGGTCGCGCTGCTGGTGCCGCCGTCGCACAACCTGATCTTGTTCTCGGCGGCGGCCGGTGGCGGCATCTCGATCACCGACCTGTTCGCGGCCGGGATCATGCCGGCGCTGCTGATGACCGTGGCGATGATGATCACCGGCTACGCGGTGGCCCGCCATCGCGGCTATGGCACCGAGCCGTTCCCGGGTTGGCAGGCGGTGTTCCTGCGCTTCGTCGGCGCGCTGCCGGGCCTGGCCCTGGTCGCGCTGATCTTCATCGGCATCCGCGCCGGCATCTTCACCGCGGTGGAGTCGGCGGCGATCGCGGTGGTCTACGCGCTGCTGGTGACCGCGGTGCTGTACCGGCAGCTGCGCTGGGCCGAGTTCCGCGACGCGGTGGTGCACGCCGCGCGCACCACCGGGGTGATCCTGTTCGTGATCGCGACCGCGGCGGTGTTCGGCTGGCTGCTGGCCTTCCTCGAAGTGCCGGCGGCGGCGGTGGCGTTCCTGCAGTCGGTCGCCGAGAGCAAGCAGGCGGTGCTGCTGCTGATCGTGGTGATCCTGCTGTCGCTGGGCATGTTCATGGACCTCGCCCCGAAGATCCTGATCTGCACGCCGATCTTCCTGCCGGTGGTGAAGGCCTACGGCATCGACCCGATCCACTTCGGCCTGGTGATGGTGCTGGCCGGCGGCATGGGCCTGGTGACGCCGCCGATCGGCTCGGTGCTGTTCATCGGCACCTCGATCGGCAAGATCACCGTGGCCGAGAGCATGCGCACGATCTGGCCGTTCTGGCTGGCGGGCCTGGTCGTGCTGCTGACCGTGGCGATGATCCCGGAGATCTCGCTGTGGTTGCCGGCGGTGCTCAAGCATTGAAGCGGAGCGTGCGCACGCTGTTGATGGTGGTCGCCTGCGCGATCCCCGCGGCCGCGCTGGCGACGCGTGGCGGCGACCAATCCGTGGCCGCGCCCTCGCTGGCCGGCTTCGGCGACGCGATCCATCACTGGCGCAACGTGCACGGCGACAAGTACCCCCGGCATGCGCCGGATGCGGTGGCGGAGATCGCCGACACCATCCTGCTGTACCAGCGCGTGGACGGCGGCTGGAAGGAGAACGAGGATCCGGCGCGGGTGCTCGACGACGAGACGCGCGCGCGCTTCGCCGACGAGGCCAGGAAGTCCGGCGGCAGCTTCGACAACCGCAACATCTACACGCAACTGGATTACCTGGCGACGGCGTGGGCGATCACCGGCGACGCGCGCTATCGCGATGGCAGCCTGCGCGCGCTCGAGTTCACCCTGGCGCAGCAGGTTCCGTCCTGCGGCGGCTGGCCGCACACGGTGCCGGCCAGCCAGTCCTACCATCCGCACATCACCATCGCCGATGACGTCACCGCCGGCGTGCTCGGCACCTTGCGCAAGGTGCTGGCCGATCGCGCGCGCTACGCCTTCGTCGACGCCGCCACGCTCGCCCGCGTGGGCAATGCGGTGGCGCGCGGCGACGACTGCCTGCTGCGCCTGCAGGTGCGCCAGGGCGATCGCCTCGCCGGGTGGGCCGGCCAATATGACGCCGTCACGCTGCAACCGGCGCAGGGCCGCACGTTCGAGCTGCCCTCGATCACCGGGCAGGAAACCGTCGGCGTGGTGCGCTACCTGATGACGATCCCGTCGCCGTCGCCGGCGGTGATCGCCGCGGTCGATGGCGCGGTCGACTGGCTGCGCCGCGTGGAGTTGAAAGGCTGGCGCATCGAGACCTTCGACGCGCCGCCGGAACAGTTCCGTTACCACGGCACCGACAAGGACCGGCGCCTGGTCGAGGATCCGTCCGCCAGCGTCTGGGCACGCTTCCACGACCTCGCCGACAACAGCGCGGTGCTGGCGGATCGCGAGGGCCACCGGCTGGCGCGCTACCAGGACGTCACCCGCGAGCGTCGCACCGGCTACGAGTGGTACGGCAACTGGCCGCGCGGGTTGCTGAAGACGGAATATCCGCGCTGGCGCGCCGCGCTTGGCGGCGGTCGCTAGAATCGAACCACATCCTCGCCCCTTGAAGAGCGCGCCCCGTCCATGACCGTCCGCAGGAAATCCGCCGGTTCCGATGCCTCCGCATCCGGCAAGACGTCGACGATCAACGACATCGCGCGGCTGTCCGGTGTCTCCAAGAAGACCGTGTCGCGGATCATCAACGACTCGCCGCTGGTGCGGAAGGACACCCGCGACCGGGTCGAGGCGATCATGCGCGAGGTCGGCTACACGCCGGACCCGATGGCGCGCGGGCTGGCGTTCCGGCGCTCGTTCCTGATCGGCATGGTCTACGACAACCCGACCGCGCAGTACATCGTCAACATGCAGTACGGTGCGCTGGACGCGTTGCGCGATTCCGGCTTCGAGCTGGTCGTGCATCCCTGCGACAGCCGCAGCCCCGGCTACATCGACGGCGTGCGCCGCTTCGCCCAGCAACAGAAGCTGCACGGGGTGATGCTGGTGCCGCGCGCATCGGAAGACCAGGCGCTGGCCGACATGCTGGCCGACATCGATTGCCGCTACACGCGCATCGCCTCGGTCTCGATGGACGATCCGTCGCGGATGGTGGTGACCCACGACCGCAACGGCGCCGCCGAAGTCGCCGACTATTTGCTCGGCCTGGGCCACACCGACATCGCCCTGATCACCGGCCCGCAGGCGTACCGCTCGGCGATCGAGCGCACCCAGGGCTTCATCGAGGCGATGGCCGGCAAGGGCGTGCAGGTGCCGAAGGCGCGCGTGGTCGAAGCCGGCTACACCTTCGAGTCCGGCGTGGCCGCGGCGGAGAAGCTGCTGTTCGGCAAGCAGCGCCCGACCGCGATCTTCTGCGGCAACGACGAAATGGCCGCCGGCGTGTACAAGGTCGCGATGCGTGCCGGGATCGCCATCCCGCGCCAGCTGTCGGTGGTCGGCTTCGACGACAGCCCGCTGGCTTCGCGCCTGTGGCCGTCGCTGACCTCGGTGCGCCGGCATACCCGCGACACCGGCCGCATCGCCGCGGCGATGCTGATCCAGCCGGAGTCCGCCGCCGCCCTGTCCGCGGCCAGCATCCGCCCGCACCTGATCATCCGCGACTCCGCACAGCCGCCCGAATGACCCATGCGTACGGGGTTTGGGGGTTTTGCCGCGACGCAAAATGACACCGGTGTCCAAAAGTCGCTAGAATCCTTGAAACCCCCACGTCCGCTGCCCGATCGACGGGCACCAAGCAGCAGCACCGGAGCACTCTGCATGTTCAGCAAGACCTACCACGCCACCCATCCGGACATGATGTCCGGGGCCAGCAACGACCAGCTCCGCGACCGCTACCTGGTCGGCGCGATGTTCGTGGACGACAGCGTCCAGCTGAACTACTCGCACAACGAGCGCTTCGTGATCGGCGGCGCTGCGCCGGTGGGCAAGGCGGTCGAGCTGCCGAAGCAGACCGAGCCGGCCTCGGCCGCCGGGCATCCGTTCCTGGAGCGTCGCGAGCTGGGCGTGATCAACGTCGGCGGCGGCGCTGGCACGGTGACCGTGGATGGCACCGCGTACGAACTCGGCCCGAAGGATGGCCTGTACATCGCGATGGGCAGCACCGACGTCAGCTTCGCTTCCGCCGACGCCGCCAACCCGGCGAAGTTCTACCTGGCGTCGACGCCGGCGCATGCGCGCTTCGAGACCAGGAAGCTGTCGATCAAGGACGCGGTGGCGCTGGAGCGCGGCGCGCTGGAAACCAGCAACGAGCGGACCATCTACCAGTTCATCGTGCCGGCGACCTGCCAGTCCTCGCAGCTGCTGCTGGGCCTGACCGTGCTCAAGGCCGGCAGCGTCTGGAACACCATGCCGCCGCACCTGCACGACCGCCGCAGCGAGATCTATTTCTACTTCGACCTCGGTGCCAACGACCGCGTCTACCACTTCATGGGCCAGCCGGACGCGCAGCGCCACATCGTGGTGCAGAACGACGAAGCGGTGATCTCGCCGCCGTGGTCGATCCACATGGGCTCGGGCACCAGCAACTACGCCTTCATCTGGGCGATGGGTGGCGAGAACCTGGACTACACCGACATGAACGTGCTGGACATCTGCCAGCTCAAGTAAGCACCACGCATCGCCGTGCCCGCGCTGCGGGCTGGCGCCACCACAGGCAAGGGGAAGGGCTCGTCATGGCAAATCCATTCAGTCTCGAAGGCAAGGTCGCGCTGGTCACCGGCGCCAACACCGGCCTCGGCCAGGGCATCGCATTGGCGCTGGCGGAAGCGGGCGCGGACATCGCCGGCGCCGGCATCGTGGCGGCGGATGAAACCGCCGAGAAGGTGCGCGCGCTCGGCCGCCGCTTCCTCAACATCGACGCCAACCTGATGAGCATCGAACCGGTCGGCCGGATCGTCGAGGAAACCCTCGCCGGCCTGGGCGGGCTGGACATCCTGGTCAACAACGCCGGCCTGATCCGTCGCGCCGACGCGGTCGACTTCAGCGAGAAGGACTGGGACGACGTGATGAACGTCAACATCAAGTCCGCGTTCTTCATGTCGCAGGCGGCGGGCCGGCACTTCATCGCGCAGGGCCGCGGCAAGATCATCAACATCGCCTCGATGCTGTCGTTCCAGGGCGGCATCCGGGTGCCGTCGTACACCGCATCGAAGAGCGGCATCGCCGGGATCACCCGCCTGCTCGCCAACGAATGGGGCAACAAGGGCGTCACCATCAACGCCATCGCGCCCGGCTACATGGCCACCGACAACACCGCGCAGCTGCGCGCCGACGAGGACCGCAACAAGGCGATCCTCGATCGCATCCCCGCGGGTCGCTGGGGCATCCCGGCCGACCTCGGCGGCACCGCGGTGTTCCTGGCGTCGAGCGCCTCCGACTACGTCAACGGCGCGGTGATCCCGGTCGATGGCGGCTGGCTGGCGCGTTGAGGCGCATGCATACGGGACAGGCAGGGCGAATGCGCTCCCTCTCCAGGGCTTGAACCTTGCCTGTCCCGCTCTTTTCCCGATCCTGCACCGCGCGAGGCAAGGCCATGCGGATCCTGTACGTCGTCCTCGCTGTCTTCCTGTTGTTGCCGACGCATGCGGTCGCTGCGCAATCGCCGCATCGGGTGTTCATCGTCGGCGATTCAACCGCCAGCGAATACGGCCCCGAGCGCGCGCCGCGCCAGGGCTGGGGCATGCAACTGCAATCCTTCCTCGATCCCGCCACGTGGCAGGTGCGCAACCATGCGCAGTCCGGGCGCAGCTCGCGCAGCTTCATCGACGAAGGCTGGCTGAAGCCGGTCGAGAAGGACCTCTCTGCTGGCGACGTGCTGCTGATCCAGTTCGGCCACAACGACGAGAAGGCCGAGGACCCGACCCGCTACAACGAACCCGCGCAGGCCTTCCCGCAGTGGCTGCTGCGCTATGTCGCGCTCGCCCGCGGCAAGGGCGCCACGCCGATCCTGATCACCCCGCTGGCACGGCGCAAGTTCGAGCGCGGCAGCAAGATCGACCAGTTGCTCGACACGCATGGTGCCTACAGCATCGCGGTGCGCGAACTGGCCAGGCGCGAGCAGGTCGGGCTGATCGATCTCGATGCGTCGAGCACCGCATGGTTGCGCGCGCTCGGCGACGCGGCCTCGAAGCCGTTCTACATGCACGTGCCGGCGCAGGACCTGGCCGACGACACCCACCTGCAGGCGCGCGGCGCGACCGCGGTGGCCTGCCTGGTGGTGGGCGGCTGGAAGGCGCTGGATCCGGCGCTCGCAAAGAGCGTGGTGCGCGACACCGACTGCGGCGCGCGCGACACCGCGCTGGCGGACCGGGCCACGCAGGCGCACCCCTCGCAGGTGGTGCATGAGGCCGACATCGCCCGCCAGCAACCCGGCCCGCATGGCGGCGCCGGCACGACGACCGCGTATCCGTTCTTCGCCGATGCGACCGGGCTCTCGTTCTTCTTCCGCAAGCGCGTGCTGCACAAGGGCGCCGGCATCGGCATGCACCAGCACGACAAGGACGAGGTCTACTACGTCGTCAGCGGCAAGGGCCGCTACATCGTGGACGGCAGCATCCGCGACGTCGGCCCCGGCGATGCCATGCTGACCCGCACCGGCAGCACCCATTCGCTGATGCAGGACGGCGAGGACGACCTGGTGATCCTGCTCGCCTATCCGAAGTCGGCGGACTAAAGGCGCACCGGGCCCAGCTTCGTCATCCCGGCGAAGGCCGGGATCCGCGCTTCGCCTTCGCCGCTGCCGCTTGCATGTCCGCCACCGCGGCGCGCGCGCCGTCCGTGTAGGCATCGGCGGCCTGCAGCACCGATGCGGTCGCCCGCGGATCGGGTCGACGCTTCTTTTCGCCCGGCGAACATGCGGCCAGTGCGAGCACGGCGACCAGGCAGGCGAGGAACGACGGGATGCGCATGGGGACTCCAGCGGTGTGGACGTGGCCTATCCTACCCCCGACCCCACGCATCGGAGCCGCGCATGCCATCGCAACGCTGGACCCTGGATGGACAACGCGCGCTGGTGACCGGCGCCAGCGCCGGCATCGGCCTGGCGATCTGCCGGGAACTGCTGGGCCTTGGCGCGCAGGTGCTGATGGTCGCGCGCGATGCCGACGCATTGGAGCAGGCACGCGCGGAACTGGAGGAGGAATTCCCCGGTCCGGAGGATGCGGTGTTGGCGCTGCCGGCCGACGTCACCGACGAGGAACAGCGCAACGAGATCCTCGACTGGGCGGCCGACCAGGGCGGCCTGCACCTGCTGGTCAACAACGCCGGCGGCAACGTCACCCGTCCGGTGCTCGATTACGGCGAGGACCAGTGGCGCGGCATCTTCGAGGTCAACCTGTTCTCCGCGTTCGAGCTGTGCCGCGGCGCGTATCCGCTGCTGGCGAAGCATGCGGCCTCGGCCATCGTCAACATCGGCAGCGTGTCCGGTATCGCCCACGTGCGCAGTGGCGCGCCCTACGGCATGAGCAAGGCCGCGCTGCACCAGATGACCCGCAACCTCGCGGTGGAATGGGCGGAGGACGGCGTGCGGGTGAACTCGGTGGCGCCGTGGTACATCCGCACGCGCCGCACCAGCGGCAAGCTGGCGGATCCCGATTACCTCGACGAAGTCCTGCTGCGCACCCCGCTGGGTCGCATCGGCGAACCCGAGGAAGTGGCGGCGGCGGTGGCGTTCCTGTGCATGCCCGCATCGAGCTACATCACCGGCGAATGCATCGCGGTGGATGGCGGCTTCCTGCGCTACGGGTTCTGACGCCGGCAGCGCGTGCAATGCCACGCCGGCCGCCCGCGCCCGCGATCGACACTGGCCTCAACCATGCTCCAGGTTGCGGCCTGATCCGGGCCCGGTGCATTTCGCGAACAGGTCCAGCCCCGGCTGCCGTTCCGGCGTTTGCACCTGCAGCAGGCCCAGCACCGAATGGAACAGGTTGTCGTGGCTGGCGGGCTGCCGGGCCTCGTCCGCCAGGCAGGCAGGGTCGATCCCCCGCGATGCGATCAATCCCGGCGACAGCCAGAGCACCATCGGGACCTTGGTCTGCGTGCTGGGTGCGATCGCATACGGGATGCCATGCAGGAACAAGCCGTTCTCGCCCAGCGATTCGCCATGGTCGGACACGTACAGGAGCGCCGTATCGCGAGAGGCCATGCCGGCGAGCAGGTGGATGGCCCTGGCGAGGAATTCGTCCGTATAAAGCACTGCGTTGTCGTAGGCATTGACGATCTGCTCGCCACTGCACTGGCCCAGGTCGCTGGAGGTGCAGACCGGCTGGAAGCGCGCCAGCGTTTGCGGGTATCGGCTGAAATAGGCCGGGCCGTGGTTCCCCAGTTGGTGCAGGACGACCACCATGTCGCCTGGCGCCTGCGCGACCCGTTCCACCAGCCCGTGCAGCATCGCTTCGTCCAGGCAGCCTTCCCTGGTGCAGGCGCCGGCGATCGTCGCGTGCTCGACCGATTCGAAGGGCAGGCCCTCGCAGGTTCCCTTGCACCCGGTCTGGTTGTCCCGCCACAGGGTGTTGATCCCCGCGTGGTCGAGCACGTGCAGCAGGCCCTGGCTGCGCTTGATCTTGTCGGCGTCGTAGTGGCTGCGTCCGTACGGCGAGAACATGCAGGGAACGGAGACCTCGGTGGAGGATCCGCAGGCCGTCACGTCGCTGAAGTTGATCAACCCGTCGATGGCCGCCAGTTGGGGCGTCGTTTGCCGGGAATACCCATCCAGGCCCCAGTTCTGGGCCCGCACCGTTTCGCCGACGACCAGCACCACTAGTCGGGGCTTCGCATTCGGCGGGCGCCCGACGACCTTCGCCTGCAGGCCGACGGCGATCCGCGGTCCCGGGTTGCCCGCTCCCTTCAGCACGCTGGCCATCGACACCAGGTAGTTGCCCGGCATGATCAGGTAGCGCACTTCATGGTGATTGCGCATCAGCGACGCCATCGGCTGGTACATCGACAGCACGGCGCCCGCGGCGACCAGCAACGAGGCGGCGATGGCAAGCCCGCGCCTGGCGAAGGCCAGCCTGGCCGGATAGCGCTTCAGCTCGACCAGCCACAAGGCGGCTGCCGGCAGCACCCCCAGCAGCAACACGGTCGGCAGCATGCCCCAGGAGACCAGCTCGCGGGACTCCTTGCTGTCGGTGTGCAGCACGTTGCGGATCATGTCCGGATCCAGGTACACGGTGTATCGGCTCATGTAGTACCCGGCACACGAGGTGACCAGCAGCAGGACCACGATGAGCGGCTTTGCCCACCGCCGGTTCAGCAGGACCAGCAGCAGGAACGTATTGAGTGCGGTGATCGCCACGAACAGGCCGAAGCCGAAACCCAGGCCGCGAAAGCCGGCGAATGCCCCGGTCCCGCCCACCACGCGGAAGAAGGTCGCGTTGGCGGCGATGGAGAAATACAGCGCCACCAGCAAGGCCAGCAGTTCCTGGCTCAGCGGCCAGCGACCCCGGAGCCCACCCATGCCGCGGGTCACGGCTCGTGCGTAGCCCGAGGCCTGTTGTTGCGGGAAGGCGACGCTCATGCCGGTCGCCCCGCCGGGGCCGGGGCCGGGTCGTGCCGGGACTCCTGCGCGGGCCAGAACAGGCAATACAAGCCGGCGGCCGTCCCCCAGCAGATGGCGAAGGTGGACAGGTCGTGGGAAACGAAATGCGCGCCCCTGAGCTGCTGCGAGATGCCGAACAGCAAGCCGATGCCCAGGCCGACCACCAGGCCACGGGTTTTCCATTCGGGACGCACGACGCCAAGGAAGAAATACAGGGAGACCCAGGCATATCCGGCGCCGGCGTGTGCCGCCGGGAAGCAGTAGCCGCGCTGCAATCCGACGGGTCGCAGGTGGAGCAGGCCCACGAAGGGCTTGGTGCCCCCGTAACGCAGCAGGTCCCACGGACAGTCCATGTTGGACCAGGTCTTGATCCATGCGACCAGGGTCGTCGCCAGCACCGTGGACAGCACCAGGTAGCCCAGCGGCTTGCGCCAGGGACGCCCGCGCTGGCCCTGCAGTGACCAGATCCAGGTTGCAACCGCGGCGCATCCAGCCACCACGCTGAGATCGCGGCCGACGAGATGGATCAGCAGGTCGGTCGCGATCGCGCCCTTGAGGGCCCAGCGCTGGCCTTCCAGCGCATAGAGCATGTCCGCCACGCGCTGGTCGATGTCGAACGTCGCGACGGCGACCAACAGGATCGCGACGAAAGCCAGCGGCCCCCACAGGACTGCCCGCTGCCACGCCGGCTGCGCCCATGCGGGGGGCGGCATGAACACGCTCGGGTTGGGGATGGAGGATGGCTTCGCGCTGACCAAGAGGCACGGACCGTTGTCGAGGGTGCGCGGATGATCGGGAGCCGATGGTCGGAGAGCGGTCGGAGCAACATTCGACGCGCGTTAAATACGCCGTCGAAACCGCCATCCCCGCGGACCGGCCAAGCGCAGCCCGTGGCGGGTCCGTTGGCGGCAGCCGCCCTAACCGCCAACGTGTCGGAAAATTGTCGGAACGTTTCCGCTGGTGGCTGCTGCACGTGCCCGGCATGATGGTGGGCAGATCGGCTGGACATGCTTCGGGCCATGCGCATCCTCGTCGTCGAAGACAACCGCAACCTGGTCGCGAACCTGTTCGAATACTTCGAACGGGGCGGCCACACCATCGACGCGGCGCCCGATGGTCCGACCGGCCTGCACCTGGCGAGCACGCAGGGCTACGACGTGGTGGTGCTGGACTGGGGGCTTCCACGGATGGACGGGCGTGCGGTCCTGCAACGGCTGCGCGAAGCGGGCCGCGACGTGCCGGTGCTGATGCTGACGGCGCGCGAGGAACTGCCCGACCGCATCGCCGGCCTGCGTGCCGGCGCGGACGACTACCTCACCAAGCCCTTCGACCTGGAGGAACTGTCGCTCCGCCTCGAGGCACTGGTGGCGCGATCGACCGGTCGCGGCCGGCGCAAGGTGCTGCAGGTCGGTGACCTGGTCCTCAACCTGAAGACGCTGGAAGCCACCCGCGCGGGCAAGCCGCTGCACCTGTATCCGGCCGGGCGCAGGATCCTGGAGGTGCTGATGCTCGCCAGTCCCGCGGTCGTCAGCCGCGAACGGCTCGAGGAAACGCTGTGGGGCGACAACCCGCCCGATGGCAACATGCTGCGCTCGCATGTCTACGAGCTCCGGCGCAGCGTCGATGGCCCGTTCGAACAGAAGCTGATCCAGACCGTCCCGCGAGAGGGTTACCGGATCGCAGGGCAGGACCCCGATGCACTCCACTGATCGAGCCACGCGACGACCGAGCCTGCGCAGGCGCCTGCTCATCGGGTTGCTGGGTTACGTCGCACTCCTGTCCGTCGCCGTCACGATCCATGGACTGGTCGTCAACGAACGCGCGGAGCAACTGGTGTGGCAGACCCTGCTGGACACCGAACTGGACCACCTGCAGGAGCGCATGGAGCGCGAGCCGGGCTACCGCTGGGTCGATACCCGCAGCATGGCGCTCTACGACAGTCGCAACCCGCGAGGGGTTCCGGCGACCCTGGATGCGCTCGCACCCGGTGTGCACGATGAGGTGCCGATCAAGGGCGAGGAGCTGGTGGTCCTGGTACGGCAGGTGGGCGATCACCGACTGATCCTGTCGCTGGACATCTCGGAACTGGAGGCGCGCGAGCAGGACATGACGCTGACGGTGGTGGGGCTGGCGCTGACCCTGCTGCTGATCCTGGGCCCGCTCGCCGCATGGGGCGCAAGCCGCCTGGTCGGGCCGCTGGCGCGGATGGCGAACCAGATCGGGCAGCTCCGGCCGGACCGGCAGGGCCAGAGGCTCGACATCCCCGCGGGTGCGAGCGCGGAGCTCGAAGTGATCGGCGATGCGCTGAACGGATACCTGGCCCGCAACGACCACTTCGTCGAACGCGAGCGCCTGTTCGTCGACATGGCCAGCCATGAGCTGCGCACGCCGATCGCGGTCATCGCCGGTGCCGCCGACCTCGCGTCGCAGGCGGATGGGGTTTCCCCTCCCGTGCAGGTGCTGCTCGAGCGCATCCGCAGCACGGCCAGGGGCGTGCAGGAACTGATCTCGATGCTGCTGGTGCTGGCCAAGGATCCCGCGCGCCTGCGGCAGGCGGACGAGCGCATCGTGCTGGCTGGCCTGCTGCTGGCGATCGTCGACGACCATCGCCATCTCGCCGAACACAAGGACCTCGTGATCCGGATCGACGCCAGCAGCGCAGTGGAGATCGTCGCACCGTTGCAGATCGTGCGCGTGGCGATCGGCAACCTGCTGCGCAACGCCATTGAGCACAGCGACCGCGGCGAGATCGCGATCCGGACCGAAGCGCCGGCTACGGTCGTGATCCAGGACCCGGGGCACGGCATGAGCCCGGAGGAAATCAGCGCGGCGTACGCGCGCATCGCGCGTGGCGGCGGCGAGCGCGGCGGTAGCGGCATCGGCCTCGATCTCATCGCGCGCCTGTGCGAACACCTGGAGTGGTCGCTGCAGATCGAATCCGATAGCGGGCAGGGCACCACCACCACGCTGCGCATGGGGCCGCGGTCCGGCGAGTCGCAGGCATAGCGGCCAATCATGCGCGCCGGCGGCTTCATGCGATCGATGCAACACATGGTTCAAGAACCCGCCGCCTGCAACGCTCGCCAGCAGCCGCGTCTTCACAGTCCATCAACAGGTTCCGACTATATTTTCGACGACCCGGACGAAGGAGAATTGGAAATGATTCTGACCAAGCCATCTCTGGCCATGGCGCGTACGCTCGGCGTGGCGATCATCGTGACCTTGGGCCTTGCCAGCTGCGCTACCTATGACGACGAGTTTGCAACGATCAACTCGCGCCTCGATCAACTCGACTCGAAGGTGCAGGGCGCGGCCCAGAGCGCCGAATCCGCCAATCAGTCCGCGCAGCAGGCCAACCAGCGGTTGGACCAGATAGAAAGTCGGGTCCAGCAGCTCGAAACGGCGCCGAGTCGCAAGCCGCGAGGTTAGTCGCGCCGGGGCCGTTCGCGACGAGCGGCTTGCAGCGGGATCCGGTGGCCCTTGCCGGCTACCGGTCTCCTGGTCTTTCATCGAGCCTTCGTTGCAAGGAAGCGTCCCATCCGTACCTGCACGCACCCTGCGATCCGCGCCGTTTCTGTTGCCCTGGTGCTGGTGTTCGCGAGCTTCGGCGCCGCCGCGCAATCGGTCGTCGCCGTCGACCAGCTTCCACCGGGCCAGGAGGTCTCCGGCACGGTGATCGAGCTCGCGGGCTGGGTTGTCGCAGCCAAGGACAGCCAAGGCTATCCGTTCGCGGTCATCGACAAGGCCGCCGCACAGATCCTGGTGTTCGACGGCGACGGCCGGCTTCGCGGCGCGACGCCTGGGCTGTTTGGCTCGGCGGTCGGCGACCATACGGCCCCCGGGGTCGCTGGTCTCGCGCTTCGGGAGATCCCGAGCCGGGATCGCACCACGCCTGCTGGCCGCTTTGTCGGCGGTTTCGGTCCCTCGCTCGACGCTGGGCGCGTGCTGTGGGTGGACTACGATTCCGCGCTCTCCATCCACCCCACCGCGACGGGCGTACCAGCCGAGAAACGCGCCGAGCGCCTTGCGTCGCCTTCGCCGGACGACAACCGCGTCACCCATGGCTGCATCAACGTCTCGCCCGAGTTCTACGAGCAGATCATCCGTCCGACGTTCGAGCGCGGCGGGGTGTTCTACATCCTGCCGGATGTGGCGCCGATCGCCGAGACCTTCCCGGAGTTCGCGCAAAGTCGCGCGACGACCAAAGGCAACGAGACGACCCAAGGCAACGATGCAAGACGCGCACGGCCCGCCCGCGACTGAAGGTGGCGACGGCGTGCCACGCTGGCGTGGCGATGCGAGACCGCGCCCCCGATGCGGGCGCGGTTCGAACGAGGCCCGGGTGGCGGGAAGAGGTTCAGTACCTTGGTGGCATCGCCACGGCGGGTGCGCTTTTGCCTGAAATCTTCAGGTCGTTGCTGCCGTCGCGTACGCCTTCCGCCTGCGCCCACATCTGCAGGCTGGTCAGTGGCGTGGTTGGCTGGTCCGGATTGTGCCTCGGCGAGGCTCCAACCATCTTTCCAGCGTCATAGATCGCACTCATCGTCATCATCTGCCACGCGGGGAATTTCCCCGATCCAACCCACGCCCGGCACACGAAGTAATGTTCGACCGCGGCCACCATGGCGGCGTCCGAGTCGACGAGGTTGATCGGCCAGGAGGTCAACGGCGGATTGCCGCGCCAGCCTGGATTGCGCACCTGTTTCAGATCGATCCTGATCTTTTCGTAGCGATCCGGTTCGGGCAGGCTCGCCCGATAGCCGTTCCAGTTCCTGACAAGCGCCTTGAAACGCGTGATTTCATCCGCGGTGGCCATGGTGCCTCCTCGTGCATGGGTGGGTGGATACCTGACAGTGGATGCGCAGTCGGGCCCACAAACCGGACACTTCGGGGGCGGAATCACCATCGCGTCGCGGAATCGCATGGCAGGCGAGCTGGCGCGTGCCCCGTGCCAGTCGCCTCCACCCCGGAGGAACAGGTGTCGATGCCTGCCGACTGCCTCGCCAGGCCAATCAGCGTCATTCGGTGCGGGAGTCCTGCAGGCAGCGCCGGCACGCGTCCTCCGCGATACGCACCTCGAGAAGGCCCAATGCCGGTTGCGCGGCCGATGCGAACGAGGCCGCCAAACCGAGCCTGGATCGAATCGATCGGCGACCTTCGTCGATGACCAATTTCCCGCGCGAAACCCGTTGTCCGCTGCAACGTCCGCCTGAAACCATGGGCCCTGGCACATGAAGAGATCGCTTGCGCTGCTGCTGATCGCGCTGTCGCTGTCCTGCCCCGCGCGAACCCCGGCCGTGCGCGTGCCGGCGATGTTGCACGCCGGCGACGTCGACCAGGCGATGCCGATCCTCGCGCGCGAGGCGATGGCGACGTATCGCGACGACGACCGCCAGCGCCATCTCGGCACGCTGTTCCGGCTGCAGCTGGCCAGCGGGCGCTACGCGGACGCGGTCAGGAGCATCGAGGCACTGCGCGCGTTGCGTGATGACAAGCCGTCGCAACCGCCGCTGTACCTGCAGTACGAGCTGCATGCGCGGGCGAAGGCCTTGCAGGCGGCAGCCGGGATGTCGTTCGCGAAGGCCTGGGACACCGTCTTCGCCGAACGCTTCGGCGCACTGGACGACAGGGTCGCATTGCAGGCGGAATTCGCGTTCGGTGGCGGCTTGCCGCGCATGCGTGGCGAACTCGACGGGGCGATCGCGAAGGTCTCCGGGCGCAGGCGGCTTCCGTTGGCGGACGCGATCGAGCTGGTCCGCGCCTGGCAGGTGCATGCGGCCTACAGCGAGTTCCAGCCCCTGTTCGATGCGGCATTGCAGGCGGACGACGCGCGCCGCTACGCCATCGATCGCACTGCCCTGGTGCGCACGCCGGATGGCGCGCGCATTTCGACGCTCATCGTGCGCCCGGCGAAGGCGCCGGCGCTGCCGGCGCTGCTGACCTTCACCATCTACGCCAATGACGACTGGGCCTGGGCCGACGCGAAGAAAATGGCGGCGCATGGCTACGCCGGGGTGGTGGCCTACACGCGCGGCAAGGGCCGCAGCACGGATGCCATCGTGCCGTTCGAGCGCGACGGCGCCGACGCGGCGGCGGTGATCGACTGGATCGCGGCGCAGCCGTGGAACGACGGGCGCGTCGGCATGTATGGCGGCAGTTACAGCGGTTTCACCCAGTGGGCCGCGTTGAAGCACCGGCCGAAGGCGTTGAAGGCCGTCGCGACCTCGGCGACCACCGCGCCCGGCATCGACGTGCCGATGGAGGGCGGCATCTTCCTCAACTTCATGTATCCCTGGCCGCTGTATGCCGCAAGCAACCGCTCGCTGGACGACGCCCGCTACGGCGCCCGCGCCCGCTGGGCCGCGCTCGACGATGGCTGGTATGCAAGCGGCCGCGCGTATCGGGACCTGCCGGCCATCGATGGCAGCGCGAACCCGGTATTCGCCAGGTGGCTGCAGCATCCGGCCTACGACGACTACTGGCAGGCGATGATCCCGCAGGGCGACGAGTTCGCCGGCATCGATCTCCCGGTGCTGGCGACCACCGGGTATTTCGACGGCGCGCAGGTTGGCGTCCTGCATTACTTCCGCGAACACCTGCGGCATCGGCCCGACGCCGACCACACCCTGCTGATCGGGCCGTACGAGCACTTCACGATGCAGGCCGGCGTGCCGCCGGCGATCCAGGGCTATGCGCCGGAGCCGTCCGCGCGGATCGACCTGCAGGCCCTGCGGCTGGCCTGGTTCGATCACGTGCTGAAGGGCGCGCCGAAGCCGGAGGTGCTGTCGGATCGGGTGAACTGGCAAGTCATGGGCGCGGACGCATGGCGGCACGCGCATACGCTGGAGGCGATGCCGACGCGCAGGCAACGGCTGTGCCTGGTGCCGGGCGCGGCGGGCGAAGCCAACCGCCTGTCCGCGCAACCGCAACCGCAGGCCGTCGTCAGCCAGCGCGTGGACTTCACCGACCGCGGCGATGCCGGCTGGAGGCAACCGGCCAACGTGGTCAACACCACGCTGGACCCGCATGCCGGGCTGGTCTTCGTTGGCGACGTGCTGCCGCAGGACAGCGAACTCGCGGGTGCGTTCGAGGGCGCGCTCGACTTCAGCGTCAACAAGCGCGACGTCGATGTGCTGCTCGGCGTGTACGAGCGCAATGCCAAGGGCGAATACCTCGACCTCGCGTACTGGTTGCAGCGCGCAAGCTACAACGCCGATCGCCGCCAGCGCCGCCTGTTGCAGGCCGGCGCGCCACAGCGGCTCATGGTCAAGGACACCCGCCTGATCGGGCGCAGGCTCGCCGCCGGGAGCCGCATCGTGGTGACGGTCGGCGTCATCAGGCAACCCGATCGCCAGCTCAACCTGGGCAGCGGCAGGGAACCATCGGATGAAGTCGCCGCCGATGCGGGCCAACCCCTGGAGATCCACTGGCGCGGCAGCAGTTGCCTGGAGTTCGGCGTGCGCGATTGAGGCCGCCGCCGTGCCGTGCGAGTTTCATCGATGCTCGATCCGCCGGCAGCCCCGGTGGCGTCATCCGCAGCATCAGGTGGCAGCTCGGTACCACGCCGCATTCGTGCCCGGTCCCGTCGGCGACAACATCGAGGCGGTGTACCACGATGCGGCCGAGCGCTGCGCGCCGCCGGGTTCGATCACGTTCGAGCAATGAGCAGGGGCAGGATCGCGGGCTGCCCTGTTCAGGGTTCGACGGGTGCGCGCCGACGCGATCGCGCTGCGGGTCGGCCGCGCGGCCATGCCACAAGAGGGGTAATCTCCGACCGGCGGGGGGAACCGCACCGGGTCCAACGCAGGCGTTCGGCTTTCACGTTCCTCCGGATCCGGGCGCGCATGCTTGTGCGTCGCCTTCGCCGATTCGCGTCCACCCAAGCCACGGGTAAACCCAGAGCCAGGAGGTCGATGTGCACCAGCCCGATGAAGGGTTCAAGCTGACTCGCCGCGAGATGCTCCTCACCAGTGCGACTTCGGTCGCGGTGACCCTGGCGCCGGGCGCCGCCGCCGTGGCCGACAAGGCGATGGCGCCCAGTCCACACAAGGCTCCCGTGAACGCCAAGGTTTCGCTGACCGTCAATGGCAAGCAACACGCGCTGGAGCTGGATACGCGCACGACCCTGCTCGACGCGCTGCGCGAGCACCTGCGCCTGACCGGCACCAAGAAGGGCTGCGACCACGGCCAATGCGGCGCCTGCACGGTGATCGTCAATGGCGAGCGGATCAACTCCTGCCTCAGCCTGGCCGTGCAGCACGACGGCGACGCCGTCACCACCATCGAGGGCCTGGGCACGCCGGACAAGCTGCACCCGATGCAGGCCGCCTTCGTGAAGCACGATGGCTATCAGTGCGGCTACTGCACGCCGGGCCAGGTCTGTTCGGCGGTGGCGGTGCTGGACGAAATCAAGCGCGGCATCCCCAGCCATGTGCAGGACGACATCACCGCGCGACCACGCGCGACCAACATGGAAATGCGCGAGCGCATGAGCGGCAATCTGTGCCGCTGCGGTGCGTACTCCAACATCGCCGATGCCATGGCCGAAGTCGCCGGTGGCAAGTCGGGGAGGGGGCGCGCATGAGGGCCTTCAGCTACGAGCGCGTGAAGACGCCCGCGGACGCGGCGAAGGCGGTCGCCGCCACCCAGGGCGCGAAGTTCATCGCCGGCGGCACCAACCTGCTCGACCTGATGAAGCTCGAGGTCGAGACGCCGACCCACCTCGTCGATGTGCAGGACATCGGCCTGGACAAGATCGAGAAGACGGAAGCAGGCGGACTGCGCATCGGCGCGCTGGTCAGCAACACCACGTTGGCCGCGGATGAGCGCGTGCGTCGCGACTACGGCGTGCTCACCCGCGCCATCGTGTCCGGCGCGTCCGGCCAGCTGCGCAACAAGGCGACCACCGGCGGCAACCTGCTGCAGCGCACGCGCTGCCCGTACTTCTACGACACCAACATGGCCTGCAACAAGCGCCAGCCGGGTTCCGGCTGCGCGGCGATCGACGGGTTCTCGCGGCCGCTGGGCGTGATCGGCACGTCGGATGCATGCATCGCCACCTATCCCGGCGACATGGCGGTGGCCCTGCGCGTACTCGATGCCACGGTCGAGACCGTCAAGCCGGACGGCAGCATCCGCAGCATCGCGATCGGCGATTTCCACCGCCTGCCCGGCGACAAGCCGCAGCACGACAACGTGCTGGAGCGCGGCGAACTGATCACCCATGTGACCCTGCCCACGCCGCTCGGCGGCAGGCACGCCTATCACAAGGTCCGCGACCGCGCGTCATACGCGTTCGCGCTGGTCTCGGTGGCGGCGGTGGTGCAGAAGGATGGCTCGGCGCGTTTCGCCTTCGGTGGGCTCGCGCCGCGACCATGGCGCGTCGAAGCGGCGGAAGCCGCGCTTGCAAGCGGCGTAAAGGCAGCTGCGGCGAAAGCGCTGGAGGGCGCGCGTCCCACCGAGCAGAACAGGTTCAAGCTCACCCTGGCGGAACGCACGCTGGCGGCGGTGCTGGTCGAGGGAGGACGCTGATGGCCATGAAATTCGACGCGCCCTCGGGCGACAACCTGTTCGACAAGGCCAGGGTCGTCGGCAAGTCGACGCCGCGCATCGATGGCCCGCTGAAGACCACCGGCACCGCGCCGTATGCGTACGAGCGCCATGACGTGGTCGCCAACCAGGCCTATGGCTACGTGGTCGGCGCGGGCATCGCCCAGGGCCGGATCAGTTCGATGGACGTGGCGCAGGCGCGCGCCGCGCCCGGCGTGCTGGCGGTGGTCACCGCGCCCGCGACCAAGCCGGTGGGCAAGGGCATCGGCAACAACGCGCCGCTGTTCGGCGGGCGCGAGGTGACCCATTACCACCAGGCGATCGCCTGCGTGGTCGCGGAGACCTTCGAGCAGGCACGCGCTGCCGCTGGATTGATCAAGACGCGCTACGACGTCGGCAAGGGCGGACGCTTCGACTTCCCGCGACTCGCGCCGTCGGCGCCCTTGGCAACCGGGGGCGGCGGCAAGCCCGACAAGAAGACGCTCGGCGATTTCGATGCCGCGTTCGCCGCGGCGCCGGTCAAGGTCGATGCGACCTACCAGACCGCCGACGAAAGCCACTCGATGATGGAGCCGTTCGCCACCATCGCCGCGTGGGAGGGCGACAAGCTCACCCTGTGGACCGCCAACCAGATGATCCAGTGGGCGCAGGACAGCATGGGCAAGATCCTCGGGATCGACCCGAAGAACGTCCGCGTCGAATCGCCCTTCATCGGCGGCGGCTTCGGCGGAAAACTGTTCATCCGCGCGGATGCCGTGCTCGCCGCATTGGCGGCGAAGGAAGTCGGTCGCCCGGTCAAGATCGCGCTGCAGCGTCCGCTGATGGCCAACAACAGCACGCATCGACCGGCGACCATCCAGCGCCTGCGCATCGGTGCCGGCCGCGACGGAAGGATCACCGCGATCGCGCACGAGAACTGGTCCGGCAACATCAACGGCGAGGACGGCGAAAACGGCACCTACCAGACGCCCAAGCTCTACGCCGGCGCGAACCGGCTGGTCGCCAACTACACCGCCGCGCTCGACCTGCCCGAGGGCAATGCGATGCGCGCGCCCGGCGAAGCACCGGGCCACATGGCGCTGGAGGTGGCGATGGACGAGCTCGCCGAGAAGCTCGGCATCGATCCGATCGAATTGCGCGTGCGCAACGAACCGGACCGCGTGCCGGGCGATCCAACCAAGCGCTTCTCCGATCGCAACCTGCTGCGCTGCCTGCACGAGGGCGCTGAGCGTTTCGGCTGGACCCGTCGCAATCCAAAACCCGCCCAGGTCCGCGATGGCCACTGGCTGGTCGGGATGGGCGTGTCCGCCGGCTACCGCGCGGCGCCGATCACCAGGTCCGCGGCGCGGGTGCGGCTGGACGACGAGGGCCGGGTCGTCGTCGAAACCGACATGACCGACATCGGCACCGGCAGCTACACGATCCTCGCCCAGACCGCGGCGGAGACCATGGGCGTACCACTGGATCGGGTCAAGGTGACCCTCGGCGACTCCGACCTGCCTGCGTCCTCCGGTTCCGGCGGCCAGTGGGGCGCGGCCAGTTCCACCGCCGGCGTGTATGCGGCCTGCGTCAGCCTGCGCCGCAAGATCGGCGAGAAGCTCGGCTTCGATGGCGATGCCGCGGTGTTCGCGGACGGGCGCATCCGCGCCGGCGAGCGCACGTTCGCGCTGAAGGATGCCGGCACCTTGTCCGCCGAGGACCAGATGGAGATCGGCGAGTTCATGAAGGAGTACGACGTCGGCACCTATGCCGGCCACTTCTGCGAAGTCGGCGTGCACGCGTACACCGGCGAGACGCGCATCCGCCGCATGCTCGCGGTCTGCGACGGCGGACGTATCCTCAATCCGCTGTCGGCGCGCAGCCAGGTCATCGGCGGCATGGTGATGGGCGCGGGCGCCACGTTGATGGAGGAGCTCGTCGTCGACAAGCGCTTCGGCTTCTTCGTCAACCACGACCTCGCCGGCTACGAAGTCCCCGTGCATGCCGACATCCCGCACCAGGAGGTGGTCTTCCTCGACACCCTCGACCCGGTGATTTCGCCGATGAAGGCCAAGGGCGTCGGCGAGCTGGGCATCTGCGGCGTCGCCGCCGCGATCGCCAACGCGGTCTACAACGCCACCGGTGTGCGCGTGCGCCACTACCCGATCACCCTGGACAAGTTGATCGGGCAATTGCCGCCCGTCGCCTGACCCGCATGGAACTGGAGCCGCATCCACGCCGGCACGTCGATGCCGGCGATGCACTCGATCCGTTCCACGCGGATCGCCCGGCGCGCCATGCATTCCTCGCCGCCGGCAATCCGCGCAGCGTGCTGGAAGCGGCGGCGGCGTCGATCCAGCGCGGGCACCGCGGCGTGCTGGCGCTGGTGCTGGAGACCGAAGGCTCCACCTATGCCGGCGTCGGCGACATGGTGCTGTTCGACGACGACCTGCAGGCCGGCTGGTTGAGTGGGGGTTGCCTGGAACCGCAGCTGGCGAGGCGTGCGCGACACGTCGCCGACAGCGGCGGCATCGACTGGATCGAGATCGACACGCGCAGCGACGACGACCTGCTTGCGGGTTCTGCGCTGGGTTGTCGCGGGCGTTTGCGCATCGCGATGCTGCCGCTGCAGTCGCTGCCCGGCATCGATGCGACGCTTGATGCGTGGTTGCGCAATGGCGTTGCGTTGCGCGCCTGCATCGATGCCGATGGCGCGGTCGCGTTCCAGGCGGGTTCGCAACGCGCGCAATGGCGGCTCGACAGCGGCAATCAGGCGTGGTCAGGCGGCAACGACGCGTGGCAGGTTTCGTTGCCTCGCCTTCCCCGACTGTTGATCTTCGGCGCGGGTCCGGAAACCGCCACGCTGGTCCCGCTGCTGCGCGAGTTGGGCTGGTGGATCTGCCTTGCGGAAAGGCGCGCGCGCTGGAGCGGGGTGGGCAGTTCCGCGGATGCCTGCCTGCACGGCGCGCCCACTGCAGCGCTTCAGGAGGCCGGTGCCGATGCGGCGCTGGCGATGCACCACGACTTCGAGCTCGACCGCGAGGCATTGGACGCGCTTGCGGTAACCGACATCGACTTCATCGGCCTGCTGGGGCCGCGGCGCCGCCGCGACGACCTGTTCAAGCTGTTGACGCCGGGCCAGCGTGACGCGCTGGTGCCGCGCTTGCGCTCGCCGGTCGGCCTCGACCTCGGCGGTCGTGGTCCGCAGGCGATCGCGCTGAGCATCGCCGCGCAACTGCAGCAATGGCGGGCGCTGGTGGCGGTGGCGTGAGCCAGCCGCATGCGGTGGTGGTGCTGGCGGCCGGCGGCAGCACCCGCCTTGGCCAACCCAAGCAGTTGCTGACGCGCGATGGCGAAACCCTGGTGCATCGCGCCGCCCGGTTGGCGCTGGCGACATCGCCCGCACAGGTGCTGGTGGTGGTTGGTGCGAACCCGGATTCGATCGCGGCATCCGTCGCCGACCTGGACTGCGAAGTCGTCGGCAATCGCGAATGGCAGTCGGGGCTTGCGGGAAGCCTGCACGCGGCGGGGCAGCATCTTGCGCCGGACATCCGGAGCGTGCTGGTGCTGGTCTGCGACCAGCCCGCGCTGGAGCGCCGGCATCTCGATGCCTTGCTCGAAGGCGCGCGTGCCACCGCAAGCGGATGCGCCGCGACCGTGCATGCCGACGCCCCGGGCGTGCCCGCCGTGGTGCCGCGTGGCTGGTTCGAAACCATGCCTGCGGACGCCAGCCGGGGGTTCGGTGCCCGCCTTCGGCAGCAACCTGCGGATGGCATCTTCCTGCTGGAAACCCGGGAGCTGGGCATGGACATCGACAGTCCGCAGGACCTGGCGATCGCCCGCGAGCGGGGTTGGTTGGACGACTGAAGGCACGGACCGCCGCCGCCTGCGGGCTGCCGGACCGGTATTGCGCGGTTTTTCCCGCATTTTCGCGTGACTTATCGCGCAGACGATGCTCCAATCTCGCTGTCCAGTGGTGACCACCCAAAGGGAGAATCGAGATGGCAACGAAGAAAGCGGCCCCGGCCAAGAAAACCGTAGCGAAACCCGCAGCTGCTCCAAAGCCGATCAAGGAAGCGATGACCAAGTCCGGCCTGGTCGCGCACATCGCCGAAGTCAGCGCGGTTGCCGCGAAGGACGTGCGTGCCGTGCTGGCCGCGCTGGAAGGCGCGATCCATGGCTCGGTCAACAAGAAGGGCGCCGGCGAGTTCGTGCTGCCGGGCGTGCTCAAGATCACCTCGGTGAAAGTCGCGGCCAAGCCGAAGCGCAAGGGCATCAACCCCTTCACCAAGGAAGAAGTCTGGTTCGCCGCCAAGCCGGCCTCGACCAAGCTCAAGGTGCGTCCGCTCAAGAAGCTCAAGGACGCGGCGCTCTGATCGAGTCGCCACCACGCAATCGCTGGTGATTCGCGGGGCGTTGGGCAGTTTGCCCAGCGCCCCGCATGCATTTGGGGCTTGGTTGATCGAGTGGATCCGGCGCAATCCGGCAGGGTTCGACGCGCCCACCACGCAGGCGACTGCGATCGCCCGCAACGTTCCGCGGCCCGCCGAGGCAGCGCTGGAACGCGCAGGCGCGGTGCTATGCTCGCCGCGACCTCCAGCGCTCCGTCGGGTAAGCAGCATGCGCCAGCAACGTGCCCTGCCCGCCGCTGGATCCGCGCAGCGGGGACATTGATGAGCCAGGTGCCGGTGCGGCTTTCGGTGGGGATCACCGGTCACCGCGGCGGCAACCCGGCGCTGGTCGACGGCTCGCCTGTCGCCACCGCGATCGCGGGCATCTTCGCGGAGATCGAAGCCACCCTTGCCGAGGTGCGCGCGACCGCGCCCGCGCTGGCGATCCATCCCACGCGCCTGCATACGCTGCTGGCGCATGGCGTCGACCAGTTGGCGGCTTCGGCGGCCGATGCGCTGGGCTGGGAACTGGTCGCACCGCTGCCGTTCGGCAGGTCGCTCAATGTCGCCATCAATGCGCAGCCGCACGCGCATGCCGACGTGGTGGCGCTGCTCGCCGGTGGCGATGCGGCCGATCCCGCCGTGCAGGCAAGCGCGCGGGGCATCCGCCACTGGGGCGCGCGCGCGCGCCTGTTCGAGCTGGCCGATCGCGACGCCGAGATCGCCGCGCTGTTCGAGGCCATGCACGCGGCACCGGGCGACGTGGTGCGCGCCTATCGTTTCCATGCGGCGGCGGCGGCGCAGGCCGGCCTGGCCGGGCGAATCATGCTCGAACAGTCCGACTTCCTGATCGGCGTCTGGGACAACGGCAGCCGCGACAACGTCGGCGGCACCGGCCACACGATCATGCGCGCGCTGGAGATCGGCACGCCGGTGCTGCTGCTGGATCCGGCGCGGCCGCAACATTGGTCGATCCTGTCGTCGACCGAGAGCCTGGCCGGCTGGCAGGCCCATGCGGGCCAGGATCGCGAGCGCCTGCGCGTGGTCGTCGGCAACGCGCTGCATGCGCGTGGCGAGGCCATTTCACGCACGCTGGGCGACGAGGCCTGGCATCCGCGCGGCACCCGTGCGTCCACGCTCTATCGGCGGATCGAGGCCCTGTTCGGCGGCGAGCCGCGGCCATTGCGGTCGCTGGTGCAGGCGTACGAATCACCCGAACGCATCGCCCGCGACAGTGCGGCGCCGCTGGTGGACGCCGCGGCCGGGTTGCCGGGCGCCGACGGCAGCTTCGTCGCCGCGGTGGCCAACCGGATCCTGCCGGAATTCGCGCGTGCCGACGGCATCTCGGCGCGGCTGTCGGATAGCTATCGCAGCGGCATGGTCGCCAACTTCATCCTGTCCGCGCTTGCCGTCATCGTCGGCGTGGCCTGGCTGCCGCTGGGGCTGGATGGTGGCAAGTGGCTGTTCGCGCTCGGGGAGTTCGGCCTGCTCGCGGCGATCCTGGCGATCACCTGGCTGGGCGGCCGTC
The DNA here is from genome assembly GCA_035456065.1 of Thermomonas sp. Classification (GTDB taxonomy): domain Bacteria; phylum Pseudomonadota; class Gammaproteobacteria; order Xanthomonadales; family Xanthomonadaceae; genus Thermomonas. Next base: position 82,315 of record DATIDW010000031.1, on the reverse strand, counting down.
GCCGGCTGCACGGGCGCTGGTTCGAAACCCGGCGCGTCGCCGAGTACCTGCGGCATGCGCCGATCCTGCTGCTGGTCGGCGTTGCCCGCCCGCCGAGCCACTGGCCGCGCGCCACCGGCACCGCATGGCCCGAATATGCCGCGCGGCATGCGATGCGCGCGCCGGGCCTGCCCGCGATGGCGGTCACCCGGCCGTTCCTGCGGGCGTCGCTGCACGGCCTGCTGGCGCCCCACGTCGCGTCGCAGCGTGCCTACCACCACGCCAAGTCCAGGCGCCTGGAAACCGTCGACCGCCGCCTGGACCGCCTGGCCGAAACCCTGTTCAAGATCGCGGTGGCATCGGTCGCGACCTGGTTGTTGCTGCAGGCGGGCGCGGTCCTGCACCTGCTGCCGCACGAATGGCCGCACGCCACCTCGAAGATGTTCGCGTTCCTGGGCATCGCCCTGCCGACGCTGGGCGCGAGCATCGCCGGCATCCGCTACTTCGGAGACTTCGAGCGCTTCGCGGCGATCTCCGAAGTCACCGCCGGCAAGCTCGCGCAGGTGGAAGCGAGGATCGGGCAACTGCTGGCGGGGCCCGACGCGGCGATCGACTACGAGGGCGTGTCCCGGCTCGCGCACGGGATCGACGGCATCGTGGTCGACGAAATCGAAAGCTGGCAGGCCGTGTTCAGCGGCAAGCCGATCGCGTTGCCGGCATGACCACGACGCTGCCGCCCGCGCGCGATGGCGAACCCGGCGATGCGCCAGCGCCCACGCACACCATCTTCCTGAGTTATTCCCGCGCCGACCGCAAGGGCGCGCTGGCGATCGTGCGCGTGCTCGAGGACGCCGGCTACGCGGTCTGGTGGGACGGCCTGCTCGAAGGCGGCGAGCGCTTCTCGCGCACCACCGAGGCCGCGCTGGACGGCGCGCGCGCGGTGGTGGTGCTGTGGTCGAAGACCTCGGCGACGTCGCACTGGGTGCATGACGAGGCGACGCGTGGCCGCGAGAGCGGCCGGCTGGTGCCGTTGTCGCTCGATGGCAGCCTGCCACCGCTGGGATTCGGCCAGTTCCAGTCGATCGATGTGTCGCATGCGCTGGGCAAACCTGCCAGCGAGCCGATGCGCAAGCTGTTGCGCGCGGTGGCGGCGTTGCACGAAGGTCACGCTCCCTCGAGCTTGCCGGCACGCGCGGAGGTGGTGTCGCCTTCGCGCCGGCGCATCGTGATCGCGGCAGGCCTCGCCGTGGTCGCGGCCGGTGGTGGCGTCGCATGGTGGCGCAACCGCGCACCGGGCATCGCGCGTGGCGCCGACGGCGCGCAACGCATCGCGGTCCTGCCGTTCGAGAACCTGAGCGGCGATCCCGAGCAGCGCTATTTTTCCGATGGCCTGACCTCGGAGATCCGCACGCAGCTGTCGCGCAACGCGCAGCTGCGCATCGCCGGCCAGACCTCGTCGGAGAAGGCCGGCGACGGGCAGGAGGACGTGCGCGACATCGCCCGCGCGCTCGGCGTGGATTTCCTGCTCGGCGGCAACGTGCAGAAGGCGAGCGGCCGGGTGAAGGTCCATGCCGAACTCACCGACGGCACCAGCGGCCTGAGCCGCTGGGCGGAATCCTGGGAGCGGCCGCTGGCCGACATCTTCGCGGTGCAGTCGGAGATCGGCGCGGCGGTTGCCAACGCGCTCTCCGCGGCGATCGACGGGAAGCAGGCCGCGGCTGGCGCGCAAGCCGGCGGCACCGCGAATGTGGAGGCATTCGATGCGTTCCTGCACGGGCGCGCACTGTACGAGGCCGGCATCGACGAGGACAGCGACCGTCGCGCGCTGGACTGGTTCGATCGCGCGATCGCGCTCGACGCGCGCTACGCCGGCGCGCATGCGGCGCGCGCTCGCGCGCTGGTGGTGATCGGCAACCTGTATGCCGGCCACGACGAGCGCGTGCGCAGCTATGACGCCGCCGCCGCCGCCGCACGCACCGCGACCACGCTGGCGCCGACGTTCGCCGAAGGTTTCTCGGCGCTGGGCTTCGCCCTGGCCAGCGGCAAGCTGGACATGCGTGGCGCGCGCGCGCCGTTCGAGCGTTCGCTCGCGCTCGCGCCGGGCGACGCCGACGTGCTCAGCCGCTATGCGACCTTCGCCTCCAACCTGCGCGAGCACGAACGCGCGTCCGCGGTGATCCTGCGCGCGGCCGCGCTCGACCCGCTCAACGCGCGCACCTTCCGCTCGCAGGGCGACATCCTGCACAACGCCGGCAACCACGCCGCGGCGATCGTCGCCTACCGCAAGGCGATCGAACTCAACCCGACCCTGGCCGGCGTCAACGCGTCGATGGGCTTCGCGCAGTTGCTGGGCGGCGCCAACGATGACGCGCGCGCTTCGTTCCTGAAGGAGCGCAGCGCGGTGCGCCGGTTGCCCGGCCTGGCGATCCTCGCCCACCGTGCCGGCGACAAGCGCGCGGCCGATGCGGCGCTCGCCGGACTGGTCGCCGAATACGGCGACAAGAGCCATTACCAGTACGCGCAGGTGCACGCCCAGTGGGGCGACGTGGACAAGGCGCTGGCCTCGCTGCAGGCGGCCTGGGACCTGCGCGACGGCGGCATGATGCTGATGTACGCTGATCCGCTGCTGGCACCGCTGCACCGTACCGACGGCTACCTCGCGCTGGCGAAGGCCGTCGGCTTCATCTGATTCGTTGGGGACGAAAGGAGAAGCACCATGCGCAACATGATCGGGGCAGTGCTGTTGGTCGGACTGGCATGCGGACTTGGCGCGTGCAGCAAGCCGGTGGAGCCCGCCGCCGAGCCGGCAGCCGCGGCGACCGCCACGGAACCGCAGACCGGCACCGTCGAACGCACGGGTCCTGACGCGCAGACCGGCACCGTCGAACGCACGGGTCCGGACGAGCAGACCGGCACCGTCGAACGCACCGGCCCGGACGAGCAGACCGGCACGGTCGAACGCACCGGACCCGACGAACAGACCGGCACCGTCGAACGCACCGGCCCCGACGAGCAGACCGGCACGGTCGAACGCACCACCCCGCCCGAACAGTAAGCGCGCGCCATCGGCGCGATCCGGGTCGCGTCAGCGCGATCCGGTCGCGTCGCCGGGCTGAGGAACGCGCTCCACCTTGCCCGGCTTCGCGGCCGCCTTCGCGGCGGCGATCCAGTCGTCGTACTGCGACATCCGCGTGTACACCGCGGGCTTGCCCGCGCCGCAGCCCTTGCCGCCGGAGACCACGCCGACCAGGCTGCGCGCGCCGCCATCTTCCTCGCGGGTCAGCGGCCCGCCGCTGTCGCCCTGGCAACTGTCCTTGCCGGTTGCGATGCTGCCATCCGCGGCCAGGCTGCCCGCGCATAGCGTGCCGGCGCCGTACTGCTTGCCGTACTCCTCCGCGCAGCGCGCATCGGGCAGATGGTTCAACGTCAACTGCTGCAGGTCGGCGGGATTGCGCTGCAGTCGCTGCGCGCTGTCCATCCGGGTGACCGCATCGCCGGCGTTGCGCTGGCCCATCCAGCCCCAGCCGGTGACCCGCAGTGCCTCGCCCGGATCGAAGTCGCGGTCACCGGCGCCCATCAGCGGCACCGCGGCCAGGCGGCCGTTGGCCTCGAACGCGGCGATGCGCGGATCCACGACCACCCGCACCAGCGCGATGTCGTCGAGTTTCCTGGCCTTCGTGTAGCGGCCATGGATGACCACCGCGTCGATCGCGAACAGGCCATCGTCCACGGTCAGGTTCTGCGTGCCCAGTCGTATCCGCCGATCGGTCAGCACGTTGCCCTCGCGGCCATCGAAGCCGGGGATGTTGTCGACGCAGTGCGCGGCGGTGACCACCCAGCCGTCGCCGATCCAGGCGCCGCCGCATTTGTGTGCGAGTTCGTAGGCGGTGCGCTCGGCCAGGTGGATCTTGCAGCTGTCGCTGTCGGCGAGCGTCGCGTCGTAAGCGCGGTCGGCGTCGTCGTACTGCGGCGACGACAGGATCTCCACCTGCCACGGCGCGGAGCCCGGCCGCGCCGGTTCGCCACCGACGATGCGGCCGCCGGCGTCCTGGTCGTGGCGTGCGCGGCGCGCTTCGCAATCAGCGGCGGCCGCGGCCTTCGCCACCGTTTTCGCCGTGGCGCCGGTGGGTGCCTGCGATGACGGTGCCTGCGCACGATCGCCGCACGCGGCGAGCGCGACGCACGCGAGCAGGCCGGGCAACCACGCAGGCAACAGGAAGCGGCTCATCGGGTGGCGTCCTTGGGAAGTGCGAGTACGGTGGCGACCTGCGCGGACCAGTCGCCGACCGCGGTGACGCCGGCATCGCGGCGGCCTTCGCTGCTGGCGCACAGCAGGCGTTCGAGCGGCGACGCGCAGGCGCCGAGGTCGCGGCTGCCGCTGCCGGCCTGCTCGAACGCATCGGCGCGCACCGGCGTGGCGCTGGCCAGCACCACGAAGCGATACGCGCCCGGCGCGTCGAAGCCCATGCCCGCGCGACGGTACGGCTGGTTCGGCGGCAGCGGCCGGTCGAACTCGCCGGGCTTCGGCAGCACCACGTCGATCGCGTTGTAGGGATCGATCGCCAGCACGTAGACGTAGGCCGGACGCGTGCCGCGGTTGATCACCGTGGCGGTGATCCGCTCGCCCGCACCGATGCGGCGCACGCCGCCGGCCTGCAAGGGCGGGCATGCGCTGGGGCGATAGCCATCGGCGGCGATGCACGCGGCGATCGCGAACGGATCGGCATCGGACCCGCTGCCGCCGTTGGTGCGCAGCGCCAGCACCTGCTGCACGCGCGCGACCTTGCGCAGGGCCGCGGCCAGGCGATCACCGAAGCCCGGATCGTCCGCGTGCCCGAGCGTCGCGAGCAGCGTGCCATCGTCCGCACGCAACCCGATCGCATCGGGATCGTCGTCCAGCGCGATGACGTGGGTGGAACCCCCTGCGGCCACGGTGGCGAAGCCGCTCGCCTGCAGCGCCGCGTCCACGGCAGCGTGCGCCGGACCCGCAGGCAGGTCGTTGGCCACCGCGAGCGTATCGGCGGGCAGGAAGTGCGCGGTCTGTTCGGCGACCAGCCGCTTCGGCAGGGCTCCGACGGGCGCGGCATCGAGCGCCAACAGCGAAGTGGCGCCATCCACGCGCACGATCGATGCGGTCGCGACGCGTGCCCGGCGTGCGACGGCATCAGCCTGGCTGGCATACAGCGCGAAGCGCGAGCCGCGGGTCATGCCGCTGGTCGCGCCCGCCTGCAGCACCGGGGCGCCATCGGCCAGTCCGGCATCGAACAGCACCGCGCTGCGCGCACGCGCACCGAACGCCGCATTCAAGGCACCTTCCGCCGATGGCGTCTGGGTGGCATGGCCACGCGTGGCGACGCGCAAGCGCACTTCCTGGGTCAGGTCGCCAAAGGTGGCATCGCGCATGCCGGGCATGCGCAGGGCGTCGAGCAGTGCGGAGGTGAACACCCCGGCACGCGCACCCACGCCGCCGGTTTCCTGCGCTTCCTCGCCATCCTGCGCAGCGGCCATGTGCACCCAGTAGCCGATGTCGCCAGCCGGTGCCGATGTCGATGTCGATGGCGAAGCGGACGCGGGCGGCGCCTCGGCCATGAGTACGGGCACGCTGCGCGATTGCCCGGCGGCGCCGTCGCGGGTGGCGGTGGCGGAATTGCAGGAATCGAACACGCTGACGAAGAACAGTCCCTTCGCGATCGCCCGTTCCTTCAGCGCCTTCAGCTCCACGTCGAAGATGTCGCCCGGCGAACCGTCGGGGTTGCGCGCATCGGTGGGCAGGATGGTGCCGTTGTAGCCGCTGTCCTGGTCGCGCGCGTCGTCGTCGCGATAGCGCGAGCCGTGGCCGGCGAAATAGAACAGCAGGGTGTCGCCGGCACCCAGCGAGGCAATCCGTTGCTCGAGCGACGCGAGGATCCGCGTGCGTGTCGCGCAGTCGTCGGTCAGGGTGGTGGTCGCGGCGCTAGACGATTCGCAGGCACCGCGCACTGGCGCGTCGACATCGACGCCGTAGACCTCGGCGAGCGCCTGCTTGAAGCGCAGGGCGTCGCCGACCGCGCCACGCAGGTCGCTGAACACCGCGCCCGGCTGGTGCGCATCGGAAAAACGATAGCGGTCGATGCCGACGACCAGCGCATGCAGGCGCCGCGTGTCGGGGCTGCGTCGGGTGGATGCCGCGTCCGCCTGTGCCGGGCTGGGTGCAGGTGCAGGTGCAGGCGCGGGTCCGCAGCCGGCGAGCGCAGCGGAGGCGAGCAGGCAGGCCAGTGGCGTGGCGCGCGTCATGGTGTTTTCCCGCGCAACACGACCGCGCTCGCCCGCGGGTTGAAGTCGAACAACGCAGGCTGCTGCACGCGTCGCGCCGGTGCATTCGCAGGCAGGTCGCTGAAGGTGATCGCGCGCGCGCCGTCGCCCGCCGACGCGATGCGGCCGACGCGTGCATCCGCCGCCAGCGCCGGCATCCGTCGCACCGCATAGGCCAGCCACTCATCGATGCGGATGCGGCCATCGCCATCGAGGTCGGCGGCGCCAGCGCCGAGCCCGTCCACCGCCAGCGCGTAGGTCAGCAGGCCCTGCCCGAGCCGCGCATCCTCCAGCGCGACGTCATCGGCCTGGGTCGCGGCGAGGATGCGGATGCCCTTGTCGTAGGCCAGCTGGCCAAGCCCGCTGTCGCCCATCGGCCCGGGCTTGAAGCGCCCGTCGGCGACGCTTGCCGCGGAATGGCAGGCGTCGATCACCAGCGCGATGTCCGCTGCCTGCATGGCCTGGAACGGCGCCACCAGGTCGGTGGTCGCGAACACGCTGGACAGGTCCGGGGTCGCCGCGCCGTCCGGCCAGCGGCCGTCGGCGGGGATCAGGTAGAAGTCGCCCCGTGGGTTCGCCCAGCCGTGGCCGGAGAAGCTGACGATCACCGTGTCGTCGGGGGTTGCCGCCTGCAGCATGCCGGCCTCGATGCCCTGCGCACGCAACGTGGCGAGGGTGGCCTTGCGATCGCCTTCGCCGGCGAGCAGCGAGAGCACGCGGGCGATGGTGCTGCGGTCGACGCGGGTGCGCCGGCCGCTGGCGTCGCGCTCCCCGGCCAGCACCAGCTGGTGCGTTTCGTAGCCGGGGATGGCGGACAGCCGCGCCGCCAGCAGCCGGGCGTCGGCGACCGCGTACCTGAGGCGGAAGCGCGGGGTGTCGTAGTCGTCGATGCCGATCGCGAGCACGTAAGCGCGCGGCGTGCGCGGTGCGACTGCCGGACGCGTCCAGGAGAATGTCGCGGTCTCGCCCTTGATGCGGTCCTCGTTGAACGCATACGCCGAGAACACCTGCGACGCCTCGCCCGCTTGCGTCGGCAACGGCACGGTGAATTCGAGGCGGTGCACGCCGTTGGTTGCCTGCACTGCGTTGCGGGTGCGCCATTGCGCGAGGTCGCCGTCGGCGGCATCCACCCGCAGCGGGGTCATCGCGACCAGCCGGCCATTGCGGAACAGGCGCGGGTTGTAGATCCCCGAGCGCGTCTTGCGGTTGGGCGCGCCGGCATCGATGCCTTCGCGCACTTCGATCGAGACCACCGCGCTGGCGGCCTCGCGACCCGGCCGCACACCGGTGATGCGGATCTCTGGCAGCACGCGGTTGAGGCTGGCGATCGCCGGCAGCGGCTTGAACACGGTCATGCAGCTGTCGCTGGCGCGGCAGTCGAGCAGCCGCCGGACCAGGCCGGGCTCGTAGTAGTCGCGCATGAAGGTCTGCGCGGCCAGGCCCTGCCACGGTGCGTCCGGCACCATCCAGCGCACCAGCGCGGTGTCGGCGCCGAGGTTGCTGTCGTAGCGCCCGCCGGGCGCGACCGCGAAGTAGCGATTGCCGGGGAACGTCTGCAGGGTCAGCTGCGGCGTGCCGTGGAAGGTATCGAAGAAATGGATCGCACCATCGTCGCTGCTCACCCACAGCAGGCGACTGCGCTCGATCCAGCCGGCACGCACCAGTGGCGCCTGCAGGGTGATGCGGCCGATGGCGCGGCCGCCGTCGAGGTCGAGCAGGCGGCCGTCGTCGAGTCCCAGCACGCGGTCGTCGCCGATCGCGATCGCGCGCCGCGCGAAGCCCGGAACGGTGCGCACCCTTGCCGTGGCGTCGGTGTCGACGAGGTACAGGTCGGCGTCCGCATGCGCGCCGGCGTCGCCGGCGAGTGCGCCCTTCGCGTGGGTGAAGACGATGCGGCGGGCATCTGCGCTGAACGACAGGGCGCGGATCGTACGGGCATCGTTCGCACCGCCGCGGTCGACGATCTCGACCAGCCGGCGCGATGAGGTCACGGCGCCATCGGCGATGTCGAACAGCCACAGCCGCAGCACCTGCCTTGGGTTCGGCGCGTCGGCGCGATCCCATCTGCGTGTCGCCACCGCCAGCTGCCGGTGGTCAGGTGAGGTTTCGATCGCGGTGATGATCTCGCCGGCGAGTTCCGGCTGCGCGACCGGTCGCCACCGGCCTGCGCCGGGCGCCAGCAGCGCCAGGCCCGTCGGCGGCGGATCCTCGGTGTCGTTGCCATCGTCGGCGTGGCCCTCCGCGGACGGGCAGAACACGCCGGCAATACCGTTGCGACCGGCGCGGAAACAGGCAGCCCCGAGCGATCCGAGTGCGGCCAGCCAGCCGCCCGCCAGCGGCCGCATCTGCCAGCGAGGATCGACCGCGGCGCAGTCGCCTCGCGCCGCGCAGGCGGGATCGACCAGCAGTGCCGGCGGGACTCCGGCCATCGCCGCCTCGGTGTCGTTGCTGGCGTCGTAGCCGTGGCTTTCGAGCAGGTAGCGTGTCGCATCCAGCCAACGCACGTGGTGGTACGCGCGCTCGGGCACGAAGGCGCGATCGCCGGTGCCGCTGGCCAGGTCGAGCGTCTCCACCCGCGCGCGGGTCTCGTTCTGCAGGCCTTCGACGCGCACCAGCCGCAGGCCGTCAGGGGACAGGTCGGCGTCGAGGAAATAGCTGCGCGGCTCGCCGGTCAGTGCACGCGGTGGCGTGCTGCCGTTGGTGGCGAGCAGGGTGACGCCATAGCGGCAGCGCGCCGGCGACACGCAGGTCGGATCCGGGAAGTCGATGTTCTCGTCGGCCAGGTCGAACAGCCCGCGGCGACCATCGGCATGGTTCGGCTCCGGGCGCAGCCTGCCGTCCGGCGAGGTCGGCCAGTGTGATGCGGCGTTGTTCGCGCCATCGGCCGGGATCGGCAGGCCTTCATTCGCGCGGACCACGCGCGTCGCCAGGTCGAGCGCGTAGGCGCACCAGCGCGTGCCGGCAAGATGCGCACCCGCGCAGTCGCGTTCGAGGTCCCGGCCGGCAGCGCCCGCATAGGCGATCGACAGCGTGCCCGCCACGGGGCCGTCGACGAGGGCGTGGAACCGGAGCGGTGCGTCGTCACCTTCCAGGAGCGACGGATCGAGCGGCACCCGTGCGTGGTCGAGGATCGCGCCGCTGGCCACGTTCCACAGGACGATGGAGCCGTCGCGCGCGATCGAGGCGAGGTGGCGGCCACCATCGACCCAGCGCACCGCCAGCACCGGCGCCTGGTGCCCGAGCTGCACGACGATCTTCGGTTCGACGGCGGCAACCGACGGCGCGGCAGGCGCTGGTTTCGACGCCGTCGTCGGCGCGGCGGCATCCTGGCCGGAACACCCGGCAGCCAGCAGCGCGGCACAGCAGTACGCCAGCAGGCCCGCGATCCGCATCGTGTTGCTCCGTGGCAACGCCAGCCCCACCGGCCGCCGGAGCATAGCACCGGGTATCGCCCGCAATAAGGCCGCGCCTGCGGGTCGCGGCCTATGGCGTTGCAGGGGTCGCCGGCACCACCGTCGAACAGTTGCTCGCCTTGATCTTGCCGTCGATCGCATCGAACGCCGACTGCCGGTCGCGGCGGTCGGCGTCGCTGGCGTATTTCAGCTTGAACTCGGCATCGTCCAGGTGCCGATACCACGCCTCGCACAGTTGCTCCGCGCCGATCGCGGTGCAGGTGTCGTACTTCATCTCGCAGGCGCTGCCCATGCCGAGCGCGGCGCTGCCGTCGATGCCGGTGACCTGCAAGGCCGCGCAGGTGGGTTCCGGGCTGCCGTTCTCGCCCAGGTAATCGTCGCCTCGCCAAGTGCGGCACTGGAACAGCCCCGGCGGCGCCGGCAGCGCGACGGCCTCGGGGGCGGGGGCGCGCTTCATCGCGGGGCCGCGGACCATCACGAACTCACCGTACTGCGGCGCTTCCGGTGGTGCTTCCGCGGCCTTGGGTTTGTCGGCCGGCACCGGCACGGTCTTCACTTCGCCGATGCGCTTCACTTCCTGCTTCATGCCCGGCCCGCAGGGCACGCCGTTCTGCATCGACACCGCGCCCTTGGCGTCGGTGCATTTGTAGAAGACCGTCTGCTGGGCGTGCACGCCGTGCGCGGCGAACAGCAGCGCACAGGCGAGCACCAGGCGGCGCACCTCAGCGACCACCGCAGTCGTTGTCGAGGCGGGCGATGATGGCGCGTTCCTCGCGGCGCAGGACATCGCGCTCCTTTTCCTGCGCATTGAAGAAGCGGGTGCCGATGGCGCTGCGACGATCGCGCAGGCGGGCGCAGGTTTCGCCTGGCGGCAGCATCGCGCACTCGTCGCGGATCCAGGTGCCGCCACCGCCGGGCATCGGCCAATGCGCGCCGTCCACTCGCGGGCGCATCGGCCCGGCGGGCTGCGCGGGCGGGGGCGTGCTGACGGCGGCCGCAGGTCGGCTCGGTCGTCCCATCGGGTAGTAGCCAAGCGTCCAGAGCGGGACCCAGCGCGGATTGCCGATGCTGTCTTCGCTGGTATAGACATCACCGTCCGGGGTGGTGCATTCGTACATCGGCCGCGGCGGCGCCCGGTACACGGTCTCGGTCTGCTGCACCGGTACCGGCGCCGGCGCGGGTGGCAGTACCGGCTTCGGTGGCATCGGCACGGCCGCAGGCTTGGGCGCGTCCTTCGGGCGCTGCATCTCGCGCGCCTGCTGTTTCTGGCCCGCGGGGCAGGGGGTGTCGCGCAGGCTCTGCTTGCCGCCGGCATCGGTGCAGCGGTACACGGTGACCGTTGCACTGCCGGGCTGCGATTGCGCGAGGGCGACACCGCCCAGCGGCAGCAGGCACAACCCGAGGGCGAGGGTGCTTCGCATGGGCCTATCTTGGGCGCGCCGGCGGCAGTAGGGAAGCCCGCGCGGCGTCCGCGTTCATCGGTGGGCGGCTAGGCGGATTCCAGCGAGGCCGGGATCGCCTTGATCCCGCGCAGCAGCATGCGGGCGATGCTCGCGGCGGCGTCGCGGCCTTCCTGCACCGCGGTCACCACCAGGTCGGCGCCGCGCACGCAGTCGCCGCCGGCGAACAGCTTGTCGTGGCCGGTCTGGTAGGCCAGCCGGCCCTGTCCACCCACCGCCAGGCGGCCGTTGGGCTGGGCCTCCACGCCCTGCGCGGCCAGCCAGTCCGGCACCTGGGGCGAGAAGCCGAACGCGATGATGACGATGTCGGCCTCGACCAGCGATTCGCTGCCGTCGATCGGCTCGGCATTGCGGCGGCCCCTGGCATCCGGGGCGCCGAGCCGGGTCTCGACCATGCGCACGCCGCTGGCGGCCTTGCCGTCGCCGCTCTCGACCGCCAGCGGCTGGCGATTGAACAGGAACTGCACGCCTTCCTCGCGCGCGTTGGCGACCTCGCGCGCGGAGCCGGGCATGTTGGCCTCGTCGCGGCGGTAGGCGCAGGTCACGCTGGCCGCGCCCAGGCGGATCGCCGAGCGCACGCAGTCCATGCCGGTATCGCCACCGCCGAGCACCACCACCCGCTTGCCGGCCAGGTCCGGCATCGCCAGGGTGTCTTCCCAGCCGGCGATCGGGCGGCCGTGCGGGTCGTTGCCGGTGACGATGCGGCCGTTCTGCACCAGGAAGGGCAGTGCCGGCAGCACCCCGGCCAGGTCCTGCCCCGGCAGGCCGCCATCGGTGTAGCGATACGCACCCAGGCCGAGGAAGACCGCGTCGTAGCCGGTCAGCAGGTGCTCCAGGCTGAGGTGGCGGCCGATCTCCACGCCGAGCTTGAACGCCACGCCCATGCCTTCCAGCACCTCGCGGCGGGTGGCGATCACCGACTTGTCCAGCTTGAAACTGGGGATGCCGAACTGCAGCAGCCCGCCGACCTGTTCGTAGCGGTCGAACACGGTGACCGCGATGCCGCTGCGCACCAGCCGGTCCGCACAGGCCAGGCCCGCCGGCCCTGCGCCGATCACCGCCACGTGCTTCCCGGTAGCCACGACCTTGGACAGGTCGGGCCGCCAGCCCTGCGCGAACGCGGTGTCGACGATGTATTTCTCGACCGCGCCGATGGTGACCGCGCCGAAGTCGTCGTTGAGCGTGCAGGCGCCCTCGCACAGCCGGTCCTGCGGGCAGACCCGGCCGCACATCTCGGGTAGCGGGTTGGTCTCGTGGCACAGCGCTGCTGCCTCGAGGATGCGGCCTTCCTGCACCAGCTGCAGCCAGTTCGGGATGTAGTTGTGGACCGGGCACTTCGCTTCGCAGTAGGGATTCCCGCAGTCCAGGCAACGGCCCGACTGGTGCACCGCTTCCGGTTGCGCGAACGCGCCGTACAACTCGTTCCAGTCGCCGCCGGTGCGCAGCGCCAATGGCAGCTTGCGCGGCATCTCGCGCGGCGCGTCGAGGAACTGGAAGACCTCCTTCTTGCTCATGCGGCCCTCCTGAGCTGGTGGGCGAGCGCTTCCAGGCTGGCCGCCTTCGGCTTGACCAGCCAGATCTTGCCGACGTAGTCGCGGAAGTTCTCCAGGATGCGCGCGCCCCAGGCGCTGCCGGTCAGGCGCACGTGCGCGGACACCAGGTCGGTGAGGTGCTGGCGATAGTTGTCGAAGCCTTCCGGGGTGATCCGCACGATGTCGATCAGCTCGTGGTTGTAGCGGTCGACGAAGTCGCGCTCGAGGTCGAGCACGTAGGCCAGGCCACCGGTGAAGCCGGCGCCGAAGTTCAGCCCGGTGCGGCCGAGAACGACCACCGCGCCGCCGGTCATGTATTCGCAGCAGTGGTCGCCAGCGCCCTCGATCACCGCGGTGGCGCCGGAGTTGCGCACCGCGAAGCGCTCGCCGGCGCGGCCTGCGGCGAACAACTCGCCGCCGGTGGCGCCGTACAGGCAGGTGTTGCCGAGGATCGGCGCGTCCTGCGAGGCGAAGCGGCTGCCGCGCGCCGGGCGCAGGACGATGCGGCCGCCGGCCATGCCCTTGCCGACGTAGTCGTTGGCCTCGCCTTCCAGGTGCAGTTGCAGGCCGCCGGCATTGAACGCGCCGAAGCTCTGCCCGGCGCTGCCGCGCAGGCGCAGGGTGATCGGGCGGTCGGCCATGCCGGTGTCGCCATGCACGCGGGCGATGCGCCCGGACAGGCGCGCGCCGATGCTGCGGTCGGTGTTGCGGATGACGTCGCTGTGTTCGCCGCCGGCGCCGCGTTCGATCGCGCCCGCGAGCGCGGCGTCGAGGCGCGCGGCCAGGCCGTCCGGTGGCGCCTGCAGTGCCGGCGATCCGCAATACGCGGCGGCGTGCGACGGGTCGCGGCTGAGCAGCCTGGACAGGTCGATGTCGACATGTTCGCGGGTGGCGTGCAGCGCCTGTTCGAGCAGGTCGGTGCGGCCCACGGCGTCGTCCAGCGAGCGCAGGCCGAGCGCGGCCAGCCACTCGCGCACGTCCTCGGCGACGTTGCGGAAGTAGCACTCGGCGCGTTCCGGCAGGCCCTTGAAGTGGTCGCGGCGCAGGCGCTCGTCCTGGGTGGCGACGCCGGTGGCGCAGTTGTTGAGGTGGCAGATGCGCAGGTACTTGCAGCCCAGCGCGATCATCGGGCCGGTGCCGAAGCCGAAGCTGTCGGCGCCGAGCAATGCGGCCTTGATGACATCGAGGCCGGTCTTCAGCCCGCCATCGGTCTGCAGCAGCACGCGCCCGCGCAGGTCGTTGGCCTGCAGCGCCTGGCGTGCCTCGGACAGGCCGAGTTCCCATGGCACGCCGGCGTAGCGGATCGAGCCGACCGGGCTGGCGCCGGTGCCGCCATCATGGCCGGCGATGGTGATCAGGTCGGCGCCGGTCTTGGCCACGCCGGCGGCGATCGTGCCGACGCCCGCGTGGCTGACCAGCTTCACCGAGATCAGCGCGTCCGGATTCACCTGGCGCAGGTCGAAGATCAGCTGCGCGAGGTCCTCGATCGAATAGATGTCGTGGTGCGGCGGCGGCGAGATCAGGCCGATGCCCGGCTTGGCGTAGCGCAGGCGGGCGATCAGCGGGTTCACCTTGCTGCCCGGCAGCTGGCCACCCTCGCCCGGCTTGGCGCCCTGCGCGACCTTGATCTGCAGGACTTCCGCGCTGACCAGGTAGGCCGGGGTGACGCCGAAGCGCCCCGAGGCGACCTGCTTGATCTTGCTGCGCTTGTCGGTGCCGTGGCGCGCCGGGTCTTCGCCACCTTCACCGGAATTGCTGCGCCCGCCGAGGCGGTTCATCGCGATCGCCAGCGCCTCGTGCGCTTCCGGCGACAACGCGCCCAGGCTCATCGCCGCGCTGTCGAAGCGGCGCACGATCGATTCGACCGGCTCGACCTCGTCCAGCGCCAGCGGCGTCGCCGCCAGCTTGAGCTGCAGCAGGTCGCGCAACGCCGCCGGCGGGCGCTGGTCCACGGTGTCGGCGTAGGTCTTCCAGTCGGCGCGGTCGCCGGTCAGCACCGCGTGCTGCAGCGACTGCACCACGTCCGGGTTGTACTGGTGGTATTCGCCGCCGTTGACGTAGCGCAGCAGGCCGCCCTGCTCGGGCAGTGCGCAATCGTCCCAGCCGAGCGCGGCGACGTGCCAGGCATCGGCCTCGAGGCGGGCGAAGCCGGCGCCCCCGATCCGCGACGGGGTGCCGTCGAAGCAGCGCGCGACCACCTCGTCGCCGAGGCCGACGATCTCGAACAACTGCGCGCCGCGATAGCTGGCGATGCAGCCGATGCCCATCTTCGACAGGATCTTGAGCAGGCCCTTCTTGACCCCGCGCCGGTAGCTGCGGCCGATCTGCTGCGGCTCGCCGCTGGCCTTGCCGCCGAGGATGCCGCGCCGGCCCAGCGCGTGCAGGGTCTGGTACGCGAGGTACGGATACACCGCGGTGGCGCCGAAGCCGACCAGGCAGGCGAAGTGGTGCGGGTCGCGCGCAGTACCGGTCTCGATGATCAGGTTGACCTCGCAGCGCAGGCCGGTGCGCACCAGGTGCTGGTGCACCGCGCCGGTCGCGAGCAGGGCGTGCACCGCCGCGGTGTCGCGGCGCGGGCGGCGGTCGCTGAGGATCAGCAGTTCGATGCCGGCGCGCGCGGCGGCCTCGGCCTCGGCGCAGATGCGCGCGAGCGCCAGTTCCAGCGAGGAATCGGCGTCGAAATACAGGTCGATGTAGCGGTGCGAGGCGGCGAAGCGCGGCAGCGCCAGCAGCTGGTGCAGCTTGCGCTGCGACAGCACCGGCGAATTCAGCAGCACGTGGTCCACGTTCTCCGGACCGTCGTGGAAGATGTTGCCCTCGCGCCCGATCTGGGTGGACAGCGACATCACGCAGTCCTCGCGCAGCGGGTCGATCGGCGGGTTGGTGACCTGCGCGAACGCCTGCCGGAAGCAGTCGTACAGCGGCCGCACCTTCTGGCTGACCGCGGCCATCGGGATGTCGTCGCCCATCGAGCCGATCGCTTCCTGCTCGGTCTCGGCGAGCGGGCGCAGCACGCCTTCCTGTTCCTCGCGGGTGAGCTGGAACAGCTTCTGGAAGCCGAGCAGGGTGTCGTCGGCGAATGGCGCGTCGGCCAGCGCCGGGTCGATCAGCTCGGTGTGCAGGTAGGTCATGCCGCGCTTGAGCCATTGCTTGTACGGGCGGCGCGCGCGGTTGACCGCGTCGATGGCGTCGTTGTCGAGCAGGCGGCCCTCGACCAGGTCCACCGCGATCATCTCGCCCGGGCCGAGCTTGCCCTTGGCGCGCACGCGCTCGGCCGGCAGTTCCCACACGCCGGCCTCGGAGGCGATCACGAAGATGCCGTCCTCCGACAGCGTCCAGCGCGCCGGTCGCAGGCCGTTGCGGTCGAGCGCGCAGGCGGCGTGGCGACCGTCGCAGGTGACCACGCCGGCGGGGCCGTCCCACGGCTCGGAATTGATCGCGTAATACTCGTAGAACGCGGCGAGGTCGGTGTCCTTGTATTCCAGCGACTGGGTGGCCGGCGGCATCAGGATGCGCATCGCCTTGGGCAGGTCCATGCCGCCCAGCAGCAGCCACTCCAGCATGTTGTCCAGGCTCTGCGAATCGGAGCCGTGCTGGGACACGACCGCATCGAATTCGGCGACATCGAGCAGCGGCGAACGCCAGACGTGCTTGCGCGCGTTCGACCAGCAGCGGTTGCCCTCGATGCTGTTGATCTCGCCGTTGTGGGCGAGCCGGCGGAACGGATGCGCCAGCGGCCAGCGCGGCAGGGTGTTGGTCGAGAAGCGCTGGTGGAACACCACCGCGCGCGCCTCCAGCTCGGGCCGCGCCAGGTCCGGGAACAGCTGGCGCAGGTGGCTGGGCAGGACCATGCCCTTGTAGCCCAGCAAGCGCGGCGACAGCCCGACCACGTGGAAATCCGCATGCGCCTGCAGGGCGTCCTCGCCGCGCTTGCGGGCCAGGAACAGCACGCGCTCGAAGGCGTCGGTGTCGGCCTCGTCGCTTTCCACGAAGACCTGGCGGATGCGCGGCATCGACGACTGCGCCAGGCGCCCGCAGGCGGCCGGATCGACCGGCACCTCGCGCCAGCCGGCCACGCGCACGCCGACCCTGGCCAGCTCGCGTTGCAGGGTGTCGCGGCAGTCGCGGTCGCCGGCGTCGTCGTCCGGCAGGAACACGTTGCCGGCGGCGATGCTGCCGGTATGCAGGGCGATGCCGGCTTCCTCGGCCAGCGTGCGCAGGAAGCGTTGCGCGCCATGGATGAGCACGCCGCAGCCGTCGCCGGACAGGCCGTCGGCGGCCACGCCGCCGCGATGGGCCATCCGTGACAGCGCGTCCAGCGCGATGTCGACGATGGCACGGGAACCGGAACCCTCGACCTGGGCGATGAGGCCGAAGCCGCAACTGTCGTGTTCGCTGGCGGGGTCGTAGAGACCCCGATCCGGGCTGTGCCGCATCGTCGTGATCGTCGTATTGAGGGGGGCGACTGCGCTGCGTGGCGAGGGCCACATAACGTATCGCTTCATCCGAATAGAGCACATTTTGTGCGATGCGACAACTGAGTTCCGGAACAAAATTTCGTTGCCGGAGAAACTACTTACGCAACTCGCGCGGCGTGCCTGTCAGCGCAGGTTGCGGCCGTCGCGGGCGTCGCGGATCGGCGTGGCCTGGGCCAACCCGCCGGTCTCGCCGGCGGCGACCGCGTCGACCGCGGCGACGATGCGCGGATCCAGCTCCCCGCGCAGGCGCGGCGCCGGCAGGGTCGCGATATTGGCGCTGGTCGAGACCAGCGCGCCGCCGAATCCGTTGCACAGCGCGACCACCCCCGGATGCGCGCTGACCCGCACCGCGATGCCGTCGTGGTCGCCGGTGATCCACGCGGGCGCATCAAGGGATGCCGGCACGATCCAGGTGTTCGCGCCCGGCCAGCTCGCGCGCACCGCATCGCGTTGCGCGACGTCAAGTGCGTCCATGTCGACGAAGGGCGCGAGTTGCGCCTCATCCGCCGCGATCAGGATCAGGCCCTTGCCGACCTCGCGCCGTTTCAGCGCGAGCAGGCGCAAGATCGCGGCTTCATCGCGCGGATCGCAGCCCAGGCCCCACACGCCTTCGGTCGGATAGGCGATGACGCCGGCGTTGCGGAGGGCGGCGATGCAGGCTTCGATGGAGGCGGAGTCGATCATTGCTGGTGCGTCATCCCGGCGTTCGCCGGGATGACGGCGAGGGTCAGAACGGCGCGTCGTCGCGCGATGCCTTCTTGATGATCCGCTTCTTGCCGGGTTCGACCTTGGCCGCGGTCAGCAGCGGCTTGGCCGGCTCCGGGTGCGGGCTGACGTAGGCCTTCTTCACCGCGGCTTTCTTGGTCGCCTTCTTCGCGGTTTTCTTCGCGGTTTTCTTCGCGCCTTTCTTCACTGCTTTCTTCGCCGCGGCCGGCTTCTTCTCGGCAGGCGCCTTCTTTTCGACAGCACGTTTCGCGACGACCTTCTTGGCCGCCTTCTTGGCGCCGAAGCCCTTGCGCGCCGGCTTGCCGGTTTCCGCCATGAACTGCTGCGCTTCTTCCAGGGTCAGCGAGGCCGGCTCGCGGTCCTTCGGGATCTTGCCGTTGAACTTGCCGTCCGACAGGTACGGGCCGAAGCGGCCATTGAGCACCTGGATCTCGCTCTCCGCCCATTCCTTGATGATGCGGTTGCGCGCGATCTCTTCCTTTTCCTCGATCAGGAACACCGCGCGGGCGAGGTCGATGGTGTACGGATCGTCCTCCTTCTTCAGCGAGGCATACACGCTGCCGCGCTTGGCGAACGGGCCGAAGCGGCCAATGCCGACGCTGACGTCCTCGTCCTTGTCCTGGCCGAGCTTGCGCGGCAGCTTGAACAACTCCAGTGCGTCTTCCAGGTTGATCGTGTGCATCGACTGGCCGGGTCGCAGCGAGGCGAACTCGAGCTTCTCATCGGTGTCCTTGTCGCCGATCTGCGCATACGGCCCGTAACGCCCCAGCCGCACCGAGACCGGCTTGCCGGACTTCGGGTCGCTGCCGAGCTCGCGCGCGCCGGTGGCCTCGCTGCGGTCGACCGATTCGGCTTTTTCGTCCACCAGTTCCTTGAACGGTCCCCAGAACTTCTCCATCAGCGGGATCCATTCCTCCTCGCCGGCGGCGACTGCGTCGAGTTCGTCCTCGAGCCTGGCGGTGAAGTCGTAGTCGACGTAGCGGGTGAAGTGCGAGCTGAGGAAGTTGGAGACCGCGCGACCGACATCGGTGGGGCGGAAGCTGCGGCCTTCCATTTCCGTGTACTTGCGGAACAGCAGGGTCTGGATGATCGACGCGTAGGTCGAGGGCCGGCCGATGCCGTATTCCTCCAGCGCCTTGACCAGCGCGGCTTCGGTGAAGCGCGGCGGCGGCTGGGTGAAATGCTGGTCGGCGTGGATGCGCTCCAGCGGGATGGTGTCGCCGGGCTTCATCAGCGGCAGCTTGCGGCCCTCGTCGTCGTCGTCCGCGGACTTGCTGTCCTTGCCTTCCTCGTACACCGCGAGGAAGCCCGAGACGACCACGGTGGTGCCGCTGGCGCGGAAGCTGTGTTCGCTGCCGGCGGCCAGTTCCACGGTTACCGTGTTGAGCGTGGCGGGGATCATCTGGCTGGCCACGGCGCGCTTCCACACCAGGTCGTAGAGCTTGCGTTCGTCGTCGGTGAGGAAGCGGGCGACCTGCGCGGGCGTGCGCAGCGCCGAGGTCGGGCGCACCGCTTCGTGCGCTTCCTGCGCGTTCTTCGACTTGGTCTGGTAGGCGTTCGGCTTGTCCGGCAGCGAGTCGGTGCCGTAGTCGCGCGCGATCACGTCGCGGATTTCGGTGAGCGCATCCTGCGAGAGGTTGACCGAGTCGGTACGCATGTAGCTGATCAGGCCGACCGTGCCTTCCTCGCCGATCGCCACGCCTTCATAGAGCTTCTGCGCGACCTGCATGGTCTTGCGGGTGGTGAAACCGAGCTTGCGCGCGGCTTCCTGCTGGAGGGTCGAGGTGGTGAACGGCGGCGCCGGGCGGCGCTTGCGTTCCTTGGCGCCCACGTCGGTGACGTGCAGCGACCCCCCGGCGGCCTGCTGGATGCGCCTGCGCGCGGCTTCCGCGTCCTCGCCGTTGGTGAGGCTGAATTCGAGGTTCTTGGTATCGCTGACGAATTTCCTGCCGTCCAGCTTCGACAGGCGCGCGGTGAATCCCTGCGACGGATGCGCGACCTCGGCCTCGATCGACCAGTACTCGTGGGCCTTGAACGCCTCGATCTCTTCCTCGCGCTCGACGATCATGCGCAGGGCCGGCGACTGCACGCGGCCGGCCGACAGCCCCCGCTGGACCTTGCGCCACAGCACCGGCGAGAGGTTGAAGCCGACCAGGTAGTCCAGCGCGCGCCGCGCCTGCTGGGCATCGACCAGGTTGCTGGCGATGGCGCGTGGCTGCTGCATCGCCTCCTTGATCGCGCGCGGGGTGATCTCGGTGAACACCACCCGCTGCAGCGGCTTGCCTTCGAGCAGGCCCCGCTCGCGCAGGATCTCCGCGATATGCCAGCTGATCGCCTCGCCCTCGCGGTCCGGGTCGGTCGCCAGGAACAGGTTGTCGGCGGCCTTGGCGGCCTTGGCGATCGCCTCGACGTGCTTTTCGTTCTTCTCGATCAGGTCGTAGCGCATCGCGAAACCATTCTCGGGATCGACCGCACCCTCCTTCGGCACCAGGTCGCGCACGTGCCCGTAGCTGGCGAGGACGGTGAAGTCCTTGCCGAGGTATTTGTTGATCGTCTTGGCCTTGGCGGGCGACTCGACGACGAGCAGGTTCTTGGGCATGCGGCGCAGCTTCCGGTGGGGCGGTGAAGGCGGTGTGGATGACCGCCGCAGAAGCCAACGCCCGGGGTGGTAGGCCCCGGGCGTTCGGATTCATCTCTTTTACAGTGGAATCACGGTGCGGGGGGTGTGTCAAGCGTTTGCCGCTGGCCGGCGCCCGCCCAGGCCGCCGGAATGACCCGGTCAGCCCCCCGTTGCGGCGCGCTCCATATAGCCCTGGTAGGCCGGGAGCGCAATCGCCGCGATGACCGCGATATAGGCGACGACCGCAAGCGAGCCGAGGATCAACACGACGATCGCGACGGTTCCCAGCCCCTTTTGCTGACGGCCCGGGTCATGGGTGTAGGCCCAGCGATCCACCACCAGGGTGTTGGCGACCATGTCGTGCAGGCCGCGCTTGCGGTCGGTGAACCCGGCCATGATGTAACCGATGTAAAGGGTGACGTAGCACAGCAGGTGCGACACCCAGCGTCCCAGCGCCTGGCCCCTGCGCAGCCGGCGGCCGTCCGCGTCGGTGACCTTGATGCCCACCGCCATCTTGCCGAGGGTGGCCTGGGTCCCGGAGGACTCCATGCCGACGTAGTAGAGCGCGCTGACGATCGGGTAGGCCAGGTACATCGCCGCAAGGAAGACCCCGAACGTGCCGCCACCCGCGGCATCGATGTCCTCCAGCGCGCCCATCCGGCCCAATCCGATCACCAGCATCGCGGCGATCAGCAGGGCGTAATAGGCGACCATGATGAGGGTCGCGTCGATGAAGAACGCCGCGGTGCGCCGCCAGAATCCTGCGTAAACCACGGTGTCGCCGCTGCGGAACCCTTCGCCGATGTCCTCGACGACCGCCGCTGGCGGGGCGTACAGCGAGCCGTTGCCTTCGGTCGGGGGATTGCCGGTGGCGTTCAATGCACCGGTTCCGGTTCGTCCAGGAACATCTGCGTTTCCATCCACGCATACGCCGCTTCCGAACCGGGCTGGTTGAACAGGACCATCAGCACCACCCACTTGAGGTCGTCGAGGTCCAGCTCGTCCTGGTCGAGCGCCATCGCCCGGTCCAGTACCAGTTCGCGCTGCCCGGCGTCGAGCACCCCGTGCTGCTCCAGGAACAGCAGGAAGCCGCGGGCCTCGACGTCGAGCTTGTCGGTTTCCGACGCGTGGAAGATGCGGGTCGGGCCATTCACCCGCGGCTGGTCGGGTGCGGGTCGCTGCCGGGCCAGGGTGTCCAGCCAATCGAAGGCCTTGCGGATCTCGGCGCCGGAGAAACCGGCCTCGGTGAGTTCGCCGATCAATGGGCTGTCTTGGGCGGTGAGGTCGTCGCCGCTGACGACCGCGTCATTGGCGAAATAGTGCTCGAACAGGTAAAGCAGGACATCCAGGATGCTTTCTTTCATGTCCCCCGGCCTGCGCCATGGGCGCCGTGAACCGCTGTCAGACCCCGATCCGGGCGTAGCGTCCGTGTTCCGCCGCGATCCGCCCGTCGAGCTCCAGCGCCAGCAGCATGGAGGACAGTACCGCAGTCGTCAATCCGGTGCGCACCACCAGTTCATCCATACCGGTTGGGTCGTGCCCCAATGCCTGCCACAACCGGTTGTATTCGCCGTCGTCCGATGGCGCGGTCTCGGCGACCCCCGCGGGAGTCGCCGGCAGCAGCTCCAGTTGGCCGCGCAAGGCCCGTGCGAGGTCGGCCACGAGGGGTGCCAGGGCGTCCAGCACCTCGGCGGGCGACTCCACCAGCTGGGCGCCCTCGCGGAGCAACCGGTGGCAGCCGCGGGCCATCGGGTTGTGGATGGAGCCCGGCACGGCGAACACCTCGCGGCCCATCTCGCCGGCCAGGCGGGCAGTGATCAGCGCGCCGGATTTCTCGGCGGCCTCCACCACCAGCGTGCCCAGGCTGAGGCCGGCGAGGATGCGGTTGCGGCTGGGGAAATGCTGGCGCAGCGGCCCGGTTCCGGGCGGATGCTCGCTGATCACCGCACCATTGCTGGAGACCTGCTCCAGCAGCGGCCGATGGCGAACCGGGTAGGCGATGTCCGGCCCGGTGCCGAGCACCGCCACGGTCGCGCCGGCGACGTCGAGGGTGGCCTGGTGCGCGGCGGCGTCGATGCCGGCGGCCAGCCCGCTGGTGACGCAGAGCCCGGCTTGGGCCAGCGCGCGCGCGAACAGGCGGGCATTGGCGCAGCCGCCGGCGGTGGCGGCCCGGCTGCCCACCACCGCCACCGATGGTCGCCAGAGCAGGCCAGGGTCGCCGGCGACGAACAGCATCGCGGGTGGCGAGGCGATGCGCCGGAGCAGCGGGGGGTAGGCATCGTCGCGCCACCCGACCAGATGGTGGCTGGCGGCGTCCAGCCAGCGCTCGCCGGCGGCGAGCGCGCCCGCATCGGGCGTGCGGATGGCGTTGCAGGCGTCGGCGTCCAGGCCGTGGCTGGTCCAGTCGCGCGGGCCGGCGTTGCAGGCGGCCTCGGCGCTGCCGTGGGTGTCCAGCAGGCGGCGCAGGGCGCTGGCCGGGGCGCCGCTGAGCAGCAGGCGCAGCAGGCAGGCATGTTCGGGCGAGGCGGGCATGTGGCCAGCATCCCCCGCAAACGACGACGGCGCCCTAGGGCGCCGTCGCGTGGCCGGGTCGGGAAACCCCGCGTCAGTACGGGGCGTCCGGATGCTTCAGCTCGTAGCCGACGTGGGTTGGCTTGATGCTGCTCATCACCAGCGCATAGCTGACGTTGTTGAACGTGCGGAAGACCATCGCGTGGCCGGCGAATTCATCCGGCAGGCGTACCTTCGACTCGAACAGGGTCAGGGTCTCGTCCGCGTCCAGCCCGTCCCGGACGTGGTCCACGGTGGAATCGCCGCGCCGCCAGATCGAGAACACGGTGCCGTTGTCGATGCCTTCGCGGGCACCACCGGAAATGGCGATCACGCTGCGCGGACCACCGGTGCGGTACCTGTCCGCCACCGACAACACGGTCAGCCGGCCGTACTTCGCCTGCTGCTTGGGCGGATGCGGGAAGAACTGCAGGTCGTAGGGCTGCGCCTCGACCGGGACCAGCCGGTCACCGATGCGGACATCGCGACCTTCGGTGTCGAGCAGCAGGGTCGACGCCTGGATCCCGGCCACTTCGCCGCGGGTCAGGGTGCCGGTGGCCTGGGTGATCAACTCGTAGCCGAGGACCTCGGAGTGCTTGCTCGGGAAGACCACGTCGGTCCAGAAAATGCTGGTGCCATCGCCATCGAAGATGTCGCCGCGCGCATCCAGGTCATCGCTCGGGAACAGGTCGCAGCACAGGCCGGCGCGCTCGATGAAGCGGTGGCGCTTCTCCGGGCGCACCACCAGGTAGCGCTGGCCCGGGGCGATGCCCGCCAGGCCGCTGACGTAGGCCACCTGGCCACGGGTGCTGCGCAGGCGATTGTCTTCCAGGCCGACCACGTACGGCAGGTCGACGACGCTGTCGACCATGCGCAGGTCGGTCAGGAAGGGCTCGACCTCGGCCAGCGGGACGGCATTGAGCGGTCCCTCGCTGCGCTGGCCGGGCTGCATCGCGACGCGATCCAGGTAGGCCAGGCTCAGGACGTCGCCCGGATAGATCAGGTGCGGGTTCTTGACCTGCGGGTTGGCCTGCCAGATTTCCGGCCATAGCCACGGACGCTGCAGGAAGCGGCCGGCGATGTCCCATAGGGTATCGCCACGCTTCACCACGTAGGTGTCGGGATGATCGCCGCGCAGTTCCACCGCGGCGGCGAAGGTCGCCACCGTCAGCAGTGCAACGGCAAGCATTGTGCGTACGCCGCGTGCACGCGGCACGGCAGGACGTAACGCCTTAGAAACACGTTCAAGCATGGCGGCCATCTCCCCGCTTCCTTTGGTAAAAAACCCCCTGAAGCCGGCTCACTATAGTCCACAAACCGCCCGCGCTGGCAAGCGCCGGCTCAGTCCCGGGCGGGTACAATCGCGAAGACTGTCGCAAATACGGCCAATGCCGCCCCGGACACCCACGCCATGGCCCTGCTCCCCATCCTCGAATTCCCCGATCCGCGCCTGCGCACCAAGGCGGTGGACGTCACCGCCGGGCAACTGGCCGAACCGTCGTTCCAGCAATTGTTCGACGACATGTTCGAAACCATGTACGAGGCCCCCGGCATCGGCCTGGCGGCCAGCCAGGTCGACGTCCACAAGCGTTTCATGGTGATCGACGTGACCGAGGACAGGACCCGGCCGCTGGTGTTCGTCAACCCGGTGATCCGCGCCCGCCAGGGCGAGCAGGTGTACCAGGAAGGCTGCCTGTCGGTGCCCGGCATCTATGCCGACGTGACCCGCAGCGATGTCATCACCGTCGAGGCCCTCGACCGCCACGGCACGCCTTTCACCCTCGAGGCCGACGGCGTGCTGGCGGTCTGCATCCAGCACGAGATGGACCACCTGGACGGCAAGCTGTTCGTCGACTACCTCAGCCCGTTGAAGCGGGAGATGGTGCGCAAGAAGCTGGCCAAGGCGCGCCGCGCCGCCTGATCCGCCCCGGACCGGCCACGGAGCTGGCGCGCTGCCGCCGCACCGCCGTTCCACGTTTGGAGAACCGCGCTTGAAGATCGTGTTCGCCGGAACGCCGGAGTTCGCCGTGCCCTGCCTGCGCGCCTGCGCGAACCTCGGTGACGTCGTGGCCGCCTACACCCAGCCGGACCGACCGGCGGGCCGCGGGCGCGGACTGCAGCCGTCGCCGGTCAAGCTGGAGGCGGTGAAGCGCGGCATCCCGGTGCACCAGCCGGAGAACTTCCGCAGCGCTGCATCCAGGCGCGAACTGCGCGCGCTGCAACCCGACCTGATGGTGGTGGTGGCCTATGGCCTGCTGCTGCCGCAGTCGGTACTCGACATCCCGGAACATGGCTGCTGGAACGTGCATGCCTCGCTGCTGCCGCGCTGGCGTGGCGCCGCGCCGATCCAGCGCGCGATCGAAGCCGGCGACGACCGCACCGGGGTCTGCCTGATGCAGATGGAGAAGGGGCTGGACACCGGCCCGGTGCTGCTGGCGCAGGCAATCGACATCGGCCCGGCGGAAACGGGTGGCCAGTTGCACGATCGCCTGTCCGAACTCGGCGCGCGCGTGCTCGGCGATGCGCTGGGACTGCTGCGCGCGACCATCCAGTTGCCGCCGCATCCGCAGCCGGAGCAGGGCGCGACCTACGCACGCAAGCTGGACAAGGCCGAGGCCCGGCTCGACTGGGCGCAGCCGGCGCGGGTGCTGGCCGACAAGGTCCGCGCCTTCAACCCGTGGCCGATGGCCGAAGCGATGCTCGCCGGCGAGCGCGTGCGCATCCACGGCGCGGTCGCGCTGCAGGAAGCGCACGCCGCCGATCCCGGCGAGATCCTGCGCAGCGGCCGTGACGGCATCGACATCGCCTGCGGCGACGGCGTATTGCGCATCCGCGTGCTGCAACGCGATGGCGGCAAGGCGATCACCGCGGCCGATTACCTGAACGCGCGGCGCAATCCTTCCGCATGAGTGCCGGCGTCAATGCACGGGTCAGTGCCACCCGCGTCCTCGACGTGGTCCTGCATCGCGGGCGTTCGCTGAAGGCGACCCTGGCCGCGGCCCTGCCCGCGCTGGCGGATCCACGCGACCGCGCGCTGGTGGAGGCGATCGTCATGTGCGCGTTGCGCCAACGGGCGCGCTTCGATGCGGCGATCGCCCAGTGGGTGGCCAAGCCGCTGGACGCGCGCGACCATGAGTTGCGCGCCTTGCTGCACGCCGGCTTCGCCCAACTGGACATGGGCCTGCCCGCGCATGCGGCGGTTGCGGCCAGCGTGGACGCGGCGCGCGCGCTCGGTCGCCCGCACCAGGCCGGCATGGTCAATGCCGTGCTGCGCCGCGCGCAACGCGAAGGCCTGCCGCAGGCCGGCAGCGAAGCCGGATGGCCTGCGTGGCTGGCGCAACGCGTCCGCGACGACTGGCCGGGCCAGGACGAGGCGATCTTCGCCGGCAGCGCGCAGGAAGCGCCGATGTGGCTGCGGGTCAACCGTCGCCTGCACGCGCGTGATGCCTATGCCGAGCTCCTGCAGGACGCCGGGATCGCGGCGCAGGCGGTGCCCGCGCTGGGCGATGCACTGCGGCTGGACACGGCGTTGCCGGTGCACGACTTGCCCGGCTTCGATGCCGGCGCGGCCTCGGTGCAGGACGGCGCCGCGCAGGCGGTGGCCGATGCGCTCGCGCCCGCGCCCGGCGCGCGCGTCCTCGATGCCTGCGCCGCGCCCGGCGGCAAGAGTGCGCACCTGGCCGAACGCGACCCGTCGTTGCGCATCACCGCGCTCGACGTCGATGCGCGGCGGGTGCGGCGCATGCGCGAGACCTTTGCGCGGCTTGGGCTCGCCATCGACGCGCATGTCGCCGACGCGTTGCAGCCGGATGCATGGTGGGATGGGATCGCGTTCGACGCGATCCTGGTCGACGCGCCGTGCAGCGCCACCGGCATCGTCCGCCGGCAGCCGGACATCCTGCTGCACCGGCGCGAAGCCGACGTCGCCGCCCTGGTCGACACCCAGGCGAAGTTGCTGGACGCGACGTGGCCGCTGCTGGCGCCGGGCGGGGTGCTGCTCTACGCCACCTGCTCGATCCTGCGCGACGAGAATGCCGCGCAGGTCGAAGCCTTCCTTGCGCGCACGCCGGATGCCGCGCTGGCGCCGCTGGATGCGACCCATGGACGCGATACCGGTTTCGGCCACCAGCGCCTGCCGGGCGAGGACGGCATGGACGGCTTCTTCTACGCGCGGCTGAGAAAAGCGTAACCGCCTGTCGCTATGATCCTGCGATGACCCGCGTCCGTCGCGAAACCTGGCTGTTCTGGCTGTTCGCGCTGCTGATCCTCGGCGCGGGACTGGGCCTGCGCGATCCCTGGCCGGCGGACGAACCGCGCTTCGCCCTGGTCGCGAAGCAGATGGTGGAAAGCGGCGACTGGCTGTTCCCGCACCGCGGCAGCGAGCTGTATTCGGACAAGCCGCCGCTGTTCATGTGGATGCAGGCCGCGTTCCTCGCGCTGACCGGCAACCTGCGCATCGCGTTCCTGTTGCCTTCGCTGCTGGCGGCGCTGGGCACGCTGTGGTGCGTGACGGACCTTGGTGCCCGCCTGTGGACGCGGCGCATCGGCCTGTACGCGGGGTGGGCGGTGCTGTTGACCATCCAGTTCACCTGGCAGGCGAAGAAGGCGCAGATCGATCCTTTGGTGGTGTTCTGGATCACCCTGTCCTGCTACGGCCTGTTGCGGCACGCGCTGCGTGGGCCGGACTGGCGGATGTGGCTGCTCGGCTGGGCGGCGGCGGGACTGGGCACGATCAGCAAGGGCGTCGGCGTGATCGCGCTGTTCATGCTCTTGCCGATGGCCTTTGCTTCGCTGCGCGGCTGGCCGGATGTCCGCCTCCACGCGCGCAATCCCCGGTTCTGGCTCGGTCCGCTGGCCTTCCTCGCGGCATGCGGCGTGTGGGTGGTGCCGATGCTGGTCGCAGCGCTGGGCAATGGTGGCCCGGAGTACCGCGCCTACGTCGACGACATCCTGTTGCGGCAGACGGTGACGCGTTATGCGAATGCCTGGCACCACGGCCAACCGCCCTGGTACTTCGTCGAGGTCGCATTGACCGCGTGGTTGCCGACCATGCTCGCCCTGCCGTGGGCCGTGCCGGCGTGGCGCCGGCGCCTGCAACGCCGCGATGCGCGCTACCTGGCGCCGCTGGGCTGGGTGCTGCTGGTGCTGGTGTTCTTCAGCATTCCGTCCGGCAAGCGCGACATGTACATCCTGCCGGCGCTGCCGATGCTGTGCCTGGCGCTGGCGCCGCTGCTGCCAGGGATACTGCGCAAGCCGAACGCGCAGCGCCTGCTGGCGGGTTTCGTCGCGGTGTTCTCGCTTGCCATGCTGGGCGCGGGATTGGCGATGCTGTTCGGCGAACCGGGCTTCGAACGCAGGTTCATGGAGGGTCGCGATGTGCAGGTCGCGCACGGACTGGCCGCGATGTTCGTCGCCAGCGGTGGCATCGGCATCGGTGCCTTGCTGTGGTGCGGGCGTCGCCGCGTCCATCGCGCGCTGGTCGCGCTGCTCGCCACGCTGTGGGTGCTGTATTCGCTGGTCGGCGCGCCCTTGCTCAACGACGGGTCGTCCGCGCGCGGATTGATGCGCAGCGTGGGCGCGACGATCGGTGCCGATGCGCAACTCGGGCTGGTCGGCTGGCGCGAACAGCAGTTGCTGATGGCGGATCGGCCCGCCGCCGATTTCGGCTTCAAGCGCGACCCGAAGCTGCAGTTCGCCGATGCGCTGGCCTGGCAGCGGCAGGCGCCGTCGTCGCGCTGGCTGCTGGTCGAAGGCGAGGCCTTGCCGACCTGCGTGGATGCGGCGCGGTCGCGCGACATGGGCAATGCCAATCGCCGCCGCTGGTGGCTGTTGCCGGGCGCGGCCACGCAGGCGTGCCGCTAGCCGCCTAACGCCTGCGCAGGAGTCGGTACTTGTCGTGCGCGTAACGGGCGTGCATCGAATGGAATTGCCAGCCACGCGGCCCATCGACCAGGCCGCCGCGCACGACCAGGTTCTTCAGCAGGTAGGCAAGCGCCGCAAGCACGCCCCGTCCCGGCAAGGCGCTGCGCCCTAGCCCGCGCTGTTCCTCCGCCCACAGGGCGGCGTACTTCGACAGCTTGCGTCGATATTCGTCCGCGCTGCGCGCGGTGTCGTGCTCCAGCACGATGTCGGAGGTGCGCACGCGACTGCCGCCGACATCCAGGTACTCGTGCACCAGCCGCAGGCCATGGCGCAGGCGCGAGCGGAACAGGCGGTGCACCGGCTCGCGGGCGAAACTGCCGGCGCGCATCGGGTGGCCGAGGAAATGGGTACGGCGCAGCAACAGCCAGACATCGGCCTGCTCGAGGGCGCCGGCAAACAGCGCGCGAACCCGTTCCTGCGCCGGCGCATCGAGCCATTCGTCGGCATCGAGCAGCAGCACCCACGGTTGCGAGGCCAGTGCGATCGCCGCGTTCTTCTGCGCCGCGAAACCCTGCCAGTCCAGGTGTTCGACCCGACAACCCAGCGCGCGCGCGATCGCCACCGTATCGTCGGTGGAGCCGGAGTCGAGCACGATCACTTCATGGCACAGCGCGCGCATCGAACCCACGCAGCGGGCGATGCGGTCGGCCTCGTTCATGGTGATGACGACGCCGCTCAGCGGCAGGGGCGATGGCATGCGGCGATTGTAGACTGCGTGCATGAGCCAAAAGACCGCGCCTTCGAAGATCCGCGTCCTCCATTTCGTCACCGGCGGCTTCTCCGGCGGTGCCACCCAGGTGGCGGTGCAGCTGGTCAACGCCGCGTGCGAAAGCGCGGCGATCGAGCCCATGCTGGTGTTGCGGCGCAAGCGCCATGCAGATCCGGCGCGCATCGAGGAACTGCGTCGCGCGGGAGTGCCGATGGACGTCGTGGCAGGCTGGTCGCACGCGGCGACGATCGCCGCGCTGGTCGGGGTGTGCAGGCGCTTCAGGCCGGACGTGCTGGTCGCGCACGGCTTCAGCGAACACCTGTGGGGTCGCTACGCCGGGCTGCTGGCGAAGGTGCCGCACCTCGTGCACGTCGAACACAACACCCGCGAGCGTTACACCGTGTGGCGACGGGCGCAGACCCGCTGGCTGGCGAAACGCACCGACCGCATCGTCGGCTGCTCGGAAGGCGTGCGGCGCGTCTTGCTGGACATGGGCATGCCGGCCGAACGCACGCTTGCGATCCCGAATGGCGTGCGCCTGGATCCCTTCGAGCACGCGGACGCGCAGCCGTTCGCGCAGCGCATCCCCGGCATCGTGATGGTCGCGCGCTTCTCGAAGCAGAAGGACCACGCCACCTTGCTGCGCGCGGTCGCCCTGCTGCGCGATCGCGGCCTGTCGCCGCCACTGCAGTTCGCCGGTGGCGGCAAGGACCTGCATCGCAAGCCGCTGGAAAAACTCGCCGCCGAACTCGGCATCGCCGCGCAGGTGCAGTTCCTGGGCGTGGTGCGCGACGTGCCGGAACGGCTGATGGCGCACCAGCTCGCGGTGCTCGCCACGCATTACGAAGGCATGCCGCTGGCCTTGCTGGAAGGCATGGCGGCTGGCTGTGCGGTCGTCGGCAGTGCGGTGCCCGGCGTGCGCGAAGTGCTCGATGACGGCGTCGACGGCCTGCTGGTGGCCGAATCCGATCCGGTCGCGATGGCCGATGCATTGGAGCGCGTGTTGCGCAATCCCGGCGAGGCGGCGGCGATGGCCGCGAACGCGCGCCGGGTCGCGCTGGAACGGCATGGCCGCGCGCTGATGAACCAGCGCTACGAGGACCTGTTGCTGGAGGTGGCGCGCCGCGGTTAGCCGCGTTCGGCGGCGATCCGCTGCTCGCAGGCCCAGGCATGGGCGACGATCATGTCGAGCGACGGGAAACGCGGTGTCCAGCCCAATCCGGCGCGTGCTGCACGCGAGTCGGCCACCAGCGACGGCGGGTCGCCGGCGCGGCGTGGCTCGATCGTCACCGGGATCGGATGGCCGGTGATGCGGCGCGCGGTGTCGAGCACCTCGCGCACCGAGAACCCGTTGCCGTTGCCGAGGTTGTAGCGCGCGCTGGCGCCGCCTTCCAGCAATCGGCGCAATGCCAGCAGGTGGGCATCGCAGAGGTCGGCGACGTGCACGTAGTCGCGCACGCAGGTGCCGTCGGGCGTCGGGTAGTCGTCGCCGTACACGCCGATCCGGTCGCGCCGGCCGGAGGCGACCTGCAGGATCAGCGGCACCAGGTGGGTTTCCGGCTCGTGGCGTTCGCCGAGCTCGCCCTCCGGATCCGCGCCGGCGGCATTGAAGTAGCGCAGGCAGACCGACGTCAGGCCATGCGCATGGTCGTAGTCCTCGAGCATCTGCTCGACGAACCATTTGCTGCGGCCGTAGGGATTGATCGGCGCCTTCGGGTGCGCCTCGTCGATCGGCACGTACTGCGGCTCGCCGAAGATCGCCGCGGTGGACGAGAAGATGAAGCGGCGGATGCCGCGTGCGTGCATCGCGTCCAGCAGCACCTGGGTGGCGGTGACGTTGTTGCGGAAGTACTTGCCGGGGTCCAGCACGGATTCGCCGACCTGGATGAAGCCGGCGAAATGCATCACCGCGGCAGGCGTGGTCTCCGCCAGCACGCGGTCGACGAAGCCGGCGTCGCCGACATCGCCCACGTGCAGTTCCTCGCCCCGCACTGCGCCGCCATGGCCGCTGCTGAGGTCGTCGAGCACGACCGGGCGGAAGCCGGCCTCACGCAGCGCCTTGACCATGTGCGCGCCGATGTAGCCGGCGCCGCCGGTGACCAGGATGGTGTCTGCCATGGAGGGTGGGCAAAGGGTGGTGGTGGCGGATTGTCGCCGATGCGGGCAATGGCCGTGCCGTATCCTTGCGCGCCATGATGAAGACCCCAGACCTGCGCGACCTGCGCCTCCCGCTGCTGGCCTGGTTCATCGTCGCACTGGTCTCGATTTTCCTGAACGACCCGGTGCCCCTGTACTCCACCCGCACGCTGGCGGTGGCGTGGGAGATGTGGGATCGCGGCAGCTGGCTGGTGCCGTTGTTCAACGGCGCGCCGTATTCGCACAAGACGCCCTTGCTGCCATGGCTGATCCATGCCGGCTGGCTGGTGACCGGCGTCAACGACGCCTGGCCGCGGGTGCTGATGGTGCTGCTGGGCGTCATCGCCATCGCGCAGGCCGGGGTGCTGGCGCGCCGCCTGTATCCGGCGCGCCAGCAGGTCGCGGTCAACGCGGCATGGGCGATGGCCGGCTCCTGGTACCTGTTCCTGTTCGGCCTGCAGCTGATGTACGAGTTGCCGTTGACGGTGGCGGTGCTTGGCGGCTTGATCGCGCTGTGCAGGCGCGATGGCGAGGCATGGCGACCGTGGTGGCCGGGGGTCGCGCTGGCGGTCGGCTTCGCCCTGCTGGCCAAGGGGCCGGTGGCGCTGCTGCACCTGGGCGTGCCCTTGCTGGCGGCGCGCTGGTGGCATCCGGCGGCACGGGTCGATGGCAGGCATTTCGCGAAGGCGGCGGTGTCCGCGGTGCTGGGCGGCGTCGCGCTGTTCGCGGCATGGCTGGTGCCCGCGCTGTTGCTGGGCGACGCCGGATACCGCGAGGCGCTGCTGGTCACCCAGACCGCCGGGCGGATCAAGGACAGCTTCGACCACGCGGAGCCGTGGTGGTGGTACGCGCCGACCTTGTTGGCGCTGATGGCGCCATGGTGGTGGCAGGCATGGTGGTGGCGGCAGGTGCCGGCCCTGTGGCGCGATCCCGCCAACCGCTTCGCGTGGACCTGGGTGGTCGGCATGGTCGCGTGCTTCAGCCTCATCAGCGGCAAGCAGCCCTACTACCTGTTGCCCGAGTTCGCCGGCTTCGCGCTGCTGCTGGCGGTGGCGGCGGAGGCGCGACCGCGGCTCGGCGTGGCGCCGGGCGTGATGGTGCTTGCGTTCGCCGGGCTGCTGCTGGGGTTCCCGCTTTACGCCGGCCGCATCCAGCTGCCGTACCCGGCGCAATTGACGTGGTCGTTGCCGTTGGCCGGCATCGCGGTCCTGCTGGTCGGCGTGGCGATGGTGCGCTGGCGACGGCTGCCGGTGCTTGCGGGGGGTGTGCTGCTGGCCACCGCGTCGTTGCATGCCGGGTTGACGCCGCTGATCGGCGCGCAGTTCGACTTCACCCCGACCGCGCGCGTGCTGGGCGAGGCGCAACGCGCCGGCACGCGGATTGCCTTCCTCGGCGAATACCAGGTGCAGTTCCATTTTGCCGGCCGCCTGCGCGAACCGCTGGAGGTCGTCGATGAAGCCGCGGCACGCGCGTGGGCGGAACGGCATCCGCGTGACCTGATCGTGGTCAACACCCGCGATGCGTGGTCGCATCCCGGCGCGCAACCGGTCGCGCAGCAGCGCTTCCGCAAGCGCTGGATCCAGGTCTGGCGCGCCGGCGAGTGGCGCGGCCTGCCCGCGCAGCAGATTCCGCTAGCCCCGGCGGGACAGCTGGGACACCAGCCGCGCTGACAGCGCGCGCGCCACCTCGACCGGCAACTGGCGCAGGTGCAGGGGCGCGCCGAACGGCGAGGCACCGGCGGTGTCCAGCAACAGCCTCGCCATGCCCAGGCGGCGATCCAGCGGCGATTGCGCCAGTTGCAGCGCCTGGATCTTGCCGATTTCGGCGAAGTTCCACCGCTTCGACCACCAGCCGGTCCGCCAGGCGACGAGGCGATCGTTGCAGGCATAGCCGCAGGCCGCGGCGATCCGCCGCGCGCGCCACAGTTGCAGCGGCAGCAAGGCCAGCATGGCCAATCCGATCGGACCCAGGCGCCAGCCCAGCGCCGCGGTGCCCACCAGCACCAGCAACAGGCCGGGCACGGCGATGCGCCACCAGGCATGCCGGTGCAGGGGCTGCCAATCGAGTGTGTCCCAGCCGGCATCGGGCAGGAAATGCCGGATGAGGTCCTCGCAATGCGCAGGCGTGGCGACCGGGGCGAGTTCCTTCAGCGATCGCTGGCCCGGGTCGCCGCGCTGGCCGGAAGCGGTCTGCACGCGCAGGCTGCGACGCTTGAACCAGCGATGCAGCACGCCTTCGTGCAATGACCACGACTGGATGCGCCGGCGCTTCACGCTGGAGCGAGTGCGGGTGAGCAGGCCGCGCTCCACCCGGATGCGGGCGTCGTCCTCGCGCAGGGTGAAGCCGTGGTACTGCAGGAAGGCGAGCAGCACCGACAGCAAGCGCACCAGCCCCAGCGCGACCAGCACCAGGCTGGCCACGGCCAAGCCGATCGCGACCGGGCCGTCGTGCGCATGCGCGCCGGCAAACCCTTCGAACCAGCCGAACGCAACCTTGCCCCAGCGGTCGACGAGTACGCCGAACACGTTGTCGCCGGTCTGCGCCAGTGCGCCGAAGGTCGCCGCCACCACCAGCATGCCGCGGTTGGAGATCAACCCCAGCCGGACCAGCTCGCCATTCGACAAGGCCAGCAATGGCGCCTGTCCGGCGGGGTCGGTGGACACGGGCACGCCGCCCGCGGTCGCCTGCCCGCGCTGGCGCACCAGCGCTTCCAGGGCTTCGGCCTGGTCCAGGCGCAGCACCCGCATCTGCGCTTCCGGCTTCACTCCGCCGGCCGATTCCAGCCGCACTTCGGCGACGCCGAACATGCGGTGCAGCAGCGACTGGTGCAGGTTGACGTTGTGGATGCGGGCGTACGGGATCTCGCGCACGCTGCGGTGCAGCCAGCCGCTGCGCACGACGATGGCGTCGCCGCGCAGGCGGTAGCGGTAGGTGAAGTATTCGGCCAGCGAGACCGCCACCAGCACGCCGACCGCGATCAGCCCCCACAGGTCATTTCGGTCGCCGCGGCCGGCGAACAGCAGGACCAGCAGCGGGACGATGAACTGCTTGAGCTGTGCCAGCAGCACGAACAGCCAGGACAGGGGGTGCAGGCGGTGTTCCAGCCCGTCCTGCGGCAGCGACGTCGTGGCGACGGTGTCGGGGGCGTCGTCGCTCATTGCCTACAGCGCATCGCCGGCATCGTCGAGCTGCCTGGCCAGGGTGTCGCGCAGGTGCTGGGCATCGGCATCGTCCAGGCCGCGCACGGTGATCCCACTCAGGTGCACGGCGGCGGTATGCACCACCAGGGTGGCCAACCCGAAGCGCCGTTCCAGCGGACCATGCTTGAGGTCGACGTGCTGCACGCGGCTGGTGGGCACCCGCGTCTCGCGCCACCACAGGCGACCCTGCCGCAACCAGAGGCCATCGTCGTCGAGCTTCCAGCGCTGGTGGCGCAGGCGCGCGCCAAGCCAGCCGCCGCCCGCCGCGGCCAGGGCCAGCCAGAGCGCGGCTGCACCCAGCTTCATGCCGAGTCCCCAGCGATCCGCCGCCACGATCGGGATCGCGACCGCTGCAGTCGCGATCGCCACGAACAGCAGCGCCATGCAGGACGCGTGCAGGCGCACCGCGCGCGCCGGGGGTGCGCGCCAGTCGGTGCCGGCGTCCGCGTCGGTGTCCTGGTCGGGGGCGTGTTCGCCCGGGCGATCGCTCATCGATACAGGTCCTGGTAGGGATTGGCTTCGCCGCTGCCGGGCGGGCGCAGGGTATAGCGCTTGTAGGTCCATTGGTATTGCGCGAAGTCACGCCGCGCGATGGCCTCGACCCCCGCATTGAGGGCGGCCACCGACGTTGCCGGGTCCGCATCGCCGATCGCCGCGGGCGCCGCTTCGATGTGCAGGGCGAAGCGCGGCGGCGAGCTGCCCGGCAAGCGCTCGCACCAGGCGAACAGCACGCGCGCGCCGCTGTGCGAGGCCAGCCGGCCGAGCAGGGTCATGGTCAGCGCCGGCTTGCCGAAGAACGGCGCGAATTCGCCTTCGCCGGCCTTCGGTTGCTGGTCGGGCAGGATGGCGACCACGCCGCCCTTCTGCAGGCGCTTGAGCAGGGTGCGCACGCCGGATGCCTGGGCACGCACCTGCTCGACATCGCCGCCGGCATTGGCGCGTACCCGGCGCAGGAAGCCTTCGCCGATCGCCGATTCCGGCGGGCGATACAGGAACGCCATCGGGGTCTTCATCGCCAGCCAGTGGTTCAGCAGTTCCCAGTTGCCCATGTGCGGCGCCGCGACGATCAGCCCGCGCCGGCCTTCAGCAGGGGTGCCCGCCAGGGCCGCATCGAACAGCGCTTCGCCGTGCACCTCGGCGATGTCCGCCAGGTTGCGCGACGCCGGCCGCGTCCACAGGCGCAGGGTCTCGAAGGCCTGCCGGGCGGTGGTGCGCAGGATCTCGCCCAGCAGGCGTTCGCGTCCCGCGGCGTCCAGGTCCGGGCGGATCAGTTCCAGGTTGCGCCGCGCCACCCGCGCCTCGCGGGCATTGGTGGCGAACCACAGCCGGGCCACGCCATCCGCCAGCAGGCGCAGCAGCGGCCATGGCAGGCGGGCCACGGTCCAGGCCAGGGCGTACAGCAGGGCGGCGGCAAGTTCGCTCATCCCACCATCATAGGGTGCGCCCTGGCGCACGATTGCGGCGTTGCAGATCGCGAGCGCTGCGCCGGTGGCGCACCCTATGATGAGCCATGCTTGCCCTCATCCAGCGCGTGACCTCCGCCTCGGTGGCCGTGGACGGCGCCGTGGTCGGCGCCATCGGCCCCGGCCTGCTCGCCCTGGTGGCGGTCGAACCGGGCGACACCGACGCGCTGATCCGGCGCATGGCCGAGCGCCTGCTGGGCTACCGGCTGTTTGCGGACGCCGACGGCAAGATGAACCGGTCGCTGGCGGATATCGGCGGCGGCCTGCTGCTGGTCAGCCAGTTCACCCTCGCCGCCGACACCCGCAGCGGGATGCGCCCCAGCTTCACCACGGCGGCTCCGCCAGCCGAGGCTGAACGGGGCTTCGACCGGCTGGTCGAACTGTGCCGGCAAGCACACGCCCCGGGGGTGGAAACCGGCCGGTTCGGCGCCCATATGGTGGTGAGCCTGGTCAACGATGGCCCGGTGACGTTCCTGTTGCGGCCCTGAGCGCAGCTCACGGCGCCACCGGCGGCCGGCTGTTCAGGCGGGCCGCAAGCCAACCTCCCGGCAGCGCAGTATAATGCTGGGTTCCCTAGCGTCGTCCGCGACGCACCCTCGACACGGTAGCCCGATACATGGCCAACGAACGGCAGACAGCCCCCCAGTCCGACATCAAGATCCTGATCAGCAAGGGTCTGGAGCAGGGTTACCTGACCTACGCCGAAGTCAACGACCACCTGCCGGACGACATGGTCGACCCGGAACAGATCGAAGACATCATCGGCATGATCAACGGCATGGGCATCGAGGTCCATGAAGTCGCGCCGGACGCGGAAACCCTGTTGCTCGCCGGCCAGTCCGCCAGCGGGCGCGAGGTCGACGACACCGCCGCCGAGGAAGCCGCCGCCGCGTTGACCGCGCTGGATTCAGAGGGCGGCCGCACCACCGACCCGGTGCGCATGTACATGCGCGAGATGGGCACGGTCGAGTTGCTGACCCGCGAGGGCGAGATCGCGATCGCCAAGCGCATCGAGGAAGGCCTGGCGCAGATGAACGCCGCGCTGGCCAGCTTCCCGGCCTCGGCGCAACTGCTGCTCGAGGACTACGAGCTGCACAAGGCCGGCAAGAAGCGCCTGGCCGAGATCGTGGTCGGCTTCAACGATGGCGAACCGGAACCGGATCCGGTGCCGGTGGCCGCCGCCGAGGATGCCGAGGACGCCGACGAGGGCGATGCCGACGAGGCCACCGACGAAGCCGACGAGCCGGGTCCGACCGGCCCGGATCCGCTCGAGGTCGCGGCCCGCATGGAGGCGATGGGCGCCGCGTTCGCGCGCTTCCAGAAGGCCTACGCCAAGGGTGGCCCGACCGCCAAGCCGGCGCTGAAGGCGCGCGAGGACATCGCCGAGGTCTTCGTGACCTTCAAGTTGCCGCTGCCGCTGACCGACGTGCTGGTGCGCCGGCTGCGCGACGTGGTCGGCCAGGTGAAGGAGCACGAGCGCCGCATCCTCGACCTGTCCACGCGCCAGGCGAAGATGCCGCGCAAGGATTTCCTGAAGGCGTGGGAAGGCAACCAGACCAACCTCGAGTGGGTGGACGAGCTGCTCAAGCGCAAGCAGAAGTGGGGCTCCGCCCTGCGCGACGTGCGCGAGAAGATCATCGCCGAGCAGGAAGCCACCATCGCGATCGAGAATTCGATGCACGTGACCCTGGGCGACCTCAAGGAAATCAACCGCGCGATGGCCTATGGCGAAGCCAAGGCGCGCAAGGCGAAGAAGGAGATGGTCGAGGCCAACCTGCGCCTGGTGATCTCCATCGCCAAGAAGTACACCAACCGCGGCCTGCAGTTCCTCGACCTGATCCAGGAAGGCAACATCGGCCTGATGAAGGCCGTGGACAAGTTCGAATACCGTCGCGGCTACAAGTTCTCCACGTATGCGACCTGGTGGATCCGCCAGGCCATCACCCGTTCGATCGCCGACCAGGCGCGCACCATCCGTATCCCGGTGCACATGATCGAGACGATCAACAAGCTCAACCGCATTTCCCGCCAGATGCTCCAGCAATACGGCCGCGAGGCCACGCCGGAGGAGCTGGCCAAGGAAATGGACATGCCCGAGGACAAGATCCGGAAGGTCATGAAGATCGCCAAGGAGCCCATCTCGATGGAGACTCCCATTGGCGACGACGAAGACTCGCACCTCGGCGACTTCATCGAGGACACCAACGTGATGTCGCCGATCGACGCGACCACCGACATCAACCTGACCGAGACCGTGCGCAGCGTGCTGGCCGGGTTGACCCCGCGCGAGGCCAAGGTGCTGCGCATGCGCTTCGGCATCGACATGAACACCGACCACACCCTCGAGGAAGTCGGCAAGCAGTTCGACGTGACCCGCGAGCGCATCCGCCAGATCGAGGCCAAGGCGCTGCGCAAGCTGCGTCATCCGTCGCGTTCGGAAACGCTGCGCAGCTTCCTCGACATCGACTGATCGACGCCGCCATCGCTTGATCGCGAAACCCCGCCCAGGCGGGGTTTCGTTTTTCCGCACCAAGGTGTCGCGTGCTAGCGTTCCGCCCCACACGGGAATCGGGGCTTCGCATGCGGAACGGATCGTGGCTGTTGGTCGCCGGCACGGCGATGCTGCTCTCGTTCGGTGCCCGCGGCGCGGATGCGCGCGATGCCGGCCTGCGCGCATTCGCCGCGGTCGATCCCTTCATCGGCACCGGTGGCGAGGGCCATACCTTCCCCGGCGCGACGGTGCCGTTTGGGATGGTCCAGCTCAGCCCGGACACCCGCATCCAGCCGCGCAAGGACGCTTACGGCTGGGCCGCCGGCTACCGGCATTCCGACACCACCATCGTTGGCTTCTCGCACACGCATTTTTCCGGCACCGGCCATTCCGACCTCGGCGACGTACTGCTGATGCCGATGACGGGCGAAGTGAAGGCCGAGCGCGGCGATCCGACGATCCCCGGCAGCGGTTACACCTCGCGCTTCTCGCATGCCAGCGAACGCGCGGAGCCCGGCTACTACGCGGTCACCCTCGACGATGCCGGCGTGCGCGCCGAACTCACCGCGAGCGCGCGCGTCGGCGTGCATCGCTATGCGTTCGCGCCGGGCAAGCCGGCGCACGTGCTGCTCGACCTGCGCACCTCGATGTACGACTACCCCGGCAAGGTGCTGTGGTCGCGGATCCGCGTGCGGCCCGACGGCACCGTGACCGGCTTCCGCGAAACCCGTGGCTGGGCGCCGGGCCGGCAGCTGTATTTCGCGATGCGCTTCTCGCAGCCGCTGGTCGGCCATGCCTTGCACGACACCGAAACCGACATCGCCTACAAGGGCTTCCCTCCGCCTGGGGAAAAGGATCCGACCCGGCGCGCGCAGGTCGAAGGCCGGCAACTGGTCGCCAGTTTCGATTTCGGTGCCGGCCTGGGTGCGCCGCTGGTCGCCAAGGTCGCGATATCTCCCGTCGACGAAGCCGGCGCCATCGCCAACCTCGACGCCGACATGCCGGGCTGGGATTTCGATGGCGTGCGCGCGGCGGCGAAGGCGCAGTGGGCGCAGGCGCTCGGCGTGGCCGACGTCGATGCACCGGAACCGATGCGCAAGGCGTTCTTCACCGCGCTGTATCACACACTGCAGGCGCCCAGCCTGTTCATGGACAGCGACGGTCGCTATCGCGGGCCAGACAACGGCGTGCACCAGGCCAAGGGCTGGACCAACTACTCAACCTTCTCGCTGTGGGATACCTATCGCGCGCTGCATCCGTTGCTGACCATCGTGCAGCCCGGGCAACGCAACAACGACATCGTCCAATCGTTGCTCGCCGCGCGCCGCGAAAGCCCGTACGGCGTGCTGCCGGTGTGGGCGTTCCATGGCCAGGAGACGTGGTGCATGATCGGCTACCACGCAGTGCCGGTGATCGCCGATGCGTACATGAAGGGCATCCGCGGCTACGACGCCAACGAAGCGCTGGACGCGATGGTGGCGAGCGCGCGTTACGGCGCGTACGACGGCATCGCGCAGTACGTGGAACTGGGTTACGTGCCGATCGACGAGGAAGGCGAGGCGGCATCGAAGACCCTCGAATACGCCTACGATGACTGGACCATCGCGCAGGTCGCAGCGGCGATGGGGCGCAAGGACATCGCGACGGAATTCGGCAAGCGCGCGGCGAACTGGAAGCACGCCTTCGACAAGGACACCGGTTTCATGCGCGCGCGCAAGCGCGACGGCAGCTTCCGCGTGCCGTTCGATCCGGACGCGAGCGGGTACGGCAGCGACTACACCGAGGGCAATGCGTGGCAGTACTCGTGGTACGTGCCGCAGGACGTGGCCGGGCTGGCCGCCGCCCATGGCGGCACCGGCGCGCTGCTCAAGCGGCTCGACGACGTCTTCGACGCCAGGGTCGACCCCGAGGTGTTCGCGCACATGGAAGACATCACCGGCCTGATCGGCTGGTACGCGCATGGCAACGAGCCCAGCCACCACGTCGCCTACCTGTACGCGCACGCCGGCCAGCCGTGGCGCACGCAGGCACGGCTGAAGCAGGTGATGGATACGCAATACAAGCCCACGCCGGACGGCTTGGCCGGCAACGACGACCTCGGCCAGATGTCGGCCTGGTTCGTGTTCACCACGCTCGGTTTCTACCCGGTCACGCCGGGCAGCAACCAGTACATCCTCGGCCGTCCGTTCGTGCGCCGCGCGAGCCTGGACCTGCCCAATGGCAAGCGCTTCACCGTGCTCGCCGACGGCCTCGACGACGCGCACCCGTATGTCGGCAGCGTGACGCTGGATGGCAAGCCGCTGGATCGCACCTTCATCACCCACCAGGAACTGATGGCCGGTGGCGAGTTGCGCTTCGCCATGCAAGCCACGCCGAACGAGGATTGGCCGGGTGCGGGAGCGAAGGCGCCCTATTCGATGTCGACCGCGCTGGAGTGATCGCGCATCGAACCAATCCGAAGTGCCGACCCCATGTCGAGTTCCGGGAAGTGCGTTTCCGCATGGCAGTTGGCGCACAGAAGGATGCACTTGCGGAGTTCATCGTCGATGGCCTCGCGGTTGCGATTGGATAGCGAACGCACATCGAGATTGAACGTCTTCAGCGCTGGATCGAGGTGATGCCAGGCGAGGGCAGCGAGATTGCGGGCGTATCCGCATCGGTTGCACTTGCCACCGCAGGCGACAATCAGCTCAAGCTTGCGCGCCAGTCCCCTGGTCTGTTGGCTCGAATACGACTGGTGGCGATGGTTCGTATCCCGGTTCTTGCAAGTTCGGGAACAGAAGCGTCGCTGCCGGCCCAAGAGGACTTTGGCGCAAACATCGCATGATTCGGATTTCATCAAAATAGAATAATCCGAAAACCAGCGGATGACCGCTTTCCCTTGCGTTGCTACGATGCCGCCACGGGCCTATAGCTCAATGGTTAGAGCAGAGGACTCATCGAAAGGTGACGCCAGCGCGTAATCGCTGGATGAGAAACGGGATGAATTCAGGGAAACCGCAGCGGTCAGGCCGGCGGCAATCCTGAGCCAAGCCGGCGGTACACCGCCGGAAGGTGCAGAGACTACCTGGGGGCTGCAGTGCCCTTGATGACAGGCTAGAGCGTCCCGCACCCCACCAGCGCAAGCTGAGGGTGATGAGATAGTCCACGCCGGTGCGAAAGTGCCGGGCAACGTGAATCCTTTGGTTCCAGGTTCGAGTCCTGGTGGGCCCACCACATTCGATATCGCCCGCTTCCGTCCACATACGGAAATCTCCGGAGAACCAGCAAAACGGGGGGTAGGCTGGTCGTCAGGCTTCCGTCGGCATCTGTAGATTGCGGTACGAATAGCGAGTAACGTAGGGAGTAAGGGGGTCGCGAAGTGGCCCCGTACTCACTCTGGCGTTACTCATGCTGACCGACACCAAGCTTCGAAGCCTGAAAGCGAAGGACAAAGTCTTTCGCATTGCCGACAGCAACGGCCTCGCCATCGAGGTTCGATCGACTGGGGCGAAATACTGGCGCTACCGGTACCGTTACGCCGGCAAGCCGACGATGCTCACTTTGGGCGAATACCCCGCCATGGGGCTTGCCGACGCTCGGGCTGCCAGGGACAAGGCGCGGGCTTTGCTGAAACGCGGAGCGAATCCTGTGCAGGTCGCACAAGCCGAACGCCTCGCGCTCGTTGAAGGCGCCCAGAACACCTTCGGCGCCATTGCAGAGGAGCTGTTGGGCCAGCGAGTCCGGAAAGTAGGTGCGGGATCTATCAAGCGGGAACGCCGTCTGGTGGCGACCGACCTGGCCAGCATTAAGAATACCCCGATCACAAACGTTTCGACGCCGGCGCTGCTTGCTGCACTCCGCAAGCTCGAGGCAAGGGGCATCGTGGAGACAGCCCACCGGGCTAGGTCCTTCGCCGGCTTGGTTTTCAAGTACGCAATGTCGACCGGAAGGGCCACATCAAATCCGGCTGAGACCCTGATCGGCTCACTGCAGAAGACCCAGAAGAAGCACCTTGCCAGCATCACGGAGCCGGCGAAGGTGGGTGACCTCCTCCGCGCGATCCATGCCTACAACGCTACACCCGTGGTCATGGCGGCTCTCCGCCTCGCCCCGCTAGTGTTCGTGCGCCCTGGCGAATTACGAACTGCCCGTTGGGAGGACGTCGACTTGGCGACCGCGGAGTGGCGGTTTGTCTCGTCCAAGACCAAGACACCTCACATCGTGCCGCTAGCGACCCAGGCGGTTGCCATCCTCGAAGAGCTCCGGCCGATCACCCAGCGCAGCTCCTATGTCTTCCCCAGCCTGCGCAGCGCCAAGCGACCAATGTCCGAAAACGCCATCACCGTGGCCCTGCGAACCATGGGCTTTGACGGCGCCACCATGACTGGGCATGGATTTCGAGCGATGGCCAGAACGATTCTTGACGAGGTCCTGGGCTACCGCGCCGACTTCATCGAGCACCAGTTGGCCCATGCCGTTCGAGATCCGAATGGCCGCGCCTACAACCGAACAGCCCACCTCGCCGAACGCACCAAGATGATGCAGGGGTGGGCTGACTACTTGGAGACACTTCGAGCCGGCGACAAGAAGGTTGTGCCGATCAGAGGTAAGAAGTCCGCCGAAGGTCGCTAAAGCGGCGCGCCTGCCAACGGCGCATTCCGCGGCTGAGGCTGCCAGCGTCGCTCAGTTCTGAGTGAAGTTAGGCCCCGACCACGAGAAGTACCGATTTAGCGCCACGCCTCACTCTCAGCGCTCCAAAAGTAGGCAAACGGTAGGCAGGTTCAGAGTTTTTTCAAGGCTTTGGCAGCAACGCGAACCTGAATGAAAGTAGGCAAACGGTAGGCAGCTTGGCGTCGACGACGTCTCTATCCTTTTTGTCCTACCTCTTGAAGAAAAGGACTGCTTCAATCGCGCAATTTGGCGATTTCCGACCTCTGTCGCAGGAGTGAATCGCCACCGTCGATCTGAAAACTAGCTGCGGCTGGTCGTACGAATTAACGTCTTGAGATCCATCGAGAGAGATTTCGCTCGTGGGACATCTGGTGGAAATCGGCTTGTTTTCTAGCATTTCTGTCGCATAAGCGAGCGTAACGAACGTGTCCGCTTCTTCTAGAGGATGTGCTGCCACTTAGTGCAGGGCGGTAGGCAAATACAAGACTGACAAAGCCAGAGATTTAGGCGTAAACAGTCAGACGTTGCCATAAGTCAACGCATAGCAAGCGATCTCGTCTTAAACAACAACGAGGCCATGCGTGAAAAACTCCATTTGCAATGAACCGCTACTGGCTGATGCCAACAGCGGCCGGAACCCCTTGGCGGTCCAACGAACTCAGGAACCGTGCGAAAGCATCGGCAGCAAGAAAACTCGGCCGCACTCGGCAGGTGAGGCAAATCAGAACAGCCTGAGGCTCATCACTCGCTTCGAGTTCCGCGAGAGCTTGGGGGGCATCTCTGACGACAAGTTGTACGGCCTGATCCGCGATGGTGTGCTGCCTCCGCCGATGAAGATCGGTACAGCAAGTCGCTGGCTTGCGTCCGACGCAGACGATTACATCCAGAAGCTCAGCGGTGCACGGCAATCGCCGGTGCCACCGGCCGGTATCCGTCGCCATCACGAGAAGCTGGCCTCGCAGCGCGCCGCAAGGGTCGTTGACGCCATCGAGCGGAGCCGCAAGGCGGCGGCCGCCCAGTGAAGACCATCTCCTTCTTGTGCGGCGCACTGCCGGGC
This sequence comes from Thermomonas sp., assembly GCA_035456065.1. Lineage (GTDB taxonomy): Bacteria > Pseudomonadota > Gammaproteobacteria > Xanthomonadales > Xanthomonadaceae > Thermomonas. Next base: position 37,635 of record DATIDW010000031.1, on the reverse strand, counting down.
GAGAAAGACGAAAGCCAAGCTGGCAAGCGTCCAAGCATCGGTATGTCGCTGTCCAATGGGTTCTCGCTTCATCGCGACGCTATCACGCTAAATCCTTGGGCCGCAGTTGCGGTCCGACGTCGTTTGCGCAGTAAGCGCTCGGCCAGGGTCTGGCGCATCGGGACGGTGAAGTGACCATCATTCGCGCCCCGCGCCCCGAGTCAAACTTCTACCTCCTCGACAAGAACATTAGTGAGGACGGCCGCCTGAGCTGGGCTGCCCGCGGCCTTCTGGTCTTCCTGCTCGGGAAGCCCGACTACTGGAAGATCTCGATCGAGCACCTACAGCGGCAGACGCACGACGCTCGGATACGCACACGCCGCGATGGCGTGTACGCCCTTTTGAGGGAGCTTGAGGCAGTCGGCTACATGCGCGCGATCCAGACCCGTAGCGTCGATGGAAGAGGGTTCGGGGAAGTCGATTACTTGGTGAGCGAGTTCGTGCCTACCGCCAAGCGGGAAGCAGAACACGTGTCTCCGGATGATGCGGATACGCCTCACGCGGATACGCCTCAAACGACACTAGTAAGGACTGAAAGTGCAGTGAGGATTGATAACCCAGTGGATATGCCCACTGAAACAAAAATCCGACAATCCGACAGCCAGTCCGACAGTCCGACAACCAGTCCGACAGTCCGACAGCCAGTCCGACAATCCGCAACGCGGCACAGCGCAAGCCGTGAAGCAATCCAGTTCGCCGACGCTCTCGCTAATCTCGGATATCCGATTGCCCCCACCTACCCGTCCTTGCAAGTGTTCATCGACGAAGGCGGTGATCTCGATCACCTCCGCAGCATCATCGGTTGTGTGGAGGCCTTGGGACCGGAAGATGCCCACAAGAAGACTGCCGAATACGTCATCGGCTGGGGCCGCCGGGAGATGGGCAACGGTCGCTTGGCGACCTGAACCGCGAGCTCGTTTAAGCCTATGACAGGCGGATCTCGGCGGACTTCCGATGGAGGTTCATGGATAGAGGATGCCTAGAGCCTGCCTCCAAAATTCCCCGAGTATTCCCCGAGTATTCCCCGAGTATTCCCGAGTAGCCCTGAGTATTCCCGAGTAGCCCTGAGTATTCCCCGAGTATGCCCCCAGAATGCCCCGAGCATGCACCGGGCATGCCCCGGGCATGGGCCGGAGCTGCCTCTCGCAACGGCGTGCAATGCCCAAGGCTTCTGGGTCGCTCTTATCAATCAAGATTGGGTGACAACTCCTGGCGGGGTGGCATCCCGGCGATTCGCGCTGTCTACTTCGTGATTACCGACGACATCCGCTGGATCGCCCCAAGCAGTTCACTGATCCAGCCTCACGCGAGTAGCGCCAGCGCCACCGCGGCCAAGTTGACTCAGCCGAGAGGCAGGATGAAGCTGCCACCCATGGAGAAACGCACACCCTATTTGCTGGCCCGTAACCTTCTGGTATTGAATCCCCCGGCGCGCTACCGGCTGGTAGACGATCCGCCGCCGCCGTACCTTCGTATGCCGACCCCGGCACCGGCATCGCCAACCCCTCTCAGACCGCGCAGCCGGGTGTAGGCAACAGCGAACACGTTTATCGGTCTCGCTGGGAGACATCGGGCGGCCGTCAGATTCGAGCCCCCACAAGATGGTGCGATAGGTGAGTGGCCCACTGCAGCAAACGATCCTCTCCTGGACCAGCTTGAAACGAGTCAAGCCTACGAACTGACGTAGGGCAAAAGGCGGAATCCGGAACAAGATCGTTCATTGATGCCAAGTTCACGGCGCCACCTTGATCCCCAAGCAGTGCCAGGTGCCTTTGGCCATCTTCTGCTGCACAAACTCTCGATAGGTTCGCGGATCCGGCGGGTTCTTACGCCGATGGCGCCGGACATTGCAAAGCCAGCAAGCTGCGGAAATGTTGACACCGGCGTTGCCACCCCCGTCTCGCTTGGCTACCAAGTGCTCCGCGGTGCACCGGAGCGGGGTGGCAGTCTTGCGGCGGAGGCCAAGCGGCGCGAGCTCATCGGGGGTGGAGCGCCACATGGGAAGGTTGCAATAGCAGCAGCGGCCGCCTTGGGCTTTGAACGCGGCTTCGCGGGCGGATTTGTAGCGGTTAGGCATATGCGGATCCTTGACGGGAGCTAGGGAGTCTCCCAGCGGCTGTTTACAGTCCGATGGGCACCTGGCGCCGTATGGGCATATGCAGGCTGGAACGCTGGCGGCTATCCGACCAACGCGAAGCGAAGGCCTGTGTGCCAACGCTTACCACTGGCGGTTTACCGACCAGCGCTCGCTTTATCTCGCCAAGAGTGGCGGCCTGTCAAGAGAAGGTCACCCGCCGCGGCGGACAATCGGATGGGTACTGGCCAGGATCGCGCTATAGCTACAGGGCGCTGCAAAACAGGTAGTTGCAAATTTGCGGGTGGTTTTTGAGCCAGAGCTTGCTTGGACTGCGGTCTAACGATTCGTTTAAACCCAGACCCAATTCGCCTCCCAGCCAGCGTTGACCATGCAAGCTCTAGCTGTCCGAGCCCTGCCGCGTAGGTCGCTAGTCGAAGCATGAAATGCGCGGAAGCTGGCAAGCCGCAGGCATCCCGTCCATACCAGTCTCAGCCCTCGCGATCCCCGCCGGCCAGTCTGTGCCGGCCACGGGGACCCACCATGCTTGAACCAACCTTTGCCCACTTCATCGGCCGGGCTGCAGCCGATCCGTTTCCGCTCCGTGTCCCCATGTCTGGCGCACGCGTGGATGCCGGCTTCCCGAGTCCCGCCGAGGACTTCATGGATGACGGTATCGACCTGCACGAGTGGCTGGTCTCGAATCAACCCGCGACGTTCTACTACCGCGCTTCCGGCATCTCAATGGTGCTGGACGGCATCTGCGATGGCGACACACTGATCGTCGATCGCTCCGTTCAGCCTAAGGATGGCGATCTCGTCATTGCGACTTGGGACGGCTAGGCGCCCATCTGTAAGCGATTGAAGGTCGCCCACGATCACATCGAATTGCACAGCCGCAATCTACATTTCCAGCCCATCGTGCTGCCGCCGGGGACTTAGGTTGAGGTTTTCGGGGTGGTGGGTGTCTGCCGAAAGGTGGTGCGTGACAAGCGTCGTATGCGGGTCGGGAGCTAGGCGGTCTCTTCAAGAAATGCCCATCTGCTACTCGACTGAGTGACCTCTTCCGACGGCGGTTTCAACCGGTCAACGCAACAGCCTGTCGGTAACGCTCAATTGGCGTCTCAAAGTTCAGCGTCTTGCGTGGCCGTTCGTTCAAGCGCCTAGCCACTTCATCGAGCTGGGTCTGGGTGAAGCCTGACACGTCGATTCCCTTCGGGAAGTACTGCCGCAGCAGGCCATTGGTGTTCTCGTTCGACCCGCGCTGCCAAGGGCTCTGCGGATCGCAGAAGTAGACCTGGATGTCCGTGGCCAAGGTGAAGCGACGATGGTCGGCCAGCTCCTTGCCGCGATCCCACGTGAGCGACTGGTACAGCTGGTTCGGCAGCTGGCGCGCATGTTCGATCAGCGCGTCAACCACCGTCCTCGTGTCCTTACGATCGACCTTCACCAACATCACGTAGCGCGTGCTGCGCTCAACCAGCGTGGCGATCTGGCTGTTGCCACTGCCGAACAGCAGGTCGCCTTCCCAGTGCCCGGGAACGGCCCGATCCTCGACGTCGGCGGGCCGCTCGCGGATCGACACGGTGTCGCAGATTCGGCCGTGGTCCGCCGTCTTCTGGGTGTGGTGGCGGGAACGACGCATCGCCCGCGTCCGCCGCAGGTGCTCCAGGAGCTCTTTCTTCAGCGCGCCGCGCGACTGGATGAAGAGCGTGCGGTAGATCGTCTCGTGGGACACCTGGCAGGCCGCATCATTGGGGTCGGTGCGCATCAGCCAACCGGCGATCTGCTGGGGTGACCACTGCTGTTGCAGCTTGTCAGCCACCCGTTTCGCCAGCGCAGGATGCAGCGCCAGCTTACAAGTCTTCGGACGATGCGCCCGGTCCCAGGCGGCCTGATCCGCATGGCTCGCCCGGTACCGCTCGGCGCCGCCATTACGCAGGATCTCGCGGCTGATCGTCGACGGAGCCCGGCCAAGCGTCGTTGCAATCGAGCGGATCGAATGCCCAGCCACCAGCGCCCGCGACACTTCTTCGCGCTCGGCTAGGGTTAAGGCCCGGACCGACCGGCAGCGAGCCGGCGGGCGGATACCACCAGTCGCAGCAAGAATCCCGCGCACCGACGTGTGGTGTCTGTCGAACAGCCTAGCGATCTGGTGGAGTGACTCGCCCTTCTGCCAGCGGTCCCACATCAGGCCCTTCTGGGCATCGGTGTATTGAATCCGGGTTCTTCGCTTCAACCGCAACACTCCCGCTGCCTGGGCAGCTAGCCATGTGTTGCATTGATCGTATGAAACCGCCACCCAAAGCGGACGTTCGGCTTCTCTTAGGCCCCGCCGCCGCCAATTTCATTCAAGGCTTCCGCTCTCTGACTTCTTTGTCGCAGGGATGTTTCTAACCTGCCACTGCGTTAGCCCATCTATCCCGAACGAATGAAGAGCAAGCCCCCTCGCCCCCAAGACACGCCCTTGTATGACCATCAGCAGATTGGCCAAGCGAGTGCTCGACGCCCGTTGCAACTTCATCATGGCATCTAGACCTTGCCCACGCTGAGGCGATCTTCAAAGGAGATAGAGCCAAGCTGGAGTTGCTGCTCCCGGACGACCACACCGTGAACCATCCTACGAACCGGATCGTTCAAGAGAAAGCAGAGCTTCTCAAGATGATTGGAGACGGCGTGATTCGGTATAGCCGATTCGAGCGTCGACCGGAGAAGTTTCTTTTCTACAAAGATTGGGTGGTCGTCCTGGGTGACGTGACCGTGGTTCCAGCCGAAGTAGCACCGAACGCGGGTGGTGCTGCGTCGTCGCTACACGAACGGTTGGATGTTCGAGGATGGAAAATGGCGGCTCGCGTTTCGGCACGCAAACAATGTCGCCCCGGCGATCGCCAAGTAAACATTTCAGCCCCAACAAAGGTGCGTCAACTATTCCCGTTGTCCCGCGCACCTGCGGGTTTCCCGGGTCCCTTGAGCGTGCCTCGTTGCGTATAGGCAGTCGGGCTGTAGATGTTGAGGGTGACCAGAAGCGACTTGCCGGTATTTCGTATCTCGTGACGTTCGCCCCGTTCGATCAATAGAAGGCTGCCTCGACGTAGGTTTCTACGGGATCCCTCGACGATGGCCAGGCCCACTCCCTCGACGACAAAGAACCATTGGTCCGCACCTAGGTGCCGATTTTCAGGACCACCTTCTTTTTCGCCGGGACCAATCACCATCTCCGCCGCCTGTACTCCACGACAGTCAAATGCGATGCGGAAGCCTTTCGATAGCCGGCATGTCTTGGACTTCATTGCGCCAAGCCTTTAACGCCGCGTTGCCTTTTTGGTAACCGATTTCGCTGACTTTTTACCCGTGGTCTTGGCCGTAGCCTTCTTTGCGACCCTCTTCTTGGCGGACTTCTTGGCAGGTGCTTTCTTCCCGCCGCCGTCTTGCTTGTTAACGGTAGCCCAGGCAATTCGCTCTGCGGCGTCTGTGGAGCGCCCTTGTGCCTTCTCGCTTTCTTCGATGTGCTCTGCTTGGCGCTTTTGCTTATCGGTGTAGCTCGACTTGTCACCGCGAGGCATACGCTTTTTCCAAGGAGGGGGAGCTCGAGCGTCGCACTCGGACCGTGAGCGGCCCGCAAAAAGATCCTTGGAAGAGGCGCAGTGCCGCACTGACATCGGCGTGATGCCGGGCGTGCTCTGATGGCATTACGCAGCCGATCAAAGCCTAATGCACCCGATCTTCAACGCACTCGCCGCGGAGTTTGCCTTGCCGGACCCGGGCGTCATCACTGCGTGCGCGGTGCGTCTAGGGATGGCAGCCGTCCTTGGCGGGATTATTGGTTGGGAGCGGGAGCAGAAGGGTCGGGCCGCGGGACTGAAGACTCACATTCTTGTATCTGTGGGCTCCGCGCTTTTTATCCTCGCGCCCTCGATCGCGGGCATTCCGGGATCGGAAAACACCCGGGTGATGCAGGGGGTCGTGTCCGGTATCGGTCTTCTGGGGGCCGGGGCGATCCTTCGCAACCGCGCGGGGACGCAGGTGGAGGGCTTGACGACGGCCGCTAGCATTTGGATGACGGCAGCGATCGGTATGACCGCCGGCATGGGACTCGAAGTCCTCGCCATGCTGGCAACTGGGATCACTTGGCTTGTGACGGCGGCAATTCCGAAACTGATCGGCCGTACGCCGGCTCACCAGGAAGGTCATGGTGAGGACGATGGTAAGTCCTAGCGCCAGCGGGTGCCGGCGGCTACGGGTTCACGCGATTCGGACTCATGCATGCTTACGGTACGCGCTCGACGTGTTTCCATTGCACCGAGGTTTGCGATGAAAGCTACCCCCAAGACAAAGGGTCGTCCCACCTCCCGTTCGAAAGATGTGGGGGCCGAGCAGCGCGCCCTTCAGCGCAACATCGATCGGAAGGATGCCGGTCGGAAGAGTAAGTCCGAATCGAAAAAGCCTGTACAGGCCGGGGCTCGAAAGCAGCCGAGCCAGATGCCTGCCCAGCATCTTGCGAAACCCGGCCATGAGTCGGAACTTGAGCTCGCGCCTCGATTCGAAGCGCCGCACTATCGGGGCAGTGGAAAGCTTGAGGGGATGGCGGCCATCGTCACGGGTGCCGATTCCGGCATCGGGCGAGCAGTGGCGGTGCTCTTCGCCCGCGAAGGCGCCGATGTGGCCATCTTCTATCTGGATGAGCACGAGGATGCGGAGGAAACCGCGCGCTGGGTGGAGAAGGAGGGTCGCAAGGCAATGCTCGTTTCCGGCGACGTGCGCGATTCGGCGTTCTGCAAGCGCGCCGTCAACAAGGTCGCGAAGGCGTTCGGGCGCCTCGACGTGCTGGTCAACAATGCCGGTTTCCAGTTGCACGCCGACTCGCTGGAAGACATCAGCGACGCCCACCTGCAGGAGACGTTGCAAACCAATATTGCGGGCTATCTGCATATGGCGCGGGCCGCCCTGCCTCACATGCAATCCGGTGCCTCGATCGTGAACTGTGGCTCCGTCACCGGCCTGTTCGGCAGCCCCAAGCTGATCGACTACTCGACCACGAAGGGTGCTGTCCACGCGTTCACAAAGGCGCTCGCTGCGAACTTGCTGGATCGCGGGATTCGGGTGAATGCCGTGGCGCCCGGTCCCGTGTGGACACCCTTCAATCCGGCCGACAAGCCTGCGGAGGAAGTTGCCGAGTTCGGCAAGGACAGCGCCATGCGTCGACCCGCGCAGCCCGAGGAGCTGTCACCGGCGTTCGTCTTCCTGGCATCCCCTGTGACCGCCTCCTATGTCAACGGCATCATCTTGCCGGTGATGGGTGGGCCGAAGGGCTAGCGTCCCCATTGGGCCTTCGCTGCCATGATCAGATATGGTGTTTTTGTATGTTCTCGCGCTTCCGGGTCCCGAGGATCTGCTCAAGGTCGGCATTAGCCGCCATCCTTTGGTGCGCTGGGAATCCTTCCATCGCCGATGGTTCCGGGCCTTCGACCTGGACTGCAGCATGCTGGTGGAGACCGATACGCGCGCTGAGGCGCAGGCGATGGAAACGCGCCTGCATCGAAGTCTCATGGGACATCAGTGCCCGATCCCGCTGACGATCCGGCTCAACGCTGGGGGCTTCACTGAGTGGTATCGCGGTGTGTCTTCGCTAGCGGAGGAGTTCGTTCATGCACGAGAGCAGGAGGGGTATGTCGTGCACATGCGCGCAAGGCATTGGCTGGTCCCTCAAATGCGGGAGGTGGGCGAAGGCCTACACGCGGTGGCCGCATTCGCCTACGAACAGCATCTGGCTGGTCGTCTCCAGCACGACGAACTCGATCGGCTACGCGCGTTGGTTGAGGGGCAGAAAGCCTTTGACGCCGACATCGAAACGATGATTCCGGCGGAAATACGTGGGGCATTGGGACTCGATCAATAGCCGAATTGAAGTTGTTTCTAGCCGCGACCCTTGCGATGCACCTGCAACACGAAGCCTATGACCGATGTTGTGAGGATCAGGCTGTTCGTGACGATGAATACCCAGTTCTTCGCCATAATGCTGTAGACCACGAAACCAATCGAAGCGAGCGTCTGCCCAGCGAACAACCACCGAGACGCACCCTCCTTTTTTCCATCCTGCTGATCCTTGACGATCTGACGGATCAGAGTGACGAGGAGGATAGCTGACGATGACCATCCGATGACGTCTGCAGGATTAGTCATTCGCCAAGGCTCTAAGGTTAGGGTTCTGGGTCGGGAAAGAACGATGGGCCCCAGTGGGGGCCCATCGACTCAGCATCAAGAGAGCATTAGCGGCCGTCGCGGTCCGCATCACCGGGAAGAGCGCGCTCAACGCCGTGCCAAGCGTCACGAACAGCATGCTTCGCGTCGTTCCAAGCGAGGCGGGACGTGCCCTTGGCACGATCCCAGCCACGCTCCAGATCGCTTTCGCTGGAATCCCAGGTCTTGCCTGCGCTGTTGCTACGCGCCTGCGTGCCGTAGCGGTAGGCGGGCTTGTAGTCCTGGTCGTAGTCATAGTCGGGCTTGTAGTAGTCCGTGCCCGCATAGGAGTCCGCGTAGTAGCGATCGGTCGCGTTGTAGGTGCGGTAGGTACGGTCACTGCGGTCGAACGCATCTCGCACCGCATCCTTCGCCTTCTCCCATGTCAGGCTGGACTTGGCCTTGACGTTCTCCCAGCCATCCCGTGCACGCGATTCCAACGAGTCATCCCACGTCAGTGAACCGGAAGACGCCCGCAGGTCATTGCCGTACTCATAGGCCGGCGCATAGTCTTCGTACTTGTAGGCGCGATCGTAGTAAGGGCGTGCTGCATATTCGGTGCGCCAGTAGTCCGCTTCGCCCGTCGGGTCGACGCGCTCGGCAACACCCTTTCCAGCAGCCGCACCCGCGACGGTGCCAATGGCGCCACCCACCAGGGTGCCGATGGGACCGAGCAGCGAACCAATCGCCGCGCCCGCGACCGCACCCCCAGTACCGCCCAAGCCAACACCGACGGGGTGCGAACCGGGTGCGCCAGAGATCGGATCGAGATTCATGTCGTTCGTGTTAGCCATGACGTTGTCCTCTAATGAGATAGAAAGTTCAGATAAAGGGGATGGATAAGCGAAAGGCGCGCGATTGCGCACCTTTCGCACCCACTACCAAGTGCAGGGATCAGCGGTTCTGCTGATCGTCGCGCTGCGGCGCATCCTTGCGCTGCTGGGACTGATCGCGGTCGCCGGTGGCCTGCTGCTTGTTGTTGCCCTGGCCTTGCTGCTTCTGCGGATCCTGCTTCTGGTTCTGGTTGGTCTGGTTCTGATTCGCCATGTCGAAAGTCCTTCTTCATGATTTGGGGTAGCGGTCATCCGACCGCAGGTGGAGCTTGCCGTCGTTGCCGTCGAAATCGGGCGAAAAATTCGTAAGCCGTCGGTGAAAAGGACTTGGCTAATCGCACGTATAGTGAATCGTTCAGATCAAAGAGCCGGCGTTAAGAGTCCGCTGGGCGACAATGAGATATCTGGGAACAGCGTGCGGATTGCTCGCGTACCTCGGATATCCCCCCCTAACGATGTCTTGATCAGCGCCAATGCCTTGGCCTTGCGATCTCGGGTGATCGCGGCGACGCCGTCGGCAGGCACCCAGACATCCAGTTCTCGCATATTGGCATCGGTCGCAGTCGCCAATATGCAAGAGTCGGCCGCGATACCACTCAGGACTAGTTTCCGCGCGCCGAGCTGGGCCAGCAGAATGGCAAGCGGTGTGCTGAGAAAGGCGGAGTGCTTCGGCTTGAGGACATGGTAGTGGCCATCGCGTGGTGCCAGCGCACGTGCAATGGTGGAAGAGGGTGCTGGTGCTGTCTGGCAGGCCGAGATCAATTCATGGAAGTCACCTTGCCAGTTCGAGAAATTGTCATTGACATAAATGACTGGGGCACCCGCGTCGTCGAAGCGGTCACGAAGGCGACGAATGACAGGGCTGCAGGCAAGAGCGGATTTGGCAAGCGCGGCCCCGCCCTCGAAATCGAACAAATTCATCATGTCGATGATGAGCAGCGCGGTATCGGAGGCGGTGAATTGACGCATCGAAACAATTCTGGAAACGGGTCGGCCCGAAAGTATCCACGGGCGATGTCATCACGCCGTCTTTTCACGGCGCTGAAGTATAAAAATCCCCGCCCCTGAGGAGGTGTCCACATGGCCAGGAAAGTCGATAGTGCGCAAGTCACGGAACTCCTGCTGCAGGCTTTGGAAACGGAGCGGGGTGGCGTCAAGGTCTATACCGCTGCCATCGAAGCCGCCCAGAACGACGATCTGCGCAAGGAGTGGCAGGAGTATCTGGAGGAAACCCGCACCCATGAGCAGGTCCTGATCCGCGTCTTTGAAGCCATGGGGCTGGACACCGAAGCAACGAGTGCAGGGCGGGATGTGGTCGCTCACCAAGGCGCATCTCTCGTTGCCGCTATCGAGATGGCGATGGCGAAGGCCACCCCCGAGGCGGCAGAACTGGTCGCCGCCGAATGCGTTGTCCTGGCGGAGACCAAGGACCATCAGAACTGGGAGCTGATCGGCAAGGTGGCCAAACAAGGCGGCCCGAGCGCCAAGGTACTCAAGGCTGCCCATGAGGCCGTCGAAAAGGACGAGGACCACCACCTCTATCACACCATGGGCTGGTGCCGGGAACTATGGATCCAGAGCTTGGGCATGCCGGCAGTGCTACCGCCACCCGAAGAGATCAAGCAGGTGGAGACGGCTATTGGTGCATCTCGCGCAGAGCAGGCTCGCAAGGACTACCTCTGACTCTGCATGCGCTCGAAAAAACCTCGTGTCCAGTGAAAGGTTCAAGGCGAAAGAAAGAAGCGCTGTTCCTTCAAGATGCAAACCCCACTGCCGCAATTCCCACTTGATGGCCCTGGCCTGCGGCAGTTCATGCAGCACATGTGGGAGGTGCTCCACGACACCGCACCAGAGCAGCGATCAGCGGTTTGGGAGGCATGGATCCAGCGCGCATATGACATCGAATCAGAAAGCCTGATGCCCACCGTTGACGCTGGAATTCGCGAATTGGCACGCGAGTACCGCAATGGCCATATTGGGCTGGGCCAAAGAGTTCGGAGTAAGTGACTGGATGACCCGGCTGGTGCGTGCGCCCGTCGCCATTTAGCGAAAAAAAAAATTACTTCGGTCGCGGTATTTTTTCGCCGCGCCGAAGCAGGGGGCTAGGCGCAGCCAATATTCGGTGAGGCTGCAAATGAGACTGGCCGTCTACGTTCCCGCTAGCAGTTCGTCCCCTTTGGTTCTGACGCCTGAATGCTTGCAGCCTTCACTGCAATGCGTACATGAGTACGGGCATATGCAGTTGAAGGGCACAGTGCAACTCGGCGAGCATCTGGTGTCTGCGCTAGGGCGTCCAATCTGCAGCCTTACAGCCGAATTTGAGTATCTCGTATACGAGGCGTTTGCGATTCGGTCGATCGAAGCGCTTATGCATGGCTCGAAGGATGTCAGCGGTTGCCGCATGGTCGAAATTAACGCCAAGCAAGGCTATGGCAAAGCGCCGGCGGCGCAGCAGCTTGACCATGCGCCTCATTGGAGCGATTGACCTGGCAAGCTGGGCACCAGGCTGCTTAGGCATCTCCTGAATAGGCAGCAGACTTGAGGGCGGCTAGCGACCCAAAGCTGACAGTAGGTATCCGCAGCACACCTCTGTCGGCCCGTTGATTCTTCGCATTACTTTCATGGAAAGGCATGCAATCTCGCCGCCAATCGCCGCCTGCTGGCAGCTCTAGGAGAATCCGAGTGACAACACAAAATATCCTTGCAAGGCTTGAGGCTGAGCAGCATGAGATCCGCCGCCGGGTCGCTCAAGTGAATGGCGAGACTGAGCGGGACGGCCTGCAGACGCATGCAGGAGCAGTCAACCTCGAGCTCGGCGCGTGAGCGGGGCAAGCGGGCAGGCCAGGGAAGTTTCTCCGCCCGCGCGTCCTTCGCTAACCTTGCTCGGTAGCGAACCGCTGCGCGCCGCGGTCGAACTGGCCAAGCACGCGTTGACCCCTAATCGACCCGTTGCCCGGAAAGGCGATGGTCATCCCGTCATCGTGTTCCCGGGGCTTGGCAGCGACGGCTTGGCGCTTGCGCCCCTGCGCAACTATTGCAACGAACTGGGATACCACGCGCTGGATTGGCAGATGGGGCGCAACACGGGTCCGGACGGAGACATCGATGCGTGGATGAGCCGTCTTGCCGATCACACCGCGGGTCTGCTCAAGCCGTTCCGCAAGCGTGCGACGCTGATTGGTTGGAGCTTGGGTGGTTTGTATGCGCGTGAGGTGGCCAAGCTGCTGACGCCGCGCGTACGCCAAGTGATCACGATTGGAACGCCGTTCAACTGGACCGACGACCACACGAACGTTGCGTGGTTGGTGCGCCTGCTCAAGGGGGATGCTGCGTCCATCGATGAGGCGTTGAGTGCAAGGCTGCGCAAGCCGCCGATGGTACCAACCACATCCCTGTACAGCCGCGCCGACGGGGTTGTCGCCTGGCAGAGTTGTCTCCATGGCCGACGCCGGAAGAACGTTGAGGATGTCGAAATCGAGGGCAGCCACCTTGGCATGGGCTGGAATCCGACTGTGATGAAAGTTGTGGCTGACCGGCTTGCGCAAGCCCCCCGCAGGCGGCGGCCGCTGCAGCAGGTCGCGTAAGCCTAAGGGGCGCAGGCTAACGACCGCCTTTGGCCGGAAGCGGATGTCGGCCCGACTGCCGCTCAGTTACAGCTCGGGACGGCGCAACGTTTGCATCGCGCGCCTGCGAGAAAGTTCGTAATCGCGGCCTCACGTCCGCGGGAGTGTGGGTGTTCGCTAATTCGGATCCGTTCCGCCCAGACCTGCCTCAGCACAACCCAACCCGGACAACCCAGATGCCCATCGCAACCGCGGACACGCGGACATCCTTGGTGTTGTACGCCTGTTGCTGCAGGTTGTTGCAGGGGTTGTTGAAGCAAGGCACTCCCTACAAAAGCGCTGGCGTCGCGCTGCTGGACTTGGCAAGGCCCGAGGATCGCCAAGGCGACCTGTTCAATCCGGCTGTCATCGGGAACGACACCATGATGGCAACGATGGACCGGATCAACCGCCGCTTTGGGCGCGGAACCATCGGCTTCGGAGCCACGGGTAGGCAGGAAAAGCCAACATGGGGAATGAAGCAGCTTTCACTTTCCCCGTGCTACACGACTCGCATCCGAGACATACCGGTGGCTCTTTGCTAACGGCGAAAGCGGGCTCGGCTTGATCGAACTGTTAGCCTGCGTCTATCACACCAAACTTTGTTTGGAGTTCACTCAATGGGTAGACGCGGACTGCGGTTGGGACCTGTGCTTCGTCCGCGAGCCGGGTCGCCACTCTTCTCACGTCTTCCGTATAGCTTGTTTGATCAACAACGACTGCTAAGACGATATTAACGCTCCGCCAGTGGTACTGATTGATCACTGACTCAATTTGTTGGAGCGCAGCCCTGAAAAAATCCGGGGATGAGTGACCGGTGACGTATTTGACCTCAACGATGTTTAAGCGCCCTTCGAGAACAAAAGTACCGTCGAATCCCTTGTCCTGTCCCGCGGTAACGTGCCTATTAATGGGTTTGCCAAACTCAGCCTCGATTGCACGCAACGCCAAGTCCTCGGCTTGGAAGTACTTGGCACGGTACTGGGGCGAGGCGGTTGGTATTGGGGTTGGCGCAGGCCTCGATTCGATCTGCGGAGTATCAGTTTGTTCGTGCTCTGTAGATGCTCGCAGAGACTCTGCAATCTCCTCATTTGCACGCGCTGCCTGATCTTTGGGCGGAAGCGGCTGCATTCCGGTCACGGAGAATGGCCCCGCTTTGATGTCGCTGCCCTTTTTGATGCGATCAGCCAGAGCTTCTAGAAGCTCATGGATGGGCTTGTGAAATCTGAAGGCGATTCCCCCTACTAGTAGGACCCAGAGCAATGTCTGCAAGAGTGGGGCAATGTGTTCCATGGTCACCAGCAGGCTAACACCTGAGTTAAGAGGGACCGCTTTACGGCCTTGTGTGGGTGAAAATCTAGCAGAACTCACACGAGGCCGCGAAGCGGGCTCGGCTTGAGTGACTTGTCAGCCGTCACCGCGCTGCCTAGGCTGTTGCCTCATATTTTTCTGGGCCCATCTGTCATCCAAGCGAACATAGAATCCATCTGAGTAGATTTTCTCCTGCTCTGAGATTCTGTGCGTCTTTAAGGTAACTCCTTGTTGGGAAACTTCGGGGCTCGTGATCTCTTTGACGATGTGCTTGGGCAAGCCTACTGAAAGGCCTGAGCGAGGATCGTTAACTACTAAATATTCAATACCACTGATTTGTTTCTCTTCACCATAGCGAGAGAGCGCGGATGAGATTGAATAGTAGTGCGCCAAGGCTTCCCGCAGATCTAATTCGATCGGGTACGCCTCGCGCGCGATTGGGGGGTCTTCGACGTGGGCCATTAGCTGGGGATCGAAGCAACTCTGGATCCCGAAGCGATGAATTGGAGATATTCCATTCACAGAGAGAACCATCGTGCTTTGCTTCTTGGCCTTCTGGAGCGCCTTGGTACTGAACTGCTTCGATCTCCCTTTTGCCTCCGCAACTATCCAGTCGTTTCCCATTGTTAGGCCGATGAGATCGGGTCGCTCCTTGCTCACCTTGTTGAAAAGTATGGACGCGCCGTTTGACGTAGCTAGTGATACGTGGAACAACCAGGGTGTGTTCAGTTTTTGATCTGCGAAGATCTTGCACATTGTCATGCCGAGGAAATAAGAGGCAGCCCCCTTTTCGGTCGCATCCAAGTTGGAATACAGGTCGGATTTCTCGAAGCCCGTAGGCCCGCTTCGCAAGAACGCATAAACCGAGTGTGTTTTTACAACCAATTCCGCAAGTGAGTGCCATTGGTAGGCAATAAGCTGCGATGCATTTCGCTTTCCGTAGCTGATAGCCGCCCAAACGAGATCAACCCAATCGATTTGGATGATGTGCTTCCCTGTGGGAATGCTCGAGAAATTGCTGCAATGAAAATCTACGTTGTGCACGAATCTTCCTTGACGGCTTACGCGAGAGTTAAGCCGGGCCGACTTGCGGCCTTGGGCGGGTGAAAATTATCAGGACGTGCACGAGGCCGCGAAGCGTGCTCGGCTTGAAAATGAATTGTTAGGCATCAGATTAGTCGTCTGGCGGGAATCCAGCGACAAGCAACCAATTTCCATGCTCAGTTCGTTGATATAGCTGGCCACGACCCCACTTGATTCCGACGCCGCGGGATGCAAAGCAAGAAGCGCACATGTATGCCCATTGCCCCATGGATTCGCCTCCCGGGACAGGAGTTGCGGTTGTTTCTGAGGCCTCACCATCAATCAGAAATTCGGCGGCTGCAAATGATGTTCCACAAAGGTCACATGTGTCTGGATTGTCATGGCAGTACTTAGGGTCTTGATGTGCTCGCACGTGATCGGCAAGCACTGCTAGGTCGTCTCGCATGCGAATCTCCGATTGGCGGAAAACTTGGTCTCTTGGCTAACGCCTGAGTCAAGCCGGCCGCTTTTGCTGCTGTGGCAAGCTAAAATCAATGATAGTTGCACGAGGCAGCGAAGCGGGCCGTCCGATGATTTCATGGCTTCGTTCCACCCGGTGGGTGATGGCACTGAGCGTGCGGTGGGTCCGACACCCCTAAGCGAATAATTGAGTGCAAAGACCACAACGCTGCCTTTGGCCCTGCAAGGTGCGACTTGCTCAAACGCAGAGCGAAGTTGCCCGGCGACGGCAGCGGGGAGCTCAAGGTCTGCCAGTCTCAATGAGTAGCATTACCCAGCAGGCGGAGCATCCAGGCGGCTTTGGCATTGCCGGAATCAGCGGCTGCCCGGAGCTTATCGAGTAGGTCCTTTAAGGTCATGACTGTAATTTCGTAGTGGTCGTCTCGGTTTGAGATCACTAGGCCTCGGGATCCATCACACTTGGTAGGCCCACCTTTCACTACCGCGCTTAGACAAATCCCAAGTCAACCGCTCGATCCCAAGCTTCCCGAAGTTTGGTGAGCCGAAACCGATTCGGAGCGAAGGAAGAAGTGACGGCGGCCCATTCCACCAGCTCGGCTTCGCCTTCGGTAAGGGATTGCTCCTTCTTGTTCCATTCGCGCAGACGCTTCCAACCGCCCTCCTTCCAGAGCTTCTTGGCGCGGCTTGCCCAGTCGCTGGATTGTTGAACACGGGGAGCGCGAGGAATCGGAACCAGTGTCGCAATAAAGCCTGACGAGAGCGACACGCTGCTCGCCTCCACACGGACCCAGCAGGCCTCTCGCTTCACCCACTCGGTCACGAGTCGGTTGCGCACCTGTTCCTCAGGAATTTCCATGAGTAATGGCAGGACGGATTCCGCAACTCGCATGGCCTCTGCCATGAACTCAGTTGGCGCTTTCTGCCCCCGCCATATTCCAAGATAGTCGGGCTCAATTCCGAGTGCGCGCATCCGAACGCTCATCAAAGACAGCGTGTAACTGGAAAGCGCCCGAACGATGGAGCCTGGGTACCACTTCTGAGCAGGGATCGCAGCGTCGACCGCCTTAGTCAGAATGGCCCTTCCGACCACACGTTGGAAGTAGTCCACCCCAAATTTCTCGGGGTCTGCATCCCACGCCTTCTCGATGATCTTACCGAACGAGGCAATGTTCTTTTGCCCGCCAGCGCTAACCAAATGAGGTAGCCCTTCAAACGTTACGTCATAACGCGCGAGATCCGTTTTGCTCAGGATCTGCTTCTTGGGATTCAGCATTTGCCAAGTCTTTGCGGCGATCCCGTTCTTGCGCCTTAGCTCCACCTTGTAACTTCCGGTGGTTCGCTCGAAATACCAATAGCTGTTGACCTCTCCCGTTTTCGAAGGGGGAGCCATTGTCTGCCGCGATACCTGCTCGACCCGTTTGAAGTAGGGATGGCCAGCAAAAAGATCTGAGGCCGAAACGGCGTTCTGGGCGTTCGCATATCTTGCGATGCTGCGCACTGCGTCTTCAAAGCCCTCTTCTGGCAGCCGAGATAGCTTCATCTGCACTTGGACCTGCGAAAGATCCACGCCAGCCTTCCTAGCCCAGAACAGCGATGCTGTTGTCTGTCCGCCGTTGACTATCTGCAGGCCCCTGGTGGTAGTGATTTCGCTGTGCCCATCTTCCCGGCGCTCCAACGTCAGATCCGAAACCGTAACCGTCAATCCGTTGTTGTAAGCAAAGAACATTCCGGGTTCGTCTCGTAGAGTCCCGCGGATTCCCTTGTTAACTTTGCGCGTGTCGCCAAGAAATGCCCGCACGTTCTGCTCGAGAATGCGGCCACCGAACCGGTCGTACAGCCCAGCCAAGACGGCACCGGGAACGATGCACATATACGAGTCGTACCGATCACGGTCCTGCATTCCTGCCTTGAGAGCAGGAATACCTTGGCCGTACTCAGCCACAAAGTCGATCTCGATTTCTTCACGCCCCTTCGCCGAGGTCTCCATCCGGGCCAGGCGCGAGATGTCCCAGAGGTGAGCCTCGACCTCCTTCGTGCCAAGCTTCAAATCGGGAATCTTTCCAATCGAACCTCCGACGATTCGGTCCGAGATGACATAGATGCACGCCTTGGTCATCTCTCCTGATATGGCGAAGGTGGATACCTCGCGTGAAAGCGCGTGGGCTGGATGACTCTCGTCCCACTGACTGGCAAGCGAATCGTGGACACTTCCCTCGAGAAATCGAAAGCCGCTTTGAAACAAGCGCCGGACCTCTTCGGTGAGCAATGGCTCCGGATCTTCCGCTCCGGAGAAGTCGCAGACAACCAGATTGAGCAAGCCATCCACGGGTGAAAAGCTGTACGCATCGACTTGGACGAGCCCGCCGCGGCGGGTCTGGGTTTGAGCGCGACAGATGTGATATTCGGTGAACTCTTCACCTTCCTCGAGCACCTCACACGCATGGTCGATGAATCGCGTACTCGTGTAGTCGCCCCCTACCACTGCATCCGCACCGATCTCGCCTAGCAGCGTTTCGCGATATCTCGAAATTTCTTCATCCATCCATCAGTCCTCAAGCCAAGGTTTGCGGTATGAGTTCCGCGGGATCAGTTTCAAATCGAGCCAGCGACGTCAGATCCAGGACATAGGTCGCTTCTCGAATACGAGCGTCAACTGCCGTGCGGGTGAGGCGAGGAAACTCTGGTCCAACCCGAAACCCTCGAACGCCTGCCACCTCGTACGTGTCGACACCATAATCGTCCTTGCGCACGTAGCCCCTCGCAGCCAGAGCGGTTTCAGCGGCTTCCTGCATCGCAATTCCCAGTGGCTGGTACTGCGCCACCATTCGCGCAGCCATGTCGTTGAGCGAAAAGGCGTACTCGGCAGTGCTGGGTGCCAGCTCGTAGACAAGTAGGTTGAGCGGGAGGTGTGCGCTCTCGAGCTGCTCGAGAGAAGAGATTTGCACCTGTGGCCGAGACCCTGAAAGGCGTGTCTTTACTTCTATGATGGAAGTTGACACGGCAAAGTCCTGGGGGTGATCGTCAGGGGCAACCCAAGCCTGCAAGGCGGCGGGATACCCAATGGAGTCCGCGAGCGTTTCGAGAAAGCACAACTCGCCTATGAACCCCCTGATCTCTTGCGGCCCCATGTGTACGGATCTGCCCCGGCTCAACAACGCATGCCAGCGGCTGAGTCGTCGGAATACGCTCGCGGTAGCGCCTGCGACGAGAGTCTCTTTCGCCGACGATTCGATAACGTCGCGGCATAGAGCCAGGAACACGTCTCTGTTCTCGGAATCGTGAAGCACAAGTCGAAGACTTGACGAATGGTGTTCGCTTGCAGTGACTTGGATTCCGATGCCGCGCGGCTTGGGAAGGGCCCGAGGCACAGCTTGCGGGTCCATGCTCCGTATCAGCAATCCTGGCGCACCCTCGCTACTGCGGACCCAGTAGATCGACAGCGCATGCACGCCGTCGACTCGCCGCCCTACGATCTCGGATGCGTCAGAGGTGATCGCCGTCCATGGATCATCCCGCATCTTCGATTTCATCGTCTTCGTCTCCCTCTGCATCCAGTTGGCCATAGATCTGTCGGAATGCAACAAGGTTTGCCACGTAGGTTACGTGCTGCTCGACCTCCCCGGGAGCCAAGTTTGGAAAGCTGATTCCGTAGGCTGCATGCGTGGTTCCGTCAAGTTCCGCATCCTCGGTGTTGTTGGCACGGAGGAAGTGCAGCATGAATAGAGGGCGGGAACGCTTCGCGCGATAGAACCTGTCGGAGATGGTCTTGCCCGCGCCACTCTCCATGGCCGCGGCGTGCGCTTGCTCCGCCGCGGCAATTTCTTCATCTGTCAGTCCGAATCGTTCAACGCCACGCGAGGCCACGCGACGCTTGTTGCCAGAAACTTGGAGGGCATTCTTGTGCCGCACCATCGTTCTTCGCTGCAAGCCCACTTCCATTCCATTCACCATGATGCGGTCCTCGGTCACCGCACTTGAGCTTGAAACCACGACTACATCCCAACTGGCGAAGCCTCGTCGACGGATGTAGTCCAGTAGCGGGGCCGCTTGCATCTCCACATTGGCCGGCTGTACCGCGAAGGCCGAGATAAATGCCAAGAGCGAATCTGGTTCAACACAGCGAAAAAGGGTGCTGGATAGCCCTTCTCGACCGCTTACCCGCTCCCCGTGCCCGCAAGTGGATTGCAGTGTGGCGACAAGGGCTTTTGCGCGCTCCATGTTGAAGTCACGTGGGGGGGCATCTCCGTGCAATACCGCCGACTCGACGAGCCGGCCCGCCAATCCAACCTGCCGCACAATCTCGCTTGCCGACGCCATCTTGTTACGAGCCGTCACTAGCAGACTGCCAGGGTGTGATCTGACGGCGAGACCAAAATCCTCCGGAGTGAGGCCAGCGGACTCCATCCTTGCAATTTCATCGCGCAGTTCTTCGGTTGCGTCTGCAATGAAGGCATACCAGTCGCGCGCCTCGGATTTCAGATAAAGGCGGCAGAGAGTCCCGTAATTGTCTCGATAACCGAACCAGCGCCCCATCTGCAGCAGCGTGTCGTACATCTGCGTGTTGCGAAGGAAATAGCTGACCGTCAGTCCCTCCAAGGTGAACCCACGAGACAGGGAGTTGCCACCCACGGCGATCACGTTCAGACCGACTCCCTCATGGGCACGGTAATCCAGCTTGCCCGAGTTTCTGCTCGCGTTGATCTCCACAACGGACATGCCGGCTGATGCCTGATGGAGGGACTTCTGTATTTCGTCCCAAGACTCAGACTCGGTGGAATACTGATCCAACCAAGTCTGATTCAGCGAGCGCATCAGCGGATCACGGAGCGCCCAATCCGCAGGGGCTGCATGGCGGTTCTCGATTGCGTCCTTCAACTCTTGAAGGCGAGTCGAGATGAGTCGCGCAACTTGGCCTTGGACACCCGTAAACCTTGAAACGTTAACAAGCATCGAGTGATGTCGCGCACCTTGACCTCGGAGGATCCTGATTGCCTTCGAGAGAACAAAGCAGTCAATGGCTTCTATCAGTGAGTGATGCAGAACAGTTAGCTGTGTGTCGATTGTGTGGGATGTTGGCAGCCAGGACTCGGTGTCATCCAAGTCCACAGTCAAACGCCGCCCATCGTCTTCTAGGAAGAACTCCCGAGCTCCCACGTAATTGCTGGGCGCATCAAGCCCCACAATGAAGTGTCTGGGGAAAAGATCGTTTCCCAGCGCCTCGGCGGTTGAGTCCGGATTGATGAAGATGTTGGCAAAAGGGGTAGCCGTGTAGCCAATGTAGGTGTTTCGCGTTGACAGGCTCAGTAGCTCGCGGATCAAGCGATTGATCGTATTGGGCTTTTCGGGGTCTTTTGAGATGTTGACGGAAGCATTGTCCGCCTCGTCATCAATGACCAGCATCGGGAGCTCGAGGCGTCCTGCCTGCGCCGTTGTCCCCTTGAGCCACTCAATCAGATTGCGAAGGATTGAGGGATTCTTTTTGATTACGAAGATCGCGGGCTGCGCGAGATTGTGGATGGGGATCCCGAGTCCGTCGGCCCGATTGCGTGCAAAATCGAGTGCCCGACTTGTATACGCAACGGCGGTGAATGCCGGATTGATTTGCCCCACTCCCAAGATCGTCGCATTGGCTTGCCTGCTCAGCACTTGGTCGCTGTCGCGTCCCACGAACCCCTGATCGATGCGCTCCTGTGTCTGAGACCGCAGGTTGCTATGGATGCCCGCAATCAGAATGATCAGTCTGTATCCCGCGTCGGCCGCCTTGTTGATGACGCCAACATAGTTTGCCGTTTTCCCGCTCTGGACATGGCCGACCACAAGTCCACGCCGTGACCACTCGCCCTCCTTCTCAGGATCACCCGCAAGATCAAGAATGTCGTCTGTAATGTCGGAGAGCCGATTAACGACGTTTCCGCCGAACCCCTGCTGCATGAGGAGCTCGCGATATCGTCGCCAATAACGGAAGTCGATCTCGTGAGCCTTTGCACGCAGCCAGGGCTTGTGGCCCGCCGATAGTGTGTGAGACGGCCCGAGTCGAACGGAAAACTCGCGTTCAAGTTGCTGCGACACTGCCCGGATTGTCGACTCGTCAACCGGTTCGAGCAGGGCAGCCGACATCCGTCGGACCAGCAACTCGACCTCGTCCGGAGTTGAAGTGGGTCGCACGGACATTCCTGTCCGTGCAAGTGCGATCAATTCTTCGTTGCTCATTATTGGGGCTTCCTAGCCGTGAGGTACCGCTAGGCTTCGAGGCGTCGAAGCCGCAACAGCATCGCGCGCGCCTCCGGCTTGCCAGCGAAGACGTGGGTTTGCAAAAGCGATTCGGCGACCTGCGCCGAGATGGAATCCGAATTTGGTGCAACTGCCTCGACAAAGGCAGCCATCATTTGCTCTAGGCTCGAAGTCTCTAGATCTTCCTGCGCCAGAGCGTGTGGATCCGATCCGATATCCGAGAAGAGGCTGTCCAGCGGCAGCGATGCCTCCACCGCAAGTAGAACGGGCTCAAGGTCGACAGGCAGCTCTCTTGTCGTCTGCAATGCAAGCACTAGGGGATGATTCCGATTGATCTCATATCGGATGCGCCCCCGTTCGGCCACTCGAATCCACAAGGGCATTCCCGCTCCTGCGGCTTGGCGAGTTCCGCGGTAGGTGTACGGTCGCCGAGCGCTTTCTGTCATCCTCTCAACCAAGGGCCGAAGCTTGGCTCTTATCATTGCGGGTGGTCGGACGCGGGATTTGCGCACGTCCACACCCCAGTCAGAATCCAGTGACGTGGGAACATCGACTCGTACCCTGAGGAGCTTGGTGAGTTCTGCCCGCCGGGCAAGTCCCAGCCAAGTGCCCCCCGCGATGAGGCGCCTGCCTCGATACACATACAGCCCCTGTGTCTCGACCATCGTTGAGCCGAGTTCCAGCGCTTTGACCTGCTCAGTCGTCAGGCGCTGGTGATGAGGCAATGTGAACGCCTGCACCACGATCTCTCCCTGATCGGTGCGCATGGTCTCGACTGCGTGGGGGTCTGACTTCGGAGTGGATAGACGGGCGAACGGGTCAAGTGCCTCAACAGCGGCTCCATTGATCCGCATTGCGACGCCTCGAACCCCATCGCCAGGCTCAGGTGCAATGAATCGGTGAAACGTCAACGCTAAGTGCGGTCTGGCTACACTGAATATCGCATTCAATGCCGCATAGAGCTGATCAGCCTGAGTTCCCATTGCGTCAAGACGATCGAGCTTCTGCCACAACACCAAGGTTCCTTGGGGCCCAAGTCGCTCTATCAGCGGTAGTTCGGAAATCGCCCGCTCGTCCAATAGCTTGAGGATCCATTCATCCTTATCGACGACTAAATCCAAGTCCCAGCACCGGGCGGCGACCTCGCCATCCTGTCGCGACACTACCGTTAGCCTGCGGCACTGAGAGAACGAGGCGGTCTTTAGACCCAGCCCAAATCGTCCCAAGTCGTCCGCGTCCCGATTCTCTCGAGGACTTCGGCTTCCATGCTGCATGGCTTGCGTAAGCTCAGCCGGAGACATGCCTCGACCATCGTCTAGTACGGCTAAGAATGGGCCGGACTCGGAATCGACATCGTTGAATACGTCGATGTTTGAGGCGCCGGCCGAAATGCTGTTGTCGACGATGTCGGCCAACGCGCTCTCAAACGAGTAGCCGATATCGCGCATCGACTCCAAGAGCCTAGCCGCGCTTGGCCTTAGCGTCATTTCGCTAGTGGTTGGTTCCATCATGCTCCCCCCGAAGCTCTGTGTCGCGCTTGACCCTGCCAGTCCCAACAAGCAAGTTGATTTAACAAAACCTAGCGTGGAACCTAAAGCAAGATACCCGAAGTGCACAGCAACGATGATGGGGTGTGAAATCTCACCACACGAGACCTTTGACAGCGAAGGTTGCTGCCTGCGATCCTGGCGAGCCTCAACAAGGTGTATCCCCCCGTGAGCTTTTCCTCCGCAATCCCGGTTGTCGACATCTTCGCTGGCCCGGGAGGCTTGGGTGAGGGGTTCTCTGCGTTTGTGCCACGGAGATCTTCGAAGGTCACGCCGTTCAAGATTGCCGTTTCCGCGGAAATGGAGCCGAACGCCGCCAAGACGCTCAGATTGCGTGCCTTCTTTCGGCAATTTTCAGCGGGTCTAGCGCCTGACAGCTATTACGAATATGTGGCTGGGCGCGCCAATAGCCCGTGGACGGAATCAACTAAAGTCGAGTGGCGTGCTGCGTGCGAAGAAGCTCGGCAGCTCACTCTCGGCAACGCGGAACACGATGCGCTCCTTCATGCCCGCATCCGCACTGTGGCCAAGGGTAATCAACCATGGGTTTTGATAGGCGGTCCTCCTTGCCAGGCCTACTCGCTAGTTGGACGGTCCCGCAATCAAGGGATCGTGGGTTACAAAGCTGAGGACGATCACCGGCATTTCCTTTACACCCACTACCTCAAGATCGTGAGGGAGTTTCGCCCTGCCGCTTTCGTCATGGAAAACGTGAAGGGAATACTGTCATCCAAAGTTGACGGGGCATTGATGTTCCCCAAAATTCTGGAAGACCTGCGTGCGCCGGGGGGTAAGAGGGGCCCGCGCTATCAAATAGTGCCGCTTGTTGTTTGTTCGAATGGGGTGCCCGATGAGTTGGATGGAAGGCGCTACGTGCTGCGCGCCGAGGAGTTGGGTGTTCCGCAGGCGCGCCATCGCGTTGTGCTTCTAGGGTTGGCCGAGGGCATCGATCCGAGCCGGGGCAAGTTCTTGAAGCCGACGGAGGACAGGTTTTCCGTAGATGAAGCCATAGCTGGGCTGCCCAAGCTCAGAAGCGGACCCACTGATGCACAAGTCGAGGCCTGGCCTGTGACCGCGGCTGAGCTTCTGGCTACTGCGGGTGCGCTTTCGGAAGATGAGAAGGTAGCCAAACTGCTCGTTAAGCTTTCGAAACGTGTTCCAAAGCGAGATCCCGGATCGGGAGGAAAGCAGGTGCCGAAGTCACACCTTAGTGATCAAGTTCCGGAGCATCTTAAAGATTGGTTTTTGGATCCGAGACTAGACGTAATTCTCAATCATGAGGTTCGCCAACACATGGCCGGGGACCTGCTGCGTTACGCCTATGCCTCCGCATTCGCGAGCGTGCACTGGCGTTCTCCCCGAGGCGCCATTGAGTTCCCTCTGGGGCTCCACCCCAACCATGAGAACTGGAATAGCGGCAAGTTCATCGACCGCTTCAAGGTTCAACTGGCGAACGCACCGTCATCAACGGTAACCAGCCACCTTTCGAAAGACGGGCATTACTTCATTCACCCAGATCCGAGTCAGATGCGCAGCTTGTCAGTCAGAGAAGCAGCTAGGCTGCAGACATTTCCTGACAACTACTTTTTTGAGGGGGCGAGAGGCGCCCAATTCCGACAGGTCGGAAACGCTGTGCCGCCCTGGATGGCACGTCAGATAGCGAGTGTTGTCTATTCGCTGCTGAGCTAAACGCGCCAAGCGATGTCGACGGCAGGCTCATTCGAAAGTAGGAAGCGCTCGAGCTTGCTTAGCGCGACTTGAGACTCTTTACGTAGCGCGCATTCCCAGATAACTGCCGTACGCCACCCCAGCGCATTGAGTTCACCGATGACCCGAGCATCTCGCTCCTTGTTGGCAGCGATCTTTTGGCGCCAGTACTCTCGCCGTGTGGCCGACTCAGTGGCGTATTGGCAGTTTGAATGCCCGTGCCAGTAGCAGCCATGTACCAAGACGACTGCGTTTCGGCGCCGCAAGACCAGATCTGGCTTGCCAGGAAGTTCCTTATGGTTGAGCCGATACCGGAAGCCCTGCACATGCAGGAATTTCCGGACTGTGACCTCGGGCTTCGTATCCCGCGACCTTATTGCCGACATGATCCTCGATCTGGTGGCGGGAGATACGTTATCAGTCACGGTGGGGGGGTGCTCAAGGGGGAACTCTTGCCGCCCCATTCTCGTCTATAGTTGGTGTTAGAGCGTTCGGAGCCCGATTGTGCCAGCTATGAAAAACGCGCCGCTGATAGAGATCGTTGCCGAAGTCCGATGGGCAGACGGGATCTCGACAAGGCCGCCGTCTTTTGTATTCGGAGCGGATGAAAGCCTGTATGTCCGGCTTGGCATCTTGCTGGGAAAGAATGGCTATGATCGACTCGAGCGAGTTCAGCCCGAGGGAGTGCCCAGTCAGCCGGGCACAGTGGTCTATCGGTACCGACGGGCAGATGAAGTGCAGAACACCCTATATCAAGCGGGCGTCGGGGTGTTCACCGCCAACGGGCTGCCGCCTTACAACGCTTGGGATGAGTTTCATCCTGTAGTACGCCAGGGAATTGAGGCCTTATGGGAGTCCAAGGCTTTCGAGAACGGAAACATTCCCGTCGAGCTAACTTTGCGATACCTCGATGCCTTTACACCTGATCATCTCGGAGAGATGACCCAAACACAATTTATTGATGAGATTGTGGGGATCAAGTACCAAGCTGCCGACGTTATCTCGAAAATGGCGCATGGCACCCAATTGGAATCCCTTAGATTCAATGCGGTTCACAGTGCCCCGAGCGGCGAAAAATTAGTCTTAGAGGTAGGGCAAGGGGTTAAAGACGGCCAAGCCGTGCTCGTTGTAAACACTGTAGCGTTCTCTCAAGAGTTTTTGCCCGAGAGTCCGGATGCCATGCTCGCAAACCTTGATCGGTTGCAAGAGTTATTGCATGAATTGTTTTTTGAGATGCTCGGCAGATCGCCGTCATTTCGCGCAAGGCTTTTGGGGGCGAACGAATGAAAATTGCATCGCTGAGCTTTCCTAAGTCTGCGGCGAGCGTCAGCAACACTTCGTGCTCGATGCCGCGTCAGCATTCCAACCACGATGCTCTTAATGTGTTGCGTCACATGACTTTGCTATCTACCTCTACTGCCTGGCACCAGCATCAAGGCAAGCAGATAGCCATCTTCGCTATTAAGAGACTAACGAATCTACCGGCTGGCTGGGACGGAGAAGGCGGATCCGAGATTGCGGTCGAGGCAATATCAACTGCGACTGCTCTCCTGACTAATATGCCGGACAACATTCCTGCGCCCGATATTTCCCCGAATCCAAACGGGACAGTGTCCCTGATATGGAGTTTGCCGCACGGAGTCGCGGAAATGGAAATAGGAAGAACCCGACACTCTTGGGTGTTGTTGAATCGAGAGGGCAAGGCATCACACAACTGTTCGGGTGATAACCAGGTTTTTTTCGGGCACAACCAGCCAATGGCTGATTTGATCCGAGCGCTGTTGCCGCACGGTCAAGCTACAACACCGCCGTTGTCGAGTTATTCGATGGCAATTCGGTGGAACGACGAATTAGATCTTTTTTGAGCGCCTCGTGACGTACCCGCTCGATGTTGATCCTGAGGAAGTGCTGGTTCGAATCATCAGGACACCTCAGTTCTTTAAGAATGAAAAGCTACGACCCAACGCGCTTCGACCTCAACGAGGCTCCGCGCGAGTTTCCGTAGTTCGCTGGCTCCACCGTGAGCGTCCTGGGACAGCCTTCAAAGCACGGTGCCACCTCGTTGGCAATGTGGGCCAGAATGCGTTTTGTGGAGTGGCGGTATTGACCGCACAGTCTTGCCGTGAAGCGAATTTCGACCTTGAAGATGATCGCGAAGCCTTTCTCGGCCACGCAAATATTGTGTATCCCTTCGTTGTCAACGATAGCGAGCCCGTTGAAGGCGAAGCCTTCGTTAGGCAGGTGGAGATGGCGAATCAGATCTTGCGCGAGGCGCGTTACGTACTAGATCCCGAGCCAGTCTCACCAGAGTGGACAATCCAGAGCGACCTCTTGCCCGATTAGGCCGCTAAGGCGCAGCAGTAAAGTGAGTAAGAAAGCGAGTAAACAAGAGTGCAGTATCACATTATCTAGTTAAAAATCAGATGGATATTGCGTAAATGCGATGGATGGTGGGCCCATATCAACGTCCAGCCGAAGCTGCTGATTCGTGGGGCAAGGCCAATGCTACGCTCCAACAGGCTCGTTCCGAGCCGGTGGCGAGTTGGGGATTTTCGCAGCAGTCGCCCCCGAATGATTCCTGGCGACAGGAAAAATGAAGCTTCTAGCCGTACTGTTTTTTGCTGCCAATGGCCAATGCTCTTGGCAGAGACGGCGACGACGAAGACTCGCACCTCGGCGACTTCATCGAGGACACCAACGTGATGTCGCCGATCGACGCGACCACCGACATCAACCTGGCCGAGACCGTGCGCAGCGTGCTGGCCGGGTTGATCCCGCGCGAGGCCACGGCGCTGCGCAAGCTGCGTCATCCGTCGCGTTCGGAAACGCTGCGCAGCTTCCTGACATCGACCGAGTCCGGTCGTCCGGCAGCAGCAACCGAAGGGCCGCCTCGCGCGGCCTTCGGCTTTCCGGCCTGGCCGTCGCACAGTGGCCGCGTCGGCGCGCGTTCGTCACACGGTCTTAACGGGTGTCAGGAGGATGGTCGCGCAGGTACGCGGTGCTTGTACTGTGTGCTTCAAGCGACCCCGGATGGGCCGGGGCGGACACCAGGGAAATCGGCCATGAAACGAATCCTCGTCTTGAGCATCGTGCTCGCCTTGGCGGCGTGCGCGAGCGACCCGGGCACCCGTACCACGCAGAAGCAGGCCGGATCCGTCGTGGCCGGCGCCGTGGTCGGCGGCTTGGTGGGCAACGCGTTCGGCGGCGGCACCGGCAAGGTCCTGATGACCGCCGCCGGCACCGTGGCCGGCGGCTTCATCGGCAACCACCTCTACAAGAAGCACGCCAAGTCCGAGTACGAAAAGGATGCCGCCCAGCGTGCGCTCAACAATGCAGCCTCGGGCCAGAAGGTGACGTGGGCGGATGCGAAGACCAGCGAGTCGGGGTATTTCACCCCGCTCAATACCAAGCAGATGTCCGACGGCCGGGTCTGTCGCGATTTCAAGCGCGGCCTCACGGTTGGTGGCCAGCAGGTCGACGAGACCAGCGGCACCGCCTGCAAGAAGTCCAATGGCCAATGGGATGCGGTCTGACCGCCAAGGGAGCAACGATGAACAAGTCCATGCAAATCATCCTCGGCGCGGCCCTGCTGGCGCTGGTGGCACCTGTCTCCGCCCAGGTCAAGCCCGGCCCTGCGCCTGACCGCTTCGACGTCGCCGACAGCAACCACGACAATCGGGTCGACCGCGGCGAATACGACGGCTTTGTCGCCGAGTTGGTGCTGCTCTACGACGGCGACCGCGACGGCAAGCTCACCCGCGCCGAGACCGTCGACGCGCGCGACCCGAGCAAGTTCGACAGGATCGACGCCGACCGTGACGGTTTCCTCACCCATGCCGAAGTGGCGGTCTTCAGCGACAACGACTTCGGGGTGATGGACGCCAACAGGGACGGCGCGATAGACCGGGACGAAGCCAAGCGCACGCGCTAAACGCCGCCACGACATGCAAAGACGGCCGCGCGTGCGGCCGTCTTTGCATGCAGGCGACCAACCGGCGGGCATCAGCCTGCCAACGGCTGGCAGGCATCGCCAGCGGCTGTCATTGCGCACCCAGCGACGGGCCCATGGCGCAATCGGTTAGAGCGGCGGACTCATGATCCGCAGGTTCCAGGTTCGAGTCCTGGTGGACCGATATCAAAGTGCAGCCGAAGTTGCTGATTCGTGGCCGAGCGATGCCAAGAGGTCAATCGCACGTCGACACCGACGCCGCGACGGCGCCTGCAACGCGCCAGCCAGCTTGACGCCCGCTGGCCGCTTGCGCGCACGCGGGACGCATGAGGACGATCTCTTCACGCCGGGCTTACCTTTAGGGGCAAACTATCAATCGTTCGGTGCGGGTGACGCCCAGGCGCGACCGGAGTAGTGCAGCAGTTCGGCCGACTTTCGATGCTTGTCCGTGTGAGAGGTGTCATGCGCATTCCCCTCGTTTTCATCGTGTCCGTGGTGCTCCTGGCCAGCGGTTGCTCGCGCGACCAGCCGGCCACCCCCGCTCCGGCGGCTGCGCCCGCAGCCGCGCCTGCCGCTGCACCTGCCGCCGCGGCTGCCCCTGCGGCGGCACCCAAGCAACAGGTGTTCGGCAGGGAGGAGCTCGACCAAATGGTCGCGCCGATCGCCCTGTATCCGGATCCACTGCTGGCGCAGGTGCTCATGGCGGCCACGTATCCGGGTGATGTCGCCGAGGCGGCGGCATGGGCCAAGGCCAATCCAGACGCCAATGGCGATGCGGCGGTCCGGCAGGTGGCCAACCAGCCTTGGGATCCCAGCGTGCAGTCGCTGGTGGCGTTCCCGCAGGCGCTTGCGACGCTCGGTCAGGATCCACCGTGGGTGCAGCGCCTGGGTGATGCGTTCCTGGCGCAGCCCGACGACGTCATGGATGCGATCCAGCGCCTGCGCCACAAGGCGCAGGCGGCAGGCAACCTGGCGTCGAACGAATACCAGAAGGTGAGCGTGCAACCTGCCGCGCCCGCTGCGGCCCCCGCGGCGCAGGAACCGGCCATGGGCGGTGTCGAGTCGTATCCGACGCAGGTCAGCAACGAGACCATCATCATCGAGTCGGCCGATCCGGAAACGGTGTACGTGCCCAGCTACGACCCCAACACGGCTTATGGCGCATGGGATTACCCGGCCTATCCGCCGGCGTACTACCCGCCACCGTACAGCTACTACCCGATGGGCGGGGTGCTCGCCACCGGCTTGATGTGGGGTGTCGGTTTCGCGGTCGCCGATTCGTTGTGGGGCGACGCCGACTGGGACAACGGCGACATCGACATCGACGTCGACCGCTACAACAACATCAACACCAACCGCCAGATTGATCGCAGCAACAACAACTGGAACCACAACGCGGCAAACCGCGACGGCGTGCCGTACCGTGACCAGGGCAACCGCGACCGCAACAACCGCCGACTGGATGGCGCCGACAACCGCGCCGAGTTCCGCGGCGAGGATGCGAACCGCACCCGCTCGCGCGAACAGGCCCGCCAGTCGATGGAAAAACGCGGCGTGGATTCGCCGGCGCGCAGCAACCAGGAAGCCCGCGACCGTGCGCAGTCTGCGAGCCGCGACCAGGCGCGGCAGCGCGCCGATACCGCCAACCGCGACCGTGCGCAGGCTGATCGCAGTCGCCAGCAAGCCGATCGTGCGCAGGCCGACCGCTCACGTGCGCAGGCCCAAGGCCGCGACCGCGCGCAGGCCAGCCAGCGGCAGCAGCAGTCCAGCCGCCAGCAGCAAGCCCGGCACCGACAGTCGCAGAGCAACAGCCAGGCGCGTTCGCAGGCACGCAGCCAGCAGCAGTCACGGCAGTCGCCTCGCAATGATGCGTTCCAGGGCGCCAGCAGGCCGCAACAGTCCAGGCAGTCCGCACAGCGCGGACAGCAGAGCCATGCCTCGGCGCAGCGCGGCGGGTCGCGCGGGGGTGGTGGTGGCCAGCAGGCGCAGCGTTCAGCCCCGGATCGTCAGTCGCGTCGTTGACAGGAGTCCCCGCGTGAAAGCTTCCATCTGCTCGCTCCCGCTCGCCCTCATGGCGGCACTCGCCTTGTCGTTCCCCGCCGTCGCCCAGCAGGCCTATCCCACGCCCGATGCCGCCGCCGAAGCCCTGGTGAAGGCAATGGGCACCCAGCGTGCCGATGCGGCGGCGCTGGCGACGTTGCTCGGCAAGGACTGGCGCGACTACATCCCGCTGGAAAGCGTGGATCGCGCCGATGTCGACGCCTTCCTGGTGAAGTACCGCGAACGCCACGCGATCGAAGCCGGCACCGGCGGCAAGTCGATGCTCAGCGTGGGCAAGGATGCATGGACCTTCCCGATTCCGCTCGCGAAGGGCGCGGGCGGCTGGAGCTTCGACGTCAAGGCCGGCGTCGAGGAAATCCGGGTGCGTCGCATCGGACGCAACGAGCTGTCCGCCACCGAATCCCTGCGCGCCTACCACGATGCGCAGATGGACTACGCCGAGGCCGATCAGGATGGCGACGGCGTGCTCGAGTATGCGCAAAAGTTCTTCAGCACCGATGGCCTGCACGATGGCCTGTTCTGGGCCGACGATGATTCGGGCCAGATCAGCCCGCTCGGTCCGCTGTTCGGGGATGCCACGCAAGGCAGCGACTGGCACGGCTACCACTTCCTCATCCTTCCCGCGCAGGGGCCGTCGGCCCCGGGCGGCAAGTATCCGTACATGATCGGCAAGGACATGACCCGCGGTTTCGCGGCGATCGCGTGGCCGGCGAAGTACGACGACACCGGCGTGGCCAGCTTCATGATCAGCCACGATGGCCAGGTGTTCGAGAAGGACCTCGGGCCCAACTCGGAAAAACTGGCGCGGGCGATGAAGCAGTTCGATCCGGACACCAGCTGGACGGAAGTCAAGAAGTAACGGGGTCAGTTCACGTCCTGGTCGCCCATGACGCACAAGGCCCGCATTCGCGGGCCTTGTTGTATCCGGTGCTGGTGGCCCACCGCATCCGCCGCCTGCACCGGCGCAGGCCCAGCAAGCCGCGGCATCGCCGCCACAGCTCGTGCGTGATGTCGCCCCCGCTATCCGGAGGGCGCACTGCGCCAGCGTCAGTCCGGTCAGGTCGAGGTCGCCTTCGCCATCACCCCGGAGGGCGGGGTCGCATCGCCGCGGGTGGTGGCGTCGGACCTGCCGAACGCATTCGAACGCGCGGCACGCTCGGCTGCGGCACGCTGGAAATTCGAGGCCACCGGCGGCACCCAATCGGGTTCGCGCACGGTGCGTTTCGATCCTTCGGGCGGTTGAGCCGCGCTGGCGGAGCGGGCGACCAGCGGCGAGAATGCAGCGATGGACAACACCCTGCTGGATGGCGTCGAACACGAGACCGGACCGGATCCACGCTGGAGCGTGCTGTGGCTGCATGGGCTCGGCGCGGACGGCAACGACTTCGCGCCGATCGTGCCCGACCTGGTGCGTCGCGACTGGCCGTCGATCCGCTTCGTGTTCCCGCATGCGCCGGTGCGCGCGGTGACCATCAACGGTGGCGCGCGCATGCGCGCCTGGTACGACATCCGCGATGTCGACCTGGCCAATCGCGCCGACCACGAGGGCGTGGCCGAATCCGTCGCCCAGGTCGATGCGCTGATCGCGCGCGAAGGTGCGCGTGGCGTGCCGCCGGAGCGGATGCTGCTGGCTGGTTTCTCCCAGGGCGGCGCGGTCACCCTTGCGGCCGGCATCGCCCGCGCGCAGCCCCTCGGCGGCCTGGTGGCACTGTCGACGTATCTGCCGATGGCGACCGCACGGGCGCAGGCGATCCTGCAGCCCGGCGCGAATCGGCAGCCGGTGTTCATGGGCCATGGCGTGTTCGATCCGGTGGTGCCCGCCGCCGGCGGCGAGGCCGCGGCGCACGCGTTGCGCGACTTCGGTTTCGACGTGCAGTGGCGGCGCTACCCGATGCAGCATTCGGTCTGCGCCGAGGAGGTCCGCGACCTCGGCGACTGGATGACCGTCAGGTTCGCCGCCGGCTGAGATAGCCGGCGCGCGGCACCGGGGCTACTATCCGGCGACGGCAGGGGTGCCCGGGCCGGAGGCCGACGCGATGGGAGTCGAACCGATGCGTGTGCTGATCGCGGACGACGAGCCGCTGGCGCGGATACGCCTGCGCGCGATGCTCGGCGAACTCCCCGGCGTGGAGGTGGTGGCGGAAGCCGGCGATGGCCACGCGGCCTTGCATGCCTGCGCGGAGCACCATCCGGACATGATCCTGCTGGACATCTCGATGCCCGGCATCGATGGCCTGGAAACCGCCCGCCACCTCGCCGAGTTCGATCCGCGTCCGGTGGTGGTGTTCTGCACCGCCTACGACCAGCACGCGCTGTCCGCGTTCGATGCGCAGGCGGTCGACTACCTGGTCAAGCCGGTGCGCCCGGAACGCCTGGCCGCGGCGCTCGAGCGCGTTCGCACCTTCACCGCCGGCCGCCTGCCCGTGGCCGCGCCAGAGTCCGATGCCGGCCGCAAGCGCACCCACCTGTGCGCGCGGCTGCGTGGCAGCCTGCGGCTGGTGCCGATCGAGGACGTCCGCTACCTGCAGGCGGAAGAGAAATACGTGGTGGTCCACCATGCGCGCGGCGAGGACCTGATCGAGGAATCGCTGAAGGCGCTGGAATCCGAATTCGGCGACCGCTTCGTGCGCATCCACCGCAACTGCCTGGTCGCGCGCGGCGAAATCGTCGAGCTTCGCCGTGCGGGCGACGGCCACACCCAGGCGGTGTTGCGACATGGCGATCATCCGCTGGAAGTCAGCCGGCGCTGCGTGGCGCAGCTGCGCGAGACCCTGAAACATCTCTGATTTCGCACCTGACCAATCCCTGTAGGGGCAGGCCCCCGTGCCTGCCCGTTTCCCCCCGTAGCGGCAGGCCCCCGTGCCTGCCCGTTTCCCCCGTAGCGGCAGGCCCCCATGCCTGCCCGGTTTCCGACAAGAGCAGGGCAACCACGGGGGGTTGCCCCAACGGCGTCACGATACGGCGAGACAAGCAGCGATAATGCCCGCATGACCACGCTGCGCATCGCCACCCGCAAGAGCCCGCTCGCCCTCTGGCAGACCGAGCATGTCGCGGATCGCCTGCGCGCGGCGCATCCCGGGCTGGTGGTCGAACTGGTGCCGATGAGCACGCGCGGCGACGAGGTGCTGGACCGCTCGCTGGCGGCGATCGGCGGCAAGGGGCTGTTCCTCAAGGAACTGGAAGTGGCGATGCAGCGCGGCGATGCCGACTGCGCCGTGCATTCGCTGAAGGATGTGCCGATGGAGCTGGAGCCCGGCTTCGTCTTGCCCGCGATCCTCGCCCGCGCCGACCATGCGGATGCCTTCGTCAGCAATCGCTTCGACGACATCGAATCGCTGCCGCAGGGCGCGCGTGTCGGCACGTCGTCGTTGCGGCGGCAGGCGCAGTTGCGCGCGCTGCGCCCCGACCTGCACTTGCTCGACCTGCGCGGCAACGTCAACACCCGCCTGGCGAAACTCGACGCCGGCGACTACGACGCCATCGTGCTCGCCTGCGCCGGCCTGCAGCGGCTGGGGTTCGACGCGCGCATTCGCGCGCGACTGGATGCACCGCGGTGGTTGCCGGCACCCGCGCAGGGCGCGATCGCGATCGAATGCCGCGATGGCGATGCCGCGGTGATCGCGCTGTGCGCCGCGCTGGACGATGCCGACACCCGCACCTGCGTGGGCGCGGAGCGTGCGATGAACCGGGCCCTGCATGGCAGTTGCCACGTACCCGTCGCGGCCCATGCGCGACTCGATGGCGACACGCTGTCGCTCGCCGGGCTGGTCGGTTCCGCCGCCGATGGGCGTCGCGTCCGCGCCGAAGCGCAAGGTCGCGCCGATGCGGCAGAAGCACTCGGCATCGAAGTGGCGGCGTTGTTGCTGGCGCAGGGCGCGCGCGAACTCATCGACGCAAATTGAAGTTCCGCGCCTGCGATCCGTCGCGGGCAATCTGTCGAGCGCAGCAGGATCGCGGATGCGGAACTCAGAACGCGTAGCGCAGGTTCACGGTCGCGTCGGTCTGGTTGCGTCCGGCGGCGTCGCTGTCGCGTCGCAGCTCCACGCCGGAGCTGAGCGTCAGGTCGGGCTGCAGTTGCAGGTTGAACAGCAGGCTGTTGCGCAGGTAGGTGCCGTGCTGGCCGGTCTCCACGCGGGTGGTCTGCGACAGCCGCGCGCGTTCGCCCAGCGCCTGCCGCCATTCCATCTGCCCGCGCAGCACCGGGCCGGTGCCGGCGGTGCCGTCGTCGGCATACGCCTGCAGGCGATAGGCGGTGTCCACCGAGAACGCCACGCTGGCCTGGTCGCTGCTGAACGCGTGCACGCCGTATTGCATGCCGACCCGGTCGTTGCTGCCCTGCGGCTTCATCCAGTCGCGGCGCTCCCGGTCGGCCAGCTGCAACAGGCTGCCGGTGCCCGGCAGGTCGTCGGCGTCGATGCGGCGCTGGCCGGCAGGAATGTCCGCCATCGCGTCGACCAGCCACTCGCCGTGCACGCAGGTCGCCGCCAGGCATTGCGGCGGCGCGAGCAGGCGCTGCACCACCACCGGTTCGATGACCGGAGTGGCGGCAATGTCGAGGGTGATCGGCGGCGCGGTAAACGCCAGCCACAGCAGCGGCAGCATGTTCGGTCGACGCGGTGGGGGCGGCCCATTCTGCCGCCCGGGTCTCAGTAGTACAACGTGACCAGGTGCCGGGCCTGGGCGAAGAACAGCCAGCGCTCGGCGAACGCGCCCAGCAGCGCGCTGCCGATGGCGACCGGAACGGGCCAGCCTGTGGTGGCCTGGCCCAGCGCGAACAGGCACAGCAGCGGCAGGCCGGCGAACAGCAGCACCGACGCGATCCGCAGCGCGCTGGCGTGCCGGCGCGCCACCGCGAAGGCCATCTCGCGGGTGATGTAGTTGGCTTCGGTATGCGGGCGTTCGAACACCGTGGCCTTGCGTCCCGGAAGCCCGATGGCGTCGCCGCGGGACTGCGGCAGGTGCGCGCGGTCGATGTCGTGCCAGTAGGCCAGCTTCAGCGCGAGCAGGGCGAGCGCGATGGCGGCCAGCAGCCACGGCAACGCGCCGTCGAACCCGCGCGCGCCGGGCCCGCTCGACAGCAGCATCGGCAGGCCGCCGGTGAGCAGTGCGAACAGCAGGTAGCCGGGCACCACCAGCCGATGCCGCCAGGCCGGGATCGGCTTGAGCGAGGCATAGATCATCGCGGTGGAGGCCACGGTGGCCAGGCTGGTCGCGGCCAGCAACGCGGCGACGAAACGCGTGGGCGGCGCGATCGCGGCCGAGCTGCCCTGCGCCAGCAGCACCAGCAACACCACCGCCGGCACGAAGCAGGCGACCGCGAGCACGCCCTCGCGCGAGAGCCACGAGGTGCGCCATTGCGAGAATGCGCGCCATGCCCGCAGCGGCTTGCCCAGGTGCCAGAAGGACGCGAGCAGGCCGACCGCCGCCGCGACCCCCGCACAGCACAGCAGCAGGACCCAGCCTAGTCCCTGCAAGCCGAGCGACGCGCCACCGAAGGCGATGCGCAGGCCCAGCCATGCCCACAGCCCGAAGCCCGCGCCGGACAGGGTGGTGAAGATCAGGACGGAGAAGGCGGGGTTCATGCGAAGCCCGGGATCACTCGATCACCACCGCCGTGCCCGACGCCGACACCATCAGCATCGAACCGCCGTCCTGGATCTGGATGGTCTCGTAGTCCAGGTCCACGCCGACCACCGCATTCGCGCCGCGCTCGCGGGCGGCGGCGATCAGGTCTTCCAGCGCCTCGGTCTTGGCCGCGCGCAGGACTTTCTCGTAGCTGCCGCTGCGGCCGCCGACGATGTCGCGCAGGCCGGCGAACAGGTCGCGGAACATGTTGGCGCCGAGGATGGCGTCGCCGCCGACCAGGCCCTTGTACTCGACGATGCGGCGCCCTTCGACGCCCTGGGTGGTGGTGACGAGGATCGGGGTGTCCTTGGCCATGGGGTATGTCCTTCGTGGGTTCAGCGTTTGAGGATGCGGTTCAACCAGCGTGTCGCGAGATTGCCGGCATCGGCCTGCGTGGTGGTTCCTTCATCGTGGTCATCGCCGCTGCGGCGCGGGCGCGGCGGAAGGTAACGATTGACCGGCTTGTAGTCGAGATCGGGCATCAGTGCCACGCCGCCGCGGTCGGCCACCAGCAGCGAGACCTCCGAGGTCGGGTCGCCGAGGTCGCCGAAATGCCGCGCCTTGGTCGGGCAGGCCTGCACGCAGGCGGGCTGGCGGTCGACCTCTTCGAGCTTCTCGTTGTAGATGCGGTCGACGCACAGCGTGCATTTCTTCATCACGCCTTCGACTTCGCTGTACTCGCGGGCGCCGTACGGGCAGGCCCACGAGCACAGCTTGCAGCCGATGCACTTGTCCTCGTCGACGAGCACGATGCCGTCCTCGGCCCGCTTGTAGCTCGCGCCGGTAGGACACACGGTGACGCAGTCAGGTGTCTCGCAGTGCAGGCATGAGCGCGGGAAGTGGACGGTCATGGCGGAAGAAGAGCCGGTAGCCGGTAGCCGGTAGCCGGCAGCGGGAAGATCGGAAGAGCGTCGTG
>DATIDW010000030.1:0-114043 GCA_035456065.1 Thermomonas sp. | reverse complement strand
GTTGCTGGCGCTGGCCAACGCATTCCTGCTGTGGCGCGCGGCGATGGCGGAGGGCCGCGACGCGCGCCCGTTCGTGCTGACCCTGTGCTTCTTCGGCCTCGGTTTCGCCGGGCTGGTGCTGGGCATCTGGCCCTACATCGTGCCGCCGTCGCTGACCCTGTGGCAGGCCGCCTCGCCGCCGTCGTCGCAGGGTTTCGTGCTGGTCGGCCTCGCCGTGCTGCTGCCGGTGATCCTGGGCTATACGTGGTGGTCGTACCGGGTGTTCGCCGGCAAGGTGGAAGCCGATGCCGGCTACCACTAGTCGCGGCGTTTGCCTGCGCCTCTGCATGCGCGGTTCCGTCGCACCGCGCTTTCCCGCACAATCGCAGCGATTCCGTAACGCCGGTTTCCCCGGATCGCGATGCTCGCCTACGTCTACAAGAGCCTGAAAAAGGCCGATACCTATGCCTACCTGGCGCGCCGCGACGACTTCGACTGCCTGCCCGAGCCCCTGCGCAAGCAACTGGGCGAACTGCGCTTCGTGCTGGACGTCGCCCTGGTCGAGGGACGCAAGCTTGCCCAGGCCGATCCCGGGGTGGTGCGCGGCAACCTGGCCGCGCGCGGTTTCCACCTGCAGCTCCCGCCGACCATGGCGGACCCGATGACCGACGACTGGGGCACCGATGCCTGAGCGGCACCCCGGCATCGGCGTGGCGTTGTTGCTGGCCGGCCTGCTGCTCGCGGCGGCCTGCGGGTTCGATGTTCCCGGCATCGGCGCGCTGGCATGGCTGGCGCAGGTGCCGATGGCGCTGGGCATCGCCTTCCTGCGCGGCACGCGCAAGCGCGCGCGACTGGTGGCCGATGCCGTTGGACTTGCGCTGTTGTGGGCGGGCGGCTTCGCGTTCGCGGGCCTGCTGGTGGCGTTGCCGCTGTATCGCGTGCTGGCCGGGCCGGGATTGGTGCCGGTCCTGGCATTGAGCGCAACCACCGGCCTGCTGCTGGTCCTGCTGTGGTGGCATTGGCCGCTGTGGCGTGTCAGCGAGCGCGAAGGCGGCCGCCTGGCCACCCACCATGCCGGCCAGGACGCGCAGGAACGCCAATCGTGGCGCGGGCTGTTGCAGGTCGCGCTGCCGGTCTGCCTGCTGCTGGCCGGTGGCGTGTTGCTGGCCTGGCCGGGCCTGCTTGCGGGCCAGCCACGGCTGCTGGCGACCGCGGTGTATGCCGCCCTGTTGCCGCTCGCCCACCTGCTGCTGCAGGCGGCGCCGGCGCGCGCGCTGGCGCACGGGCTGCCGGTGGTGGAGATGGAGGCCGCGGACGACGACGCGGAAGAGTTCGTGCTCGACACCGACACGCCGCTGGCGTTGGCGCCGGGCCTGCCCGCCGCGCCGCTGGTGGATGCCGTCGCGCTGGGCCGTGAGTTGTACGTCGCCGCGCGCAACGGCCGCGTCGAGAAGGCGCTGCAGTTGCTCGAGGCCGGCGCCGATCCGAACCTCGCCCCCGAGCCCGGTGCGCGCGATCGCCGCGGCCTGGCGGTGCTGGCGGCGGTGCTGCCCGACCTGCGCCTGCTGCGTGCGCTGATCGAGCGCGGTGCCGACGTGAACGCAGCGCAAGCGGGGATGAATCCGCTGCTGGCGGCGACCCGCGACAGCTGGCACGGGCGTCCGGAAGCGGTGATGACCCTGCTCGCCAACGGTGCCGACCCGCGCGCCACCGACGCGGAAGGCAACACGCCCCTGCACCATGCCGCGCGCAGTTCCGACCCGGGCGTCGCGGCCCTGTTGCGGGATGCCGGCGCGGAGATGGATGCGCTGAACCTGGATGGGGTGTCGCCGCTCGGCACCGCCTGCAGCGCCGGCAACTGGCGCCTGGCGCGCTTCCTGCTGGAACGCGGCGCGAAGACCGAGCCTGCCGGCGGCCAGCCGGTCCTGCTCGCCGCCGCCGGCACCGAGGAAGACGACGCCGCCGGCGTGCAACTGCTGCTGCGCCACAAGGCCCGCGTCGATGCGCGCGATGCGCGCGGTCGCGGCGCCCTGCACGAAGCCGCCTGCGCCGGCCACGCCGGCATCTGCGAAGCCCTGCTTGCCGCCGGTGCCGACGCCAACGCGCGCGACGGCG
Source organism: Thermomonas sp. (assembly GCA_035456065.1). Lineage (GTDB taxonomy): Bacteria > Pseudomonadota > Gammaproteobacteria > Xanthomonadales > Xanthomonadaceae > Thermomonas. The sequence continues at coordinate 111,949 of DATIDW010000030.1, read as the reverse complement.
AGGGCCGCACGCCGCTGCTCGAGGCCGCGCGGGCGGGCGTCCTGCCGGTGTTGGATGGTTTGTGTGCGGCGCAGGCCGACGTGCAGGCCTGCGATGGCCAGGGCGCCAATGCGCTGCACCTGGCCTGCACCGCCGAGGCGCCCTCGTTGGCGATGGTGCGGCGATTGCTCGAACTCGGCGTCGATCCGCGTGCCACCGACGCGCTCGGCCATGGCGCGATCGACCTCGCGGCGTCCGCCGGGCGTTGGACGCTGGTGGCGGCGCTCGATCCACAGCGCAGCTTGCCGGTCTCGATGGACGAGGACGACGACGCGCCGCCGGATCGCCCGCCGCAGTTGTTGCTGCGCGAGCGCCTGCTGGAAGGCGCGGCCGAACCGCAATTGATGGCGTTGCTGCCGCTGCTCGCGCGCGGCGACCTGGACGGCTTGTTGTGCGATGCCGACGTGGTCGACTCGCCGGCGCGGGTGGCGTGGCTGCTGGGCCAGGGCGCCAACCCGGAGGCGCGCGTGCGCTCCGCGCCGATGCCGGTGCAGGCGGCGCTGGCGCGCGGCATGGCCGGCATCGACAACGCCCGCCTGCTGTTCGCGCGCGGCGGTTCGCCGGCTGGTGCGGGTGGGCTGGCCAGCTATCTCGGCGCCTGCCTGGCCGCAGGCTACACGGAGGCGCACGGCGAGGGCTTCGCGATCGAATTGCTGGAGCGCGGTGCCGATCCCTACGCGGCGTCGCCGGCCGGCGATCCGCCGGTGGCGCTGGCGGTACGCCTGAACTGGCCGCGCCTGTTGCAGCGGCTGGTGGCGCATGGCGTCGACCTCGATGCCTGCGACAGCCATGGCATGAGCGCGTTGCACCTGGCCGCCGCACTCAGCCGGGAAGAGGAACTCAAGCAGCTGGTCGCCGCGGGCGCGGCGCCGGACCGGCGCGCGGCGGACGGGCAGACGCCACTCGGCGTCGCACTGGCCGGTGGCCGCCGCGACCTGGCTGCCTGGCTGGACTGGCGTGGCTGGCGCCTGCCGCGGCGTCCGCTGCAGCCGGCCGACCTGCCGGCGGCGGCGATCGTCGGCGACCTCGACGCGGTCCGTCGCCTGCTCGACCTCGGCCTGCCGGTCGATGCCACCGACAACCAGGGCTGTAGCGCGTTGCTGCGCGCGGCCGGTGGCGGCCATCGCGCGCTGGTCGAATTGCTGCTCGCGCGCGGCGCCGACCCGACGCGGGCCGCCAACACCGGCGCCACCCCGTTGTCGGCGGCGGTGAGCATGCGCCAGTCCGAGATCGTCGATCGCCTGCTGGACGCCGGTGCCGGCATGGAGCAGCGCTTGCCGGGCGAAGTCACGGTGCTGATGCTGGCCGCGGCCCTCGGCCTCCCGGAACTGGTCTCGCGGCTGTTGCAGGGCGGCGCCGACCTGCATGCGGTGGATGCGCAGGGACTCACGCCACTGCATTGCGCGGCCCTGTACGGGTTCACCGCGCGCGAGCGGCCGCGCCTGGTCGCGTTGCTGGATGCATTGTTGCTGGCGGGCGCGGATCCGCAGCGCGCCGCCAGCGGCGGTGCCACCCCGCTGCTGCTGCTGCTGGGTGCGCGCGCCGAGCCGGGCACGCCGAGCGCGGAGGACGTGGTGCTGTCCGGCGTCGAGCGCCTGTTCGACGAGGAGGTCCGCCTGGACGCGCGCGACCAGCGCGGCTTCGGCCCGCTGCACCTCGCCGCCCTGCATGGGTTGTCGCGGGTGGCGCAGGCGCTGTTGCGGGAAGGCGCCGATATCGACCAGCGCGACCTGCTCAACCGCACCCCGCGCGAGATCGCCCTGATGCGCGGCTACGTCGATGTCGCCGCAGAATTGGCGCCCAGCGTCCACGTCCCGTCGCAGGTGTCGATGGCGCGCTTTCTGCGGGAATAGACGAATCGAGGGCAGGCACGGGGGGCTGCCCTCGATTCGTCGAAAGAGCGGGCAGGCACGGGGGCCTGCCCCTGCGGCGATTGGACAGGGCAGGCACGGGGGGCTGCCCCGACAGGGCAGCGCCGTCAGGGCTTGCTTTCGACGATGCGTCCCAGCGCGCCTTCGCCGACATCGGCGGCGAACAACTCCGCCAGCTCGCGCCGCGATTCCTGTGCGTTCTGCAGCAATGCGTCCTCGTCGTCCTGCAGCTGGCGCTGGGTCTCCAGCAGCTTTTCGTCGAAGGCGACGAAGCGCTGCGCGCGATCGGCGGCCTGCGCGGCATCGAGCCCCAGCGCGACCAGGACCTCGCGGCCCATTTCCAGGCTGCTGGCGAAGGTCTCGCGGAACACCTGCGCCCCGAGGTCCATCAGCTGCCAGGCGTGGCGCCGATCGCGCGCCCGCGCCAGCACGCGCGCGTCCGGGTAGTGCTGGCGCAGCAGGCGCACGATCCGCAGGTTGCCCTCGATGCCCCCGATCGCCACCACGAACACCTTGACCCGCGCCGCGCCGGCCGAACGCAGCAGTTCCAGGCGGGTCGGATCCCCGTAGTAGATCTTGTTGCCGAAGCGGCGCACGAAATCCACCTGGTCCACGTCGGGGTCGATCGCCACGAACGGGATCTTCTGCGAGAACAGCAGGCGCGCGACGATCTGGCCGAAACGACCGAAGCCGATGACCAGCACCTCCGGATGCTCGTCGGGGATTTCGTCGTAGTCGCGCTTCGTCCGCCTGTCGGCCTTCGGCGCGAAGCGCGAGATCAGCAACAGCAGCAGCGGCGTGGCCGCCATCGACAGGCCGACCACCGCGACCAGCCGGTCGCGCAGCGGTTCCTCCAGCAGCCCCGCCTTCATCGCTTCGGCGAACACCACGAAGGCGAATTCGCCGCCCATCGCCAGCACGCCGCCAAGCAGCATCGCACTGCGCACCCCGAGCTTGCCCGGGCGCAGGCCAAGCGCGAACAACAGCGCGAACTTCACCGCCAGCAGCACCGCGACCCGTGCGGCGATGACCAGTGGTTCGGCGGCGACCTGCTGCAGGTTGATGGTCATGCCCACGGCCATGAAGAACAGGCCCAGCAGCAGGCCCTCGAACGGCTTGATCTGCGCCTCCAGCTCGTGCCGGTATTCCGATTCGGCCAGCAGCACGCCCGCGATGAACGCGCCGAGGCCGGCGCTGAGCCCGGCCAGTTGCATCAGCCAGGCGCTGCCCAGCACCACCAGCAACGCGGCGGCGGTGAAGACCTCGGGCATGCCGGTGCGCGCGATCACCCGGAACAGGTGGCGCACCAGGTAGCGGCCACCCAGCACCAGCGTGGCGATTCCCAGCATCGCCTTCGCCACTTCATCCCAGCCAAGGCCATCCCCGCCTGCCTGTCCGAGCAGGGGGATCGCGGCCAGCAACGGGATCGCCGCCAGGTCCTGGAACAGCAGGACCGCGAAGGCCAGCCGCCCGTATTCCGAGGTAAGCGCCTTGCGCTCGGCCAGCAGTTGCAGGCTGACCGCGGTCGACGACAGCGCCAGGCTCAGGCCCATCACCAGCGCGGCCTTCCAGCCCACACCCTGCGACATCGTCAGCGCACCGAGGACGATGCCGGTGAGCAGCACCTGCAAGCCACCGACCCCGAAGATCGGCTTGCGCATCACTTTCAGGCGCGGCAGCGACAATTCCAGGCCGATCACGAACAGCAACATCACCACGCCGATCTCGCTGGCCGCCAGTACCGGCTCCGGATTGCGCACCAGGCGCAATGCATGCGGCCCCAGCAATGCGCCGGCGACCAGGTAGCCGAGCACGGCGCCCAGTCCGAAGCGCTTGAACACCGGCACCGCGATCACCGCCGCGAGCAGGAACACCAGTGCGAGTTCGAGGCCGTCGCCGTGCATGCAAACCTGACTCCATTCAGAGTGCGCAGTATCCGCGATTGAGCCAGCCCCCGTCGCCTTGCATACTCGGCGTCGGAACCCGGGGCCAAAAAATGAAAATGCGCGCAATCGCAGCCATCGTGCTGCTTGGTGGATTCCTGACCACCGCCGGTGCGGTCGCTGGCGGACGTGCGTCGAAGGCGGTGCGCGAGCAAGTCGAATCCAGCCTGCAGCTATCCGGCACGATCACCATCGGCAAGGACGGCAGCGTCCTCGCGCACACGCTGGATCCGCAGGCGCCGCTGGGCGAACCGCTGACGGCCTTCGTGCAGAAGGCGGTCGCCGGTTGGCGCTTCGTGCCGATCATGGTCGATGGCCAGGCGGTCAACGCCCGGGTTCCGATGCACCTGCGGTTGGTCGCGAAGCGCGCCGAGGACGACAAGGTCAGCGTGACCATCGCCAGTTCCTACTTCGGCAGCAATGAAGGCATGGCCACGACCGATAATCCGGGAAGCACCCGGCTTGCGCCGCCGCAATACCCGAAGGTCGCGCAGCGGATGGGCGGCGAGGGCACGGTCTACCTGATCGTGCAGGTCGATCGCGGCGGCAAGGTGGCCAATGTCGATGCCGAGCAGGTCAACCTGCGGGTCGCTGGCACCAAGAACGAGATGACCCGGCTGCGCGACATGTTGACGGCGGCGGCGGTCCGTGCCGCCCGTGACTGGACCTTCACCCCGCCGACCACCGGCGAGACCGCCAACGACGACCACTGGCTGATCCGCGTGCCGGTCGACTTCGTGCTGCTTGGACCGGGCGACAAGCCACGCAAGGAAGGCGGGTGGGATACCTACATCCCCGGTCCACGCAACATGGGCATGCCGTGGGCGCAGGAAAAACTGAAGACCGCGGGCAGCCCCGATGCGCTGCCCGGCAACGGCGCCTATCCGCTGCGCCAGGGCGCCACCCTGCTCACGCCGCTCGGCTGAGCATGAAGGCGATCACGCTCTGTTTCGCGCTTGGCTGCGCGGCCGCCGCGCCGGCCGCCGCGGCCGACGACACCGCCAGCACCGAGGTCGTGGCGTTCAACGCCACGGTGCGCGTCGAGGTCGATGCCGCCGGCAAGCCGGTCAGGGTCGAAGCACCGGCCGACTTGCCGGAGGCGATCCGCGCGTTCGTGGAAAAGCGGGTGGCATCGTGGCAATACACGCCGGCGCAGGTGGCGGGGGTGCCGCAGTCGGCCGTCACCTATGTCGGGGTCAATGCCTGTGCCGTCCCGGCCGGGACGGGCTATCGGCTTGGCGTCGATTTCGCCGGCAATGGGCCGCGTACCGCGGCCGACCGCAAGCTCGAACCACCGATGTATCCGCGCCTCGCGCAGCGGAGCGGCACCGAAGCCGAGTTCGTCCTGATCCTGGGCATCGAAGCGGATGGCCACGTGGTCATCGACCAGATCGAGCGGGCGGACATCTCCGGCAGGCCGGGCGCGGGCGCGTTCGAGCCGCTGCTCCGTCAATGGATCAAGACCGTGCGTTTCGATCCCGAGCATGTCGCCGGAAGACCCGTGCGTGGCCAGGTCCGGATGCCGGTCGAGTTCTCGATGCGCGCTCCCGGCGATCGGGACGCGCTGCGCGAAGAACTGCAGATCCAGGCGAAGATCTCGCGCGAGTGCCAGATCGCAGCCGGCACGAACGACATGAAGCCCGTGGCCGTGGAGTCCGTGGTCACCGTGATTCCGCAGCCAGCGGGCTGAGCGCACTTCCGAAGGCGGCCGCTGCGCCGCCCGCCCTGCGTTGCAGCCTGTATCGAAGGCAACCCGGGGCAAGGCCATGCGCGACAGCGTGCGGATCGGATTCGGCGTGGCGCTGGTGTGCGCCGCGCTGTCGGCAGGCGCCGCGGATCGCGGCAGCGGCCACTTCCGCAAGGGCGAGGTGCGCATCGATGCGAAGCACGTCATCGCCGTCACCATCGACGAGGACGGCACGCCGGAGCAGGCCCAGACCTACGTCTACCTGAGCGATGTGCGGCTCGATGCCGGCAAGGTCGCGGCCGCGTTCAAGCCCGGTTCCGCCGTCGAAGGCCAACTCGGCGATGGCAGCGCGGGCTACGTGCGCATCTGCATCGATGCCGACGGCAGCGAATGCGGGTTGTATTTCTCGCACAACAACCCGAACGCCTCCTTCAATTCCTCCGGCTACGGCGTGTTCAAGCTGGAAGCGGTGCCTGCCGGCCGCATCGCCGGGCGCTGGGTGCTCGCCGAACCCGACGACTTCTTCGGCGAAACCTACGACTTCGACCTGGTCTTCGATGTCGCGATCACCCCGCCGCCCGGCACGCCATTGCCGGCGGATGGTGGCGAACCGGGCAAGGCGTATCGCGCCTGGACCGTGGCGGTGGCGAAGGGCGACGTAGCGGCGCTGCGCACCCTGGTCGGCGGCGAATACGACGCGTGGCGGATCAAGTCCGAGGACCAGGACGACGTCAAGGCCGCGCTCAAGGACCTGCGCGACGGCACCCCGGTGCAGGCCAGGATCCTGCGCGGGCGCCTCGATGGGGAGACCGCGGTGCTGTGGGTCGAAGGCCGGGACCGCGACGACATCCTGCGCCGTGGCCGCGTGCTGCTGCAGCGCGACGACGGCGGTTGGCGCTACATGGAAGCCGACCTCGACAGCGTCTCCGACTAGGCCGCGGCCAGCCGCAGTTGCTCGCGCGCCAATGCCTTGCGGCGCTGGCTCGGCTCGCGCTCCGCATCGGCCGCGCCGGCCGCGCGCCTGGCCATCGCGGTGGCGGCACCGGCCATGCCGCCCAGGCGCAGGGTTTCGGCGGCCATGGTCAGGTAGGGTGCGCGCAGCGTGGTCGGTACATCGTCCCATTCGCTGACGATCGCATCGGCCTGCGCGCGCACTGCATCGGGCGTCAGCGTTGCCGCCTGCGCGCGCAGCAGGCGCAGGCGCAGGCCGAGCGCGCGGCGGCGATCGCCGTTGTCGTTGCTGGCCGGAGTGCCCAGCAAGGCCAGTGCGTCGCGCGCGAATCCGGCGGCAGCGGCGGCATCGTGCTTCGCCCAGGCAAGGTCTGATTGCGCGGTCAGCACGACCACGCCAACCCCGCGCGATTCGCGTTGCGCCGGGTTCGGCCGGAACGCCGCGGCTTGCCGCAACAGTGCCGCCGCCGCCGTCAGGTCGCCTTCCTCGCGCAGCAGGTCGGCCTGCAGCGCCTGCAGCCACGGCACGTAGAACGGCAACAGTTTCGACTGGTGCTGGCGTGCGGTGGCCTCCGCGGACTGCAGCAGGCGCAATGCTTCCGCGCTGCCGCCATCGGCCTGGCGCAGCGCTTCGACCAGGCTCACCGTCGCGTTGAGTTCGTCCATCGGCGACTGGCGTTTCCCCGCGCGGAAATGCCGCAGGTTCTCGCGCAGTTGCGCGGCCGCTTCCGCATGGCGCCCGGCCAGGGTCAATGCGCGCGCATGCGCATCCTTGGCGAGGATGCTTCGCCGGTGCCAGGCGCCGTAGCGGGCGACCGTCGCGTCCCATGCCCGGCGCTTGCTGGCGAGGGCCTCGTCGAAGCGGCCGGACTGGTCCAGCGCCCGGCCCTGCGATCGCAGTGTGCGCAGGCGCAGTTGCAGCATCTCTTCGTCCAGCGGCTGCGGCAGGGCGTCGAGCAGGCGCAGCAGCGGTGGCGCCAGCCGCTGCATCTCCGCGAGTCCATGCCGGCCCTCGGCCAGGGTGAGTTGCACGTCGAGCAATTGCGCGAGCAGGCGCGGCCGGGTCGCACCCGCGGCCTCGACCAGCGGCCGCAGTTGCGCCAGCATCGCGCGCTCGCCGGCTTCATCACCGGCCGCGCCGATGCGCAACAGGCGCAGCAGCAATTGCGCGCGCGCGGGGCCATCGAGCATGTCGCCCTGTGTGCCCATCGCGCGGGTCGCATCGACCAGGTCGCGCACGCTGGTGCCGGTGCCTCCATCCATCGCCAGCGAACGCGCGAACATGCCGTTGAGCAATTCCTGCACGGCGATCGAACTGTCCACCTGCATCCGCACCAGCTCGGCCTGGCGTTCGGCGAGGCGCTGCTGTTGCAGCGCGCGCTGCGTTTCCTTGCGGGCGATGCCGGCCTGCCACAGCGACACGCCCGTGCCCGCGACCAGGGCGACCACGGCGACCGCGGCGGCGGCGGACGCCATCGCATGCCGGCGCAGGAAACGGCTGGCGCGATAGCGGAAGCTGGGTGTCTGCGCGGCCACCGCGCGCCCGTCCAGCCATGCGATCAGGTCCGTGCGCAATGCGTCGACGCTCTCGTAGCGCTGCTTCGGGTCGTTCTCCAGGCAGCGCCGGGCGATCGCGGTGAGGTCGCCGCGCAATTGCGACGCGAGTTGGGTCGGCGTGCTGTCGCGACAGGCGGCGTCCTCGGCCGAGGCCTGCCTCGCCGCTTCCCACAAGGGTTGCGGCTGGCCGTCCATGCGCGTGAGCCGGGTGCGCAACGGGGTGTCGCCGGTGAGGCCGTAGGGATGCGACTGCGCCAGCAGCGCGTACAGCAGCACGCCGAGCTGGTAGAGGTCGGTGGCGGCCGAGATGGCTTCGCCGTGCAGCTGTTCCGGCGAGGCGTATTCGGGGGTGAACGCGCGCTCGCCGGTGCGGGTGTGGCCGTCGCCTTCGTCGCCCGCCATCAGCTTGGCGATGCCGAAGTCGAGCAGGAACGCCTTGCCGTTGGCATCGACCAGGATGTTGGATGGCTTCAGGTCGCGATGCACCACCAGTTGCCGGTGCGCGAACGCCACCGCGTCCAGCACCTGCAGGAACACGCGCACGCGGCCGCGCACGTCCAGCGCGCGCATGTCGCACCAGCGGGTGATGCGGTCGCCCTGCACCAGTTCCATCGCGAAGTAGGGCGCGCCGTCGTCGGCGACGCCGCCGTCGAGCAGGGCGGCGATGTTGGGATGGCGCAGCCGCGCCAGGATCTGGCGCTCGCGCAGGAAGCGCTTGCGCAGGTCCGGATGGTCCATGCCGATGCGGATCAGCTTGATCGCGGCCAGTTGCTGGAAGCCGCCTTCGACGCGCTCGCCGCGGTACACCGCGCCCATGCCGCCGGCGCCGAGGATGCCGGTGACATGCCATGGGCCGATGCGGCGCGCGATGACATCGAGTTGTGCATCCGCGGCCGGCGTGATCGACGACAGCAGCGATTCCGCGTCGCGCTCGAGCAGGCCATCGGCGGCGTCGGCGTCCAGCAATGCCTTCACTTCGGCGTGCAGCGCGGGATCGCGCGCGGCGAGTTCGCCGAGTTGCGCCTGCCGTTGCGCGACCGGCAGGTCCACCCAGTCATCGAACAGTTCCAGCGCGCGCCGCGCGCGTTCGTTGGCGGTCACGGGGCGTCGTCCCCGCCGGTGTCGCTGCCGCCCATCTGGCGATAGAGGAAGGCGCGCGCCTTGCGCCATTCGCGGCGCACCGTGCGTTCGGTGACGTCCAGCATCGAGGCGATCTCGGTTTCGCTCATGCCGCCGAAGTAGCGCCACTCGACGATCTTCGCCAGCCGCGGGTCGAGCTCGGCCAGCTTGTCGAGCGCGGCATCGAGCGAGAGCACGTCGGCGTCCGCGGCATCCAGTTGCGCGACGTTCTCGTTGAGGGTGACGCGGATCTCGTTGCCGCCGCGCTTCTCCGCCATCGCACGACGGGCCTGGTCGACCACGATGTGGCGCATCGCCAGCGCGGCCAATGCGAGGTAGTGCTCGCGGTCGCGGGCGGCGACCTCGGCATCGGCCAGCTTCAGCCAGGCCTCGCCGACCAGCATCGTCGTGCACAGCGTGTACTGGCCGCCGCGCTTGCGCAGTTGCTGGTGCGCGGCCGCGCGCAGGCGGTCGTAGATCAGCGCATAGGCGCGGTCGTGCGCATCGCCATTGCCCTCGCGGGCGTGCGCAAGCAATCGCGTGAACGATTCGGTTTCCATCCGGCGGCCCCGTGTGCGTTGCGCGCCTAGGTTCGCGCATGCGCGATGCATGGGCAAGCAATGCCGCGCGCGCGGCGATGTCCTGTTTCCCCGCCCGGTTGCGAGTGCGGACGTGGGCCGGTGGCGGCACGGGCCCAGATGCCGCAGCCATCCCCCCGGCATGTACCGGGCGATGGCCGTGCCGCCGCCGGCCCCCCCGCAAACCCGATGTCCTGTTTTCCGGTCGGCTTGCGAGGTGGTTGTCCAGGCCGATGAAAGACGCCGATGAGAGCGGCGCGCAAGCGCCACCGGCCGGCCCCGATTCCACACCACACGCACACCACACACACCCAAGGAAACCGCCATGAACATCCGTACCAATCGCCATCCGCTGGCCATCGCCCTGTCCACCCTGCTGCTGTCGTCCGCCGCCATGCCGGCCCTCGCGGGCGATGCCTGCTTCATGTACTACAGCGAAGCCTCCGATACGTTTTCGTCGGGCGGCTCCACGGCAACGGGCCTCTGGGCCATCGCATGCGGCGCAAACAACAAGGCGGACGGAGAGGAGTCGACGGCGATGGGCCGTGGCAACCTGTCCAGCGGCTTCAACTCCACGGCGATGGGCAATGGCAATGTCGCTGCCGGGGAAGAAAGCGTGGCCATGGGTTTCAGCAGCCTTGGCCTTGGCCTTCATTCTTCGGCCTTCGGTTATTTCAGTTCCGCCAGCGGCAAGGACAGCACTGCGCTGGGCTTCAACAACACGGCAGAGGCCGAGGTGGCCACGGCCGTGGGCGTGCAGAACCGCGCGCGTGCCGCGGCGTCGAGCGCGGTAGGCCGTTCCAACGATGCGATCGGCCTGCGCAGCAGCGCCTACGGCTACTCCAACGAGGCGCAGATGGAGAACGCCAGCGCCTTCGGCTTCGACAACACCGCCGGTGGCCTGTACAGCGCGGCGTTCGGCTACATGAACGTCGCCAGCGCGACCAGCGCGATGGCCTTCGGCACCCTCAACACCGCCAGCGGCGAAGCCAGCGGCGCGTTCGGTCGCTACAACGAAGCCGAAGGCACCCGCAGCGTGGCGTTCGGCTACAGCAACGACGCAGTCGCGGCCGACAGCGTCGCGGTTGGCAGTGCGAATGTGTCCGATGCCCAATACGCGGCGGCACTGGGTGGGTCGAACGAGGCGCACGGCGTGAGGAGCAGCGCTATCGGCTACGGCAATGTGGCGCTGTATGCGAACGGCACTGCATTCGGCACCGCCAACACCGCGGGTGGCGCCAACAGCGCCGCGTTCGGCATCGGCAACAAAGCCACGGGTGCCGGCACCCTGGCGTTCGGCAGGGACAACCAGGCCACCGCCATCAACGCGATGGCCTTCGGCATCGGCAGCCTCGCCGGCAACATCGGCAGCGTGGCGCTCGGTTACCAGTCGGTGGCCGATCGCGACTACGCGATCAGCGTGGGCAAGGCCGGCGGCGAACACCAGATCATCCACCTGGCCGACGGCACCCAGGACACCGACGCCATCAACCTGCGCCAGTTGAACGCGGCGATTTCCGGCGTGACCCTGGGCGGCGGCACCAACCTGCTGCCGGTGGCCAGTGCCTTCGGTGGCGGCGCGACCTGGGCCAACGGCGTGTTCACTGGCCCCAGCTACACCATCCAGGGCAACAGCTACGGCAACGTCGGTGCGGCGCTGGCGGCCATCGATTCGTGGATGAGCAGCAACCCGGGCGGCGGCGGTGGCGGCGCCCCCGGCCCGCAGGGTCCGCAGGGCGAACCGGGTCCGCAGGGTCCGGCGGGTCCGCAGGGCGAACCCGGTGGCGGCAGTGGCGAGCAGGGGCCGGCCGGCCCGCAGGGTCCGCAAGGCGAACAGGGCCCGGTCGGCCCGCAGGGACCGGCCGGGTTGGATGGCAGCAACGGCGTGGAGAAGGCCTATGTCGATGCGGGCGATGCGGCCGCGCAGGACTACGCGGATGCGGGCGACGCCGCGACGCTCGCTGCAGCGAACGACCACGCCGATGCCGGTGATGCCGCAACGCTGGTGGCCTCGACGTCCTACACCGACGACAAGGCGGCTTCGACCCTTGCCTCCGCCAATGCGCATGCCGATGCCGGCGACGCCGCCACGCTGACCACGTCGAAGTCGTACACCGACGCCAGGACCGCCGCGGCCGTCACCACCGCGAATGCCTACACCGACAACAAGTTCGCGGCCTGGAACGACACGTTCAGCCAGTACCAGCAGCAGGTCGACCTGCGCTTCGCGCAGACCGACAAGCGCATCGAGCAGATGGGCGCGATGAGCGGCGCGATGATGTCGGCGGCGATCAACACCGCGGGCCTGGAAGGCCGGAACCGCGTGGGCCTGGGCGTCGGTATGCAGAACGGTCGCTCGGCCATTGCCTTCGGTTACCAGCGGATGCTGCGCCCGAACGCCAGCGTGTCGCTGACCGGTGCGTTCTCCTCCGGCGAAAGCAGCATCTCCGCCGGCGCCGGCTTCAGCTGGTGATTGCGCGGTGGCCCGCTGCGAGGCGGGCCGCCCTGCAAATCGAGGACATGACAATGATGAAGACACGCCTGGCGATGGTGCGCATCGCCAACGCCCACGATGCCGATGCGCTGGCGGTGCTGCTGCGCGAGCCGTTCGTCGCGGTGGGAGGAAGGCACGAGGAAGCGCTTCGCGGGCCCGTCCACGACGGGCAGTGCCGGGACGACATCCCGATGCAGGAGATCCTCAGCAACCGGATCGACACCCTGGTGGCGGAGGCGGAGGAAGGCCTGCAGGGCTTCCTGCAGTTGCGCTGGGGCGAGCGGGCGCCGGCCAGTGGATGGATGCGCGGTTCGGTGGAATTGCGCCGCCATTACGTGCGTTCGAGGCATCGTGGCGCCGGCGTGGCCGGTCGCCTGCTGGAGCGGGCGGTGGACATCGCCCGCGCGCGCGCCGCGGTCTGCATCTGGCTCAAGGTGCGCAAGGAGTCGCCGCAGGCGGTGCGCTTCTACCAGAAGCACGGCTTCCGGCTCGCCGGCACGGCGATGTTCGCGGATGGCGCGCGCATGCGCGAAACCTGGGTGATGCACCGGGTGGTGGGGGACCGGCCCGGCGCCAGGCAGGTTGCCGGCCCATGAAAAAAGCCCCGCGATGCGGGGCTTTTTCCTTTCCGATGGGCGCGCGTCAGCGCTTCATCGAGCTGAAGAACTCGTCGTTGGACTTGGTGCTCTTCATCTTGTCGAGCAGGAATTCCATCGCCGCGATCTCGTCCATCGGGTGCAGCAGCTTGCGCAGGATCCAGATCTTCTGCAGCAGGTCGGGCTCGATCAGGTAGTCCTCGCGGCGGGTGCCCGAACCGTTGACGTTGATCGCCGGGTACACGCGCTTCTCGGTGATGCGGCGGTCGAGATGCACTTCGCTGTTGCCGGTGCCCTTGAACTCCTCGTAGATCACCTTGTCCATCGCGCTGCCGGTATCGACCAGGGCGGTGGCGATGATGGTCAGGCTGCCACCCTCCTCGACGTTGCGCGCGGCGCCGAAGAAGCGCTTCGGCCGATGCAGCGCATTGGCGTCGACGCCGCCGGTGAGCACCTTGCCGGAGCTCGGCAGCACGTTGTTGTACGCGCGCGCCAGGCGGGTGATCGAGTCGAGCAGGATCACCACGTCCTTCTTGTGCTCGACCAGGCGCTTGGCGCGCTCGATCACCATTTCGGCGACCTGCACGTGGCGCGCGGCGGGCTCGTCGAAGGTCGAGGAAATCACTTCGCCGCGCACGGTGCGCTGCATCTCGGTGACTTCTTCCGGGCGCTCGTCGATCAGCAGCACGATCAGGTGCACGTCGGGATGGTTGTAGGTGATGGCGCTGGCGATCTGCTGCATCATCATCGTCTTGCCCGCCTTCGGCGGACTCACGATCAGCGCGCGCTGGCCCTTGCCCTGCGGGGCCATCAGGTCGAGGATGCGGCCGGTGATGTCCTCGCTGGAGCCGTCGCCGCGCTCGAGCTTGAACTTCTTGCGCGGGAACAGCGGGGTCAGGTTCTCGAACAGCGCCTTGTTCTTCGAGGCTTCGAGCGGTTCGCCGTTGATGGTGTCGACGATCGACAGCGCGAAGTAGCGCTCGCCGTCCTTCGGCCAGCGGATGCGGCCCGACAGGTGGTCGCCGGTGCGCAGGTTGAAGCGGCGGATCTGCGACGGGCTGATGTAGGTGTCGTCCGGGCCGGCGAGGTAGGAGGCCTCGGCCGCGCGCAGGAAGCCGAAGCCGTCCGGCAGGATTTCCAGGACGCCGTCGGCGGCCACGCCCTCGCCGTGGCGGGTGAGCACCTTGAGGACCGCGAAGATGATGTCCTGCTTGCGCGCGCGGGCCACGCCTTCGCTGATCTGCAACTGCTCGGCGATCTCGATCAGCTTGTGCGCCGGCAGCCGCTTGAGGTCACCCAGCGAATAGGTGGGGAAGCCTTCCGGCACCTGCGGGTGCGGGCGCGGCACGAAGTTCTCGCCGTTGCCGCTGTCGTCCGGGAAACCCTGGTCGCGCGGGCGGTCGCGGTTGCGGTCGCGGCGGTTCTTGAAGCGGTCGCGGCGGTTGCCCTGCTGCTGGTCGCCGTTCTGGTTGTTCTGGCCGTGCTGCTGGTGATGGCGATTCTGGCCATGCTGCGGCTGGGCGTTTCCGCCCGCATCGCCGCCTTCGTTCGATCCCGCGGACGGCGCCGAAGGCGCGGGCGTCTCATGGGTCGCGTGGGAGGCGGTGGCCGGCGGCGGCGCCTGCCGCTGGGCCGGCGCCGCGGGCGTTGACGGTGCTGCCGGTGGCGGTGCGGGGCTCGCTGGCGGGGCGGCCGGAGCGCTTTCCAGCGGTGGGATGGTCAAGCTGTCCTTGGCCGCGGCGGGTTTGGCCACGCGGGTCTTGCGCACGCGCTTCTCGGCGGGTTCGCCGGCATCGGAGGTCGGGTCTGACAAGGGAAATCCTCGCTAACGTTGCGAGCGCCCGCAAGGCGCGGGCGGGATCGTCGGGAGTGGATCAGAGGGGGTGCGGCGCGCCGGAAGTGTGTCGAACGGCGCCGAGTTTCGGGGAAAGCTAGCACTGGCGCGGCATGGCGCGCAACTGGCGGGGCTTTCTCCCCCGCCCCTGCGAATGCAGGGGCGGGGGCGGGTGGGTTGTTGTCGCGCATGCCCACCCGCATCAACCCCAGCCCGATCCTCCCAAGAAGGGGGAGGGGCGGCTGGGTGCGGCTTCTTACAGGGATTTCTCGATCAGCTGCGCCAGCTGGGCCTTGCCCACCGCGCCGATCTGGGTGGCCTGCACCTGGCCGCCCTTGAACAGCAGCAGCATCGGGATCGAGCGCACGTGGTAGCGCATCGCGACGGCCTGGTTCTGGTCGACGTCGACCTTCACGATCTTGGCGCGGCCGGCGTAGGTGCCGGCCAGGTCGTCCAGCGCCGGCGCGATCATCTTGCACGGGCCGCACCAGGGCGCCCAGAAGTCGACCAGCACCGGCTGGTCGGAGGCCAGGACCTGGCTGTCGAAGTCGGCGTCGGTGGCGTGCAGGACGGTGTCGCTCATGCGGGGCTCCAATGGCTCACGGCACCGCAGCAAGGGCGCGCGGGCCGGGGGTGATAGAATGATGGGGTTGCATTCCGCCGGAACAAGGCGGATGCCGTGCCGGGAATGACCAGCCCCGGAACCGTCCCGGCAGTCTGCGTGGCTGCCCCCAATTCATGCAAGCGCGGATCGCGGCGTCCCCTGGAACGCTGCGTTGAGTCCGCCAGAGGCCGCCCATGTCCGACAAACCGTTGACCGACGTCACTTTCTCTTCCTTCGACCTGCACCCGACGCTGCTTGCCGGGCTGGAGGCCGCCGGGTTCACCCGCTGCACGCCGATCCAGGCACTGACCCTGCCGCTGGCACTGGCCGGCCGCGACGTCGCCGGCCAGGCGCAGACCGGCACCGGCAAGACCCTGGCCTTCCTGGTCGCGGTGGTCGACCGCCTGCTCAAGCGCCCGGCGCTGGCCGACCGCAAGGCGGAAGACCCGCGCGCGCTGATCCTCGCACCCACCCGCGAACTGGCGATCCAGATCCACAAGGATGCGGTGAAGCTGGGCGAGCAGATCGGTCTGAAGTTCGCGCTGGTGTACGGCGGCGTCGACTACGACAAGCAGCGCGAGCTGCTGCAGCGCGGCGCCGACGTGATCATCGCCACCCCCGGCCGGCTGATCGACTACGTCAAGCAGCACAAGGTGGTCAGCCTGCACGCCTGCGAGATCTGCGTGCTGGACGAGGCCGACCGCATGTTCGACCTCGGCTTCATCAAGGACATCCGCTTCCTGTTGCGCAGGATGCCGGTGCGCACCGAGCGGCAGACCCTGCTGTTCAGCGCAACCCTCTCGCACCGCGTGCTGGAGCTCGCCTACGAGCACATGAACGAGCCGGAAAAGCTCGTGGTCGAGACCGAGTTCATCACCGCGGCCAAGGTCCGGCAGAAGCTCTACTACCCGGCCGACGAGGAAAAGCTGCCGCTGCTGATCGGCCTGCTGTCGCGCAGCGAAGGCGCGCGCACCATGGTCTTCGTCAATACCAAGGCCTTCGTCGAGCGCGTCGCCCGCGGGCTTGAACGCGCCGGTTACCGGGTCGGCGTGCTCAGCGGCGACGTGCCGCAGAAGAAGCGCGAATCCCTGCTGAAGAAGTTCCAGGCCGGCCAGCTGGAACTGCTGGTGGCCACCGACGTGGCCGCGCGCGGCCTGCACATCGACGGCGTCTCGCACGTCTACAACTACGACCTGCCGTTCGATGCCGAGGACTACGTGCACCGCATCGGCCGCACCGCGCGCCTCGGCGCCGAGGGCGACGCGATCAGCTTCGCCTGCGAGCGCTACGGCATGTCGCTGCCCGACATCGAGGCGTACATCGACCAGAAGATCCCGGGCGAGCACGTCACCCCGGAGATGCTGGTCGCGCTGCCGCGCAAGCCGCGCGAAGGTGTGGAAGCGCAGCCGGAAGAGGGCGAGAGCATCGGCGAGATCTTCAAGGAAGTGCGCGAGGCGCGTGCCGCCGAGGATGCCAAGCGTGGCGGTGGCCGCGGCGGTCCGTCGCGCGGTGGCCGTCCGGGCGAACGTTCTTCCTCGGCGCCGCGTTCCGGCGAGCGCCCCGCGCGCGGCCCGCGCCCGCCGCGCAAGCCGCGGGTGGAAGGTGATGTCGCGGTGGACGCCAATGCCAACGCTGCTGCGCAACCCGCGCCGGTGCAGTCGCCGCAGTCGCCGCAGGCCCCGAAGCCGGCAACCGGCATCGAGGACGACGCGCGCAAGCCGCGCAAGCGTCGTCGTCGTCGCCATGGCCGTCCGCTGGAAGGTGCGGACGCCGCAACCACGCCGCCGGCATCGCCGGCATCGACGCCCGCACCGGCAGCGGGTGGCGACAAGCCGTCGCTGATCAGCCGGATCGGGCGCCGCCTGAAGTCGCTGGTCGGCGGCTGACCCGCTCACGGGCGGGCGCGTCCTGCACGCGCCTGCCGGTGCATCGGCACGGGCGCACAGCGCGATGCGCACGCGCTGCAGGTGCTGGCCGTAGCTCGTCCCCGGATCCTTGACCGTTGCCAGCAGCGCGTCCGCGCGCTACTGGGCCACCGCGGCGCCAGCCACGTCGCCGTTGACCAGCTTCGCTTCGGCCTGGGTCGCCTGGCTCAAGGCATGGCGACCGTTCGGTGCGTCGGCGAACACGCGATCCGCGACATGCCGCGCAGTTCGGGCGGTCGCGCTGGTCGCGACCGGCGGCTCGGGCGATACTCCGTGTCCGCCCGCTCACGATCCCCCGCGATGACGGTCCTGCGTTTCGACAGCGTCAGCAAGCAATACCCCGGCGGGCACACGGCCCTGTCCGAGGTGAGCTTCGCCGTGGACGCAGGCGAGATGCTGTTCGTCACCGGTCATTCCGGGGCCGGCAAGAGCACCCTGCTGAAGCTGATCCAGCTCGCCGAACGGCCCAGCCGAGGCGCGGTGCTGTTCGGCGACCGCAACCTGCTGAAGGTCCGCGGTGGCCGCATCGCCCAGCATCGGCGCAGCCTTGGCGTGGTCTACCAGAACCACCAGTTGCTGATGGACCGCAGCGTGGCCGAGAACGTCGCCCTGCCGCTGGTGCTGCGCGGGATGAAGCGCGCGGAAACCGGCAAGCGGGTGCGCTCGATCCTGCAGCGCCTCGGGCTGGATGCGCGCGGCAACGCGTTGCCGTCGCAGTTGTCCGCCGGCGAGCAGCAACGCGTCGGCATCGCCCGCGCGGTGGTCGCCGAGCCGACCCTGCTGATCGCCGACGAGCCCACCGGCAACCTCGATCCAACCCTGTCCGCCGAGATCATGGCGCTGTTCGCCTCGCTGCCCGAGCGCGGCACCAGCGTGCTGGTGGCCAGCCACGACCTCGGCCTGGTCAAGCGCATGAAGAAGCGCGTGCTGGTTCTCGACCACGGCACGCTGCTGGACGACATCGCGCCGGAGGACCTGGCCGATGAATGAGCAGGCATCCGCGAACGGGCAGGCCAGCCAGCTCCAGACCAGGATGTTCGGCGCGTGGCTCGACCACCACGGCTTCAGCATCGTCGCCAGCCTCGGCCGCTTGCTGCGCAAGCCGTGGGCGACCTTGCTCACCATCGGCGTGATGGCCGTCGCCCTGGCCCTGCCGCTGGGGCTGTGGGTGGTCATGCAGAACCTGGCGCGACTGGGCGGCGAAGTGCAGTCCTCGCGCGACATCGCAGTGTTCCTCAGGCCGGACATCGATGCCGCCGGGGCGCAGGCCATCGCTGCCACCCTGCGCGCGCGCGGCGACGTGGCGAAGGTGGACCTCATCGCCCCCGAACAGGCCTTGCAGCAGTTGCGCGGCCGTGCCGACCTGGCCGCGGCGATCGACGCACTGGGCGAGGACGCCGCGCGCGCGGCGCTGCCCAGCGTGCTGCGGGTCAGCCCGCGCGGCGACGAGTTGCTGCTGGCGGAATCGCTCAAGCAGCAGCCCGGTGCCGAACGCGTGCAGCACGATGCGGTCTGGCGCGAGCGGCTGGATGGCTGGTTGCACCTGGGTGGTCGCGCGGTGCTGGTGCTGGCGGCGCTGCTGGGCCTTGGTGCGTTGCTGGTGGTCGGCAATACCGTGCGCCTGGACATCCAGTCGCGGCGCGAGGAAATCGGCGTGCTGCAACTGCTCGGCGCCAGCGACGGCTTCGTGCGCCGGCCATTCCTGTATCTCGGCGCCTGGTATGGACTCGGCGCCGGCGCGCTCGCGCTGGGCGTGTTGACGCTGGCTGCGATGGCATTGCGCGATCCGCTGGCCGACCTCGCCGCCCGCTATGGCAGCGGCTTCGCCTTGCAGGGCCTGCCGCCGCTGCCGGCGCTGGGCGTGCTTGCCGGCGCCGGGCTGCTCGGCTGGCTTGGCGCGGGGCTCGTGACCGGCCATTACCTGCGGCAGACCCGGCCGGTGGAGCGCTGAGATGGCCCAGGATCTTCGCCACGTCGTCAGCGACGCCCCGCGGGTGATGGTGGTCGACGGTAGCAAGCTGGTGCGCAAGCTGATCGGCGACACCCTGCTGAAGGAACTGCCCGGTACCCAGGTGATTGGCTGCGCCAACATCGCCGAGGCGCGCGCGATCCTCGCCGAGGGCGCGGTCGACCTGGTGACCACCGCGCTGGTGCTGCCCGATGGCGACGGACAGGCGCTGGCGCGCAGCGTGCGCGAGGCGCAGGGCCAGGCCTACGTCCCGGTGATCGTGGTCTCCGGCAACGCGCAGGAAATGCTGGAGTCGCGTGCGTTCACCGAGGACGTCACCGACTATTTCGACAAGTCGCTGGGCCATAGCGCGCTGGCCGCGTTCATCCGCGGCTACGTGCAGCCGGCGCCGATCGAGGGCGCGCGGATCCTGTACGTCGAGGACAGCCGGGTGGTGGCGGTGGCGACCAAGCGCATGCTCGAGCGGCAGAACATGCAGGTGTTGCACGTGATCAGCGCGGAGGACGCGCTGGAGCACCTGCACCGTTTCCGTGGCCGCGGCGATGGCGATGTCGGCGCGGACCTGGTGCTTACCGACGTCTACCTGAAGGGCCTGCTCAGCGGGCGCGAACTGCTCAACCAGATCCGTTCCGCGTTCGGCTACGGCAAGCGCCGCTTGCCGGTGCTGGTGATGACCGGCGACGACAATCGCGAGAACCAGGCCGGATTGCTCCGCGAAGGCGCCAACGACCTGGTACTGAAGCCGATCGAGGAACGCCTGCTGGTCACCAAGACGCTGTTCCAGCTGCGCCTCGGCAAGCTGCCGGAACCCGGGCTGCAGTGAGTCGCGCCTGGCGACGGTCGTGAGGGCGTCCGATCAAGTCGCTCCCCGATACTCGCTTGGTTGATCGGACGCCCCCACGCCCGTTCCGGACATCATCGCCACTCATGTCAGAGCAATCCGTTCGCCTCGAGCCCAGCTGGAAGTCCCGCATCGGCGACTGGTTCGCCCGCGAGGACATGCAGCAGCTGTCCGCCTTCCTGCGCCAGCGCAAGGCCGCCGGGGCGACGGTCCATCCGGCCGGCGCCAACATCTTCGCCGCCTTCGACGCCACCCCGTTCGATGCGGTGAAGGTCGTCATCCTTGGCCAGGATCCGTACCACGGCCCTGGAC
This sequence comes from Thermomonas sp., assembly GCA_035456065.1. Taxonomy (GTDB): domain Bacteria; phylum Pseudomonadota; class Gammaproteobacteria; order Xanthomonadales; family Xanthomonadaceae; genus Thermomonas. Next base: position 91,629 of record DATIDW010000030.1, on the reverse strand, counting down.
AGGCGCATGGGCTGTGCTTCTCGGTCTTGCCGGGGGTCGATGTCCCGCCCTCGCTGCAGAACATCTACAAGGAACTGGCGAGCGATGTCGGTTTCGTCCGTCCGGACCATGGCTGCCTGCTGCCATGGGCGCGGCAGGGCGTGCTGCTGCTCAACAGCGTGCTGACGGTCGAAGCCGGCCAGCCCGGCTCGCACCAGGGCAAGGGCTGGGAAGGCTTCACCGACCACGTGGTCGACGTGCTCAACCGCGAACGCGAAGGCCTGGTCTTCCTGCTCTGGGGCAGCTACGCGCAGGCCAAGGGCAAGGTCATCGACGCTCGCCGCCATCGCGTGCTGAAGGCGCCGCATCCCTCGCCGTTGTCGGCCCATCGCGGCTTCCTGGGCTGCAGGCATTTCTCCGCCGCCAACCAATGGCTGGGCCGCAGCGGACGGGCGCCGGTGGACTGGGCGCTGCCGTCGCGCGCCGCGCTGGAGCTCTCCGGCCTCCGATGACCCGGGCGGGTCGACGTGGCCGCCACCGGATGTGCACGCGCGGTTGATTTGACGCGTCGGTGCACGCATCTCGATTCCACGCTTCCAGGCAGACGACACCCATGGACAACCCGTTGCTCGATTTCTCCGGCCTGCCGCGTTTCGATGCGATCCGTCCCGAACACATCGCACCCGCCATCGACGCCTTGCTCGCCGAGGCCGAAGCGGCGGTAGTGCGTGCGGAGGGCGTTGCGCCAGTGGCCTGGGCCAGCTTCGTGACGCCGCTGGAGGACGCCACCGAGCGCCTGTGGCGCGCCTGGGGACAGGTCGTCCATTTGCAGGCGGTGGCCGATACGCCGGCATTGCGCGAGGCCTACAACGCCCACTTGCCGAAGGTGACCCGCTTCGGCGCGGCGCTGGGCCAGAACCTCGCGCTGTTCGCGCAGTACCGCGCGCTGGCCGATGCGCCGGAATATGCGGGCTACGACACCAGCCGCCGCAAGGTGGTCGACAACGCGCTACGCGATTTCCGCCTCGGTGGCGCCGAGCTGGGCGATGCCGGCAAGGCGCGCTTCGCCGCGATCCAGGAGGAACTGTCGGCACTCTCGGCGACGTTTTCGCAGAACGTGCTCGATGCCACCGATGCCTTCAGCCTGCACGTCGACGACGATGCGCGGCTGTCGGGCCTGCCTGTCGAGGTGGTCGCCAGCGCGCGCGCCGCGGCGGAAAAAGACGGCGACGTGTCTGCAGGAAGACGCGGATGGAAGCTGACCCTGCAGATGCCCTGCTACCTGCCGGTGCAGGCGTATGCCGACGACCGCGGCCTGCGCGAGGCGCTGTATCGCGCGAGCGGCGTGCGCGCTTCGGAGAGCGGCCCGGCCGCGCTCGACAACAGCGGCAACATCGATCGCATCCTCGCCCTGCGTGCCGAACTGGCCGGCCTGCTTGGCTTCGCCAGCTATGCCGATTATTCGCTGGCGACCAAGATGGCGCAGTCGCCGGGCGAAGTGCTTGGATTCCTGCGCGACCTCGCCGCGCGCGCCTTGCCGCACGCGCGCCGCGACCGCGCGGAGCTGGAGGCGTTCGCCCGCGACGAACTCGGCATCGAGGAACTGCAGCCCTGGGACGTGGCCTATGCCAGCGACAAGCTCAAGCAGGCCCGCTACAGCTACTCCGGGCAGGAGGTGAAGCGCTACTTCACCGAGCCACGCGTGCTGGCCGGCCTGTTCGAGGTGATCGAGTCGCTGTATGGCGTACGCGTGCGCGAGGACAGCGCGCCGGCCTGGCATGCGGACGTGCGCTTCTTCCGGGTCGAGGATCGCGACGGTCGCCTGCTCGGCCAGTTCTACCTCGACCTGTATGCGCGCGAAGGGAAGCGTGGCGGCGCGTGGATGGACGATTGCCGCAACCGGCGCGTCACCGCGTCCGCAACGCAGACGCCGCTGGTCTACCTGGTCTGCAATTTCGGCAAGGGCATGGACGGCAAGCCGGCGACCTTCAGCCACGACGAGGTCACCACCCTGTTCCACGAGATGGGCCACGGCCTGCACCAGTTGCTGACCGCGATCGGCGAGTTGCCGGTGGCCGGGATCAATGGCGTGGAGTGGGACGCGGTCGAACTGCCCAGTCAGTTCATGGAGAACTTCTGCTGGGAATGGGCGCGGGTGCAGGCGATGACCGCGCACGTGGACACCGGCGTGCCGCTGCCGCGCGCGTTGTTCGACAGGATGCTGGCGGCGCGGAATTTCCAGAGCGGGATGGCCACCGTCCGCCAGTTGGAGTTCGCCCTGTTCGACATGGCCCTGCATGGCGATTTCGATGCCACGCAGGACAGCGTGCTCGCCCTGCTGGAGCGCATCCGCGATGAGGTGGCTGTCAACCGGCCGCCGGCCTGGCACCGGTTCCCGCACCAGTTCAGCCATATCTTCGCCGGGGGCTATGCCGCCGGCTATTACAGCTACAAATGGGCCGAGGTCCTCAGCGCCGATGCCTACGCCGCCTTCGAGGAAGCTCCCGGGCGGCAGGCCGAGACCGGCGCGCGGTTCCTCGCCGAAGTGCTCTCGCGTGGCGGAAGCCGCAGCGCGCTGGAGAATTTCACCGCCTTCCGCGGCCGTCCGCCCAGCATCGACGCCCTGCTCCGGCACGCCGGGATGGCCGCCCGGGCAGCCTGATCCGGCTCTGTCATCCGGCCCTTGCGCCAAGCAGGCCCCATCCCCACGTCTTATCCACGGGCGCTGTGCCCCAATGGGGCTTGGACGCGCCAGCGTTCCATGAATGCAACAGTAGTGAACTATCGGCACGGTTAGCAGTCACGGATGGTGACTGCTAATATCGCCCGCATGCTGAAAGGAACCACCATGTCATCCACCGCCCTCGTCGCCAACAACCTGCCGATCCCGAGTGCAATGGGTTCGCTGGAGGCCTACATCGGCGCCGTGCACCAGATCCCCGTCCTGAGCGTCGAGGACGAACAACGCCTGGCCCATCGCCTGCGCGAGGACAACGACATCGCCGCGGCGCAGGAACTGATCCTGTCGCACCTGCGCTTCGTCATCCATGTCGCCCGTGGCTACAGCGGCTACGGTCTGCAGATCGGCGACCTGATCCAGGAAGGCAACATCGGCCTGATGAAGGCGGTGAAGCGCTTCGACCCCACCGTAGGCGTGCGCCTGGTCAGTTTCGCCGTGCACTGGATCCGCGCGGAGATGCACGAGTTCATCATCAAGAACTGGCGCATCGTGAAGGTCGCCACCACCAAGGCGCAGCGCAAGCTGTTCTTCAACCTGCGCAAGAGCAAGACCCGCCTGGGCTGGCTCAACGCGGAGGAAGTGCGCGCGGTCGCGAAGGACCTCAATGTCTCCGAGCGCGAAGTGCTGGAGATGGAGTCGCGGCTGTCCGGGCGCGACATCGGGTTCGATGCGCCAGACGATGCCGACGACGACCATGCGCCGCCGGCTCCGGTGAGCTACCTGGTCGCGCGCGACGACGATCCGGCGGCTGCCTATGAATCCGCCGACAGCGAATCCGACCAGTTGCAATTGCTGCGCGAGGGCATGGCCAAGCTCGACGAACGCTCGCGCGACATCATCAGGCGTCGCTGGCTGGATCCGGAGAGCAAGGTGACGCTGCAGGAGCTGGCCGACGAGTACGGCGTGTCCGCCGAACGCATCCGCCAGGTCGAAGCGAACGCGCTGAAGAAGATGAAGGCGTTGTTCGCGGCGTAACGAGCGCGGTGTCATCGACGCAATGAAAACGGCCCGGAGCGATCCGGGCCGTTTGCGTTCCTGGCCAGCGATCCCGCAAGGCACCACGGCTGCGCGTGTCAGTCTTCCGGTGGGCGTGCCACCGGCAACTGCCAGCCGTGGCGAATGGCCATGTAGCGCAGGCCGAAGCACGCCACCGCGCCGACCACCATCGCCGGTGTGCGCGGCAGCCCGGTGGCTTCCGCCACCGCGACCACCGCGCCTCCAACCAGCGCGGCGACCGCATACAACTCCGCCTGCAGGACCACCGGCGTGCGAGCGACCAACAGGTCGCGGGCGATGCCGCCACCGATGCCGCTCAACATCCCGAGCAACATAGCCGCGAACGGCGAAAGTCCGTACACGAGCGCCTTGTCTGTGCCGAGCACCGCGAACAGGGCGAGCCCGGCGGCATCGAACAATTGCACCGGATTGCGCAGGCGCTCGGTCCGGCCATGCCAGCCGAACGTGGCCACGCCGGCCAGCATCGCGGTGGCCAGGTAGCGCCAGTCGGCCAGTGCCGCCGGCGGTTGCGCGCCGATCAACACATCGCGGGCGATACCGCCGGAGACCGCGGCGGCGCAGGACAGCACCAGCACGCCGAACAGGTCGAGCCGATGGCGTACTGCCACCACGCCGCCGCTGAGTGCGAACACGAAGGTGCCGATCAGGTCGAACAGCTGCAGGACGAAGGACACGGCGCTGGCATCGTGCGAGGGAATGGCAGGATCGCAGCCGCGTGCGCACTTGTCATGCCGGTGCGCAAGAAACGGAGTTCGCATCGCCGGTCCGCTCGCGATGCTGGCATTCCCGGGACGGAGCACCGCCATGAGTTTCCAGATCCACGCCTTGCCCATCGAGCCGTTCGCGGCCGATTTCTCCCTTGCCAATGACGCCTTGCGCAAGCGCGGCATCCGTCGCGTCGTCGCCGATGCGCGCCCCGCCTATCCTTGTCGGGTCAGCCTGCGGGATGCAGGCGAGGGGGAGCGCCTGTTGCTCTTGCCGTACGTCCACCACGATGTGGATACGCCCTATCGCGCATCGGGTCCGATCTACGTGCGCGAGGCCGCGGTGCGCGCCTTGCCGGAAGTCGATGCAGTCCCGGCGCTACTGCGTCCGCGCCTGCTGTCGCTGCGCGCCTACGACGCGCGCGGCATGATGCTTTCGGCGGACGTGGTGCCCGGCAACGAGGTGGAATCCGGCATCGCGCAGTTGTTCGCGCTGGACCGCAGCGCGTACCTGCATGTCCATTACGCGAAGCCCGGGTGCTACGCCTGCCGCGTCGAGCGGACGTGAGCGCGTCGTGGGCGGCCAATGGCGGGCAGGACTGGGAGCGCGTGGCTGGAACGAGCGGAGAAACAGCGATTCACGTGCCTCGTGGAAGCGGCCTGACGATGCTCATCCTTCGCTTTTCGTCTCGTTGCAGGTAACCGTCACGCACCAGCTCGCCGAGCACCTTGTGCACCATCTCGCGGCTCGCGCCGATCCGGTCGGCGATTTCCTGCTGGGTGAGTTCGCTGGGAATGCGGCGGATGTCGCCATCAGGCGTGGCGTGCAACTCGAGCAGCGCTGCGACGCGCTCGAGGACGCCATCCAGCGCGATGCTGCGGGTCAGGCGCGTGGAGTGCCGTGCGCGCGAGATGAGCTTGCCCATGATGTGGTCGGCGAATTCGGGCCGCGTCCGCATCAACGCGCGCGCCACGCTCAGTTTCAACACCAGGCAGGTGGCGCCGGTGACCGCCTTGACCGAGGCCGAGCGCGGTCCTCCGTCCAATGACAATTCACCCAGAAGCTCACCGGGGCCGACGACGTCGTAGACGATTTCCCGTCCATTGCTGGCGGCCGCGTAGATTTTCAGTTTTCCCGACAGCAGGATGTACAAGCCGTCGCACGGGTCGCCCTCGCGGAATACGACCTGATCCTGGCTGAAATGCCGGATGTCGTTGCGGTCGCACAGTTGCATGAAGCCGGACGGCAATAGCCGTCGACTCGCGTCTTCCATAACGCCCCCAACGTCGAATGCATCCCCTGCCTCCGTAGCGTAAGCGAAAGCGTTGCTTGCATCGCGAGCGTGTGGGGGATGCTCCCGGTGTCATCGGCATCGATCGAGACTGGAACCGTTTTCGGCGGCAGGTAGTACGAGTTTTCAGCCACTGGATCCAGCAAGCTGCGGCCGCATGGACGCGCGCCTGCGTCTGCGGTGTGCGTCCATCGCACGCTGTTCCTGGATGGGTGAGCAACGGCGCACGGGCGCGTGGCACCCGAATGCGGATGCGACTTCGAAGGCAAGCCCGGCCATCCTTGGCCGGGTGGTTCCTCACCCCTTGATGCACACCACCTGGCGCAACGTGTGCACGATCTCCACCAGGTCCGACTGCGCGGCCATCACCGCGTCGATGTCCTTGTACGCGGCCGGCGACTCGTCGATCACGCCGGCGTCCTTGCGGCACTCGACGTGGGCGGTGGCCTCGCGGTGTTGCGCCAGCGTGATCTGCTGGCGCGCCGCGGTGCGGCTCATCACGCGCCCGGCGCCGTGGCTGCAGCTGTGGAAGCTGTCCGCGTTGCCGAGGCCGCGCACGATGAAGCTCTTCGCGCCCATGCTGCCCGGGATGATCCCGAGCTCGCCGGCACGCGCGCTCACCGCCCCCTTGCGGGTGACCAGCAATTCCACGCCGGCGTGCGTCTCCCGTTGCACGTAGTTGTGATGGCAGTTCACCGCCATCTTCTCCAACTGGAACTTCGGCAGGCGATGACGCATCTCGTGCAGCACCCGCGCCATCATCGCCTCGCGGTTCTCGCGGGCGTAGTCCTGCGCCCACGACACCGCCTCCACTAGTCGTCGAACAACGGCTCGCCCTGCATGAAGAAGGCGAGGTCCTTGTCCGGCACGTGGAAGCCGAGCACGCGCTTGCCCAGCTCTTCGCGCGCACGCTCGATGAAGTAGCTGCCGATCAGGTTGCCGGTGCCGCGCGAACCGCTGTGCAGCATCACCCACACGGCATCGCTTTCGTCGAGGCAGAGCTCGATGAAGTGATTGCCGCCGCCGAGCGTGCCGATCTGCCGGTCGAGCTTGTCGGTGCGGATCTTGCGGTGCTTCTGCTTGATCGCGTCCAGCCGCGCGACCAGGCCCGACTGCGCCACGCGTGTCTCGATGCTGTCGGGCAACTTCCAGTGCTCGCCGCCGCGGCCGTTGCCGACCGGCACGCTGCGCTCGATCGAGTTGCGCAACGGGCCGAGGTCATCGGGCAGGTCGCTGGCGCGCAACGTGGTGCGCACCGCGGCCATGCCGCAGCCGATGTCGACGCCGACCGCGGCCGGGATGATCGCGCCGCGGGTCGGGATCACCGAACCGACGGTGGCGCCCTTGCCCAGGTGCACGTCCGGCATCACCGCGACCCACGGCCCGACGAACGGGATCGACGCGATGTTGCGCAGCTGCTCATGCGCCTGCGGTTCCAGCGGCACGCCGCGCACCCAGCCCTTGATCGGGGTGGCGCTGCCCTCGGCATGCAGCAGTTCGAATTGCGATTGGGTTTGCATGTTCATGTCTTCTCAGTCCCTTGATGTCGCTTTTTACAAAGACCCCCGCGCGGCGGATCCGTCCGCCACGCGGGGTTGCTACTTCAGGCTCACCAACTGCTTCATGACGCCGTCCAGGCCGCCGAACACGGTCAGGTTGCCGATCTTCTCGGTGACCTTCTCCAGCGCCTCCAGCTCCTTGAGGCGCATCAGCACCGGGCTCTCCTCGATCAGCCTGGCGGTGTTGAGCAGGGAACGCGTCGCGTTCGCCTCCTCGCGACGACGGATCACGTTGGCCTGCGCCGCCTTTTCCGCCTGCACCACGCTGTTGAGGATGTCCTTCATCTCGCCCGGCAGGATCACGTCCTTCACGCCGACGCCGAGCACCTCGATGCCCAGCTCGGACACGCGACCGCGCACGTAGCCGAAGATGTCGGCGTCGAGCGAGGCCTTGTCGCCGAGCAGCTCGTCCAGCGTCTTGGCGGCGATCGCCTTGCGCAGGCCGAACTGCAGCTCGCGGTACACGTAGTCGCCGAACTTCGCGACCCTGGTGCGCGCGGCCACCGGGTCGGTGACGCGGATGCTCGCGGCCAGGTTCACGCGCAGGCTGACCTTGTCGCGGGTCAGCAACTCCTGGCCCGACACCTCCAGCGACTGCACGCGCAACTCGATCACGTCGACCGCCACGTTCTTGCGGAAATTCCAGAACGCGTGGCTGCCCGCACCCAACACCTGCGCCAGCGTGCCGTCGATGAAGACCAGGCCCGCCGACTCCGCCGGCACCTCGCCGATCACCGCGAGCTTCGCGAGCGTGCCCAGCTGGCGCAGGCGGTTGGCGACGTCGCCGCGCACCGCCAGGCCATCCGCCAGCGACACGCGCTCGACCTCGACCTTCACCAGCCCGCGCCAGTACAGCCGGCGCGAACCCGGTGCCAGCACGTCCTCCAGCTTGCCGTTCTTCGACACCAGGCCGACTTCGTCGGCGCCGATGTCGGCGAACACGAAGGTGTCCTGCAGCCGCTCGCCGAGGCGCGCGATCAGTGCATCCACGTCATGGCCGGCGTACTCCGGCGCGGCGATGTTGAACGTGCGCACCTCGACACGCTTCAGCGGATCGAACATGCGGTACACGCCCGCGCCCAGCACGCACTCGAATTGACGGTTTCGATACACCAGGCCGCGCTCGCCGTCGCCGATCACGATCCTCTTGGTCCAGAACATGGGAACTCTCCTTGTTGGTCCTGGTGGTCCGATCCGTTTTCTTCGCGATGGATCGGTTGTCGCGTTTGAAGCGCTTCTCCTAGATGGAGAAGAAAAACGAAGAAGGTGGAAACGCCCCTGACGTCGATGCCGCGGAGCCAGCGTGCTGTCCACGCGGAGGCCGTGCCGTTGTCGATATCGCGATGCATTGCGATGCCGATTCACTGCAGGCCCGCGCGCTTCGAGGTGGGCGGCCCGGCGACATCACCGCTGCTTGTCCGTTTGGCGTTGCGATGCATTGCAGCGTTGCTGGACACGCACGAGGCGTTTCCTGGTGCGGGACTTGCGTCCCTGGTGTCATGACGTGACAGGTCATGTGTTGGAGCGGGAATCGAACCCGCGACTCTCGGTTTATGAGACCGATGCTCTACCCGACTGAGCTATCCAGTGGTGGACGAACCGGATTCGAACCGGTGGCCAACGGCTTGCGCCGCTGCTCTGCCTCTGAGCTTTCGTCCGCTCGAGGAACACCGTTCTCCCGATCCCCGGCATACGCCACGGCAGCGCCGCGCGCACCGGACGGGTCTTGTGAACCCGTGCCGCTGTGGACCGTTCGAGCGATGTTCCGCATTGGCGCCTCCGACATGACATCGAAAGCGCCAATCCCTTTGCGATTGCATCCGCTTGCCGCCCGTGCCGAAGCATCCAGGCACGGCGCATCCTTGCGCCTTCGCGGTGTTTCCCTGCCTCGGGCCAGCAAGAGCCCGGATGCTTCGGGAGCGCGATGCAATCGCGTTTTTGATCGTGTGGTTTCCTTTGTGCGAACGCCAAAACGAAAACGCCCCCGGGTGCTGGAACCCGAGGGCGTTCGCGTGGCCTCGGGAGATCGGGGTGACCGATCTCCGCGATGCGAAAGGATCAGTCGATGTGGGTGGAGCCCTGGTAATTCCGCATGTCGCTTGGCGCGAAAGCATCACGCCGTTCGCACGCGCGCAGGCCCGCATCGCGCTTGGGCGCGGGGGTCTGGATTGCGATGTCGAAGGCGGGTTTCATGGGAATTCGATGGTCCGGGATGTGGTGTGGAAATTTCGCCGAGGGCGAAGGTGGCGCACCTTACGCGCGCTTTTTTCGTTTGGCAACAAAATTTTTACATCACCGACGAGCGGTGGGATTTTTGCATGTGTGCGGCAAGCAGCATTCGGCGCATTCATTTCCATGCGACGCACGTGCACCGCGATCGCGGTCGTCGCGAGTTACGGCCACAAAAAAGCCCGCATCGCTGCGGGCTTTTTCGTTTCCATCCGACTCGGGAAGGCTTACTTGATCTTGCCTTCCTTGTACATCACGTGCTTGCGGACGACGGGGTCGTACTTGCTGACCTCCATCTTCGCCGGGGTGTTCTTCTTGTTCTTGTCGGTGGTGTAGAAGTGGCCGGTGCCGGCCGAAGAGATGAGGCGGATCTTGTCGCGCTTGGTAGCCATGATTCAGTTCTCCTCAGACCTTCTCGCCCTGCTTGCGCAGGTCGGCCAGGATGGCATCGATGCCGTTCTTGTCGATGGTGCGCAGGGCCGCAGCCGAAACGCGGAGCTTGACCCAACGGTTCTCCGAGGCGACCCAGAAGCGGCGCTCGTGGAGGTTGGGCATGAAACGACGACGGGTCTTGCGGTTGGAATGCGAGACGTTGTTACCGGAGATCGTGCGCTTGCCGGTCACTTGGCAGACTTTGGACACTGTGCACCTCGATGGTGTTCTGGTTGTCGCCCGTAGCCCGGGAGACGGCGGCCCCGCCGCGTTCCCTGGGGGTTCGCGGCACACGAAACGGGTCGGTTGTCGCGCTGCCAATGGCGGGTCGGATTCGTGTTCCGGTCCCACCCGGAACCTGCCAGAAGGCGGTGCCGGACGCAGCGAGCCGCGCATTATGCCGACAAAGTCCTTTGCGGGCAAGCACTTGGCTCCGGCAGGCCGTCGGCATCGCCCGTCCCACCGGAGTGAGGCTCGCCGCTTAGGCTTCGCATCCAGCTCCGATGCGCGGCCGCGCGCCATCCATGGCGCGCTCGAACCTCACTCCGGTGGGACGGGCGATGCCCCGACTTCCGTCGACAGATCGAGGTAAAAGCCCGGAATCAGGGGGTCTTGGCGGCTTTCGCCGTGGCGATGTAGACCCGGATCTGCGACTCCAGCACCGGCAACGGCACCGAGCCCTGCGCGAGCACCGCGTCGTGGAAGGCGCGGACGTCGAACTTCGGGCCCAGCGCGGCTTCGGCCTCGCGGCGCAGGCGCATGATCGTCAATTCGCCGAGCTTGTAGCTGAGGGCCTGGCCCGGCCAGCTGATGTAGCGGTCGACCTCGGTGGTGACCTCGTGCTCGGACAGCGCGGTGTTGTCGCGCAGGTAGGCCAGCGCCTGCTCGCGGGTCCAGCCCTTGTGGTGGACGCCGGTGTCGATCACCAGCCGGCAGGCGCGCCACATCGCATAGGTCAGGCGCCCGAAATCCTCGTACGGGGTTTCGTAGATGCCCATTTCCTTGCCCAGCCATTCCGAATACAGGCCCCATCCCTCGCCGTAGGCGCTGATGTAGTCCTTGCGGAAGTCCGGCACGTCGCCCTGTTCGCGGACCAGCGAACCCTGCAGGGCGTGGCCCGGAGAAGACTCATGCAGGGTCAGCGCCGGCAGGTTGTACAGCGGGCGGCTGGGCAGGTTGTAGGTGTTGACCCAGTAGGTGTCCGCGCCACCGCGGCCGGCGGTCCAGAACGGCGCGATGTCCGGCGGCACCGGCACGATGGTGAAGCGCCCGCGCGGCAGGGTGCCGACCAGCTTGCCGATCTCGCCGTCCACGCGCTTGGAGATCCACGCGGCGCGATCGAGCAACTCCTGCGGGGTCTTCGCGTAGAACTGCGGATCGGTGCGCAGGAAGGCGAGGAACTCCGCGAAGCTGCCCTTGAACCCGACCTGCCGGATGATGCCGTCCATCTCGGCGCGGATCGCGGCGACTTCGTTGAGGCCGATCGCATGGATCTCGTCGGCGGACAGGTCGAGCGTCGTGTACTTGCGGATCTGTTCGCGATACCAGGCGTCGCCGTCCGGCATCGCCTCGGCGGCCAGCGTGGTGCGCGCCTTCGGCATGTATTCGCCGCGGAAGAACACCAGCAGTCTTGCGAACGCGGGCACCACGGCATCGCGGATCGCCGCGCGACCTTCAGCGCGGAGCGTTGCCTGCTCGGCGGCCGGAATGCTGGCCGGCATCTTGCGATACGGATCGTAGAAATTGGAGTTCTCGATGTCCTTCAATTCCGCGACCATCGCGATCGAGCCGTCGCGCCCGTCCAGCACCGCGCGCGGCACCGAGAACCCGCGCGCAAGCCCCGCGCGCATGTTGGCGACCTGCTGGTCGAAATAGCGCGGCACGTCGCGCAGGCGCGCGGCATAGGCGCGGTACGCCGTCGCATCGCGCAGGTCGGCGCGCGCCATGAAGCCGAGGTCCGACCAGAACGAGCTGTCGGCGTTGAACGGCATCTCGTAATCGCGGGAACGGAGTTCCGCCGCCAGGTGTTCGAGTTGCGGGCGATACACCGCGAGGTTGACCCGGTTCGTGGCGGAGAGCTTGCCGGCATCGATGCCATCGAGTTGTTTCAGCACGCCATCGAGATAGGCCAGGCGTTTCGCCTGCGCGGCGGGACTCACGTCGGCCAGCGTGGTCGACGGCGCGCGGCCGCTGTTGTCGCTGTCCTCGTCCCAACTCGGTGCCTGCTGGATGCGCCAATCCCACTCCGCCTTGTAGAGCGCTTCGAAGGCCTTGTCGGTGGCGCTCGATGCGGGCGGCGTCGCGGCGTGCGCGGCGATCGGCAGCAGCAGGCAGCAGGCAAGGACGAATGCTTTCACGCGGGATCCCCAGTGCGCCGGCGTTCGCCGGGATGACCAGCGAGGGTCAGTGGTCGTTGCGGTCGCGGCGCCAGCCGCGATGCTTTATATCGAGATAGAGGCTGTAGCAGGCGGTGAAGCTGGGGAACAGGTTCTGCAGGATGCCGACCGAATCGTTCTTGCCGAAGATGAAGTATGCCAGCGTCATCAGGCTGCCGACGATGCTCATGTACCAGAACAGGCGCGGGATCACCGGCTTGCCGTGGCGCTTGCTGGCGATGAACTGGACCAGCCAGCGGCCGCCGAACATCAGCGCGCCGACCAGGCCGATCAGCTTCCACGGACTCATGTGGATGCCGGTCCATTCCAGCCACGGAATGGCGGCATTCATGGCATCCGGCGCGGCGTCGATCATCGCGGCCCGCCCTCGACGGGCAACTCTTCGACCGTGGTGCGACGGCTGCGCACGATCAGCCAGGCCACGCCGCGCAGGTCGCGGATGCCGACCAGCGCACGGTTGAGGTTGTTGTACTTGGACACGCCGGCGGTGCGGTGGCGATGGTTGACCGGCACGCTGACGGTCTTCCAGCCGGCGCGCTGCATCAGCGCCGGCAGGTAGCGGTGCATGTGGTCGAAGTAGGGCAGGTCCAGGAACGCCTCGCGTTCGAACAGCTTGATGCCGCACCCGGTGTCCGGCGTGTCGTCGCGCAGCATGCGCGCGCGGATCGCGTTCGCCCACTTCGACGCCCAGCGCTTGCTGCCGGAATCCTGGCGGTTGACCCTCCAGCCGGCGAACAGCTTGATATCGGAGGCCGCGGCGTCGCGTTGCGCCAGCAGCTTGGGGATGTCGGCCGGATCGTTCTGGCCGTCGCCGTCGAGCGTGGCGATCCACGGCGCATGCGCGGTCTTGACGCCGTTGCGCACGGCGGTGCTCTGGCCGGCGTTGCTGAGGTGGCGGATCACGCGAAGCTCCGGCGTGATCGCCTGCAGGTCGCGCAGGCGTTGCAGCGTGGCATCGCGCGAGGTGTCGTCGACGTAGACGATCTCGAAGTCGACCAGTCCGCGCAGCGCGGCGACGATTTCGTCGACCAGCGGCGCGACGTTGTCTTCCTCGTTGTGCACCGGCACCACGACCGAGAGTTGCGGGTGCCGGCGATGCGTGCTCACGCTCATGCGTCGTGCGTTCTCAGGGCCGGTTGCGCAGGCGTTCGAGCACGCCCTCGAGTGCGTCCAGGTTGCCGTAGTGGATGACCAGCTTGCCCTTGCCGCCGCGCCCATGCGCGACATCCACGCGGCTGCCGAGGGTCTCGGACAGTTCGCGCTCCAGCGCGGCGACGTCGGCCTGCGGCCTGGCCTTCGGCGCGGCCTTCTTCGGCGTGCTGCCGACCCTGCCGGACGACAGTTGCTGCACGCGATGCTCGACTTCGCGCACCGACCAGCCGAGCTCGGCGGCCTGCTTCGCCAACGCGATCGCCATGGGGGTCGCCAGCGTGATCAAGGCGCGGGCATGACCCGCCTCGATGGCTCCCGCCTGCACCAGCACGCGAATCTCCGAGGGCAGTTCCAGCAGGCGCAGCAGGTTGCTGACCGCGGCGCGGGAGCGGCCCACCGCTTCCGCGGCGGCGGCGTGGGTCAGGTCGAATTCGTCGATCAGTCGCTGCAGCGCCTGCGCTTCCTCCAGCGGGTTGAGGTCCTCGCGCTGGATGTTCTCGATCAGCGCCATCGCCACCACGGTACGGTCGTCGACCACCCGCACCACCACCGGCACCTCGGCGAGGCCGGCGCGTTGCGACGCGCGCCAGCGGCGCTCGCCGGCGATGATCTCGTAGGTGCGGCCGCCCTTGCCGTCGGCGCCGACCCGTTCGCGCACCACGATCGGCTGGATCACGCCTTGCGAGCGGATCGACGAAGCAAGCTCATCGAGCTTCGCATCGTCCATCGTGCGCCGCGGCTGGTACTTGCCCGGCACCATCGCGTCGACGGGAAGCGTGCGCAGGTTGTCTCCTGGCATCGCCTGCAGCGCCGGCGACTCCGCGGCTGCCTTCGGTCCCAGCAGCGCTTCCAGTCCGCGCCCGAGGCCGCGCTTCTTCGCCACGCCCTTCGCGGGCTGGTTGCCGGCCGTCATGCCGCTTTCTCCTTGGACGTCTGCGTGCGTTCGCGCTGCCGGCGCAGGATTTCGCCGGCCAGGCCGAGGTAGGCCACGCCGCCGCGGCTGGCCTTGTCGTAACCGATGATGCTCTGGCCATGGCTGGGCGCCTCGGCCAGGCGCACGTTGCGCGGGATGATGGTGCGGAACACCTGGTCGCCGAAGTGGTTGGTGAGTTCGGCCGAGACCGCGTTGGCCAGGTTGTTGCGCACGTCGAACATGGTGCGCAGCACGCCTTCGATCTCCAGCGCGGGGTTGAGCCGCCCCTTCAGCGCGTCGATGGTGTCGAGCAGCGCGCTCAGGCCTTCCAGCGCGTAGTACTCGCACTGCATCGGCACCAGCACCGCATCGCTGGCGGTCAGCGCGTTGAGGGTCAGCAGCGACAGCGACGGCGGGCAGTCGACGATCACGAAGTCGTAGCCGTCGCGCACCGTGTCCAGCGCCTGCTTGAGCCTCTGCTCGCGGCCGGCCATGTCCATCAACTGGATCTCGGCGGCGGTCAGGTCGATGTTGCCGGGCAGCAGGTCGTAGCCGTCGTCGCAACGCACGATCGCCTCGCGCGCCTGCGCTTCGCCGAGCATCACGTTGGTGATCGAGGTCTCGAGTTCGCGCTTGTCGATGCCGCTGCCCATGGTCGCGTTGCCCTGCGGGTCCAGGTCCACCAGCAGCACGCGCTTCGGCGTGCGCGCCAGCGCAGCGGCGAGGTTGACCGCAGTCGTGGTCTTGCCGACCCCGCCCTTCTGGTTGGCGATGGCGATGATGCGGGCCATGCGGCGTGTGATTCCTTGCAGGAGCGCGTGCGCGGGGCACGCGGCGGACAGTGGATTATGCCTCAGCCCGGCGTCCGCACGACCTCGACCAGGTGGCGTTCGGCGTCCAGTCCCGGGACGCGCAGCACATGCGTGCCGGCGAGTTGCCAGCCGGTGGGCAGGGCGGCGATTTCGTCGGCGGGCAAGACGCCCTTCATCGCCAGCAGGCGGCCGTCCGGTCCGGGCAGGTGGCCGCCCAGTTCCAGGATCAGCGGCAGGGTCGCCAGCGCGCGGGCGGTGATCGCATCGAATGTCCGGTCCGGCCTGAAGGCTTCGATCCGCGATTCGGCGACGCCGGCGTTCGCCAGCCCGAGCTTGCGCACCGCCTCGCGCAGGAAGCGCGCCTTCTTGCCATTGCTCTCGACCAGGGTGACGTGCAGCGAGGGCGTGGCGATCGCCAGCGGGATGCCGGGCAGGCCGGGGCCGGTGCCGAGGTCGGCCAGCGTGCCCAGGCCGCGCACGAAGGGCTGCATCGCCAGCGAATCCAGCAGGTGCTTGCCGATCATCTCGCGCGGATCGCGGATCGCGGTCAGGTTGTAGGTGGCGTTCCAGCGCGCCAGCAGGGCGACGTAGGCGAGCAGGGGGGTGGCCAGCGCGACGTCCAGCGCGAGGGCATCGAGGCCGGCTTCGAGTTCGGGGCGCAACGCGGACATGTCATCGCTCATGGGCGAAGTATGCAGGCCCTGCAGCCGCCCGCGCAGGGCCTCCGGGCGAGGCGGCGAGTGCAGACATCGCCGTCACGCAACGGGGGCATACTCCGCTTACCCCACACGCCCCACGGGCCCGCTTGATCTGTACCCACGCAATTCCATCGTTCATCCTCAGGAGGCTAGACCATGAATTTCATCATCTACCTGATCGTCGGCGGCATCGCGGGCTGGCTCGCCAGCATCATGATGAAGCGCGATGGCTCGCAGGGGATCATCCTCAACGTCATCGTCGGCATCATCGGCGGCTTCCTGGGCGGCTTCCTGCTGCCGATGGTCGGCCTGAACTTCGGCGGCACCCTCGGCTTCCTGATCACCGCCTTCATCGGCGCGGCGGTGCTGCTGCTGGTCGTCAACCTGTTCACCCGCGGTCGCGCGCGCTGAGCGCCGATCCCGCCACACGGAAGTGGCGAAGCAAAAAGCCCGGCTTGCCGGGCTTTTTCTTTGCGGCCTCGACCTGTCGGACTCAGCGCGCGGCCAATTGCACCCATGCCGGCGCATGGTCGCTGGCACGGTCCCAGGTGCGTGGAACGCGGTCGATGCCGGCATCCACCACTTCGGGCTTCAATGCGTCGGAGACCAGGGTGAGGTCGATGCGCAGGCCCAGGTCGCGGCGGAATGCGGCCTGCCGGTAATCCCACCAGCTGAAGATGCCGGCGTCGTCGTGGCGCAGGCGGAAGCCGTCGTGCAGGCCGAGCCCGAGCAACCCGCGCAGCGCGTCGCGCTCGGGGATCGAGGTCAGGATGTGGTCGTCGTTCCAGGCCACCGGATCGTGCACGTCGCGGTCGTCCGGGGCGATGTTGAAATCGCCCAGCACCACCAGCTTCGGATGCCGCTGCAGTTCATCGGCCACCCATGCATGCACCGCTTCGAGCCAGCGCAGTTTGTAGGCATATTTGTCGGTGCCGACGTCCTGGCCGTTGACCACGTAGAGGTTGACGATGCGCACGTCGTTGACCGTTGCCGCGATCGCGCGCGCCTGCACGTCGTCGAAGCCGGGGATGCCCATCTGCACGTCGCCGATCGAATGCCGCGCCAGGATCGCCACGCCGTTGTAGGTCTTCTGGCCGACGAACACGTTGCGGTAGCCGGCGGCGAGCAGCGCGTCTTCGGGGAACTTGTGGTCCTCCAGCTTGGTTTCCTGCAGGCCCACCACGTCCGGCGCGAAGTCCCGCAACCACTGCTGCAGGTGCGGCAGCCGCACGTTGAGCGAATTGACGTTCCAGCTGGCGATCTTCATCCGTCTGCGAGCCTCAGCGCACGATCAGGTCGATCAGCCATTTCGCCTTCGAGTACGGGGGCTTGAGCAGGTCGCCGCCGGTCCAGCGCGCCTGCCACAGCACCGGCAACTGCTTGCTCATCGCGTCGAAACCGGCGCGGCCGTGGTAGGCGCCCATGCCGCTGGGACCGATGCCGCCGAACGGCAGGTCGGTGATCGCGAAATGGAGCAGGGTGTCGTTCACCGACACGCCGCCGGCCAGGGTGTGGTGGAGGATCTTCTCCACCGTCGCCTTGTCGTTGCTGAAGGGATACAGCGCCAGCGGCCGGTCGTGCGCATTGATGTAGGCGATCGCCTCGTCCAGCGTGCGATAGGTCTTGATCGGCAGCAGCGGGCCGAAGATTTCCTCCTGCATCACCCTGGCATCGTCGCCCGGGTCGAGCAGCAGGGTCGGCGGCAGGATCCGTTGCGCGGGATCCGCATGGCCGGCGAGCGTCACCTTCTCGACGCCGCGTTCCTTGGCGTCGTCCAGGTAGCCCTTGAGGCGCGCGTACTGGCCGTCGTTGACGATGCGGGTGTAGTCGCCGAGGTTGTCGAAGTGTTCGCCGTAACGGGCCAGCACTTCCGTGCGCAACGCCTTCACCAGGGCGTCGCGCTTGTCCTTCGGCACCAGCACGTAATCCGGGGCGATGCAGGTCTGCCCGCCGTTGAACCACTTGCCGGTGGCGATGCGCGCGGCGGCGCGTTCGATCGGGTAGTCGTCGGCGACCAGGGCCGGCGACTTGCCGCCCAGTTCGAGCGTCAACGGCGTCAGGTTCGGCGCGGCGGCGGCCATCACCTTGCGGCCGACCGCGGTGGAGCCGGTGAACACCAGGTGGTCGAACGGCAGGCCGGCGAACGCGCTGCCGATCTCGGCGCCACCGGTCGCCACCGCGACCCGATCGGGCGGGAACACCTCGGCCAGCAGCGCGCGCAGGAACTGGCTGGTGCGCGGCGTGTGCTCGGAAGGCTTCAGGTAGACATGGTTGCCGGCGGCGATCGCGGTCGCCAGCGGGATCAGCGACAGGTTGACCGGGTAGTTCCACGGCGCGATCACCCCGACCACGCCGACCGGCGAAGGCCGCACCTGCGCGCGCGCCGGCCGGAAGCGCCAGCCCACGCCGACCCGGGACGGCTTCATCCAGCGGCGCAGGTGGCTGATCAGGTGGTCGATGTCGTTCAGCACGGTCATGCCGTCGGCGACCACGCTTTCATCGCGCGAGCGATGGCCGAAGTCGGCGCTGATGGCGGTCGCCATCTCGTCCAGGCGCCGCTTGAGCGCATCGCGCAGGCGCTGCAGGTCGTTGCGGCGCTGGGCTTCGTCGGGCTTGCCGGCCTGCCAGGCATCGCGCAGGCGCTGCAGGGTGGGCGCGAGTCCGGACACCTCGGTGTCGGCGTCGGCGCCGCGCTTGTGGCCGGCGGGCGCCTGCGCGCCGGCCGGTTGCGCGGTGGCGATCGTGGCGTTGGTGGCGTTTGCGGCAGTGATGGCCGCATTGGCGGCGATGGTGGCGGCCGTGGCCGCGGTGTTGGCTGTATTCATCCGGCGAGTGTAGTCCGGGCGTCGGCCGCATGGCCGGTAGAATTGCCGGATGATCCTGAAGACGCCCCTGCTGCGCCCGTATCGCGGCATCCTGCCCACCCTCGGCGAACGCGCCTACGTGGATCCCGCGGCGACCGTCATCGGCGACGTGGTCCTCGGCGATGACGTCTCGATCTGGCCGGGCACGATCGTCCGCGGCGACGTCAACTTCATCCGCATCGGCGCGCGCACCAACGTGCAGGACGGCAGTGTCATCCACGTCA
The DNA here is from genome assembly GCA_035456065.1 of Thermomonas sp. Classification (GTDB taxonomy): domain Bacteria; phylum Pseudomonadota; class Gammaproteobacteria; order Xanthomonadales; family Xanthomonadaceae; genus Thermomonas. The sequence goes on along the minus strand of DATIDW010000030.1, from coordinate 72,618 downwards.
GCCACGATGGCCCGCACGCCAAGCTGGGCGGCTTCGCCACCGTGATCGGCGAGGACGTCACCATCGGCCACAAGGCGATCATCCATGCGTGCCGGGTCGAGGACGCGGTGCTCATCGGCATGGGCGCGATCGTGCTGGACGGCGCGATCGTGAGGAAGCATGGGTTCGTCGGTGCCGGCGCCCTCGTCGCGCCCGGCAAGGTGGTCGGCGAAGGCGAGTTGTGGCTGGGCAATCCCGCGAAGAAAGTGCGCATGCTGTCCGACGCGGAGATCGAAGCGCTGTACTACAGCGCCGGGCATTACGTGCGGCTCAAGGACGCATACCTGGCTGGCGAGGCCTGATGCTGGATACGGTCCGGGAGGTCCATACCCCCGAAGGAGTGGCCTTGCGCCTGCCGGCGGCCGGGCCGATCCCGCGCGCACTGGCATGGGCGATCGACTTTGGCATCCGCCTCGGCCTGCTGATGGCGGCCTCGATGGTGCTGGGCCTGATGGGCGAGGCCGGCACGGGGCTCTACCTGGTGCTGCTGTTCGCCGTGTTCTGGTTGTATCCGATCGTCTGCGAGGGTCTGTTCGACGGGCAGACCCCGGGCAAGCGCGCACTCGACCTGCGGGTGGTGTCCAGCGACGGCGCGCCGGTGGGCTGGCTGGCCGCCTGCGTGCGCAACCTGATGCGGACCGTGGACATGCTGCCGTTCGGCTATGCCTGCGGGCTGCTGAGCGGCTTCATCGACCCCTGGGGGCGACGACTCGGCGACCTGGTCGCCGGCACCATGGTCGTGCATGTGTCGAAGACGCGGCGGCTCGAGGTGATGGAGGCCGATGGGGTGATGGCACCGGCGTTGCCGCTGCGGCCGGCGGAACAGCAGGCGATCATCGCCTTCGCCGAGCGGGCGCCCCGGCTCACCGTGGAGCGCCAGGTCGAACTGGCCGACATCGCCGCGCCAGCCACCGGTGCGCAGGGTGGCGAGGGCGTGCGCCGGCTCGCCGGCATCGCCCATTGGCTGCTCGGGAAGCGTTGAGGGCCTGGTGCGGCAGGAACACTTCATCGTCCGCCACGAAGCCGAATGGCTGGCCTTCGAGCAATGGCTGGACGCACGCGCGGCCAGCCCGCGGCGTGCGCGCGCCGACCGCGGCTGGCGGGGGCTGGCGGACGAAGACCTGCCGGCGGCCTATCGACGCGTCTGCCAGCAACTGGGGCTGGCGCGGCGACGCGGCTACAGCCCGCAACTGGTCGCGCGCCTGCAGGACCTGATGCAGCGCGGCCACGCGGTGATGTACCGGCCGCCATTGCCGCGCTGGCGGCGTGCCTTCGAATTCCTGCTGGCGGACATGCCGCGGCTGGTGCGCGCGGAATCCGGGGTGATGTGGGCGTCGCTGGCGTTGTTCGCGATCCCGCTGGTGGCGAGTTTCATCGCCGTGCAGGTCAAGCCGGAACTGATCCACACCTTGATGGACACCCAGCGGATCGCCGAGATGGAGGCGATGTACGACCCCGCCTCGGCGACGCTCGGCCGCGATGCCGAATCCGACCTGATGATGTTCGGTTACTACATCTTCAACAACATCAGCATCGGCCTGCGGACCTTCGCCAGCGGCCTGCTCGCCGGCCTGGGGCCGGCGCTGGCGCTGGCGTTCAACGGGTTCATGATCGGCGGCGTGGCCGGGCACCTGCAGGGGGCCGGTCACGGCGACCCGTTCTGGCGGTTCGTCGCGGGGCATTCCGCGTTCGAGCTGACCGCGATCGTCATCGCCGGTGGCGCGGGTTTGCGGCTCGGGCTGGATTTCATCGCGCCCGGGCGTCGGCGCCGGGTGGATGCGCTGGTCGCGGCCGGTCGCCGCGGTGCGTGGTTGTGCCTCGGGGTGTTCGCGATGTTGCTGGCCGCCGCCTTCGTCGAGGCGTTCTGGTCGTCGATCGGCTGGATCCCGGCGCAGGTGAAGTATTCCGTGGGCGGCGCGTTGTGGGCGCTGGTGCTGGCCTGGCTGTGGTTCGGCGGGAGGGACCGGCATGCGCGTTGACCAGCCCCGGGTCGAATTGCGCCCGCGCTCGCCATGGGAGGCGATGGAACTGGGCACCGCGCTGGTGCGCACGCATGCGCGCGCGATCTGGCTGCCGTGGCTGGCGGTGACCTTGCCGGTATTCGTGGCGTTGAACGCGGTCGGCTGGGTCGCCGGGCTGGTGCCGTGGATGGCGCTGGCGATGTGGTGGCTGAAGCCGGTGTTCGACCGGATCCCGCTGTTCGTGCTGTCGCGCTCGCTGTTCGGCGAGGCCCCGGGCGTGCGCGAGACCCTGCGGGCGCAGTGGCATTGGGGGTGGCGGGCGATGCCGGCGTACCTGACCTGGCGCAGGCTGGGCCTGGCGCGTTCGCTGTACCTGCCGGTGGACCTGCTCGAAGGCGGCGTGAATCCCGCGCAGCGTCGCCGCGTCATCGGCGGTTCGGTGCGCGGCACCGCGGTGCTGTCGACCGTGGTCTGCACCGGCTTCGTGGTCGCGCTGGTGGCCGGCGCCTATTCGCTGGTGATGCTGTTCGTGCCGGTCGAGTTCATGTCGGAGTCGGCGCGGGCGATGTGGGCGCTGCTGTCGGAAGCGCCGCCGGCCTGGGTGCAGGTCGCGGTCAACGCGGTGACGTGGCTGGCCAGCAGCGTGATCGAGCCGTTCTACGTCGGCGCTGGCTTCGGCCTGTACCTGGACCGGCGCACCCAGATCGAAGGCTGGGACATCGAGATCGCGTTCCGGCGCATGCGCCAGCGCCTGCAGGCACTGCTGCCGCTGCTGCTGGTGGCCTGCGTGCTGGGCGTGGCGGTGCCGCGGCAGGCGCGGGCGCAGCAAGCGCCGACCACCGCGGAAGAGGCGGTCGAGGCCCTGGTGAAGGCGACGCCCGCACATCGCAGGCCGGAGACCAGCGAGGCCAAGGTCGCGCAGGACCCGACGTTGCCCAGGGTGTTCCCGCAAGTGCAGGACAGGACGCGCTTCGACAAGGCGGTCAAGCGCGCCTACAGGGATCCGCTGCTGTCGCCGTCGCGCATCGAGAAGTCCTGGGTGCCACGCAAGCCCGGCAAGCCCGACCCGGAGCGCACGCAAGGCCCGTTCCTGCAGTGGATCGCCATGGCGATCGCCGCGATCGGCGAATACGGCCTGTGGCTGCTCGCCGCATTGCTGGTGGGCCTGCTCATCGCCACCCATCGCCAGTGGCGCCCCTGGCTGCGCGGCATGGCACCGACCCCGCGGACTGCCGAGACCGCGGTCGCCAGCGAGGCGCACCTCGCGCCCGACGCGATGCCGGACGATATCGCCGGTGCCGCGCGCCAGCTGTGGGCGGAAGGTCGCAAGCGCCGCGCACTGGCGTTGCTCTATCGCGCCAGCGTGGCCGGGATGGTCGCGCGCACCGGCGCGCCCCTGGTGCCGGGTGCGACCGAGGCGCAATGCCTGCGCGCCGCGCGCGCGCTGCGCGACGAGGCCGACCGCGACGCCTTCGGCCGGATGGTGCGGGTGTGGCAGTACGCGGCCTACGCGGAACGGCTGCCGGACGATGACGCGTTCGAGGACCTGCTGGGCGGTCTCGGCGGGCGCTTCGGGTGGGCGGCGTGAACCGCCTGCGCAGCGCGCTGCCGTGGTTGCTGGCGCTGGCCGTGCTCGGCGCCGGGGTGGCCTGGTTCCTGGCCACCCACCAGCGCGTCTCCAAGGCCATTCCGTTGCCGCCTCGCGGCGAGGCCAGCTACAACCCGCTGTACGCGCTCAAGCTGGCCCTGCGCGCGGACGGGCAACCGGCGGAGTCGCGCCAGCGGTTGCAGCTCGAGCAGATGAAGCTCGCGGCGCGCGACACCTTGCTGGTCTACAGCGATCCGCGCGCGCTTACCTCCCGCCAGCTGGAGGCGTTGTTCCTGTTCGCCGAGGACGGCGGCCACCTCGTGCTGCGCCTGCCGCCCTGGCAGGAGGACGGGGCCGATGCCGGCGAACTGGCCGACTGGCTGCCGATCGAGCCGGACCTGCTGGAGCCGCATTGCATGGACCTCTACGTCGGCGGTGAAGAGGACCACGTGGAATTCTGCGGCGCGCCGCGCTTCACGCTGGCCGATGACGCCGGGCTCGAGGCGGCGTGGCGCACCCACGACGGCCAGCACGTGTTCGCGCGCTTCGCGTATGGCGATGGCAGCGTCGACCTGCTCGGCGACCTCGAGATGATCGACAACGACAGCCTGGACGACGGGCCGCACCTCGCCTTTGCCCGCCAGCTGCTGGCGCCGAACTGGGGCGAGGGTCGCTTCCACCTGGTGTATGCGGCGGACATGCCGCCGCTCTGGCGCTGGCTGCTGCAGCACGCCTGGGCCTTCCTGCTGCCGTTGCTGCTGGGCCTGCTGGCCTGGCTGTGGATGCGCATGCAACGCTTCGGGCCCCTGCTGCCGACGCCACTGCCGCCGCGGCGCTCGCTGCTGGAGCATGTCCAGGCCAGCGGCGAGCACCTGCTGCGCTACGGCAAGCTGGGCGTGCTGCATCGCGCGATGCGTGACGCCGTGCTCGCGCGGCTGCGTCGTCGCGACCCGCTCGCCGCCGCGCAGGAAGGCGAGACCCAGGCCGCGCTGGTCGCGGCGCGCGTCGACATGACCGCCGCGCAGGTGCGCGCCACCCTGGACACGCGCCCGCCGGTGAACGCCGCCGAATTCCGCCACCGCATCGCCCGCCTGATCGACCTGAGGAAACGCCTATGAGCATCGACATCGCCGCCTCCATCGCACCGCTCGTCGGCGAGGCGCTGGGCGAACGCGCCAGCGCGATCCGCGCCGAGGTGGGCAAGGCCTTCATCGGCCAGGAAGAGACCCTCGACCAGGTGATCGTGGCCCTGCTCGCCGGCGGCCACGTGTTGCTGGAAGGCGTGCCCGGGCTCGGCAAGACCCTGCTGGTGCGCGCGCTGTCGCAGGCGCTGGGCTGCGCGCATGCGCGCGTGCAGTTCACCCCCGACCTGATGCCCAGCGACATCAGCGGCCACGCGGTCTACGACGCCAAGGCCGAGCGCTTCCAGGTCCGCCACGGCCCGGTGTTCACCAACCTGTTGCTGGCCGACGAGATCAACCGCGCGCCGGCGAAGACCCAGTCGGCATTGCTCGAGGCGATGCAGGAAGGGCAGGTCACCATCGAGGGCACCAGCTTCCCGCTGCCGCCGCCCTTCATGTGCCTGGCCACGCAGAACCCGCTGGAACTGGAGGGCACCTATCCGTTGCCCGAAGCGCAGCTCGACCGCTTCCTGCTGAAGGTGCTGATCGGCTATCCCGGGCTGGAGGACGAGAAGCGCATGGTGTCCGCGGTGAGCGAGGGCCGCATGGCCTCCGACTTCGACCTCGGCCAGGTCCAGCGCGTGGCCAGCCACGACGAGGTGCTGGGCATGCAGCTCGGCACCGCGCTGGTGCGGGTGGATCCAGCGGTGCTCGACTACGCGGTGCGGATCGCCGCGGCCACGCGCACCTGGCCGGGCATTTCGCTCGGCGCGGGACCGCGCGGCAGCATCGGCCTGGTCCGCGCCGCGCGTGCGCAGGCGGTGCTCGGCGGACGCGATTTCGTCACCCCGGACGACCTGCGCGAGATCGCCAGGCCGGTGCTGCGCCATCGCGTGTCGCTGGCGCCGGAGCTGCAGATCGAAGGCCAGTCGACCGACGACGTGCTGCATGCGCTGCTCGCCAAGGTGGACGCGCCGCGCCAGTGAGGCCGACGCCGCCCCTGGTGCTGTGCTGCGTGGGCTGGGCCTTGCTGGGCCTGGCAACCAGCTTCGGCGTGCTGCCGATCGCCGCGTGGTGGGTGGCGGGCGCTGCGCTGCTGCTGGTCGCGCTGGTGGATGCGTGGCGGGTGTCGCGGCAGGCGATGCCGGAGGTGGCGCGCAGCCTGCCCGATGCCTTGCCGTTGGGGGTGGAGCGCAGCGTGGCCCTGGTGCTGGACGCGGGGTCGCGCGCGCAGCGGGTGGACGTGCACGACCTGCATCCGGTCGGCTGGGTCGCCAGCGGCCTGCCGCGCTCGCTGCGGCTGGCAGCGGAATCCAGCACGCGGTTCGAGTATTCGTTGCGCCCGACCGAACGCGGCGACGCGCGCTTCGACGGCGTGCACCTGCGCCTGCATTCGCCGTGGCGGCTGTGGCGGCGTGTGCGGGTGGTCGGCGCGGCGCGCACGGTGCGGGTGTACCCGGATTTCGCGCCGCTGGCCCGACTCGCCCTGCTCGGCGCCGAGACCGCCTCGCGCGCGGTCGGCGCGCACGTGAAGCGGCGTCGCGGCGAGGGCACCGACTTCCACCAGATGCGCGACTACCGGGTCGGCGACAGCCTGCGCCAGGTCGACTGGAAGGCGACCGCGCGCATGCGCCGGCTGATCTCGCGCGAGTACCAGGACGAGCGCAACCAGCACCTGCTGATGGTGATCGACACCGGCCGCCGGATGCTCGCGCGCGACGGCGAACTCAGCCATTTCGACCACGTCCTCAACGCCGCGCTGGTGGTGTCCTACCTCGCGCTGCGCCAGGGCGACGCGGTCGGCCTGCTGGCCAGTGGCGGCGAGCGCCGCTGGGTGTCGCCGCAGCGCGGGATGGGCGCGATCGACGTGCTCCTGCGCGGCACCTACGACCTGCAGCCGCGGCCGGTGGCGACCGACTACCTCGCCGCCGCCACCGAGCTTTCGCAGCGGCACCGGCGGCGCAGCCTGGTGATGCTGGTCACCAACCTGCGCGACGAGGACAGCGACGACCTGCTCGCCGCGGTGCGCATGCTGCAGCAACGCCACCACGTGGTGGTCGCCAGCCTGCGCGAGGAAGCGCTGGACGCGGTGCTCGACGAGGACGTGCGCGACCTTCGCGGCGCCCTGCGCGCCAGCGCCGCCGCCCGCTACATCGCCCAGCGCACCGTGGTGCACGACGCGCTCCGCTCGCATCGGGTCGGCGTGCTCGACGTGACCTGCGAGCAGTTGCCCGGCGCGCTGGTGGAGCGTTACCTCGCGGTCAAGCGCGACGGCATCCTGTAGGACGCACGCGGTCGATCAGTCCGCGGTCACCAGCGAATCGGTGTGCGCGCGCAGCGTGGCGTAGACCTGGTCGGTGTCCGGGCGCACGCCGTGCCACAGCTCGAAACTCTCGGCGGCCTGCTCGACCAGCATGCCGAGTCCGTCGATGGCGTGGTGGCAGTGGTTCGCACGCGCCCAGGCGAGGAACGGGATCGCCGCCTCGCCGTAGCTCAGGTCGACCGCGGCGGTGCGGCGCCCGACCATCGACATCGGCAGCTGCGGCAGCTCGCCGCCGCGCGTCGCCGAAGTGGCATTGATGATCAGGTCGAATTCGCCCAGCGCCGGCAGGTCCTCCAGGTAGCGCGCATGCACGCGCCGTGGATCCCCGAGCAGGTCGGCCAGTGCGTCGGCGTTCTGCGCGGTGCGGTTGACGATGTACAGCGAATCGATGCCGGCATCCAGCAGCGCCGGCGCGATCCCGCGTGCACCACCGCCGGAGCCGAGCAGCAAGGTGCGGCGCGCGCGCAGGTCGAGTCCCTGGCGCAGGGTCAGGTCGCCGACCAGGCCGCTGCCGTCGGTGTTGTCGGCGTGCCAGCCATCGCCGCGCCTGACCAGGGTGTTGGCCACGCCGGTGCGGCGCGCGCGGTCGCCCAGGCTCGCGGCCAGCTCCGCGGCGCGGCGCTTCAGCGGCAGGGTGATGTTGGCGCCCAGTCCGCCACGCGCGGCAAAGGCGTCGAGCTTCAGGGTGAAGTTCTCGGGACCCGCCTCGATCGCGACGTAGTCGAGGTCGATGCCGGTCTGCCTGGCGAATGCGGCATGGATGCGCGGCGACAGCGAATGCGCGATCGGCGTGCCGAAGACTGCGTAGTGCCTGGCCATGCTGGACTCCCGTTCGATCGAGGTTGTGGTCAACGCGTTTCCCGCAGCCAGCGCGCGGCATCCAGCGCGTAGTAGGTCAGCACGCCATCGGCACCGGCGCGCTTGAACGCGAGCAGCGACTCCATCGCCACCGCGCGTTCGTCCAGCCAGCCGTTCTGCGCGGCGGCCTTGATCATCGCGTACTCGCCGCTGACCTGGTAGACGTAGGTCGGGCGGCGGAACTGCTGCTTCACCCGATGCACGATGTCCAGGTACGGCAGGCCCGGCTTGACCATCACCATGTCCGCGCCTTCCTGCAGGTCCAGCGCGATCTCGTGCAGGGCTTCGTCGGCATTGGCCGGATCCATCTGGTAGGTGTACTTGTTGCCCTTGCCGAGGCTGGCGGCGCTGCCCACCGCGCTGCGGAACGGCCCGTAGAACGCGCTCGCGTACTTCGCGCTGTAGGCCATGATCCGGGTGTTGATGAAACCGGCCGTTTCCAGCGCGTCGCGGATCGCGCCGATGCGGCCATCCATCATGTCGCTGGGCGAGAGGATGTCGGCGCCGGCCTGCGCATGCGACAGCGACTGCTTCACCAGCGCCTCGATGGTCTCGTCGTTGAGGATGTAGCCGCTGTCGTCGACCAGGCCGTCCTGGCCGTGGGTGGTGTACGGATCCAGCGCCTGGTCGCTCATCACCCCGAGTTCGGGGAAGCGCGACTTCAATGCGCGGATCGCGCGCTGGATGATGCCGTCGTCGTCCCAGGCGATGCGGCCATCGGCGGTCTTCGCCGCCGGGTCGGGCACGCCGAACAGGTCGAGCACCGGCACCCCCAGTTCCAGCGCCTGCTCGCCGACCTTCAGCAGTTCATCGATCGAGAGGCGGTCCACGCCCGGCATCGACGGCACCGGCACGCGGCCCTGGCCCTCGTGCACGAACACCGGGTAGATCAGGTCGTTGGCGGTGAGGACGTGCTCGCGCATCAGCCGGCGCGAGAACTCGTCGCGGCGCATGCGCCGCGGACGGACGGGGAAGCGTTGGGCGGGAGGCGTGTCCATGCGCGCAAGTTTACGCCCGCAAGAAAAAACCGGCGCCCGAAGGCGCCGGTTGGTGTCACGTCGGAGCGGAAGCAATCAGAAGATCGGGAAGACCTGGTGGCTTTGCACCTTCTTCGCGCAGGTCATCATCTTGCCGCCCTGCAGGGAGGTGAGCAGGCCGGACGAGACCAGGCGGTCGCGCGCGGCATCCATGCAGGTGTAGTAGCCGGTGCGGCTCTGCGCGCTGAGCAGGCAAACCTCGTTGCTGGCCTGGATGGAACCACCCGTGAACATCCCGGCCTGGCTGGCGATCGGAACGCCGGTGTCGCAGTCCGGCACGCTGGGGCTGCCGACCTGCGCATTGCCGGAGGAAACCGGGAACGCGCCGACCGCATTGATCTGCCAGCCGATGTCGGCCATCAGGTGCGGGGTGATGTCCAGGTGGGCTGCGCTGAAGAGCGAGTCGTTGATCGCCGGTTCCATCAGCAGGTTCGGCAGCGCGATGCTGTCGTAGTGCGAGCCCGACGAACCGCCCTGCACCGGGTTCGGCATGAACAGGCGCGGACGGCCCTGGTCATCCGCGCCATGCAGCTTGGTCGGATCGACGACGAAGGCCACTTGTGCCGGCAGGTTGGCCTTGAGCAGGTTCCCCGTGGCCTGGGTGGCGATGATGACCGGGATGGTCAGCGTCGCATCGACGCCCGAGAAACTGGGCGGCGGGTTGTCGACGGTGTTGTTGGCCACCAGCACGCCAAGGCCGCCCGCATCCTGGACGTTCTTGGCCTTGATGGTGATCGCGCAAGTGCCGCGATCCACCAGCACGTACTTGCCCGCGACCGCGGCGGCGTTGGTCAATGCGGTGCAAGCATCCGTGATCGACGTACCCGTGGCGTTGGAGGCATCCAGGCCCAGCACCAACTGGCCATTGAAGTTGCTGCCGGTCACCGCGGCGCCAAAGGGCACGGTGTTGAAGCTGTAATTGCCGGCGGCGGCGGCCGGGGCGGTCACCCGGAAGTCCTTGCGGTCATCCAGGATCAGCGCAGCACCCGCCTTCGCGTTCGGTCCGGCGAACACCACGTTGCCGTAGTTGAGCGCGGAAGTGACGCGCTCGGCCGCGGTCATCTGCGTCCAGTACTTGCCGGCGGTGTTGTCGTAGGTGAACACCGAGAAGATGTCCGGGAAGCCGCCGTTCGGATTCTGCGCGCTTGCGCCCTGCCAGCGGCCATTCGCTTCTGCCTCGAAGTTCTGGAAGCCCAGGCCATGGCCGAACTCGTGCATCACCACGTCGAGGAAGTTGATCTGGCCGACCGGGGTGTTGTCGTCCAGCCCGTAATAGAACGGGAAGTCGGAGCTGTACTGGGAGCTGATGTCGTAGCGCGTGGGATCCAGGTCGATGCCGGAGATCGCGTCGGCGAGCGCGGCGTTGTACCAGATCTCGTTCAACGGGGCGTTGGTGAAGTTGCGATGCACCGTCACAGAGCCTGCGGAACCGAGGACATTGGCGCCCAGCGGATTGAACTGCGCCGCGATGTAGATCGCCTGTTCGCTCTTCAGGATGCTGCCCCAGAGCTGGGCGGCGTACTGGGCGACGTACTGGCGCTGCAGGCCGCGGGTCGTGGCGGGATTGCCGCCGACCGGCGCCACCACGGTGGTGTCGTTGTAGCCTTCGTTGGCGCCATCCAGGTTGACCACGATGATGTCCGCGGCCTGTGCGGAGGAAACGGCGCCAAGCGCCGTCAGCACGGCCACGGCGAGCGCGTTGCGCAGCTTATTCATTGGTCACCTCCACGGCCTTCGGCGGGGCGGTGGAACCGTCCGTTTCCAGGATGCGCAGGTTGCCGTTGGCATCCTTCTGCACGTGGAGGTAGTTGTGCAGTTCCTCGGGAACGGTGGCGGCCGGCGAGCCGTCTGCACTGACCAGGCTATCGCTCGAAGCGGCTGCCACCTGCTGCGCCTTGGCATCCGCCAGGGCCCTCTTCTGGACGACGTTGAGCGGCTTGCCGGCGATCGCCGGTCCGGCCGCCAGCGCGACGACGGCGACGGCCGCCAGCGCGCATGCGATCTTGTTCTTGCTCGACATTAAAAAACCCCCATGTGCACGGCAGCGCATTCGTCCGTGGCGCGTATTCGCCCGGCCCCCCCCGACGGACTGCCGTGACCGTCGGACCGGTGGACGTTACGACAAACGGCTGGCCGCCTCAACGGTCAACTCCCGTTCATGTGGGCGGTTCAGCCAGATATTCAGCCGTGGAGGCTCAGATCAGCCCGCCGCCCAGCCCCAGCCGCCAGGTCGCGACCACGATCACCACGCAGTTGAGCACCAGGCCGGTCTTGGCGCGGCCGCGCTTGCCGGCGGAGGTCACCGCGATGCCGATGGCGGCGATGATCGCGCCGATCGCCGCGAACGGGATCAGCAGCCAGTTGGTGATGCCGACCAGCGGGATCAGCGCCAGCACCATCCAGATCATCGCCAGGATGCCCCACAGGATGCTGATCAGTCCCATCGCGATTCCACTCCGGTTTCGGTTGCCCGCCGCGAGCGGGCGCAGGGCTCAAGCATGCACGCCGTCGATCTCGACCGCCAGTTCGCGCCGGCAGACATGGCCGTGCAGCAGCAGCCGCGGCACCCCGGGCAGGCGCTGCTGCAACAGGGCGTCGACCGTCGGAAGCGCGTCGCGGTCGCGGACGTAGACCTTGAGCCGGGTGCCGGTGCCGGGGCGATCCGGCAGGCCGGGCCTCAGCGCCCGCGCGGCATCGACCAGGCTGCCCAGGTTGGCCAGCACCTCGCCGAATTGCGCCTCCAGCGAGTCGCCGTGCAGCGAGGCATGGCCGACCACCGCGGCGGTCCCGGAGACCAGCAACGGCATCGCGTCGGTGGCGGGCAGCAGTGCCCGCGCGAAGCCCGGGGCTTGCGGGCCGTACTGGCGCGGATAGCGCCAGGCCTGCAGCTGCCGCGGGTTTTCCAGCGCGGTGCCAGGCGTCTTGGCCGCCAGCCAGTAGAGCTGCAGCCGGCCGGTCGGCTCGGGATGGCCGATCGCGGTGGCCGCGGGCAGTTCGGTCGGGGCCAGTGCGCGGCCGAGGCCCTGCGCGCGGCCCACGCAGAAACGCCGGTAGCGCTCGTCGTCGCCCTCGCCGACGGTGATCGCGTCGAGGTAATTCCACAGCCGCAACGGATGCGGATAGTCGCTGGCCGCCAGCCAGTCCTGCAGGCGCGCATAGGCCCGCGCGGCAGCGGCTTCGATGTCGCCGCCGCCGGCATCGGGCACCTCGAGCGCGCCGAACTGCAGCTGGCCGTCCTCGCTCCAGGCGATGCCGTCGGCGCGCCCGCTGCGCACGGGGTGGTCCACCCGCCAGCATTCGAACCCCGCGTTTGCCGGCGCCGGCAGCGCCACCTGCAGGTAGCGCGGGTCGTCGTGGCGGGAAGGAACCCGGTCGCCAAAGCCGAACACCGCCAACAGCCGCGGATCGGCAAGCAGTGCGTCGAGCGGACCGTCCCGGTAATCCACGGCGAACGTGGAAGCGGGCGGCGGCAAGGAGTCGGGGAGTGCGGGCATCGGGGCGCGGATGATAGCGCGCCCCCGTGGCTGCCGGCGTCAGCGGGGCTGCAGCAGCGGCGTGTCCGCTGCGAACTCGCCGGAAGGATCGTCGATCACCGGCGGATTGGCCTGCACGCGCTTGCGCACCTGCCACAGGCCGCCACGGCGCACGCACTGCAGGACGATGTGGCTGGTGATCCGCCACAGGTCGCGGAGCGGGCGGAAGTGGCTGGGACGGAAGGCCGGTGCCGCGTGCACCACGTTGTAGCGGGCCTCGATGGGGATCGACACGCAGCGCGTGGCGAGTTCCTGCGCGGCCGACATCACCACCTGCGCCTCGAACACGAAATCCTCGCCGGGGATGCCGGCGCAGGCCAGCGCGCAGACGTTGGCCGGATACAGGCGTTGCCCGCTCTGACTGTCGGCGACCTGGAAACCGGTACCCCAGGCGATGCCCCAGTCGCCGAACCGGTTGGCCAGCCGGCGGTACGCCGGCTGGTTGGCGCGCTTGCGCAGGCGTGCGCCGATGACGATCCAGCCGGGGCGGCGGTTGGCCGCGGCGAGCAACCTCGGAATGTCGTCCGCGCTGTGCTGGCCATCGCCGTCCATCGTCACCACCGCGTCGAAGCCGCGACGCAGCGCTTCGTTGAAGCCCGTTCGCAGGCCGGCGCCCTTGCCCATGCGGGTGGCATGGCGCAACAGCACGACCGGCAGGCCGGCGATGGCGTCCGCGGTGCCGTCGTCGGAGCCATCGTCCACCACGATCACGTTCGGGCAGTGGTGCAGCGCGCCCTCCACGACGTCGCGGATGCGCAGTGCTTCGTTGAGCGCCGGCACGACCACGGCGATCCGCCCGGGGGTCAGCGGCTGGGGCTGGTCGTTCATGCGCGGAAGTATGGCAGCGGTTCCATGCCATTCGTCACAGGCCCCCGCCAGCGCGGCGCGCTAGCATCGACGTTCAGGCAGCAGTCGAATACACGGGACGGGACAGATGGGGCGGATCGATGCGAAGCAGGCGTGGCTGGGGGCGATGCTGGTGAGTGGTCTCGGCATGGGCATGGGCGGCGCCGTCGCGCAGGGACGGCAAGTGTCGGTTGCCGATTACGAGCGCGCCGCGTCGATGCTCGGCGACCGCACCAACCCGCTGGTCGACCACGCGGCCAGCGGCATTGGCTGGCTGGACGACGGCACCGTGGTCTATCGCGAGCGTACCAACGGCGTGGAGCGCGTCCTTCGCTTCGACCCGGCGACCGGCAAGACCACGCCGGCGTTCAATGCGCAGGCGCTGGCCGATGCCATCAACCTGGCCGCCGCCGGCAAGGGACGGCCGGTCGATGCCGGCAAGCTGCCGCCAATGCAGGTCAGCCGCAATCCCGACGGCAGCCTGCGGCTGGCCGGCATGCAGGGCGAGTTCCGCTGCGACAGCGGCGGCTGCGGCGTGGTGTCGCGGCCTGCCTCGGGCACGGAACCCGGTGCGCCTTCGCCCGATGGCAGCCGCGAGGCCTTCATCCGCGACTGGAACCTGTGGCTGCGCGACCTCGGCACCGGCAAGGAAACCCAGCTCACCTTCGACGGCAAGCCGGACTACGGCTACGCCACCGACAACGCCGGCTGGAAGCACACCGATGCCGCCATCCTGGTGTGGTCGCCGGACGGCAAGCAGATCGCCACCTTCCAGCAGGACCAGCGCAAGACCAGCACGATGACCCTGGTCGCGACCAATGTCGGGGTGCCGAAGGCCGAACAGTGGAAATACCCGTTCGTGGGCGACAAGGACGTCACCATGATCGAGCGGGTGATCATCGACCTGTCCGCGGCCAGGCCGAAGACCATCCGCCTGCAATTGCCACCTGACCAGCATCGTTCCACCTGCAGCGACGACATCGCCTGCAGCGACGGCTGGGAAGACGTGCAGTGGGCGAAGGACGGCAAGACCCTGGCCTTCGTCAGCACCGACCGCGGCCACAAGTCCGCGACCTTGCGCGTGGCCGACGCCGCCACCGGCAAGGTCCGCGATGTCTACACCGAAACCGTGAAGACGCAGTACCAGAGCGCGCCGGCGCTGGACTCGGTCAACTGGCGCTACCTGCCGGAAAGCAACGAGTTCCTGTGGTTCAGCCAGAAGTCCGACTGGGGCCACCTCTACCTGCATGACCTGGCCACCGGCAAGGAAAAGCGCCAGCTCACCAGCGGCAACTGGAACGCCGCCAAGGTCGTGCACATCGACGCGGCGTCGCGCACGCTGTGGTTCGAGGGCGTCGGCCGCGAGGCCGGCCGCGATCCGTACTACGCGCACTTCTACAAGGTCGGCCTCGACGGCGGCGACGTGCAGTTGCTGACCCCGGAGAACGCCGCCCACACCATCACGCCGTCGAAGGACGCGCGTTACTTCGTCGACGTGTATTCGACGACCGCCACCCCGCCGGTCGCGGTGGTGCGCGATGGCGATGGCAAGCAGGTCGCCGAACTCGCACGCACCGACATCGCCCGGCTCAAGGCCGCGGGTTGGGTCGCGCCGGAAGACATCGTCGTCAAGGCGCGCGACGGCAAGACCGACCTGCATGGCCTGATGTTCAAGCCCACCACCTTCGACGCGGCGAAGAAGTACCCGATCGTCACCTACATCTACCCGGGTCCGCAGACCGGCTCGGTTGGGCGGCGCGGCTTTGCCCCGTCGCGCTCCGATCACCAGGCGCTGGCCGAACTCGGCTTCATCGTCATCGCCATCGACGGCATGGGCACGCCGTTGCGCAGCAAGTCCTTCCAGGACGCGTGGTACGGCGACATGGCCGACAACACCCTGCCGGACCAGGTCGCCGCGTTGAAGGAACTGGCCGCGAAGTATCCGTGGATCGACGCCACCCGCGCCGGCATGTGGGGCCATTCCGGCGGCGGCAATGCCACTGCCACCGCGATGTTCCGCTACCCCGACGTGTACAAGGTCGGCATCGCCGAATCCGGCAACCACGACAACCTCAGCTACGAGGACGACTGGGGCGAGCGTTACCACGGCCTGATGGAGGCCAAGGCGGACGGTGCCACCAACTACACCGGCCAGGACAACGCGGCCTATGCCAAGAACCTGAAGGGCAAGCTGTTCCTGCTGCACGGCCTGATGGACGACAACGTGCCGCCGCAATCCACCCTGCTGGTGGTGGATGCGCTGATGAAGGCGAACAAGGATTTCGACCTGCTGCTGCTGCCGAACGCGCGCCACGGCTACGGCAAGGACAGCTTCTACGTGATGCGTCGGCGCTGGGACTACTTCGTCAAGAACCTGCTGGGTGCAGAGCCGCCAGCACAGTTCGAGCTGAAGCCGAAGATGTAGTCCAGGAAAAGGGGGTCAGAGTGGCTTTTCGAGAGCGAAAAGCCACTCTGACCCCCTTTTCCGTTTATCAACGCGCGCCCTGCCCGAACAGGATCTTCTTCTCCGCGTCGCCCAGCGGCTTGCCGGCATCCGGATTGACCTGCTTCGACAGCGCGTAGGCGCGCCGGGTGGCGGGACGTGCGCGGATCGCGGCCTGCCAGCGCAGCACGTTGGCGAACGGCGCCAGCTCGAGCGGGGCCTTGTCGTACGGGCTGATC
Source organism: Thermomonas sp. (assembly GCA_035456065.1). Classification (GTDB taxonomy): domain Bacteria; phylum Pseudomonadota; class Gammaproteobacteria; order Xanthomonadales; family Xanthomonadaceae; genus Thermomonas. Next base: position 56,630 of record DATIDW010000030.1, on the reverse strand, counting down.
CACGGATAGCTGGCCATGTCGGCGATGCTGTACTCGTCGCCGGCGATGAATGTCCGGTCCTCGAGTTGCTTGTCCAGCACGCCCAGCAGGCGTTCGGCCTCCTTGCGATAGCGCTCCTTCGCATACGGGACGTCTTCCGGTGCGTACACGTGGAAGTGTCCGTACTGCCCGGTCATCGGGCCCAGCCCGCCCATCTGCCAGAACAGCCATTCGTTGACCACGATGCGCTGGCGCAACGCGGTGCCCGCATCGGCGCCATCGGGGATGCCGAGGAAGCGCCCGGTCTTGTTGGCGAGGTAGAGCAGGATCGCGCCGGACTCGAACACACTGATAGGAGCGGGGCCGATGGCTTCGCCGTCATCGGCGGGGGCGTGGTCGACGATCGCCGGCATCTTGTTGTTCGGCGAGATGCGCAGGAAATCCGGCTCGAACTGCGCGCCCTTGCCGATGTTCACCGGCTTGATCGTGTAGTCGAGGCCATGCCCTTGCTCGACGAGTTCCTCGAGGAGAAGCGTGACCTTGTGGCCGTTCGGCGTGGGCCAGTAATACAGGTCGATCATGGAGGTGCTCCGGCACGTGGGAGCGCCACTCTAGCGTCGGCGTCATGCAGGTGCCGGCAACGCAGCGTTGCGTCTCAGGGTTCGGATGCGTCGATGGCGGGACGCCGTTGCGCCTGCTCGGGTTGCACCAGCTTCGCATTCGCGCCGACAGTCGCGCAGCCACCGCCATCGAGTCGGCCCGCGCTGCAGCGATAAACCCGCACGTAATCGACCAGCATGCCCTGCGGGAAGGCGGCTTCGTTTATGCCGGTGGCATTCACCTTGCCGGCCCAGTTGCCGCCGACCGCGAGGTTCAGCAGCAGGTGGTATTTCGAGGCGCGGTCGAACGGCGCGCCCGCCGGGGCATCGGTCCATCCGCCGCCCTTGCGCGGTTGCGACCACCAGCCGTCGGCGCGCTGCGTCGCGTAGTGCATGCCATCCACGTACCAGCGGATCTCGCTTTCCTCCCACTCCAATGCGTAGACGTGGAAGCCGTCGGATGGACTCGCGCCGTCCGGCAACCGGTGCCAGGTGCCGGTGTGCACGTTGCCCGGCGGCGTGCGGCCGTAATGCAGGGTGCCGTGCACGCGCGTTTCCTTCGTGCCGGGCGCGGCGCCGGGCTCGTCGGTCGGCGTGCCCAGGTTCACCGCTTCCATGATGTCGATCTCGCCGGACGCCGCCCACGTGCCGTAGGGCGAATCGGTGGGCAGCATCCAGATCGCAGGCCACGCGCCCTGCCCGTGCGGCAGCCGCGCACGGATCTCGAAGCGGCCGAAGGTCCATTCCTGCCTGTGCTTCGTGCGCAGCCGCGCCGAGGTGTAGGGCAGGGTGGCCTTGAGGCGCCCGCCCCCGTCCGGCTGGTTGCTGGCGCTGAATGCCTCGCGCTTGGCGACGATGTACAGTAGGCCATCGGCGACGAAGGCATTGGCGAACTTGCCGCGGCGGCGGGTGTAGCACTGCTGTTCGGCGTTGCCGCCACCCCAGCAGTTTTCCTCCAGCTCCCACTTCGCCAGGTCGATGGCGTCGCCATTGAACTCGTCCTTCCACGCCAGTTCCCACGCTGCCGGCGCGGTGGCGCCGGCGGCGGGATCGCTGCCCAGCAACAACATCGAGGCCAGCGCGATGGCATTCATCGTCAGCGGATCGGGCAGTCGACCTTGTGGTCGAAGTCGGTGCTGGCCACGACTTTCGACAGCGCCAGCTGCACGCCGTTGCTGCCGCGCAGGAAGAACGGCATGTCCAGCTTGCCGGTGTCGGCGGCGGCCACGCGCAGGCACTTCAGCTGCACGCCGAGGCGCGTCCACTCGCCCTTCGGCAGCTTGGCCAGCGCATCGCCGATCTGCACCTCGCCCTTGCAGTTCGCCCCGCAGCCGGCACCGATCGCCGCCCTGGCGCCGGCGGGCAGCGCATCGACGCGGACGGTGGCGACCACGAACACGTCGCCATTGGTTTCGCGGACCAGGTCGACCGGGGTGTTCGAGCGCACCTCGATCACGCCGTCGCCCTTGAACACGAACTGGCGCGCGCCTTCCTGGATGGTGGTGTTGATCGCGGTCATCGCCAGCGAACCATCGGTGGTGGTGGCATGCGGATGCACGATGTCCATGGCCTTGCCGTCAGCGCCGACCAGCCGCAGCGTCGAGCCGGTGGTGGCGACGCCGTTGTCGAACCACAGGTTGGTGCGCGCGGCATCCGGGTCGATGCCGGGATCCTCGCTGAGTGCCGCAAGCTCGCCCTTGTCGGCGTAGCGCAGTCCGAAGCCGAACGGGAACAGCGGGTCGTAATCCTGCTGCCCGAAATTGTTGGCGTTCTGGTCGGCGCGCTTCGGCCAGGAATAGCTGAGCTTGCCGTGGAAGTCGTGCTGGGCCTTGCCGTCCTTGCCGCGCAACAACACGTCGGCGACACCCGCGCCTTCCGAGCCCGGCAGCCACGCGGCGACGAAGGCATCGGCGGCGTTGAGTTCGCGGTTCATCCACAGCGGGCGCCCGCTCAGGAACACCGCGACCACCGGGATGCCATCGGCCTTCAGCCGCTTGATCAGTTCGAGGTCGCCGGACTTGCCGGCCTTGAACATCAGGTTGGGCAGGTCGCCCTGGAATTCCGCGTACGGATCCTCGCCGAACACCACGATGGCCACATCGGGCTTCGCGGTGTACTTGCCGTCCTTCGCCAGTTCCGTCTTGCCGCCCGCAGCCGAGACCTGCTGGCGGAAACCGTCCCAGATCGAATCGGCGTTCGGGAAATCGGCGCGCCTGGTGCCGTCGCCCTGCCAGGTCAGCGTCCAGCCGCCGGTCTGCTTGGTCAGGTTGTCGGCGCCATCGCCGGCCAGCAGCACGGTCTGCTTCGGCGACAACGGCAGCAGGCCGCCGTGGTTCTTCAGCAGCACCAGCGATTCGCGCACGGCCTGGCGCGCGACCGCGCGGTGCGCGGGCGAGCCGAGCTGGTCGAACTTGCCGCCGAGCGCACGCTGCGAGGGCCTGGGCTTCTCGAACAGGCCCATGCGGAACTTGGTGCGCAGGATCCGCCGCACCGCATCGTCGAGCCGCGCCATCGGGATCGCGCCGGACTTCACGTGCGCCAGCGTCGATTCGTACAGGCCCTTCCAGCTGTCCGGCGCCATCGGCATGTCCAGCCCGGCGTTGAACGTCTGCGCGCAATCGGTGTTGGTGCAGCCCTTGACCTGGCCGTGGCCGTTCCAGTCGCCGACGATGAAGCCGCCGAAGTGCATGCGCTCCTTGAGCACGCCGGTGAGCAGCGGCTTGTTGCCGTGCATCTTCTCGCCGTGGAAGCTGTTGTACGAGGCCATCACCGATTGCGCGCCGGCGGCGATCGAGGGCACGTAGCCGGCCGCATGCACATCGCGCAGCACCGCTTCGGTCACCTCGGTATTGCCCTGGTCCTTGCCGTTGGTGGTGCCGCCGTCGCCGAGGAAATGCTTGACCGTGGTCATCACGTGGTGGTCGTCGAGGAAGTCCTTCGCGCCGGCCTTGCCCTGCAGGCCTTCGACCATCGCCGGCGCCAGCAGCGCGACCACGCCGGGGTTTTCCGAATAGCCTTCATAGGTGCGGCCCCAGCGATCGTCCTGCGGCACCGCCACGGTCGGCGCGAAGGTCCATTCCATGCCGGTGGTGCGGGTCTCGACCGCGGTGATGCGGCCGATCTCGCGGACCAGGTCGGGATTGCGGGTCGCGCCGAGGCCGATGTTGTGCGGGAACAGGGTCGCGCCGACGATGTTGCTCTGCCCATGCACGGCGTCGATGCCCCAGATCACCGGGATCGCCTTGCCGCCGCGCGAGGTGTCCATCGACTCCACCCAGAAGGCGTCCGCGAGGTCCAGCCAGGCCTTCGGCGCGGCGTTGTACTTGCGGCCCGGGTCGGAGCCGCCACCGGCCAGGATCGAGCCGAGGCGGTACGTGCGCAGGTCTTCGGGCGTGATCGAGTCGATGTCGCCCTGGATGGTCTGCCCGACTTTTTCCTCCAGCGTCATCGTCGCCATCAAGGCATCGATTTTCTGCTCCAGTGCGGCATCGGCCGGCAGCGGCCAGGTCGGTTGCGGCCAATGCGCGGGATCGATGGCGACGGTTGGCGAAGCAGCGCGCTCATTCGCGGCGAAGGCAGCGGTCGCGGCCAGCAGCGCGACCGCGAGCAGGCTGCGACGGAGGGCGAGGCGGGTGGCGCGGGGAGGATGCGGGGCGGGCAACGTCATGGCTGCATTTCCTGGACGGCGGCGGGGGCGGTACGATTCGAATTGGTGCAGGGCGCAATGACAGCGTTGTCAGCGCAGGCGCACAATAGCCGGTACGACCGTCGAAGGCTTGCTGCAAAGCGGCAAGCCGGCAGCGTGTCGCGAGGCGGCAGGGCTTTTCGGTGCAACCGGCGTGCGATGCGGGGAAACGGTCGATGGGCGACAGGAAACCTGCGGCAGACGAAGCCGCAAGCGAGCAGGCGCGGGCCAAGGTCGGGCGCGTGCGCATCGAGGACGTGGCCGAGCAGGCCGGCGTCTCGATGAAGACGGTGTCGCGGGTGCTCAACAACGAACCCAACGTCTCCCCGCGCACCCGCACCCTGGTCGAGGCGGCGGTCGAGAAGCTGCGCTACCGGCCGTTGCCGTCGGCGCGCGTGCTCGCCGGCCGGCGCTCGTATCTGGTGGGGATGCTGTTCGACAACCCGTCGAGCAACTACCTGATGGAGATCGAGCTGGGCGTGCTGGATGCCTGCCAGGCACAGCACTACAACCTCATGCTGGCGCCGCTGGTCTATGACGCCAACGACATCATCGACAAGGTCGAGGCGCTGGTGATGCAGGCGCAACTGGACGGGGTGATCCTGACCCCGCCGATCACCGACGACGTGGCCCTGCTGCGGCGTCTGGAGGAGCTGGGAATTCCCTACTCCAGCATTTCGGCGAAGGAACAGAACCGGCATGTGGGCGTGGTCGTGGACGAGCATGGCGCGGTCTGCTCGATGATGGCGCACCTCGCGTCGCTCGGTCATCGACGCATCGCCCACGTCCGCGGCCACGCCGCGCACGGCGCCAGCGCATGGCGACTGGCGGGTTACCGCGAAGGCCTGCGCCGGGCCGGCCTGCGCTACGACGCGCGACTGGTGGTGGATGGCGAGTTTTCCTACGAGTCCGGCTATGCCGCGACCAATGCGCTGCTCGACCTCGAGGATCGCCCGACCGCGATCTTCGCCGCCAACGACGACATGGCCGCCGGCGCGATCTGCGCGATCTGCGAGCGCGGGCTGTCGGTGCCGGGCGACATTTCGGTCTGCGGCTTCGACGACACGCCGATCGCGCACCAGATCTATCCGGCGCTGACCACGGTGCGCCAGCCGACCCGCGAGATGGGGCGCCTGGCCGCCTCCGAACTGCTGAAGGAAGTGCGCGAACTCGGCAGCGGCGGCATCGTCGACGTGCCCTACGCGCTGCAATTGCGGCGTTCGACGGGACCGGCGCGCAGCGGCGATTGAGGTGGAGGCAGGCGCGGTTCCGCGCACGCACGACCCGGTTCTTTTGTTGCGCCGCAATATTCATTCCCGCCTGAAGTCGCCGCCACGCAGGCCAGGCCCACGCTGCTGCAGTGCAGTTTGACAACGCTGTCAATTTACCTTCCTAATGCCGCCGCACCGGTCGCCAGCACTTTGGCGCGTGTGGAAAAAAAATCCGGATACCCAACAGTTTTCGTGCAAATCCTTGGAGAGGGGGATGCCCATGAAGCAACAGCACGCTGTACCCAGGAAACACCTGCTTGCCACCGCATTGCTGCTGGCGATGACGTCGCCGGTGATGGCGCAGGACGCCGCCGCCACGCAGGACCCCAAGGCCGAAGCGGCCACCAAGGACGATGCCAAGGACCTCGACACCGTGGTGGTGGTCGGCATCCGCGGCTCGCTGCAGTCGGCGATGAACCTCAAGCGCGATTCGCAGGGCGTGGTCGATGGCATCGTGGCCGAGGACATCGGCAAGTTCCCCGACACCAACCTGGCCGAATCGCTGCAACGCATCAGCGGCGTGTCGATCGACCGCACCGCCAGCGGCGAAGGCTCGAAGGTGACCGTGCGCGGCATCGGCCCGGACTACAACCTGGTGCTGCTCAACGGCCGGCAGATGCCGGCGGCGGGCAATGCCAATGGCGCCGGCGTGTCGAATTCGCGCGCGTTCGACTTCGCCAACCTCGCCTCCGAATCGGTGTCCGAGGTGGAGGTCTACAAGACCAGCCGCGTCGCCAATCCCGCCGGCGGCATCGGCGCCACCCTGAACATCAAGACCGCGCGTCCGCTGGACGCCGGCAACATCGCCAACATCGGCGTCAAGGCGGTGCACGACACCTCGAACGGCAACCTGCCGGATTCGTTGCAGGGCAACGACATCACCGGTGAGATTTCCGGCATCTTCAGCCGCACCTTCGCCGACGGCACCTTCGGCATCTCGCTGACCGGCAGCTACCAGGACCGCGATTCCGGCTACAGCCAGGTCGCGGTCGGCAACGGCTGGCGTGGTCCGTTCCGCGGCGACGAGAACAACTGGGGCACCATCCCGGCGGCGGGCTCGCCGAACGTCATCAACCACCCCGATCCCACCGACATGTACTCGGTGCCGCAGAACCTGAACTACAACGTCAACGGCGTGCAGCGCCAGCGCACCAACGGCCAGCTGACCCTGCAATGGGCGCCCAACGACCGCATCACCACGACGCTGGACTACACCTACTCCGAGAACAAGATCCAGCAGAAGCGCAACGAGATGTCGGTGTGGTTCAACTTCGGTCCTTCGGTGAGTTCGTGGACCGATGGCCCGGTGGCCGGCCCGATCATCTATTCGGAACTGATCCCGGCCGCCAACAGCGACCTGTCGATGGGCGGCGCGGAGCTGGCCAACACCAGCCAGAACAAGTCGCTCGGCTTCAACGTCGAGTGGGAAGTGAACGACGACTTCGACCTGTCGCTCGATTACCACGACTCCTCCGCGGAGACCCGCCCGGACAGCCCGTATGGCTCCGCCGGCGTGCTCGGCGTGGCCGCCTTCGTCCGCGGCGACACCACCGTCGATTTCAGCGGTGATTTCCCGATCCTCAACGTGAAGCTGCCGACCGGCGTCACCCAGGTGTTGCCGTCGCAGGCGGTGGTCACCGGCTCGGTGTTCCAGAACGCCTATTCCAAGTCCGAGGTCCAGCAGCTGCAGTTGAAGGGCCGCTACGAGTTCGGCGAATACTCGGGGCTGGATTTCGGCGTGAGCTCGACCGAGGTCGAGAATCGCACCGCCTACGCCTTCATGCAGCGCGATACCTGGGGCGGCGTCGGCACCCCGGCGGACTACGCGGACGACATCTGGTTCGGCGACAACATGGCGAACTACTTCGACAGCTTCAGCGGCGCCAGCGACCCGAGGTTCACCGGCCAGTTCCTGCTGTTCGACTTCGCCCGGCTTGCCGCGCGCGCCGCCGAACTGACCGGGCACCCCGAGTGGTACCGGGCGCCGAGCGCGTTCGAGCAGGACCTGCGTACCACCGAGAAGTCCAAGGCCGCCTTCGTGCAGTGGTCCACCACGGTCGAAGGGGATGTTCCGCTCCACGTGGCGGCGGGCCTGCGCTACGAGAGGACGGATGTCAGCTCGGCGGCGCAGGTGCCGGTGGCGACCGGCATCCAGTGGCAGGCCGACAACGAACTCAACCTTACGTACGGGCAGTCCACCTTCGCCACCCGCACCGGCAGCTACGGCTACCTGCTGCCCAGCCTGGACGTCAAGGCCGACCTGAGCGACAGCTTCGTGATGCGCGGCAGCTGGGGCAAGACCATCGGCCGGCCAGGCTGGAACGACATCAAGGGCGGCCAGACCCTGGACCGCATCGTCCGCGTCGACGGCGGCACCGGCTCGACCGGCGACCCCAACCTCAAGCCGCTGCTGTCCGAGAACTTCGACCTGTCGCTGGAGTGGTACTACAGCGATGCCAGTTATGTGTCCGCAGGCTGGTTCAGCAAGGACATCGACAACTACATCGGCGTCACCCAGGTCATCGACCGCGGCGGCAGCGACGGCGAAACCCCGTTCAACCTGCACACGCCGGTGGGCGGCGCGTACTGGAACTCGGCCGTCGCCAACGGCTGCACCAGTGGCGACGTGGTCTGCATCCGCGACTACATCTTCGCCCACTACAACGGCCAGGCCGGGGTCACCCAGACCGGCACCGCCAATGGCCATGCCACCGGCATCATCCTCGGCCTGCCCACCGACCCGCTGGCGGACTTCCGCATCACCACCGTGGCCAACCAGCGCTCGGCCTCGCTGACCGGGTTCGAGTTCAACCTGCAGCACGTGTTCGGCGAAAGCGGTTTCGGCCTGTCCGCCAACTACACCATCGTCGACAGCCCCAACCTGAACTACAACAACGCCAGCACCGGCCAGCAGTTCGCGCTGGTGGGGCTCAGCGATTCGGCCAACCTCGTCGGCTTCTACGACAAGGACGCCTGGCAGGTCCGCGCGGCCTACAACTGGCGCGACGAGTTCCTGTCCGGGGTGTTCGACGGCGTGGGGCCGAACCCGAACTACGTGGAGGCGTTCGGGCAGCTCGACCTGAGCATCGGTTACAAGATCAACGAGAACCTGACCATCCAGTTCGAAGGGATCAACGTCACAGACGAGACCGCGCGCGTGCACGGGCGCAACCAGAACAACGCGCTCTACGTGACCCAGAACGGGCCGCGCTACATGCTCGGTGCCCGCTACAAGTTCTGATCGGTCGCAACCTGGCCGCGCGACGGATCCCGTCGCGCGGCATCGGGAGCCGCCGCTCGCCGGCGGTCCCCGGAACCTTCCCGGGCGCCTATGCTGGCGTTCCCGTGGTGCGTGGAGCGTTTCCCTTGCCTGACCCCATTCGACGCATCGTCATCCTAGGCGGCGGTTCCGCCGGCTGGCTGACGGCGGCCGTGCTCGCCGCGGAACACGACGCCGCCTCCGGCGCCGGCCTGCAGATCACCCTCATCGAATCGCCCGAGGTGGCGACCATCGGCGTGGGCGAAGGCACCTGGCCGACCATGCGCGACACCCTGCGCAGGACCGGCGTGTCGGAAACGGATTTCATCCGCGAATGCGACGCGGCGTTCAAGCAGGGCTCGAAATTCCTGCGCTGGCGCGAGGACCGCGCCGGCGACTACTACCACCACCCGTTCGTGTTGCCGACCGGCTACCTCGACACCAACCTGGTGGCCGGCTGGATGGCGCACAGCGACGTGCCCTTCAGCATGCTGACCTGCTTCCAGTCGCACCTGTGCGAGGCGGGCAAGTCGCCCAAGCAGTTCGGCACGCCGGAATGGGCGGCGGTGGCCAACTACTCCTACCACCTCGACGCCGCGAAGCTGGGCGCGTTCCTGCGCAGGCACTGCGTCGGGAAGCTCGGCGTGCGCCATGTCTCCGACCACATGACCGGCGTGGTGGCGCACGACAACGGCGACATCGCCGCCTTGCAGACGCGCGAACACGGCGCGATCGCCGGCGACCTGTTCGTCGACTGCAGCGGCATGCGCGCGTTGCTGATCGGCCAGCACTACGGCATCGAGATCGAATCGCAGAAGGGCGTGCTGTTCAACGACCGCGCGATCGCGGTGCAGGTGCCGTACGTCGACCCGACCGTCGAGATCGCCTGCCAGACGCTGTCGACCGCGCAGCAGGCCGGCTGGATCTGGGACATCGGCCTGCAGGGCCGGCGCGGCATCGGCCATGTCTATTCGAGCACGCACACCGACGACGACGCGGCCGAAGCGGCGTTGCGGCGCTACGTCGTCGCCACCGGCGGTCGCGAGGAAGACATCCACACGTTGCCGCGGATCACCATCAGGCCCGGCTTCCGGCGCGGCGCCTGGCATCGCAACTGCGTGGCGATCGGACTGGCCAGCGGCTTCATGGAGCCGCTGGAAGCCTCGTCGCTGGTGATGGTGGAGCTGGCCGCGGGCATGCTGGCCGACCAGTTGCCCGCCACCCGCGAGGCGATGGACATCGTCGCCAGGCGTTACAACGACACCTTCAGCTATCGCTGGGACCGCATCGTCGACTTCCTCAAGCTGCACTACGTGCTGAGCAGGCGCGACGACAGCGACTACTGGCGCGACAACCGTCGTCCGGAAACCATCCCGGTGCGCTTGCAGGAATTGCTCGAGTTGTGGCGCCACCAGCCGCCGTCGCGCTACGACCTCAACCGCGTCGAGGAGGTGTTCCCCTCGGCGAGTTACCAATTCATCCTCTACGGCATGGGCTTCATGCCGGAGCCGCGCCCGGCCGCCCGCCGCGGCGACGACGTGGCGCGTGCGGAAGGGTATTTCCGCGAATCGGCCGAACTCGCCCGCAAGATGCTCGCGGCGTTGCCAGGGCATCGCGAGATGCTCGACCATGTGCGGTCGCGCGGCATGCCGCGCATCTAGGACACATCCATGGCCCGCCACGCCCAGCTCAACGACATCGACCACAGGCACCTGCGCATCGACACCCGGCGCAGCGCGGCGCTGGGCGATGATGTCGCCTTCGTGCCGACATTCCCGGCCGAGTTCCGCAATATCCAGGCGCACTACCCGATCGTGTTCCGCAAGGACGCCAATGGCGCCCTGCAGCCGATCGCGGTGCTGGGCTTCGAGGAAGGACGCAACCTGTTCCTCGACGGCGAGCGCTGGGACGCCACGTACGTGCCGCTGGCGATCGAACGGCAACCGTTCCTGATCGGCAAGGGCGACGATGACCTCACCGTCCACATCGACCTCGACAGTCCGCGCGTGGGCAGCCTGATCGGCAGCGCCCTGTTCCACGAGCAGGGCGGCAACACCGAGTACCTGGACCGCATGGCATCGGTGCTGCTCGCGCTGCACGACGGGCTCGAGCGCGTGCCGGCGTTCGTCGATGCGCTGCTGGCGCTGGACCTGCTGGAATCGTTCGTGCTCGACGTGGCGCTGGACGATGGTTCCGCCAACCGCCTCACCGGCTTCTACGCGATCGACGAGGACCGCCTGCGCGCGCTGGATGCGGCGGCGCTGGGTGGCCTGCATGCGGCGGGCCATCTCGAGCCGGTGTTCATGGCGGTGGCGTCGGTGGCGAATTTCCGTGGCCTGATCGAGCGGATGAACCGCAGCCGTGCTGGCGCACGCTAGCCCGATCCGCGAGCAGCCCGCCGATCCTTCCGGGGCCTTGCCGGACGCGCTGCTGGCGGCGAACGAGCCGGTGGTGCTGCGTGGGCTGGCCGAGCACTGGCCGGCGGTCGCCGCCGCGCGCAATTCCCCGCGGGACGGCATCGCCTACCTGCGCCAGTTCGTCCGGCCGGATGCGCCGCCTGCGGTGGCCACGGTCGGCGCGCCGGAGATCGGCGGGCGTTTCTTCTACGGCGACGACGTGCGCAGTTTCAATTTCCGCCAGGAGCAGGTGTCGCTCGACGTCGCGCTCGCCACGCTGCGCAAGTACCTGGACGAACCGGCGTCGCCGGCGATCTACGTCGCCTCCACCACCATCGACACCTGGCTGCCGGGCTTCCGCGCAAGCAACGACCTCGACCTGGGCGGGCGCGACGCGCTGGCCAGCATCTGGATCGGCAACCGCACGCGCATCGCCGCGCACCAAGACGTGCCCGACAACATCGCCTGCGTGGTCGCCGGCCGGCGGCGGGTCACGTTGTTCCCGCCGGAGCAACTCGAAAACCTCTATATCGGGCCGCTGGATTACACCCCCGCCGGCCAGGCGATCAGCCTGGTGGATTTCCACGCCCCCGACCTCGAGCGCTTCCCGCGTTTCGCCGAAGCGCGGCGGCATGCGCAGGTCGCCGAGCTCGGACCGGGCGATGCGGTGTTCATCCCCAGCCTGTGGTGGCACCACATGGAAGGCCTGGAAGCCTTCAACGTGCTGGTGAACTACTGGTGGCGGCAGGCCCCGGCGTGGATGGACACGCCGATGAACGCGCTGATGCTGGCGATCATGAGCGTGCGCGACCTGCCGCCGGCGCAGCGCGCGGCGTGGCAGGACGTGTTCCGCCACTACGTGTTCGAGGCCGGCGACGACACCGCCGCGCATATTCCCGAGAATGCACGAGGCGCACTGGCGCCGATGGACGAAGGCCGTGTCCGCGCCCTGCGCGCACGGCTGCTGAAACGACTCAACCGCTGAGGACCACGATGACCACCGACGACACCGACATCACCCAACGCCCGATCCGACGCGTGGTCATCGCCGGCGGCGGCACCGCGGGGTGGATGGCCGCCGCCGCGCTGTCGCGCACGCTGGGCAAGGTGCTGGACATCACCCTGGTCGAATCCGAGGAGATCGGCACGGTCGGCGTGGGCGAGGCGACCATCCCCACCCTGGTGACCTTCCACCGCCTGCTGGAGATCAACGAGCAGGAGTTCATGGCGGCGGTGCAGGGCACCATCAAGCTGGGCATCTCGTTCGAGAACTGGCTGGACAAGGGCCATCGCTACATCCACTCGTTCGGCACCTCCGGTCGCGACCACTGGTCGGCGGGCTTCCAGCACTTCTGGCTGCGCGGCCGCGAACTCGGCATCGCCAGCGGCTACGAGGACTATTGCGTGGAGTTGCGCGCGTCGCTGCAGGACCGCTTCGCGCACCTGCCGAAGGGCGGCATCAACTATGCGTACCACATGGACGCGGCGCTCTATGCGCGCTACCTGCGCGGTCTCAGCGAGCGCCATGGCGCGAAGCGCGTGGAAGGCAAGATCGTCGACGTGAAGACCGATGCGGCCTCCGGCTACATCACCGCGCTGGCGATGGAGGACGGCAGCACGATCGAGGCAGATTTCTTCATCGACTGCACCGGCTTCCGTGCGCTGCTGATCGGCAAGACCCTGGGCGTCGGCTTCGAGGACTGGTCGCACTGGTTGTTCAACGACAGCGCGCTGGCCACCCAGACCACCGCGGTGCGCGACGCGGTGCCGTACACCCGCGCGATCGCCGGCGGCTCCGGCTGGCAGTGGCGGATCCCGCTGCAGCACCGCGTCGGCAACGGCATCGTCTATTCGAGCCGGCACATCAGCGACGACGAGGCCAAGCACGAGTTCCTGTCGAGCATCGAGGGCGAGGTGATCAAGCAGCCGTGGCCGGTGCGCTTCAAGCCCGGCCAGCGCCAGCGCTGCTGGGAGAAGAACTGCGTGGCGCTTGGCCTGGCCGGCAGCTTCATCGAGCCGCTGGAATCGACCACGATCCACCTGATCCAGCGCGGCATCGTGCACCTGCTGCGGATGTTCCCCAAGGTCGTCTCGCAGGCCGAGGTCGATCGCTACAACGCGCAGCTCGACAGCGAAGTGCAGCACGTGCGCGACTTCGTGGTGCTGCACTACACGCTCACCAACCGCCGCGACACCCCGTACTGGCGCGAGATCGCCGAGATGAAGCTGCCCGATACCCTGCAGCAGCGCATCGACCTGTTCCGCGAGACCGGCGTGGTCTACCGGGTGCCGGAGGAACTGTTCGCGGAGAACTCCTGGATCCAGGTGATGATGGGGCAGGGCGTGGTGCCCCGGCAGTACCACCCGACCGCCGACGTGATGAGCGTGCCGGACCTCACGCGCTTCCTCGACGAGATCCGCAGCCACGTCGCCACGACGGCCGATCGCTTGCCCAAGCACATGGACTACCTGCGCAGCCATTGCCCCGCGCCGGTACCGCCGATGCCAGGGTTGCAGCCGCGGTGACTGCAACCCTGCAGGTCCTGCTCCAACTGGTGATCATCCTGGTCGCCGCGCGCCTGTGTGGCGCGGCGCTCATGCGCTTCGGCCAGCCGCCGGTGATCGGCGAGATGGCGGCCGGCCTGCTGCTCGGTCCGATCGCCTTCGGTGCGTGGTGGCCGGAGCTGCACGCGGTGGTGTTCGCGAAGGCGACCTTGCCGGTGCTGTCCGGGTTGGCCACGCTGGGCGTCTCGCTTTTCATGTTCATCGTCGGCGCCGACCTGCGTGCACCGGAAGGCAGCCGCGCCCAGGTACGCTCGGCGTTCACGGTGGGCTCGCTCGGCATGCTGGTGCCGATGTCACTGGGGCTGGCGATCGCGCCCGTGCTGCATGCGCGATTCGCACCTGCGGGAGTCGGGTTCTGGCCGTTCGCGCTGTTCGTCGCCGCGACCATGTCGGTCACCGCGTTCCCGGTGCTGGCGCGCATCCTGCGCGATCGCAACCTCACCCGCAGCGTGCCGGGGCGGCTCGCCCTGGGCGCGGCGATGATCGACGACGTCTGCGTCTGGATCCTGCTGGCGATGGTGCTGGCGATGACCGGACGCTCCAGCGGCGGGGCATTGCTCGCGATCGGCGGCGGCGTCGCGCTGGTGGCGACCGTGCTGCTGGCGGTGAAGCCGCTGATGGCGCGCGCGCTGCCGTCGCTGGCGCCCATGGAGGAACTGCCGCTGCCGGCGTTCGCCTGGATCATGATCGGGGTGCTGGCCTGCGCCGCGTTCGCCGAATGGATCGGCCTGCACGCGATCTTCGGGGCGTTCCTGTTCGGCGTGGCATTGCCGCGCGACGACCGCCTGCTGCAATCGCTGGGGCGGCGCATCGAACCGGTGGCGGTCGTGCTGCTGATGCCGGTGATGTTCGCGCTGGCCGGCCAGAACGCCACCCCGGAGGTATTCGCCGGCGCCGGGCTGGGTGCGTTCGCGCTGGTGCTGGCGGTGGCGGTGCTCGGCAAGGTCGCGGGCTGCGCGCTGGGCGCGCGCCTGGGCGGCCACGACTGGCGCGAGAGCCTCGCGGTGGGTTCGCTGATGAACGCGCGCGGCCTGATGGAACTGGTGGTGATCAGGATCGGCCTGGAAGCCGGCCTGATCGGCCCCGGATTGTTCACCCTGCTGTTCGCGATGACGCTGGTGACGACGCTGATGGCGTCACCGCTGCTCAGCCTGTTCCACGCACGACGTGCCGACGCGATGGATAACGGGCGCGCGGCCTGAGGACATCGCCGGGGGCGGGGCGCGCAGCAAGTGGTCACCCATGGAAAACCCGGCGGATCGCGCCGGGTTTTTCGTTTACCGCGCGGCGAGGAGGCTCAGTGGCCGCCTTCCGCCGTCAGCGTGTCGAGGTCGATGCCCTGCTTCTTCAGCGCCCGGCTGGCGGCGATCGCGTAGAACCCGAGGTAGGCGAAGCACAGCACGCCGATGATGAAGCTGTAGTGGATGCCGTGCATGTCGGCGATCACGCCCTGCAACCAGCTGACGATGCCGCCACCCATGATCATCATGATCAGCAGGCTGCTGCCCTGGTTGGTGTTCCTGCCCAGGCCGGTGATCGCCAGGGTGAAGATGCACGGCCACATCGTGCTGCAGAACAGCCCGACGCTGATGAAGGCGACCACGCTGGTCATGCCGGAGGTGAACATGCCGATCAGCAACGCGGCGATGCCGCAGAGGGCGAAGTACAGCAGCATCCGCGCCGGGTTTCCGCGGCTGGCGAAGGTGGCCAGGATCATCAGCACGATGACGAACGCGTACATGAAGAAGTGCGAGATCTCGTGGCGGGCGAAGGCATTGACCGCCAGGAACACGCCGAACGCGAGGTAGGGCAGCAGGATCGTCAGCATCCACTTGGTGCGCTTGGCCACGTCGAACGCGCCCGCTGCGCCGGCCCAGCGGCCGATCATCAGGCTGGCCCAGTACAGCGACACGAAGGGCGCGACCAGGGAGGTATCGATGCCCAGCCCACCCTCGGAGGCCGGCAGTTCCAGGTAGGCCGGCATGTTGCTGATGGTCGAGACCTCCACGCCGACGTAGACGAAGATCGCGATCATGCCCAGCACCAGTTGCGGGTAGCCGAACGCGGACGACTTCTGCACGCGTTTGCCCGGATCGGTGGCTTCATCGGCGGCGAGGCCGTCGAGGTCGATCTGGTTGGGCACCGACGAAAACTTCAGGAACACCGCGACCAGCACGAACGCCGCGCCGAGCACGAGGTAGGGGATCTTGACGCTCTCGATGCTGGCCTCGGTCCCGCCGGCGGCAACGCTGCCGAAGATCGCGAAGCTGACCAGCAGCGGGCCGATGGTGGTGCCGAAGTTGTTGACGCCACCCGCCATGGTCAGGCGCTGCGCGCCGGTGGCCGGATTGCCCATCACGATCGCCAGCGGGTTGGCCGCGATCTGCTGGAGCGAGAAGCCCAGGCCGACGATGAACAGGCCCGACAGCATCAATCCATAGGAGCCGCTGTTCGCTGCCGGGTAGAACAGCAGCGAGCCCATCGCCGAGATCAGCAGGCCCAGGCAGATGCCGTTCTTGTAGCCGATGCGGTTGAGCACGTCCGCGCCGATCAGCTTGGACGTGAGGAAATAGACCAGCGAGCCCACGGTGTAGGCCACGTAGAACGCAAGCGAGACCAGCTGGCTCTGGGCTTGCGACAGGTCGAACGCTTTCTTGAACACCGGGATCAGGATGTCGTTGCTGGCGGCGACGAAGCCCCAGAAGAAGAACACCGTGATCAGGACGCCGAACTGCGACCAACGTGTTTGCTGGTGGGCCATGTGATTCCGCCGTGTGTGGTTGTCGTGGTGGCGTGGCGGGCGATGTCGTCCCCGCGCCCCGATGCCGCCGCTGAATCGGCGAGCATGGCTTTTACCGTCCGACTGACAACGCTGTCAAATCGGAAACCAAGGGCCGGCTTGCGCGCCAATGAAAGGTTGACGGGGCGTCTGGCAGACGTTGCAATGCAGCATTCCGACGCGCGATGCCCTTGACGATGTCCCATCCCGATACCCGCCTCAATCCGCTGCCCGCACTGATCTTCTCCTCGCGCTGGTTGCAGTTGCCGCTGTACCTGGGGCTGATCGTGGCGCAGGGCGTGTACGTGTTCCTGTTCCTGAAGGAACTGTCGCACCTGGTGACCGACATCAGGATCCTCGACGAGCAGCAGGTCATGCTGCTGGTGCTGGGGCTGATCGATGTGGTGATGATCAGCAACCTGCTGATGATGGTGATCGTGGGCGGCTACGAGACCTTCGTCTCGCGCATGCGCCTGGAGCGCCATCCGGACCAGCCCGAGTGGCTGAGTCACGTGAATGCGAGCGTGCTCAAGGTCAAGCTGGCGATGGCGATCATCGGCATCTCCTCGATCCACCTGCTGAAGACCTTCATCGAGGCCGGCACGCTGGGCGGATTGCCGCTGTGCGGGAGCCAGGCCGCGTTCGATGCCGCCCAGGTGGCGCTGCAGTCGGGATTCAAGGGCGCCGCATGCAGCAAGGTGACGCCCGTCGGCGTGATGTGGCAGACCATCATCCACACCATCTTCATCCTGTCCGCGCTCGGCATCGCCTGGACCGACAAGGTGATGACCGGCAGCAGCAGCAAGCGCGAGCAGGTCGCGCACTGACTGCCGAGAAGGCGGAGGTGCGGGTATTCGCGCAGCGGCATTTCGAGCCGCGCAGCGAATGCCCGCACCTCCGCCGTGCTGAACGGCGCCATCCGGCAGCGCCCCGGTAGAATGACGCGATGGATGTTTCCCACCTGCTCGACGGGCTGAACCCGGCCCAGCGCGAGGCCGTATCCGCTGCGCCCGGCCATTACCTGGTCCTTGCCGGTGCCGGCTCCGGCAAGACCCGCGTGCTCACCCATCGCATCGCCTGGCTGCACGAGGTGTTCGGGGTGCCGATGCACGGCATCCTCGCGGTGACCTTCACCAACAAGGCGGCCGGCGAGATGCGCGCGCGCATCGCCGCGCAACTCGGCGGCGAGCCGCGCGGCATGTGGGTCGGCACCTTCCACGGCATCGCCCATCGCCTGCTGCGCCTGCACTGGCAGGACGCGAAGCTGCCGGAAAGCTTCCAGGTGCTGGACAGCGACGACCAGCAACGGCTGGTCAAGCGCGTGGTGCAGTCGCTGGAGCTGGACGAGGCGCGCTTCCCGCCGCGGCAGATCGCCTGGTGGATCAACGCGCAGAAGGACGAGGGCCGCCGGCCGCAGCACATCCAGCCGGAAGGGGACGAATGGGCCTCGGCGATGCTCAGCGCCTACACCGAATACCAGGCGCGTTGCGAACGCGCGGGCCTGGTCGACTTCGCCGAGCTGCTGCTGCGCGCGCATGAAGTGCTGCGCGACACGCCGGCGCTGCTGGCGCATTACCGCCACCGCTTCGGCCAGCTGCTGGTCGACGAATTCCAGGACACCAACGCGATCCAGTACGGCTTCGTGCGCCTGCTGGCGGGCGAGACGGGGCAAGTCTTCGTGGTCGGCGACGACGACCAGGCGATCTACGGCTGGCGCGGGGCGAAGGTCGAGAACGTGCAGCGTTTCCTGCGCGATTTCCCTGGCGCGGCGACGCTGAAGCTCGAGCAGAACTACCGTTCCAGCGCCAACATCCTCAATGCCGCCAACGCGGTGATCGCGCACAACGAGGATCGCCTCGGCAAGCAGTTGTGGACCGATGCAGGCGAGGGCGAGCAGATCGACCTGTACGCCGCCTGGAACGAGATCGACGAGGCGCGCTACGTGGTCGAGCGCATCGCCCAGTGGGTGCGCGATGGCGGCGCCCATGGCGAGGCCGCGATCCTCTACCGCAGCAATGCGCAGTCGCGTGCCTTCGAGGAAGCCTTGCTGGCGGCGCAGGTGCCGTACCGCGTGTATGGCGGCATGCGCTTCTTCGAGCGCGCCGAGATCAAGGACGCGCTGGCCTACCTGCGGCTGGTCGCCAATCGCGACGACGACGCGGCGTTCGAGCGTGCGGTCAACACGCCGACCCGCGGGATCGGCGAGCGCACCCTTGACGATGTGCGGCGCACCGCGCGCGAACATCGTGAATCGCTGTGGCGCGCCGCGCGCCGGCTGTGCGAGCAATCGACCCTGGCCGGCCGCGCGCGCAATGCGCTGGCCGGTTTCGCCAACCTGATCGACCTGCTGGCGGTGGAAACCGTCGACATGCCGCTGCCGGAGAAGATCGACCACGTGCTGGCGCGCTCCGGCCTGCGCGAGCACTGGGCGAAGGAAGGGCGTGGCGGGCTGGATTCGGAATCGCGCATCGAGAACCTCGACGAACTGGTGTCGGTGGCCTCGCGCTTCACCCGTCGCGACGACGATGAGGCGGCCGGGCTCACCGAGCTGGTCGCCTTCCTCAGCTACGCCGCGCTGGAGGCCGGCGAAGGCCAGACCGAGGCCGGCGCCGACGGCGTGCAGCTGATGACCCTGCACAGTGCCAAGGGCCTGGAATTCCCGCTGGTGTTCCTGGCCGGCCTGGAGGAAGGCCTGTTCCCGAACGCGCGTTCCGCCGAAGAAGCCGGGCGGATGGCGGAAGAACGCCGGCTGGCCTACGTCGGCATCACCCGCGCGCGCCAGCAACTGGTGCTCAGCCACGCGGAGACACGGCGCATCCACGGCAGCGACATGTACGGCCTGCCGTCGCGTTTCCTGCGCGAGATCCCCAAGCCGCTGCTGCGCGAGATCCGCCCGAAGCCGCAGCCGAATGCGTACGCCGCGCGCGGTGGCTACGGCAATCAGGCCGGTCGCTTCAGCCCGCGCGACCGCGGCCACGCCGCGATCGAAGTGCCGGCGGTGCGGCTCGGTTCCAATGTCCGCCACCCGACCTTCGGCACCGGCTTCGTCACCGACGTCGAGGGCAGCGGCGCGCATGCGCGCATCCAGGTCAACTTCGACGATGTCGGCAGCAAGTGGCTGGTGCTGGCCTACGCCAACCTGCAACCGGCGTAACTGCTACCAGCTGTAGAGCTTGTAGTAGGTCATCGGCGCCTCGCCCTTTTGCCAGTCGAGCTTGCCGTCGCCATCGCGATCGTTGATGTAGTACGTCGGCCCGCGCAACGGCACCACCTTGACCATCTTCAAGGCACCGGCGACGCGGTACTCGGTGATGGTGTCGCCGTTGGATTCGGTGCGGGTGACCGGTTCCGCCCCGGCGAGCATCTGTTCGGGGGGCACCGTGCTGCAGGCGGACAAGGCCAGAGCGAACAGGATCACTGAAGTCTTGCGCATGACGGAGTCCTCCTGAGTGTGATGGAAGTATGCGCGATGCCGGCGTGCCGTGAAACGCGGCGCGTCAGGCATCGTCCGCCGTCGCCGCGAGCGCGAGGAAGCCGCCCGACTGCCGCTGCCACAACTGCGCGTACAGGCCGCCGCGCGCCAGCAGCTGCTCGTGGCTGCCTTCCTCGACGATGTGGCCGGCATCCATCACCACCAGCCGGTCCATCGCGGCGATCGTCGACAGCCGATGGGCGATCGCAATCACCGTCTTGCCCTGCATCAACCGGTACAGGTTCTCCTGGATCACCGCTTCGACCTCCGAATCCAGCGCCGAGGTCGCCTCGTCCAGCACCAGGATCGGCGCGTTCTTCAGCAGCACGCGGGCGATCGCGACGCGCTGGCGCTGGCCGCCGGACAGCTTGACCCCGCGTTCGCCGACCTGGGCGTCATAGCCGCGCCGGCCCTTGGCGTCGACCAGTTCGTGGATGAAGGCTTCGGCGTTCGCCTGGCGCGCGGCTTCGATCATGTCGTCCTCGCTCGCGTCGGGGCGGCCGTACAGGATGTTCTCGCGCACGCTCCGGTGCAGCAGCGAAGTGTCCTGGGTGACCACGCCGATCTGCGCGCGCAGCGAATCCTGCTGCACGCTGGCCACGTCGACGCCGTCGACGGCGATGCGGCCGCCTTCGACATCGTGGAAGCGCAGCAGCAGGTTCACCAGGGTCGACTTGCCGGCGCCCGAGCGCCCGACCACGCCGATCTTCTCGCCGGGGCGGATGTGCAGGTTGAGGTGCTCGATGACCCCGCCACCCTTGCCGTAATGGAAGGCCACGTCCTCGAAGCGGATCTCGCCGATTGCCCGGGGCAGAGCTGGCGCGCCGGGCGCATCGTCGACGGTCGGCGGCAGCGAGATCGAGCTGATGCCGTCGTGCACGGTGCCGATGTTCTCGAACAGCGCCGACAGCTCCCACATGATCCAGTGCGACATGCCGAGCAGGCGCAATGCCAGCGCCGAGGCCACCGCCACCGCGCCCACGCTGACATGGCCATGCAGCCACAACCACAGGCCCAGCGCGGCCACCGCGAACAGCAGCGCCATGTTCAGCGCATACAGCAGGCTGTAGACGTTGGTGGCCAGGCGCATCTGCCTGTAGACGCTGGCCAGGAAGCCGCCCATCGCCTCGCGGGCATAGGCCTGCTCGCGCTGCGAATGCGAGAACAGCTTGACCGTGGCGATGTTGGTGTAGCTGTCGACGATGCGCCCGGTCATGGTGGAACGCGCATCGGCCTGTTCCTGCGAGACCTTGCCCATCCGCGGCACGAACCAGCGCATCAGCAGCGCATAGCAGCCCAGCCAGCCCACGAACGGCAGCATCAGCCGCCAGTCGGCGCTGGCCGCGACGATCAGGGTGCCGCCGAAATACACCAGCACGTAGTTGCCGATGTCGAGCAGCTTGACCACGGTCTCGCGCACCGCCAGCGAGGTCTGCATCAGCTTGGTGGCGATGCGCCCGGCGAACTCGTCCTGGAAATAGCCCATCGACTGCCGCAGCAGGTAGCGATGCACGTTCCAGCGGATCCGCATCGGGAAGTTGCCGAGCAGGGTCTGGTGTTGCACCAGCGAATTCAGCAGCACCAGCGCCGGCAACACCACCAGCACCAGCGCCGCCATCCACGCCAGCCGCGGGCCCTCCTGCGCCATGAAGGCACCGGGCCCGACCGCATTCATGCGATCCACCAACGCGCCGACATACGCATACAGCGCCACTTCCGCCAGCGCGATCAGGCCGGTGGTGACGGTGAGCAACAGCAGCCAGCGTTCGGCGCCACGGGTGTAGTGGCGGCAGAACGCGTACAGGCTGGCCGGCGGCTGCGTGGGCGGCGCGTCGGGGAAGGGGTCGAGCCGGGATTCGAACCAGCGCTGCATCATGTTTGCCCGTGCGGTGTGCGGGCATTGTGCCAGCGCCGTGCCGCGTAGAATCCGAGCATGGCCAAGCTCGTCCTGATCGACGGATACAACTACCTCTACCGCGCCTTCCATGCGCTGCCGCCGCTGAGCAATGCGGCCGGCGAACCGACCGGTGCGCTGTTCGGCGTGGTCAACATGCTGCGTGGACACCTGAAGGAAAAACCGGACTACATCGCCTTCGTGATGGACGCGCCGGGCCGCACCTTCCGCGACGACCTGTACGCCGAGTACAAGGCCAACCGCGCGCCGATGCCGGACGAACTGCGCGCGCAGATCGAGCCGATGATGGCGATCGTCGGCGCGCTGGGCTTCCCGATCCTGCGCGTCGAGGGCGTGGAAGCCGACGACGTGATCGGCACCCTGGCGGTGCAGGGCGCCGCGGCCGGCATCGACGTCGTCGTGTCCACCGGCGACAAGGACATGGCACAGCTGGTGCGCCCGCATGTGTCGCTGGTGAACACCATGAGCGGCGGCAAGCTGGATTCCGACGCGGCGGTGATCGAAAAGTTCGGCGTGCGCGCCGACCAGATCGTCGACTACCTCGCGCTGATGGGCGACAGCGTCGACAACATCCCCGGCGTGCCCAAGTGCGGCCCGAAGACCGCGGCGAAGTGGCTGGCCGAGTACGGTTCGCTGGATGGGGTGATCGCCAATGCCGGCAAGGTCGGCGGCAAGATCGGCGAGAGCCTGCGCGAGGCGTTGCCGCGGCTGCCGCTCAACCGCGAGCTGACCACGATCAAGACCGATGTCGTGCTCGAGCATGCACCCGCCGACCTGGTCCTGCGCGAACGCGACGCCGAAGTCCTGCGCGGCCTGTACGCGCGCTACGGCTTCAACCAGGCGTTGAAGGAACTCGGGGGCGACAGCGCGAACACCGCCGCAGCCACCGCGGAAAAGGAACCCGGCGTCGCCCGCGGCAGCGGCTTCGTCGCGCCCGGTGCATCTGCATCGCAAGCGGAACTCGATCCTGGGCTGTCCGCGCCCGGTACATACGAATGCGTGCTGGAGACGCCGCGACTCGATGCATGGGTGGCGAAGCTGCGCGACGCGGACGAGTTCGCCTTCGACACCGAAACCGACTCGCTCGATTCAATGCGCGCAGGCCTGGTGGGCATCAGCCTGTGCGTGGAGCCGGGCCAGGCCTGCTACATCCCGCTGGCGCACGAGGCGCCGGGCGTCGCCGCGCAATTGCCGCGCGACCTGGTGCTCGACGCATTGCGCCCGCTGCTGGCAGACCCCTCGAAGAAGAAGCTCGGCCAGCACGGCAAGTACGACCTGCACGTGCTGCGCAGGCACGGCATCGACGTGCATGGCTACGCCGACGACACGATGCTGGAGAGCTTCGTGCTGAACGCAGGCATCGCCCGCCACGACATGGACTCGCTGGCGCTGCGCCACCTCGGCTACCAGACGGTGAAATACGAGGATGTGGCCGGCAAGGGCGCCAAGCAGATCGGCTTTGCCCAGGTCGCGCTGGACGATGCCACCCGCTATGCGGCGGAGGACGCCGACATCACCCTGCGCCTGCATCGCGCGATGCTGCCGAAGCTGCAGGCCGAGCCCGCACTGCTGTCGGTGTACCGCGACATCGAGATGCCGCTGGTGCCGGTGCTGGCGCGGGTCGAGGCGAATGGCGTGCGCATCGACGCCGATGAACTGCGCAGGCAATCGGCCGACCTGTCGCGGCGGATGCTGGCCGCGCAGCAGAAGGCCACCGAACTGGCCGGGCGCAGCTTCAACCTCGACTCGCCGAAGCAGCTCGGTGCGCTGCTGTTCGACGAACTCAAGCTGCCGGCGCTGGTGAAGACCCCGAGCGGGGCACCCTCGACCAACGAGGAGGCGCTGGAGGCGATCGCCGACCAGCATGAACTGCCGCGGATCATCCTCGAATACCGCGGGTTGGCGAAGCTGCGCAGCACCTACACCGACAAGCTGCCGGAGATGGTCAACCCGGACACCGGGCGCGTGCACACCAGCTACCACCAGGCCGGCGCCGCGACCGGGCGCCTGTCATCGTCCGATCCGAACCTGCAGAACATCCCGATCCGCAGCGAGGACGGCCGCCGCATCCGCACCGCCTTCATCGCGCCGCCGGGGCGCAGGATCGTGGCCTGCGACTATTCGCAGATCGAGTTGCGGATCATGGCCCACCTGTCCGGCGACGAGGCCCTGGTGCGCGCGTTCGAGAGCGGCGCCGACGTCCATCGCGCGACCGCCGCGGAAGTGTTCGGCAAGCCGCTCGAGGAGGTCGGTGGCAACGAACGACGCGCGGCCAAGGCGATCAACTTCGGGCTGATGTACGGGATGAGCGCGTTCGGGCTGGCCAAGCAGCTCGGCATCGCCCGCGGCGAGGCGCAGGACTACATCGGGCTGTACTTCAGCCGCTATCCCGGCGTGCGCGACTTCATGGACCGCACCCGCCAGCAGGCGCGCGACGCCGGCTATGTCGAAACCGTGTTCGGGCGCAGGCTCGCGCTGGACTACATCCACTCGCGCAATGCGGCGCAGCGCGCCGGCGCGGAACGCGCCGCCATCAACGCGCCGATGCAGGGCACTGCGGCCGACATCATCAAGCGCGCGATGGTGCGCGTGGATGGCTGGCTGGAGGCGCATCGCGACCGCGTCCTGATGGTCCTGCAGGTGCACGATGAACTGGTGTTCGAGGTCGACGAGGGCTTCCTGCCGACCCTGCTGGACCAGGTCCCCGCGCTGATGGCCGGTGCCGCCGACCTGCGGGTGCCGCTGGTGGTCGATACCGGAGTGGGAAACAACTGGGATGAAGCGCACTGACCTGTGCGCTTTTGGCGCACGGAGGATTTCAGGCAAGCCCGGGAAACGGCTCTGGAATGCGGGTTCCGGCGGCCCGGGAAAATCGGAATGAATCATTCCTGAACCCAACGGTTTTTTAACCCCAATCTTCACGAACCATCCATGCGCAGGGTGGTCATATGTCGCGTAACAGGTGCAATGCCTGTTACCGATCACTACCCCTCCCCTGGTGTGATCACGGAAACGCAGGTTCTCCCCAACCTGCCTTCCACCGGCCCCGCAGTCCCCCCCTGGCTGCGGGGCTTTTTTATGCCTGCGCGAATTGCATGGCATGAGCGCGGCGTCTCGCGCGTATGGGATGCTTCGGCACCCGGCAGGAAAGGACGCATCCGATGGAAGAACTGTTCCAGCTCTCCGCGCCGTGGTGGCATTTCGTGCTGCGGGCCTGCGCGATCTACCTGCTGGTGATGGTGCTGGTGCGCGTGTCGGGCAAGCGCGCGGTGGGGCAGTTCACCCCGTTCGACCTGGTACTGCTGATCCTGATCGGCAACGCGGTGCAGAACGGCATCAACGGGGGCGACAACTCGCTGACCGGGGCGGCGATCATGGCGACCACGCTGATCGCGCTGAACTACGCCGTGGCGTTCGTGACCTCGCGCAGCCGCAAGGTGGAGAAATTCGTGGAAGGCGAGCCGGTGGTGCTGGCCCGCAATGGCAAGCTGTTCGAAGGCGTGCTGCGCCGCCAACTGGTCAGCCGCCAGGACTTCCGCGAATCGTTGCGGATGAATGGCGTCGAGGATGTGTCGGAGGTCGAACTGGCCCTGCTCGAGACCAACGGCAGCATCAGCGTGGTGAAGAAGAAGCGCGACGACTGATCCGGCGCGCGCACCAGGCGGTCAGGCGG
Source organism: Thermomonas sp. (assembly GCA_035456065.1). GTDB lineage: Bacteria > Pseudomonadota > Gammaproteobacteria > Xanthomonadales > Xanthomonadaceae > Thermomonas. The sequence continues at coordinate 31,037 of DATIDW010000030.1, read as the reverse complement.
ATTCGCCGAGCCAGTCGCGCGGTCGCAGGTAGTCGGCCAGGCGTGCCTCGTCGCTGCCGGCGTCGGGCGCGTAGCCGTATTCCCAGCGCACCAGCGGCGGCAGGCTCATCAGGATCGATTCGGTGCGGCCGCCGCTCTGCAGGCCGAACAGGGTGCCGCGGTCGAACACCAGGTTGAACTCGACGTAGCGGCCGCGCCGGTACAGCTGGAACTGGCGTTCGCGCTCGCCGAAGGGCATGTCCTTGCGACGCCCGACGATGGGCAGGTAGGCATCGAGGAACCCATCGCCGACCGCGCGCAGGTAGGCGAAGTCGTCGTTGAAGTCGCCGTGCAGGTCGTCGAAGAACAGGCCGCCGACGCCGCGGGTCTCGTCGCGATGCCCGAGGAAGAAATACTCGTCGCACCAGCGCTTGTGCGCGGCGTAACGCTGGCCGGCGCCGAACGGTTCGCACAGGTCGCGGGCGGTGCGATGCCAGTGCCGCACATCATCGTCGAAGGGATAGAACGGGGTGAGGTCGAAGCCGCCTCCGAACCACCATGCGACGGTTTCGCCATCGCGCTGGGCACGGAAATGGCGCACGTTGGCGTGCGTGGTCGGCAGGTAGGGATTGCGCGGGTGGAAGACCAGCGAGACGCCGACGGCGCGCCACGAGGCGCCTGCCAACTCCGGCCGCGCGGCGCTGGCCGAGGGCGGCAGCCGGGTGCCCGATACGTCGGAAAAACCGATGCCGGCCTGCTCGAAGACCGCGCCATCGCGGAGGATCCGGGTACGTCCGCCGCCGCCCTCCGGGCGTTGCCAGAAGTCCTCGACGAAGCGTGCATCGCCATCGACGGTTTCGATGGCCGCGCAGATGCGGTCCTGCAGTCCGGTCAGGTAGTCGCGGACGAGGTCGATGTCGGGGATCTGTGCCATGCGCGCATTGTAAATGCGCGCCGGAGGCGAGCCTGCGCCGGCCCGCGGCCGCTATCCCCCGATTTCCGGCCTAGCCCCTCAGGCTCGGCACGCCATGCTCGTTGCGTTGCTCGACCGCCGCGGTATCGGCGATCTGCTGGCGCAGGCCGCGATCCGGCAGGTCCAGTGCCGCCTCGCCACGCTGGCAGCGCAGTGCGTTGGCATAGGCCATGCGCGCGCCTGCTTCGTCGCCGGCCTGGACGGCACCATCGCCAAGCAGTTCCCACGCCGGCGCGCCGGCGCCCTGGGCGATCGCGCGATGCACCCAGGCTTCCGCCTGCGGCCACCGGCCTTGCGCATGGGCGATGCGCGCGGCGGCGAGCAGCAGGGCGGGGCTGGACGGATGCGCAGGCAGCCAACGATCGACCTGGGCATGGCGATGCTCGAGACGCCCGAGGCGGAGCCGGCCGTACAGGTCGACCATGGATTCGTCCCACTGCGCGTCGAGCGCATGTTCCAGGCTGCGGAGCGCCGCTTCATCCCAGTTCATGGCCGCAGCCCGCGACGCGTAGGCGCCCACCACCGGTGCGCTGGTGCGCAGCGACGCGGGCAGCGCGTCCCAGCAATCCGCCAGCGCATTCGCGTCGCCGGCCTGCAGCAGCGCCTGTGCGGCCCATTCGACCTGCAGCGCGTCGAGCCGGTTGGCCGGCATGGCCCGCTGCTGGCGCAATGCGCCGAGCAGGCCGTATGCCTCGAAGCTGCGCCCATCGGCGGCCAGCGCCTCGGCGCGCAGGCGCAGGCCGCGCGGTGGCAGCGGTTGCGCAGCGGGCACGTCGAGCGCGGCGAGCGCTTCGGCAGGGCGAGCTTGCGCCAGTGCGTGCTGCGCGCGCTGCATCGCATGCGCGGCCGGATGGCGTTCGCCGAAGGCCTCCAGGTGCGCGTTCGCCGCGGCTTCGTCGCCACGCGCCAACGCCGCGCGCGCCGCCTGTGTGCGCGCCACCGATTCGCTGTCGCCGCTGTCGGCGGCCTGCGCCAGCAATTGTTCGGCGCGCGCATAGTCGCCGCGCTGGTAGGCGGCGAGGCCATCGGTCAGCCTGGCCCGCGACTGCCGGGCGCGGTGGCGGCGCCAGGCCCGGAACGGCAACCGGAGCAAGGTCCACAGCAGGGCGATGCCCAGCATCAGCCCCAGCAGCAGGCCGGTCGCCACCGCCACGTTGGTTTCGTAGTCGTAACCGCGGAAACGCACCAGCACGTAGCCCCGGTCCTGCAACAGCACCTGCGCGAGCAGGGCGCCCAGCACCGCCAGCACCAGCCAGAACAACACGTTGCGGAACAGGGTCATCGCGCCTCCGTGGGGTGCAACGGGATCAGGGCCAAGCCGAGCATCGCAGGGCCATCGCAAGCACTGCGTGAGCGCAGCGCGTCACCTGCCGCGCAGCGCGCGCAGCTGCTGCAGGGTAGTGCCGGCGAGCGGCGATTCCATCCGCAGCGGCAGCGCCTTGAGTTCGGCCAGCAGCCGGCGCTTCTGCGGCAGGCCCGGCGAACCGGCCAGCAGCCGTTGCAGCCAGCCGTCGATGCGGGCCAGTGCGTGCCGGAGTCCCTCGATGTCGCGGCGTTCCACCGCGGCCCGGGCCAGGCTGAATTCGACCTGCAATGCGGCCAGCGCGGCGTCGCGGTCGGGGCGCTGATGAAGGCCGGCTGCCGCGGTCGGCTGGCGATGCACGATGCGCCCGAGCAGGCGCTGGTACCAGGGCTCGCGCAAGGAGGGTGCGGGCCGCGCGGGCGTTCCACTGTCGATGCCCGCGGCGATCCGTTCCAGCAAGGCATTGGCATGGATGCGCGGGTCCGCGCCCAGCGCCTGCAATGCCGCCTGTTCCTGCGCGAGCGCCTGCCGCAGGTTGAGGTAGGCGGGGTCGTCGAGGCCGGCGAGCAGCGGCGCGGCCAGCGCCAGCGCGCGGCGCGCGCCGTCGATGTCGTCGTCCAGCCGCAGGCGCTGCTGGCCGATGCCGAGCAGCAGCTCGATCTCGTCCAGGCGCAATGCCTGCGCACCGTATCGGTCCGGGTCGGCGAGCTTGGAGACGCTGTCCTCGAGCAGCGCCGCGCGCTGGCTGATGCCGAGCAGTTCATCGCGCAACACCCGGTTGGTGGCCTCCGCCTGTTGCAGGCGTTGCGCCTGCGTGCGCTGGAGCTGGCGCAGGCTTTCCACGCGTGCGTCCAGCGCCGCGCGCTGTTGTTCGGCAAGCGATTGCCGTTGCTGTTCGGCGGCCTGCCAGTGTCGCCAGCCGAAGCCTCCCGCGGCGGCCAGCACCAGGGCCAGCAGCAGCCAGAGCAACAGCGCGCCGGCGCGCGAACGACGCGCGGGCGCAACGGGCGGGGGCGGCATGTTCACCCGGCGATGCTAAACGAAGGCATCGGCGGCGGCGCGCAGCAGCGTGGCCGGGCGCGCATCGGCGGCGATCGCGATGCGCCGGAAGCCGGCGTCGCGGGCGGCCTGGGCGAGCCGGTCGCTGGCCGCGCTGACCGCGATCGGCCGCAGCGGTTGCGCCAGGTGGGCGGGCCGCTGCCGGAGCATCGCGTCGAGCGCCTCCGTGCTGCTCAATGCCAGCACGACATGCTCCGGTGTCCCCAGCACCGCGGCCAGTGCCCGCCAGCGCGCTGCGGCGATCACCAGCGGGGTACGGTCGTAGACATCGGCGCGCCGCACCTCGGCGCCACGTGCACGCAACGACGGCACCAGCCGGTTGCGACCGCCTGGCGCGGTCACCAGGCCGACGCGCCGGCCGGCGATGTCGCGCAGGGCGGGCATCGCCAGCAGGCCCTCGCTGTCCATGCGGGTGGGAGACATCGCATCGACGCCCAGCCGTTGCAGCGCGCGGCGGGTGCCATCGCCGACCGCCAGCAGTGGTCGTCCCCGGGCATTCGCCAGGCGTTGCAGTGCCGCGGCAGCGCGTACCGCGTTCGGGCTGGTGAACAGCGCAAGGTCGGCGGCGAGGGCCTCGCGCAGGGCGTGCCGGCTCGCGGCGTCCGTGCGCGTTTCGACCGCCAGCGGCGACAGCGCCAGCAGGCGCGCACCGGCGCGCGCGGCGGCGGCGCGCAGGCCGGCGTGCTGGTCGCGCGGGCGGAGCGACACGACCGTCCAGCCGGCCAGTGGCGAAGCGTCGGTGGCGCGTCGGGTCATCAGTACAGCTTGGCATGGTGCCGTCGCTTGCGTCAGGCTGTCGCGATGCAGATCCCCCCGTTGTCTTCTTCCTCCCCCGATTCGCTGCTCGACGCCCTGGCCGCGCACTACATGGCAATGCCGCCGGTGGCGGCGATGCAGCCGAGCGTGCTCGACTGGCAGGACGGCTGCCTGCGCATGCGCGCACCGCTGGCCGCCAACGTCAACGACAAGGGCTGCGCGTTCGGCGGCAGCCTGAGTTCGCTGATGACCATCGCCGGGTGGGGGCTGGCCTTCCTGGAACTCGCCCGCACCGGGCAGGAGGCCGACATCTACATCGCCGACAGCCGCGTGCGTTACCTCAAGCCGGTGTACGAGGACCTGCTGGTCGAGGTGCGCCTGGACACCGCCGGCGAGGGCGGCGCCGATGCGATCGACCTGCCGGGCGCGCTGCGCAGCAAGGGCCGCGCCAGCGTGCGGATGGAGGCGCGCACCCGGCTCGCCGATGGCGGCGTGGCCGCGGTGCTGGGTGGGCGCTATGTCGCGATCGCCCGTGGCTGAACCCCGGTCCCGTCGAGCGGGTAGGATGGGGCATCCACCGGAGTGACCCCGATGCCACGACTTCTGCTGCGCTGCGTGCTGCTGTGCTGCCTGGCCCTGCTGGCCGGTTGCCCGAAAACCCATGCCAGCAAGGGGGCGGCGCTGGACGAGGTGCAGTACGACTACTCGGCGGCGATCCGCTGGGGCGATTTCGAAGGCGCGTGGTCGCTGGTCGATCCGGAGGTGCGCCATGAGCGGCCGCTCACCGATGTCGACTTCTCGCGCTACCAGCAGGTGCAGATTTCCTCTTACCGCGACATGGGCGGAGCCGTGGAACCGGATGGCGTGGTCGTGCGCGACGTCGAGATCGGGGTGATCAACCGCAACACCCTGGCCGGGCGGTCCGTGCGCTACCGCGAGCGCTGGCGCTATGACGAGGAGGCCAAGACCTGGTGGCTGATCAGCGGCCTGCCGGACCTGTGGGAAGGCGATTGAGCGCAGCGCGGGTACAATCCACGCCCCGCATCACCCGGTCATCCCCGTGACGTTCGCCGAACTGGTCGCCTTCGCCGGCCGCCACCCGCTTCTCTCGCTGGCGCTGGCCGGCATCACCCTTGCGATCCTCTACAACGAGATTGCCGGCCGTTTCAGCGGCTTCCGGCGGATCGGACCGGCGCAGCTGACCGGCCTGATCAACCGCGACGACGCACTGGTGGTGGACCTGCGGCCCGCCGCGGACTTCGAGAAAGGCCACATCGCCGGCGCCAGGAACGTGCAGATGGGCCAGTTCGATCCCGAGAACAAGCACCTGGCACCCGCCAAGGCATTGCCGGTGGTGCTGGTCTGCAAGTCCGGCGAGAGCGCCAGCGGTGCCGCCAAGCGCCTGCGCAAGGCCGGTTTCACCAACGTCAACGTGCTCGAGGGCGGGATCGTGGCCTGGCAGTCCGCCGACCTGCCGCTGGTCAAGGGCCGCTGATCCGCCGGCCGGCACCGGTCGCGCTTGCGAAACGGCGCGGCCGCCCCAAGTCAGGCAGTACGCACGTCGCGGTGCGATAATCGCCCGCTTTCATTACGCGCATCCCGTTCCGGCCTGCGCATCCACCCGATTTCCCTGGAGCCACCATGTCCGATGAAACCCTGAACGGCGCCGTCCCGGTTGCCGACGCCCAGCCGCAAGGCGCGACCTTCACCGTCGAGAAGCTGTACGTGAAGGACCTGTCCTTCGAGGCGCCGAACGCGCCGCAGGTGTTCAACGAACAGGGCCAGCCGGACCTGCAGATGAAGCTCAACCAGAAGGTCCAGCGCCTCGGTGAGAACGCCTTCGAGGTGAGCCTGGGGATCACCCTGACCTGCACCATCAACGGCCGCACCGCCTATCTGGCGGAAGTCCAGCAGGCCGGCGTGTTCGGCCTGGGCGGGTTCGAGGAGCACGTCCTCGACGCGATGCTCGGCACCCAGTGCCCGAACATCCTGTACCCGTATGCCGCCGCCGCAGTGGGCCAGCTGATCGTCTCCGGCGGCTTCCCGCCGTTCCCGATGCAGCCGATCAACTTCGACGCGCTGTACGGCGAAACCCTGCGCCAGCGCGTCGCGCAGCAGGCCGGTGGCGAACTGGCCAACACCGAAACCGCCGGCAACGCGTAATCTGCCGACTGCATGACGCAGTCCAGCGAAAAACCGGCGGTCGCCGTCCTCGGCGCGGGGTCCTGGGGCACCGCGCTGGCCGCCCTGATTGCACGGCACGGTCATCCGACCGTGCTGTGGGGTCGCGATGCGGCCACGATCTCCGCGATCGAAGCGAGCGGCGAGAACCCGCGCTACCTGCCCGGCATTCCCTTGCCGGGCAATCTGCGCGCGACCACCGCGCTGCCCGAGGCGATGGCGGATGCCGACCTCGTATTGGTCGTCGTTCCCTCGCATGCCTTTGCCGAAACCCTGCGCGCGCTGGCACCGTGGCGCGAACCGGGCGCGGGCGTTGCCTGGGCGACCAAGGGCTTCGAGCCGGGCAGCGGCCGCTTCCTCCATGAGGTGGCAGGCGATGTCCTCGGCGCAGACGTGCCGCTCGCCGTCGTCACCGGCCCGTCGTTCGCCAAGGAAGTGGCGGAAGGCCTGCCGACCGCGCTGACCGTGCATTCGGAGGATGCGGTGTTCTGCCAGCAGGTCGCCGATGCGCTGCACGGCCCCGCGTTCCGCGCCTACACCGGCGACGACATGTGCGGCGCCGAGCTGGGCGGGGCGATGAAGAACGTGCTCGCGGTGGCGACGGGCGTGGCCGATGGCATGGGGCTGGGGCTGAATGCCCGCGCCGGCCTGATCACCCGCGGCCTCAACGAGATGCTGCGGCTCAACGTCGGGATCGGCGGCAGGCCGGAAACGCTGATGGGCCTGGCAGGGCTGGGCGACCTGGTGCTGACCTGCACTGGCGACCTCTCGCGCAACCGCCGGCTGGGTCTGGCCCTGGGCCGCGGCCAGTCGATCGAGGACGCGGTGCGCGCGATCGGCCAGGTGGTGGAATCGATCCAGACCGCCGACGAAGTGATGCGGTTGGCGCAGCGCCATGGCATCGAGCTGCCGATCGCGGAAAACGTGCGCGACGTCCTGCATGGCGACATCACACCGGCCGAAGGCCTGAAGCGGCTGATGGCGCGCGAGCGCAAGGCCGAATACCCGCAGTCGCTGTTCGGCGACTGACGCCTGGCCACGCCCCGTTCAGGTGTCATCGCCGGTGGATGAAAGAAGAGCCCGGCAGGTGCCGGGCTTCTTGTTGGCGCACACCCCGGAGGTGAGGTGCGCGCCGGTGCTTCGGGGGGCAGTTACCAGGTGATGCGCGGACCGACGAAGAACTGGGTGTCACCGTCGGCGAACTTGACGTCGGCGGCCACGCCCCAGTTGGCGTTGAACTTCACCTGGCCACCCAGGCGGCCGTAGGCCTCGCCGTCGTAGTCGTTGCCATCTTCATAGCCGGCCATCGCGTAGCCCTCGACCCGCGAACCGAACGCGCTGCGCACGCCGGCTTCGGCGGCATAGCCGTCGAGGTCGGCATTGGCGCCCGCCAGCTTGGCTTCGGCCTTCTGGTAGGCCAGGGTGCCGACGAAATCGGTGTTGGCGGAGATGCCGTGGTTGTAGCCGAGGCCGAGCTTGAACTGGTCCAGCTTGGGCTTGTAGGTGCCGGCCGGGGTCCAGATCGAATCGGCTTCCACCGCGTTGTAGCCGCCGAAGACGTGGAAGTTCGGGGCGATCGCGACAGACCCGTCCAGCGCCCAGCCGTTCGCGTTGACGTCGGAATTCACGTGGGTGTAGCCACCCTGCACATAGTTGTAGGACAGGCCGTCGGCCGCGGAGGCGGCGAAGGGGAGGGCGGCCAGCAGGGTCAGGGCAAGCAAGGAACGCTTCATGGGGAGCCTCTTCGAGTTGTTGTTATTGCGCCCGCCGAGCGGCCGGGACGTGGGGCGCATTCTGGGGAGGAGGTCACAACCCAGGATGAATACAGAACTCGGCGGTACATGAACTATTCCGGTTCGTTCCGGTCAGGTCCGCGTTCACAGGCCGCCGTCGAACCCGGCCTGGCGCCAGCCCTCGAACACCACCACCGCGACGGTGTTGGACAGGTTGAGGCTGCGGTTGCCGGGCCGCATCGGCAGGCGCAGGCGCTGGGCCTCGGGGATGGTGTCGAGCACGGCCTGCGGCAATCCGGCGGTCTCGCTGCCGAACAGGAAGGCGTCGCCGGCGCGGTAGGCCGGGGCATCGAAGCGGACCGTGCCGCGGGTGGACAGGGCGAACACGCGAGGCGGTGCGCCATGGATCGCGGCGATCGCCACCAGCGCGCCGGTGAGGTCGTCGTGCACCTGCATCCGAGCGTACTCGTGGTAGTCCAGGCCAGCGCGGCGCAGTTGCTTGTCGTCGATGTCGAAACCCAGCGGCCGCACCAGGTGCAGGCATGCGCCGGTGTTGGCGCACAGCCGGATCACGTTGCCGGTGTTGGGCGGGATCTCGGGACGATGGAGGATGACGTGGAACATTCGTCACGCCCTGCCTTGCGCAGCAAGGGAGGCGCAGGTCCCGCTCACCATGGCAACGGCGCGCCGCGCCAGTCGAGGAAGGTGCCGGATTGGGCCGCGGTGGCGGCGTCGATCACGCGCAACAGTCCGGCCACCGCATCCGCCGGCGCAACCTGCGCCTGCGTGCCGCCCATCTCGGTCTGCACCCAGCCGGGATGCAGGGCGAGGACCACGATCCCGCGTTCGGCCAGCGCACGTGACAGCAGCACGCTGCCCATGTTCTGCGCGGCCTTGCTGATGTCGTAGCTGGGCGTGCCGAAGCGCGTGGTGTTGGCGATCGAGCCCAGTTGCGAACTGATGTTGGCGATCACCGTGCGATTTGTCGCGATGGGGCTGCCGGGGATGCGGTCAAGTCGCTCCCCGATACTCGCTTGGTTGACCGCATCCCCGGCAACCCCATCGCTATCGCGGAGGAGGGGTGCCAAGGCCTGGGCCAGCAGGAACGGTCCGACCGCGTTGGTACGAAGGCTGTCTTCCAGCACCGCTTGTTCGACATGCCCGAAGCGTTCGCCCGAATGCAGCACGCCGGCGTTGTTCACCAGCAGGTCGATGCGGCCGTCGTCGCCCAGCACCAGCGGCAGTTCGTGCGCCAGGCGCGCGCGCGATTTCGCATCGGCCACGTCCAGCGGCAGCACGTGCAGGCGGCCGGGGTATTCCCCGGCGAGCGAATTCAGCGCGGGAGCCTTGCCGGGGTGGCGGCAGGCGGCGACCACGTGGTCGCCACGCGCCAGCAACTGGCGGGCGAATTCCAGGCCAATGCCACGGTTGGCGCCTGTGACCAGGGCGGTGCGGGTCATGTCCGGCTCCTTGGGTGGCATGCGACCTAGTGTATCGACCGGCCCCGGAGGCTAACATCGGCGGTTCGCCGTCCCGCGTCCGTCCCAGGAGTTGTCCATGTCCGTGTTCCGTCCCGCCGTGCTCGCCGTTGCCCTTGCCACCGCCCTGTCCGCCGGTGCGTACGCGCCGCAGGCACAGGCCGCCAGCGCCCCGGTGGTCGACATCGCCTACGACAGCTTCACCTTGCCGAACGGCCTGCGGGTGATCGTGCACACCGACCGCAAGGCGCCGATCGTGGCGGTGAACATCTGGTACCACGTGGGCAGCAAGGACGAGCCGGCCGGCCGCAGCGGTTTCGCCCACCTGTTCGAGCACCTGATGTTCAACGGTTCGGAGAACAACCCGGGCGAGTTCTTCGGCCCATTCAAGCAGGTCGGCGCCACCAACCAGAACGGCACCACCAACTCCGACCGCACCAACTATTTCGAGAACGTGCCGACCACCGCCCTGGACATGGCGTTGTGGATGGAGTCGGACCGCATGGGCCACCTGCTCGGCGCGATCGACCAAGCGACCCTGGACGAGCAGCGCGGCGTGGTCCAGAACGAGAAGCGGCAGGGCCAGAACCAGCCGTACGGCCAGGTCTGGGACGAGTTGGGCAAGGCCATGTATCCGGTCGGCCATCCGTACCACCACAGCACCATAGGCTCGATGAACGACCTCAACGCGGCATCGCTGGAGGACGTGAAGACCTGGTTCCGTACCTGGTATGGCCCGAACAACGCGGTGCTGGTGCTGGCCGGCGACATCGACCTGGCCACCGCGAAGGCGAAGGTGGCGCAGTACTTCGGTGACATCCCGGCCGGCCCGACGATGGCGCAGCCGAAGGTCAACGTGGCCGCGCATTCGAAGGACAGCCGCGGCGAGATGACCGACAACGTCCCGCAGTCGCGCATCTACCGGGTGTGGAACGTGGCCGAATACGGCCAGCCCGACCTCGACCGGCTGGCGCTGTTCGCTCAGGTGCTGGGCGGCGGCAAGTCCTCGCGCCTGGATCGCCGCCTGGTCCACCAGGACAAGCTGGTCGACAGCGTCGGCGCGTCCGCGATGGGCTCGCAGCTGGGCAGCAATTTCATGATCACCGCCGCGGTCAAGCAGGGCGTGGACGTCGCCAAGGTCGAAGCGGCGATCGAAGAGGAACTGCAGGCGTTGTTGAAGGACGGCCCGACCGCGGACGAGTTGGCGCGCGCGCGCACCAGCCTGCAGGCGGGCTGGATCCGTGGCGTGGAGCGCATCGGCGGGTTCGGCGGCAAGGCCGACGCGCTGGCCGAATGCGCGGTCTACACGGGCAACCCGGGCTGCTTCCGCGACAGCCTGAAGACCCTGGGCGAGGCCACCACGGCGTCGGTGCGCGCGACCGGCAACAGCTGGCTGGGCGCGGGCAAGGGCAGCCACACGCTGCTGGTCAACCCGGGCAAGCGTGTCGACATCGCCGAGGAACCCGCGGGCACCCCGGCGCCGTTCAAGCTGCCGGCGGTGGATGCGAAGTACAAGGCCGTGGCCAGCACCGTCGACCGCAAGACTGGCGTGCCGGTGACCGCCAGCTTCCCCGACCTGAAGTTCCCCAGCCTGCAGCGCGCCACGCTCAAGAACGGCACCAAGGTGATCCTGGCCGAGCGCCATGACATCCCGGTCGTGCAGATGAGCTACGAGTTCCGTGGCGGCCAGGCGGCCGACCTGGCCGGCAAGCCGGGCACCGCCAGTTTCGCGATGGGCCTGCTGGACGAGGGCGCGGGCGACCTCGACGCGCTGGCGTTCGCCGACCACATGGAAAACCTCGGTGCGAACCTCGGCGCCAGTGCCGGCCTGGACAGCAGCAGCGCCTATCTCTCCGCGCTGAAGCAGAACCTGGAGCCGTCGATCGCGCTGTACGCCGACATGCTGCGCAAGCCGCGCTTCGACCAGAACGAAATCGATCGGGTGAAGAGCCAGTGGATCGCCGGCATCAAGCAGGAGAAGGTGAATCCGGGCGGGATCATCCAGCGCGTCGTGCCGGGCCTGGTGTTCGGTGCCGGCCATCCGTACGCCGCGCCGCGCACCGGCAGCGGCACCGAAGCCGCCATCGCGGCGCTGACCCGCAGCGACCTGGTGGCCTTCCATGGCGGCGCGCTGCGTCCGCAGGACGCCACCCTGGTGGTGGTCGGCGATACCACCCTCGGCGAGATCGTGCCGGTGCTGGAGAAGCATTTCGGCGACTGGAAGGCCACCGGTCCTGCCCTGGTGAGCGCCAGCATCCCGGCGGTCGCCCAGCAGAAGCAGCCGCGCGTGTTCCTGATCGACCAGCCGGGCGCGGTGCAGGCGAACATCGTGGCCGCCCAGCTGGCGACGTCCAGCACGGATCCGGCCGCAGTTGCCTTCGACATGGCCAACATGGTGATCGGCGGCGACTTCACCGCCCGCCTCAACATGAACCTGCGCGAGGACAAGCACTGGTCCTACGGCGCCCGCACGGGTGCCGGCAATGCGGTCGGCCAGCGCCTGTGGACGGCGTCGGCGCCGGTGCAGATCGACAAGACCGCCGAGTCGGTGGCCGAGATCAAGCGCGAGATCGCCGACTTCGCCAGCGGCAAGCGGGGTGCGAGCGCGGAAGAAGTCAGCGGCATGCAGAAGATCCTGACCCTGAGCCTGCCCGGTGCCTACGAAACCGCGTCGTCGGTGATGGGCACGATCGGCAGCAACGTGCTGTACGGCCGCCCGGACGACTACGTGTTCAGGCGCAAGGCCGAGATCGAGGCGATGACCCCGGCGCAGGTCGACGTGGCCGCCAGGACGCTGGATCCGAACGCGCTGACCTGGGTGGTGGTGGGCGACCTGAGCAAGACCGAGCAGGTGGTGCGTGCGCTGAACCTCGGCGAGGTCACCGTGCTGGATGCGGACGGCAAGCCGGTCGCGAAGAAGTAAGCGCTTCGTTCAGCCACACCGAACCGATGCCGTCCACACTGGGCGGCATCGGCTTTTTGGGAGACCGCAATGCGCCTCATGTTGATCGCGGCACTCGCGATGTCACTGCCCGCCTGCACCTTCGTGCACATGGCGCCCAAGGCGGGGGAGGTGAAGGTGCTGGCCACGGCGCCATCGTGCGAGAAGCGCGGCGAGGCCGAGGTCTCGGTGCGCCACAAGGTCGGGTTCTACGAACGCAGCGAGGCGCAAGTCCGCGACGAACTGGAAACCCTGGCCCGCAACGAGGCGCCCGGCGTGGGCGCCGACGCCATCAGCCCGTTGGGGCCGCCGGTCGATGGCGGCCAGCGCTGGGCGTTGTGGCGCTGCGAACGCTGACCACGCCGGCATCAGGTTCCGCCCAGCGGAACCGGGACGTCCGTACAGGCGCGCATGGTGCGAACCCGTTATCCTGTCAGGTTCCCGCGTCGTTCGCGTCCCTGAAGTGAAGTCCGCGCCCATGCTGTTCCAACATGTTTCCATCGCCGGCCTGGCGCACATCGATGCGCCGCGGCGCCTGAGCTCGGACGAGATCAATGCCAGGTTGAAGCCGACCCTGGACCGGCTCGGCATCAAGACCGATGTGCTTGGCGAGATCGCCGGCATCCATGCGCGTTATCTATGGGAAGACAACGTGCAGGCGTCCGACGTGGCCACGCTGGCCGGCATCAAGGCGCTGGCCGATGCCGGCATCGACCCGGACAAGGTCGGCCTGCTGGTGAACACCTCGGTCAGCCGCGACTACCTGGAGCCGTCCACCGCCTCCATCGTCAGCGGCAACCTGGGCCTGCCGGACACCTGCCAGAACTTCGACGTCGCCAACGCCTGCCTGGCCTTCATCAACGGCATGGACATCGCCAGCCGGATGATCGAGCGCGGCGAGATCGAATATGCGCTGATCGTCGATGGCGAGACCGCCAACCTCGCCTACGAGAAGACCCTCGAGCGCCTCGGCCGTGACGATGCCACCGAGGAGCAGTTCCGCAATGAGCTGGCCACCCTGACCCTGGGCTCGGGCGCCGCGGCGATGGTGCTGGCGCGCTCCGAACTCGCGCCGGGCGCGCCGCGCTACAAGGGCGGCGTGACCCGCGCGGCGACCGAGTGGAACAAGCTGTGCCGCGGCAACCTGGATGGCATGGTCACCGATACCCGCATGCTGCTGATCGAGGGCATCAAGCTGGCGCAGAAGACCTTCATCGCGGCCAAGCACGCGCTTGGCTGGGTCTCGGAGGAGCTCGACCAGTTCGTGATCCACCAGGTCAGCAAGGTGCACACCGCCGCCTTCACCAAGGCGATCGGCATCGATCCGCGCAAGGTCATGACCATCTTCGGCGAACACGGCAACATCGGGCCGGCATCGGTCCCGATCGTGTTGTCCAAGCTGCGCGAGATGGGGCGCCTGAAGAAAGGTGACCGGGTCGCCCTGCTGGGGATCGGGTCCGGCCTGAATTGCTCGATGGCGGAAGTGGTCTGGTAACCAGGCCGCTTCAGCCCCAGCGCTGCAGCAGCCACGCCCACGCTGGCAGCGTCGCCAGCGACAACAGGATCCCGTAACCCACCAGTGCCGCCGCCAGTCGCGGCGCGAGCTGGTGGGAGATCGCCAGTGCGGCGGCGGTGATCATGCTCGGCATCGCCGACTCCAGCACGTTCGCCTGCAGCATCTCGCCGCGCAGGCCGAACGCCAGCGACAGCGGCCAGGCCAGGGCCGGCAGCACCAGCAGGCGCAAGCCCAGGCCGACCGCCAGCGGCTTCACCTCGTCGCGCGGCAACTTGAGCTGGATGGTCAGGCCGACCGCCAGCATCACCAGCGGCAGCAGCGCATCGGCCAGCCGCTGCAGGCCTCCGGCGATCCAGGCTGGCGGCGCGGCCGGCATCACGGTCAGGCCCAGCAGCAGCGCCCACAGCGGCGGAAACCGCAACATCCGCACCAGCACCTCGCGCAGCGTCGGCGGAGCATCGCCGCCGTAGCGTGCCAGCACGTACAGGCCGAAAGTCGAGAGCAGCACGAAGATGCCGAACTGGTCGTAGACCACGGCATAGGGCAGGGCGTGCTCGCCGAGCAACGCGTGCACCATCGGGTAGCCGATGAAGCTGCTGTTGCCGAGCGCCACGCACAGCAACAGCACCGCATGTTCGTCGCGGCGGAACCCCAGCCAGCGGCTGGCCAGCGTGACCAGGCCGACGGTGGCCACCGCCAGCAGCCAGGGCGTGGCGACGATGCCGAGCAGGGACGCGTCCAGCCGTAGCCGAGGCACGTAGGTCAGCACCGCTGCCGGCAGGCAGACCAGTAGGACGATGCGGTTCAGGGCCTCGGCGGCGTTGTCGGGCAGCACGCGCAGGCGCGCGAACAGCATGCCGATGCCGAGCATGGTCAGGATCAGGGCGAATGCGTCGAAGGCCATGCGCCGATTCTCGCCGCGCCGGCCGTGGACGGCCATCGGCAATTGGTCGAGGTCGCTGGCGCCGGTATCCTGTGCGGCCCTGCGGCCCGCGCCGCGCAGGATCCGCCCGCGCATGCAGTTCCCCGATTATCCCTTCGCCCCACGACGCTTCGACGTGCGATCCGGCATCGCCATGTCGTACCTGGACGAGGGCCCGGAGGACGGCGAGGTCGTGCTGATGCTGCACGGCAATCCGTCGTGGAGCTTCTACTGGCGGCACCTGGTCAACGGGCTGGAGGATCGCTACCGCTGCATCGTCCCCGACCACGTCGGCATGGGCCTGTCGGATCGGCCGGACGATGCGCCTTCGGCATCGCCCAATTACGACTACACCCTGCAGTCGCGGATCGATGACGTCGACGCGCTGCTGCGCCATCTCGGGATCGAGGGCCCGGTCACCCTGGCGGTCCACGACTGGGGCGGGATGATCGGGTTCGGCTGGGCGCTGCGCGATCCGGCGCGGGTGAAGCGGCTGGTCATCACCAACACCGCGTCGTTCCCGCTGCCATCGAGCAAGCGTTTCCCGAAGCGGCTGGCGATGGGTCGCGATTCGAAGCTGGGCGGCTGGCTGATCCGTCGCTTCAACCTGTTCGCGCGTGGCGCCGCGCGGTTCGGCACCGAGCGTTCGTTGCCGAAGGACGTGCGCGCTGCCTATGCCGGCATCTACGACGGCTGGGACAAGGCGATCAGCACGCTGCGCTTCATGCAGGACATCCCGCTGGATGCCGGCGATCGCGCGATGCCGCTGGTGCAGGCAGCGGCCGGGGCATTGCCGGGCTACGCGGATCGCCCCGCGTTCATCGGCTGGGGCCTGCGCGATTTCGTCTTCGACAAGCATTTCCTGGCGGGCTTCCGCAAGGCCTTGCCGAAGGCGACCGTGCGCGAGTTCGAGGACGCTGGCCACTACGTGCTGGAAGACAAGCACGAGGTGCTGGTGCCGGCGATCCGCCGCTTCCTCGATGCGCATCCGCTGGCGGGCGGGGCGTGATGGATTTCGACGCGCTCGACCGCAGCCTGCGCGAGTCTGCCGAGGACTTCAGCCTCGATGCGGAAGAAAAACTGGAATTGCGCGGCCTCGGGCTGCAACTGGATGCGGGGCGCGTGCGTTTCCTGCGCAACCGCGCCTTCGACATCGCCCGTGAGGCGATGCTTGCGGCGCCCGCGCAAACCCTGGACGTGCTGCGCTGGCTGCAGCAGGTGATCAAGACGCTGGATGCCGCGAACGAAGCGGCGCCGGTGGTCTCGAGCGCGTATTTCTCGCCGGGCGACACCTGCCTGCGCCGGCTGTCCGACCTGATGCGCGGCTGCCGCGACACGCTCGACATCTGCGTGTTCACCATCGCCGACGATCGCCTGACCGATGCGATCCTGGACTGCCAGGCGCGCGGCGTGCAGGTGCGGGTGGTCAGCGACAACGACAAGCAATACGACAGCGGCAGCGACATCGCGCGCCTGCGCGAGCGCGGCGTGTCGGTGCGGCTGGACGACACGCCGTACCACATGCACCACAAGTTCGCGCTGGTCGACGGTCGCGTGCTGGCCAACGGCAGCTTCAACTGGACCCGCAGCGCGACCGAGAAGAACGACGAGAACCTGGTGGTGACCGACGACGCCAACCTGGTCCGCGTGTTCGCCCTGCAGTTCGAAAAACTCTGGCGCGAGTTCGCCTGAGGACAGCGCCTTCGCCTTGCCTGCCCCTGCAATCGCAAGGGGGAGGGTCAGGTCTCCGGCAGCGGGTTCTTCTCGGCTTCGTCCACGCCGATCCAGTCCGCCGGGGTCAGCGCGGGCAGGCCGTGCGCGATGCGCGACTTGTCGCACTGCGCGCTGGCCGCGCCGAATTCCCAGCTCGCGGGCACCAGCGCGCACACCGACGGCCGCCTGTCGTGGATCGTGCACCGCGAATAACGGCCGATGTCGGCGTCCAGCGCGATGCAGCGCGGTTCCTTCTGCGAGGTGCCGCGCATCACCCGTTCGTGGGTGCGCAGGGGGTCGGTCAGTTCGAACGGCACCACGCCGCCCAGCGCGGGATCGGCTTCCGACCAGTGGAAACTGACCCGGAAGAATGCGCAGCAGGCGCCGCAGGCGAGGCAGGGATGTTCGACGGGCATGGCGCATTGTCGGCGACAATGGACGCATGAGCGAGACGCCGCCCGCCACGCCCTGCAACATCGCCGCCGCGCTGCCGCGGCTGGCCCGCGAGCGTCCCGACCAGGTCGCGATGCGTTGCCCCGGCCGCAATGGCCGCTACGACATCGCCCTGACCTATGCGCAACTGGACGCGCGCAGCGACGCCATCGCCGCCGGACTGGCGAAGCGCGGCATCGTCCGTGGCACCCGCACGGTGGTGATGGTGCGGCCCACGCCGGAGTTCTTCCTGCTGATGTTCGCGCTGTTCAAGGCGGGCGCGGTGCCGGTGCTGGTCGATCCCGGCATCGACAGGCGCGCGCTGAAGCAATGCCTGGACGAGGCCAGGCCCGAGGCGTTCATCGGCATCCCGCTGGCGATGCTGGCGAAGGCGCTGCTGCGCTGGGCGCGTTCGTCGCGCGTGCGCATCACCACCGGCAGGCGCGCCTGGTTGGCCGATGCCACATTGGCCGAGGTCGAACGCGATGGCGCGAATGCGGCCCCGCAGCTCGCCGACACGGCACCCGATGATGTCGCCGGCCTGCTGTTCACCAGCGGCAGCACCGGCGTGCCCAAGGGCGTGGTCTATCGGCATCGGCATTTCGTCGCCCAGGTCGACATGCTGCGCGGCGCCTTCGGCATCGCCCCCGGCGGCATCGACCTGCCGACGTTCCCGCCGTTCGCGCTGTTCGATCCGGCGCTGGGGCTGACGTCGATCATCCCGGACATGGATCCGACGCGCCCGGCCAGGGCCGATCCACGCAAGCTGCATGCGGCGATCGCGCGTTTCGGCGTGACCCAGCTGTTCGGATCGCCGGCCTTGATGCAGGTGCTGGCCACGCACGGCGAGAAACTGCCGACGGTCAAGCGGGTGACCAGCGCCGGCGCGCCGGTGCCGCCGGCGGTGGTGCAGCGGATGCTCGAACTGCTGCCGCCGGACGCACAGTTGTGGACGCCATATGGCGCCACCGAATGCCTGCCGGTGGCGGTGATCGAAGGCCGCGAGTTGCTGACCCTGCGCACGCGCACCGAAACCGGCGCCGGCACCTGCGTGGGTCGCCCGGTGGCGGGCAACACAGTGCGCATCATCCGCATCAGCGACGACGCGATCGGCGACTGGGACGACGCATTGCTGGTCGGCGCCGGGCAGGTCGGCGAAATAACGGTGGCCGGCCCCAGTGCGACCGACAGCTATTTCAATCGCGATGCGCAGACCGCACTCGCCAAGATCCGCGAACGCCTGCCGGACGGCGGCGAACGCATCGTCCACCGCATGGGCGACCTCGGCTGGATCGATGGCGAAGGCCGGCTGTGGTTCTGCGGGCGTAAGTCGCAGCGGGTGGTGGTCGACGACCTCACCACGCTGTGCACCGAACAGGTCGAACCGGTGTTCAACACCCACCCGTCGCTGCTGCGCAGCGCGCTGGTCGGCATCGGGCCGAAGCGCGCGCAACGTCCGGTGCTGGTGTACGAGCTCAAGCCCGGCGTGACCGCAGACGTCGGCGAGGTCAGCGATGAATTGCGCCATATCGCCGAAGGCTTCGTGCACACCGGCAAGGTGAAGGCGTTCCTGCACCATCCGAAGCCGTTCCCGGTGGATATCCGCCACAACGCCAAGATCGGCCGCGAGAAATTGGCGGCATGGGCGGCGAAGCAACCATTGAAGGACAACGAATGAAGATCCTCGTCACGGGTGGCGGTGGGTTTCTGGGGCAGGCGCTCTGCCGTGGACTGATCGCAAGAGGCCACGACGTCACCAGCTTCAACCGAGGCCATTACCCAGCGCTGGATGCCATCGGCGTGCGCCAGGTCGCGGGCGATCTCGCCGATCGCGATGCGGTGATCGGCGCATTTGCAGGACAGGAGGCGGTCTTCCACAACGCAGCGAAAGCCGGGGCCTGGGGCAGTTACGACAGCTACCACCAGGCGAATGTCGTCGGCACGCAGAACGTGCTGGATGCCTGCCGCGCGCACGCCATCGGCAAGCTGGTCTACACGTCGACGCCGAGCGTGACCCATCGCGCCACTCATCCGGTCGAGGGCGGCACCGCGGAGAGCGTGCCCTACGGCGAGAATTTCCAGGCGCCGTATGCGACCACCAAGACCATCGCCGAAAAGGCAGTGCTGGCGGCCAACGATGCGCAGCTCGCGACCGTGGCACTGCGGCCACGCCTGATCTGGGGCCCTGGCGACAACCAGATCCTGCCGCGCCTGGTGCAACGCGCGAAGGCCGGCCGCCTGCGCATCGTCGGCAGCGGCGACAACAAGGTGGACACCACGTACATCGACAACGCGGCGCAGGCGCATTTCGATGCGTTCGAGCATCTCGCCCCGGGTGCGGCCTGCGCGGGCAAGGCCTACTTCATCAGCAACGGCGAACCGTGGCCGATGCGCGACGTGCTCAACGGCCTGCTGCGCGCGGCGGGCGCGCCCGAGGTGCACAAGCACCTGCCGTTCGGCGTGGCGTATGCGGTCGGCGTGGCCTGCGAAGGCCTGTGGTCGGTGTTGCCGCTGAAGGGCGAGCCGCCGATGACCCGTTTCCTCGCCGAACAGCTGAGCACCAGTCACTGGTATTCGATGGCGCCGGCCACCCGCGATTTCGGCTACGTGCCGAAGGTGACGATGGCGGAAGGGCTGGAACGCCTGAGGGCTGCGGTTCGCGAATGAGTTCGGCGTCGTTCACATCGCCATAGAGGTAGCCCGCTGGCCGCCCGGTATGTGCAGAGCGGGCCATGGATGGCCCGCGGCCGCGACTCAGTCGTGGATGACTGGACGGAGCGGCTGCGCATACCGGGCGGCCAGCGGGCGGGGCAAAGCTACAATGCCCGCATGACCGACGCGCCGTTCAACTGGAAGCAACCTGCCGGCAAGGCGCTCGAACTCGCGCTCAATCGCGCGCTGGCGCTGGACGCGGACACGCAGGCGGCATTGCGCGGGCTGGACGGGCAGCGGGTCGCGCTGACGCTGACCTCGCCGCCGATGGCCTTGCAGGTGCGCGTGGACGGCGAGGCCCTCCGCGTGGGTCCCGTCGATGCGGAGCGTGAACCCGACCTGGGTGTGCGCGCCACGCTGGCGGGTCTGCTCGGGCAAATTCCCATGTTCCGTCGCGACGACGCCCCGCCGGTCGGCAAGCTGCGCATCGAGGGCGATGCCGAACTCGCGCGGCGCCTGCAGCAGCTGGCGCGGAACTTCGATCCGGACTGGCAGCAGCCGTTCGTGGGCGTGTTCGGCGATGTCATCGGCGTGCAGGTCGCCAAGGCCGTCGCTGCGGGCCTGAAGCAGGCGCAGGTCGCCGGCAGGAACCTTGCGGAAACCGCCGCCGAGTTCGTCACCGAGGAAAGCCGCGACGTGGTCCCGCGCGCCGAACTCGACGCCTTCCACGACGATGTCGATGCCCTGCGCGACGATGTCGAGCGGATCGCCGCGAAGATCGCGCGCGTTCGCCGCGAGCGCGGGCTGGACGCATGAAGTCCGCCCTGCGCGCCTGGAAGATCGGCCGGGTGCTGTTGCGCTATCGGCTCGACGACCTGCTCGACGACACCCCGGCCGAGCGCTGGCTGAAGCTGATGCGGCCGTTCGTGCCGCGCGCATCCGAGCAGGTCGCGTCGCTGTCGCGCGGAGAGCGCCTGCGCCTGGCGCTGCAGGAACTCGGTCCGATCTTCGTCAAGTTCGGGCAGATCCTGTCGACCCGACGCGACCTGGTGCCGCCGGATATCGCGGAGGAGCTCACCCACCTGCAGGACCGGGTGGCGCCGTTCGATGGCGTGCGTGCGCGCGACATCGTCCAGCAGGCGCTGGGCCGCGACATCGCCGAGGCCTACGAGAGCTTCGACACCACGCCGCTGGCGTCGGCCAGCATCGCCCAGGTGCATGCGGCGACCTTGCATGGCGGCCGCGAAGTGGTGGTCAAGGTGCTGCGCCCGGAGATCAAGCGGCAGATCGCCGCCGACATCGCCCTGCTCAACGGCGTGGCCGCGATCGTCGAACGCACCCACCCGGCGGCCGACAAGATCCGCCCGCGCGAGATCGTCGCCGAGATCGAGACCACGCTGGCCGCCGAGCTCGACCTGCAGCGCGAGGCCGGCAACGCCAGCCTGCTGCGGCGCAACTGGATCGATTCGCCGGACCTGTACGTGCCCGAGGTGATCTGGTCGCACACCGCCGAGCGCGCGATGACGATGGAGCGCGTGCGCGGCATCCCGTCCGACGACATCGCCGCGCTGGACGCCGCCGGCATCGACCGCAAGGCGCTGGCGGCGAAGGGCGTGCGCGTGTTCTACCAGCAGGTGTTCCGCGACAACTTCTTCCATGCCGATGCGCACGCCGGCAATATCTGGGTGGACGCCACCCGCAAGGAAAACCCGCGCTTCATCGCGCTGGATTTCGGGATCATGGGCCAGCTGTCGAGCGAGGACCAGTACTACCTCGCCGAGAATTTCATGGCGATCTTCAATCGCGATTACCGGCGCATCGCCGAGCTGCACGTGCAGGCCGGATGGATGCCCGCGCATATCCGCATCGACGAACTGGAAGCGGCGGCGCGCGCGATCTGCGAGCCGTACTTCACCCGCCCGCTCAGCGAGATCTCGCTGGCCGAAGTGCTGGTCAAGCTGTTCCGCATGGCGCAGCGCTACGAATTGACCCTGCAGCCGCAACTGATCCTGCTGCAGAAGACCCTGCTCAACATCGAGGGCGTCGGCCGCCAGCTGGATCCGAAGATCGACATCTGGGCGGTGGCCAAGCCGGTGCTGGAGAAGATCCTGGTCGAGCGCTACAGCCCGCAGCGGCTGGCCGGCGAATTCCGCAAGCGGCTGCCGGAGATGATCACCCGCGCGCCCGACGTGCCGCGCCTGCTGCATGCGTGGTTGCAGCAGCAGGTCGAGGGCAAGCACGAACTGGCGATGCGCTCGCAGGACATTCGTGACATCACGCAGACGCTGGGTGCGCTGCAGAAGCGCGTGGTCGCGGCGATCCTCGGCGTGGGCCTGCTGATCGTCGCCGCAGTGCTGTACGCGCTCGAGGCCGGCGGCCCGCAGCTGCTCGGCGTGCCGGTGTCGACCTGGATCGCCGGCGTCGGCGGGCTATGGGCCTTGCTGGCGGCATGGCCACGGCGCTGAACGATGCGCTTCGGGGCGGGCCAGTTCCTCGGCGATCGCCAGGCGCGTCGGCGCTTCGACGGCATCGAACTGGCCGACATGCGCCCCACCGTGCCGCGCCACGAGGTGCATGCGCACACGCATGACGAGGCGCACCTGCTGGTGCTGCATCGCGGTGCCTACCTGAGCAGTGCGCAGGGCATGCCGGACATCTGCGTCGAGCCGGTGGTGATCCTGAATCCGCCGGGCACGCACCATCGCGATTGCTTCCATTCGCTGGACGACGCGCGCTTCCTGACGATATCGCTCGACCCGGCGCTCTGGCACCAGGCCGATGCCGGCACCACCCTGCCGATGCAGGCCTCGCGGTTGTCGGCGCTGGCCTTGCCGGGCGCGTATCGCCTGTGGCGGCAACTGGTCGATGTCGACGATGCCTCGATGCTGGCGATCGAAGCCGAGGTGCAGGAATTGCTGGCGCGCAGCGCAGGCGCGTGTGGACCCTCGGCGCGGGCGTCCGACAGCGCATGGGTGGCGCGGGCGCGCGAGCGGCTGCAGGACGATGTCGGCAACGTGCCGGGCATCGCGGAACTCGCCCGCGAGGCTGGCCTGCACCCGGTGTACTTCGCCCGCGCGTTCCGCCGTGCCCATGGCTGTTCCCCCGGCGACTACCTGCGGCAGCGCCGCGTGGAGGCGGCCATCGTCGCCGTGTGCGGGAGTTCGCGACCGCTGGCGGAGGTTGCCGGTGCCTGCGGCTTCGCCGACCAGAGCCACATGAGCCGCGCGCTGCAAGGCGCGACTGGTTCCAGCCCATTGCAGTTGCGCCGGCTGAGCCGGCTGCAGGTTGCGAATCTGCAAGAACGCCGCCGCCATCGCGCGCAGGCTGCCGTCCTTGCCCAACGAGAACGCCCCGCATGATCCGTCGCCTGCTGTTCGCCGCCCTCGCGCTCGCCGCGGTCCCGGCCATCGCCGCCAACGACCCGCGCTTCGAGCCGGTCGACACATCCATCCGCGCCGGCGACTACAAGCAGGTCACCAGCGTGCTGGTCGCCCGCGACGGCAAGCTGCTGTACGAGGCCTACTTCGACGAGGGCGGCGCGCAGTCGCGCCGCAACACGCGCTCGGCGACCAAGACCGTGGCCGGCATGCTGGCCGGCATCGCCATCGCCGATGGCAAGCTGTCCAGCGCGCAGGCGCCGATCATGCCGCTGCTGCGCGACAAGCTGCCGCTGCAGAACCCCGACCCGCGCAAGGACGCGATCACCGTCGAGGACCTGCTGACGATGTCGTCGCTGCTGGAGTGCGACGACGAGAACCAGTTCTCGCGCGGCAACGAGGAGCGCATGTACCTGGTCGAGGACTGGGTGAAGTTCTACCTCGACCTGCCGATCCAGGGCTTCCCGGCGTGGATGCCCAAGCCGAAGGACTCGCCCTACGGACGCAGCTTCCGCTACTGCACCGCCGGCTCGACCACGCTCGGCGCGGTGATCCAGTCGGCGGTGGGCGAACCGCTGCAGGACTACGCGCAACGCAAGCTGTTTGCGCCGTTGGGCATCGAGGCGCCGGAATGGCAGTTTTCGCCGGTGGGCATCGCCCAGACCGGCGGTGGCCTAGGCCTGCGCAGTCGCGACCTGCTGGCACTGGGCCAGTTGTACCTGGACGGCGGCGTGCACGACGGCAGGCGCATCGTGCCGGCGGCGTGGGTGGCGGCCTCGGTGGCGCCGCATGCCAAGGCCAACGACGACATGGACTACGGCTACCTGTGGTGGCTGATGCGTTGGAAGGTGAGACAGGCGACGTGGCGGTCGTATTCGATGAACGGCACCGGTGGCAACAGCGTGCAGGTGTTCCCCGAGCGGCGCGTGGTGGTGGTGGTGACCACCACCAATTACAACGAGCGCCAGCCGCACCAGATCACCGCGAAGCTGTTGCAACAGCTGTTGCCGTTGCTGGACGGCACGGGTGCCGCACCGGCGAAGTGAGATTGTGTAACCCGCGTGTCGGTCGCTAGGGTTGGGCCCGGCGAACGGCAGTGCAGGGCAGATGGGCGCGGGACACGACCACGATCACGGACACGCGCACGCGCACGGCGGCGGACATGGCCACAGCCATGTCCCGACCACGATCAAGCACGAGCGCCCGCTGTGGATCGCGTTCGGGCTGACCCTGTTCTTCCTGCTGGTGGAAGTGATCGGCGGCCTGCTGACCAACAGCCTGGCCTTGCTGTCCGATGCCGCGCACATGATGACCGACGTGCTCGCACTGGGCATCTCGCTGTTCGCGGTGCGGATGGCGCGCAGGCCCGCCGACGCCAGGCGCACGTATGGCTATGCGCGGATGGAGGCGATCGGCGCGCTCATCAACGGCGGCCTGCTGTTCCTGGTCGCCGGCTACATCCTGTGGGCAGCGATCGGCCGTTTCAGCGAACCGCCGCATGTCGACTCCGGCGGCATGCTGCTGGTCGCCGTGCTCGGACTGGTCGTGAACCTGGCCTCGATGAAGCTACTGCAGGCAGGCGCGGGCGAGAGCCTGAACATGAAGGGCGCCTACCTCGAAGTCTGGAGCGACATGCTCGGCTCGCTCGGCGTGATCGCCGGCGCCGTGCTGATTCGCTTCACCGGATGGACCGTGGTCGATCCGGTCATCGCGGTGCTGATCGGCCTGTGGGTGCTGCCGCGGACGTGGACGCTGTTGCGCGAAGCCGGCCACGTGTTGATGCAGGGTGTGCCAAGCGGCATCGACCTCGACGAGATCCGCGATGCGATGGCCGCGCAAGCCGGCGTTGCGACCGTGCATGACCTGCATGTCTGGGCGCTGGGATCGAAGGAACCGATCCTCACCGCGCATGTCCTGCTCGCGGACGAAACCGGCGATGCCGAGGCGGTGCGCGTCGCGATGGCGCGGATGCTGCGCGAGCGCTTCGACATCGACCACGCGACCCTGCAGCTGGAAACCCGGCACTGCAACGACGGCCACGTGCACGCCTGAGGCGTCCGCTCGCGACCACCGTCGCGTCGATGCGGGACAATGACGCATGACCGAAGCCGATCCCGTCGACCCGCCCATCGTTTCCGCGCTGCCCGTGCTGTACCTCGATGACGCATTGGCGGTGGTCTCGAAACCCGCCGGACTGATGGTCCATGACAGCGCGCTGGCGCGCGGCGAAACCGACTTCGCCGCGGACCGGCTGCGCGAGCAGTTCGGCAGGCCGATCTTCCTCGTGCATCGCCTCGATCGCGCCACCAGCGGCTGCCTGCTGCTGGCCTTCGACCGCGAAACCGCCTCCGCGCTCGGCAAGACCCTGATGTCGCACGAAGTCGAGAAAGACTACTGGGCGGTCTGCCGCGGCTGGCCCGCCGAGCGCGAATTCGTCGTGGATCATCCGCTCGACGGCGGACCCGGCAAGCCGCTGAAGAAACCGGCGATCACCGATTTCGAAGTGCTGGCCACCTGCGAGCTGGCGATGCCTTCGTCCGGCTTCGACACCTCGCGTTATGCGTGGTTGCGCGCGTCGCCGCGGACCGGCCGCTTCCGCCAGATCCGCCGCCACCTCAAGCACATGTTCCATCACCTGGTCGGCGACAGCAGCCACGGCGACGGCCGCCACAATCGCAATTTCCGCATGCTCGGCATCCATCGCATGCTGCTGCACGCGCGCCGGTTGGCCTTCGTGCATCCGCATGCCGGCGAGCGCATCGAGACCCTGGCCCCGGTCGATGCGGAATTCGCAAAAGCGTTGGCGCTGTTCGACATGCCCCTGTAGGAGCGGACCCTGTCCGCGACCACCCTTTCCCGCAAGAATGTGCTCGCGGACAGGGTCCGCTCCTGCATGAGGCGAGCCGTTAGAATCGCGCCATGCTGCAGGTCGGTCACATCGCCATCGACGACGACGAACTCATCGAACGCTTCGTGCGCGCGTCGGGGCCGGGTGGGCAGAACGTCAACAAGGTCGCCACCGCGGTGGAGTTGCGCTTCGACGTGGCCGCGTCGCCGTCGTTGACGGAGCCGGTGCGCGAGCGGCTGCTGGCCCGCCGCGACCGGCGCATGACCACCGAGGGCGTGCTGGTGCTCAGCGCGCAGCGTTTCCGCACCCAGGAGCGCAACCGCCAGGATGCGCGCGAGCGGCTGGCGCATTTCATCGAAGGCGGCCTGCATGCGCCGAAACCGCGCGTCGCGACCAAGCCGTCGCGTGGTGCGAAAGAGCGCCGCTTGGGCGAAAAACGCGGACGTGCGACGATCAAGCAGGGCCGCTCGGGGAAGGGTTGGGATTGAGCGACGCACGCAACAACGACGTGGTGCTGGCCTTGCCGCCGAGCGCGCCGCGCATGCCGCCGAATCGCTTGCTGGAATGGCTGGGCCGCAGCATCCTGCGGCTGGGCGGCTGGCGCATGGCGGGCGAGTTTCCCGACCTGCCCAAGTTCGTGCTGATCGCCGCGCCGCATTCGTCCAACTGGGACGGCGTGTGGGGCGTCGCGGTCAAGCTGGGGATGGGCGTGAAGCTGTCCATCCTCGGCAAGGACGCGCTGGTCAAGGCACCGCTGTTCGGGACGCTGGCCAGGTGGCAGGGCGTGATCGGGGTCGATCGCACCGCCGCGCACGGGGTGGTCGAACAGGCCACGACGGCGATCCGCAACGCCGACCGCATGTGGTTCACGGTCGCGCCGGAAGGCACCCGGAAATGGGTCGAGCGCTGGAAGCCGGGGTTCTGGCACATCGCCCGCAACGCCGGGGTGCCGGTGGTGCCGGCCTATTTCGACTATGCCAACAAGGTGATCGGGATCGGCCCGCTGTTCGAGTTGACCGCTGACATGCACGCCGACATCGCCCGGATCCAGCGCTGGTACAAACCCTTCAAGGGCCGCAACCACGACGCGTTGCAGCCCGCGGACTGAGCGGGGCGCTCAGCGCTCCGAGTGCCCGCCGCGGTCGTGCTCGCGCGGGGCCAGCAGTTCCGGCTTGATCAGTTCGACGAAGGCGCGCGCCTGCGTGCTCAGGAACTTGCCCTTGCGCATCACGATCCCGTAGCTGCGCGACGGGAACCAGCGCGCCAGCGAGCGGGCGGCCAGGCGCTGGCGGTCGGCTTCGGTCAGGCAGATCGCGGTGACGATGCTGATGCCCAGGCCCATCGCCACGTACTGCTTGATCACTTCCCAGCCGCCGACCTCCAGCGCCACCGTGTAGGGGATGCGATTTTGCTGGAACACCAGGTCGACCAGCCGGTAGGTGGTCAGGCGCTTGGGCGGCAGGATCAGCCCATAGGGCGAAAGGTCCTGCAGGGTCAGGTCGCGCTTCGACGCCAGCGGATGGTCGGGCGGCATGATCAGCATCGGTTCGAAGCTGTAGACCGGCGCGTAGGTCAGGTCGGCGGGAACGTCGAGCATCGAACCAACGGCGAGGTCGACGGCGTCGTTGCGCAACAGGTCCAGCCCGCTGGCGCCGGTGACGTTGTGCAGGCTCAGGCGCACGCCCTCGTGGCGCTGGCGGAACGCGTCCACGATCCCGGGCAGCAGGTACAGGATGGTCGAGCTGCCCGCGGCCACGTTGAGCTCGCCGGCGTCGAGGCCGCGCACCTGCTCGCGGAAGGTGGCCGCCAGTCCGTCCAGCCCTTCCACCAGCGGCTTGGCCATC
Source organism: Thermomonas sp. (assembly GCA_035456065.1). Classification (GTDB taxonomy): domain Bacteria; phylum Pseudomonadota; class Gammaproteobacteria; order Xanthomonadales; family Xanthomonadaceae; genus Thermomonas. The sequence goes on along the minus strand of DATIDW010000030.1, from coordinate 3,330 downwards.
TCGTACAGCAGCTCGCCCTCGCGGGTCGGGGTCAGCCGGCGGCCGCTGCGTTCCAGCAGGCGAACGCCGAGCTCGCGTTCCAGCGCCTGCAACTGCAGGGTCACCGCTGGCTGGCTCAGGTAAAGCGCTTCCGCGGCACGGCTGACCGATCCCAGCCGGGCGACCTGGCAGAACGCCCGCAAGGGCTTCAGTCGTGAGCCCTTGTAGGCGAAGCGGATGTTGCTGGAAGGGCTGTCGGCCAAGGTTTTCGCTATTCGTATTAGATTTTCCAATACTAATCATTGACAAATCTGGTTTGTCAAATACCACACGCGGGCGGATGGTTCGGTTCCCCACTGATCCAACGCTGGAGTTGCCGATGTCGGCCGTGCTGAAAGACCGCCCCGAGCCGGGCGCCGTTGACCTGACCCGCAGCCTGCCGGGCCAGGACGCGCTGCTTACCCCCGCCGCGCAGGCCTTCCTGGCCGGCCTGCATGTCCGCTTCGAGGGCGAACGCCAGGCCCGCCTGGTCGCGCGTCGTGTCCGCCAGGCCTGCTTCGATGCCGGTGCCCTGCCGGATTTCCGCGCCGACACCGCCGCGATCCGCGTCGGCGACTGGCGGGTCGCCCCGGTCCCGGCCGCGCTGCAGGACCGCCGCGTCGAAATCACCGGACCGGTCGACCCGAAGATGGTGATCAATGCGCTGAACTCCGGCGCCAACTGCTACATGGCCGACTTCGAGGACAGCACCGCGCCGACCTGGGCGAACCTGCTGGCCGGCCAGCAGGCGCTGCGCGAGGCGATCGCCGGCACCCTGGAATTCACCGGCCGCGCTGTGGACGGCACGCCCGGCAAGCGGTACGCGCTGCGCCCGGAGTCCGAGCAGGCCGTCCTGATCGTGCGTCCGCGCGGCTGGCACCTGGACGAGAAGCACGTGCTGGTCGATGGCCAGCGGCTGTCCGCCAGCCTGTTCGACCTGGGCCTGTTCTGCTTCCACAACGCCGCGGCGCTGGCGGCGAAGGATCGCGGCCCGTACTTCTACATCCCCAAGTTGCAGTCGATGGAAGAGGCGGCGCTGTGGAACGCGGTGCTGGGCGACATCGAGGCCGGCCTGGGCCTGGCGCATGGCCAGCTGAAGGTCACCGTGCTGATCGAGACGCTGCCGGCCGCGTTCGAGATGGACGAGATCCTGCACGCGCTGAAGGACCGCATCGTCGGCCTCAACTGCGGCCGCTGGGATTACATCTTTTCCTACATCAAGACCCTGCGCCGGCATCGCGACCGGGTGCTGCCCGAGCGCGGCCAGGTGACGATGGTGCAGCCGTTCCTGCGCGCCTATTCCGAGTTGCTGGTGAAGACCTGCCATCGCCGCGGTGCGCATGCGATGGGCGGGATGGCCGCGCAGATCCCGATCAGTGGCGACCCTGCTGCCAACGATGCCGCGCTGGCCCGGGTCCGCGCCGACAAGCTGCGCGAAGTCACCGCCGGCCATGACGGCACCTGGGTCGCGCATCCGGCGCTGATCCCGCTCGCCCGCGAGGTCTTCGGCGCGCACATGCCGGAGGCCAACCAGGTCCACGTGGCGCGCGACGATGTGTATGCCGAGCGCGACGACCTGCTGCGTCCCTCGCTGGGCACGATCAGCCGCGCCGGCTTCGAGGGCAATGTCGAGGTCTGCGTGCGCTACCTCGCCGCCTGGCTCGACGGCAACGGCTGCGTGCCGATCCATTGGCTGATGGAAGACGCGGCCACTGCCGAGATCGCCCGCACCCAGCTGTGGCAATGGCTGCACTTCGCCGACGACGGCCACGAGCCGCTGCACCTGGACGACGGCACCCCGGTCGACTTCGCCTTGCTCGAGCGCGCCTTCATCGGCCTGCCCAGCAAGTTCAACGACCAGCCGCGCATGCCCGGTGCCAGCCGCATCAACGAGGCGATCGGGATGCTCGACCGGCTGACCCACGCCGACGAACTCGCCGACTTCCTCACGCTTCCCGCCTACGAACGCATCGACTGAGCCGCTTCACCCGTGGGAGGGGCTTCCGCCGCGAGCTCCTGGCAAGCCCATCGGGGCTGAGGTCCCTCCCACGAACCCCCTGACTGCTGACCTGCTGCTGCACCCCACCGAGGAACCGCCATGAAGAACCATCTGCCGAGCGCCGAACAACTGAAGCTGGACTGGGCCAACAATCCGCGCTGGGCCGGGATCACCCGCGCCTACTCGGCCGAGGACGTGGTCCGCCTGCGCGGTACCGTCCACGTCGAGCACTCGATCGCCCGGCTCGGCGCGGAGAAGCTGTGGAAGTCGTTGCAGACCGAGGACTTCGTCAACGCGCTCGGCGCGATGACCGGCAACCAGGCCATGCAACAGGTCAAGGCCGGGCTGAAGGCGATCTACCTGAGCGGCTGGCAGGTCGCCGCCGACGCCAACCTGGCCGGCGAGATGTATCCCGACCAGTCGCTGTACCCGGCCAACTCGGTGCCGCAGGTGGTCAAGCGCATCAACAACACCCTGCTGCGCGCCGACCAGCTGCACCATGCCGAGGGCGACCATTCGATCGATTTCCTGCAGCCGATCGTGGCCGATGCCGAGGCCGGTTTCGGTGGCGTGCTGAACGCCTATGAGCTGATGAAGGCGATGATCGAGGCCGGCGCCGCCGGCGTGCACTTCGAGGACCAGCTGGCCTCGGTGAAGAAGTGCGGGCACATGGGCGGCAAGGTGCTGGTGCCCACGCGCGAGGCGGTGGAGAAGCTGGTGGCCGCGCGCCTGGCCGCCGACGTGCTGGGCGTGCCGACCCTGATCCTCGCGCGCACCGACGCCGAGGCCGCGGACCTGCTCACCAGCGACGTCGACGACAACGACCGGCCGTTCTGCACCGGCGAGCGCACGGCCGAGGGCTTCTTCCGCGTCAACGAGTCGATCGAGCAGGCGATCTCGCGCGGCCTGGCGTACGCGCCGTACGCGGACCTGGTGTGGTGCGAGACCGGCAAGCCCGACCTCGCCTTCGCGCGCGCCTTCGCCGAGGCCATCCATGCGCGCTTCCCCGGCAAGCTGCTCGCGTACAACTGCTCGCCCTCGTTCAACTGGAAGCAGCACCTGGACGACGCGACCATCGCGAAATTCCAGAAGGAGCTGGCGAGCTACGGCTACAAGTTCCAGTTCATCACCCTGGCGGGTTTCCACGCGCTCAACTATTCGATGTTCAACCTCGCCCACGGCTATGCGCGCCGCCAGATGAGCGCCTTCGTCGAACTGCAGCAGGCCGAGTTCGCCGCCGCCGACAAGGGCTTCACGGCGGTCAAGCACCAGCGTGAAGTCGGCACGGGTTACTTCGATGCGGTGACCCAGAC
>DATIDW010000029.1:0-51226 GCA_035456065.1 Thermomonas sp. | reverse complement strand
CACCGGATCGCCTTCGTCGACCATGTCCATCGAGGAAAACTCGATGCCGCTGGCGTCGACCAGGGTGATGCCGCCGCTGCCCTCGACCTCGAGCACATCGTCGGGGCGGATGAAGGCCGCCGTGTCCTCGTCGAGGCCGATGCCCACGGCGAAGGGGTTGTACGCGAGCGCGGTCAGCAATCGACCGATCCGGTCGCGCTGGCGGAAATGCTGGTCGATGATGACCCGGTTGGTCAGTCCCAATCCCGGCGCAAGCCGCGCACTGCCGGCGACCGGCGTGGCGCCGTCCTCGCCGAAGGCGATCATGTGTTCGCAAATGATCGCTGCGCCCGCGCTGGTGCCGGCCACGTGCACGCCATCGGCGTTGCGCGCGCGCACCAGGCGCGCGACCGGCGTGCCGCCCAGGATGGTCGACAGCGACAGCTGGTTGCCGCCGGTGAAGAAGATGCCGGTGGCGTCGCCCAGGCGCTCGAGTTTGTCGTGGTCCTGGGCTTCGGCGCGATCGCTGAAGTCCACCGCCTCCACCCGACCGGCGCCCAGGCGCTTGAAGATCGCCTCGTAGCGCGAACCGGTGTCGGCCAGGCGGCTCGCGGTGGGAATGACGACGATGTCGGCATCCTCGCCACCGCACAGGTCGACGAAGCGCTGCAGGATGCGCGCGTCGTTCTCCTTCTCCTCACCGCCGCCGATGGGGATGATCCAGCCCCGGGACGCGCCCGGGGCGATGCGGCTCGGACTCATCAGGGCTGGCCGATGAAATCGGCCTTGCCGAGGTCGACGCCGTTATGGCGCAGGATCGCGTAGGCCATGCTCATGTGGAAATACAGGTTGGGCAGCGCGTAGCCCACCAGGTAGGGCGTGCCCTTGAACTCCAGGGTGCGCGGTCCGGCCTGGATGACCAGGTCGCGGTCCTCGGCGCCGGCGAAGCCGGCTTCGCCTACCGACTCCACGAACTGGCGGGTCTTGGCGATGCGCGCCTTGAGGTCGGCGAAGCTGGTTTCGGTGTCTTCCATCTTTGGGTTGTCTACGCCACCCAGGCGGGCCATGGTGCCCTTGCAGAAATCGCAGGCGATCTGGATCTGGCGGGTCAGCGGGAACATGTCCGGGGCCAGGCGCGCGCCCAGGAACACGGCGGGGTCGAACTTGCGCGCCTCGGCCGAGGCCACGGCCTTGTCGATGATCGCATCGAGGTTGTTGAGGGCACGCAACGTGGCGGTACGGGCGGCGAAGTACATCGAGAACTGCATGGCGCATCCTCCTTGGTAGCCAAGCCGGTAATTCTACCGGCCCGGCGGCAAGGCGGGCCGAATCCTGCGATAATTTCGCGCCAAGGGCCCCGTAGCTCAGCTGGATAGAGCGGCTTCCTCCTAAGAAGCAGGTCGTGCGTTCGAATCGCGCCGGGGTCGCCACCTCCGTCCCTCCCGGCCCGCCTGCGCCCTTGAATCGCGGCGGGCCGGGCGGACGGGCCGCCTGCACCATTTTCAATTTCCGGAGCTGCACATGTCCCACCCCGTCCTCAGCGCGCTCGGCCTGCGCGAAACCGAATCCGGCACCTACCTCGGCCATGGCGAATGGTCCGCCACCCGCGATGCCGGCGTGATCGAGCCGCTCAACCCCAGCACCGGCGAAGTGCTCGGCCGCGTGCACGCCTCCAGCCAGGCCGATTACGACAAGCTGATGGACAATGCGCAGGCTGCGTTCAAGGTGTGGCGCAACGTCCCCGCCCCGAAGCGCGGTGAAGCGATCCGCCTGTGCGCCGACGCGCTGCGCGCGCACAAGGACGCGCTCGGCTCGCTGGTCGCGCTGGAGATGGGCAAGATCAAGCCCGAAGGCGACGGCGAAGTGCAGGAGATGATCGACATCGGCGACTTCGCGGTCGGCCTGTCGCGCCAGCTCTACGGCCTGACCATGCACTCCGAGCGTCCCGGCCACCGCATGTACGAGCAATACCAGCCGATCGGCCTGGTGGGCGTCATTTCCGCCTTCAACTTCCCGGTCGCCGTGTGGGCCTGGAACAGCTTCCTTGCCGCCGTGTGCGGCGACATCACCATCTGGAAGCCCTCGCCGAAGACCCCGCTGTCGGCGATCGCGTCGATGAAGATCTGCAACGAGGCGTTGGCGAAGGCCGGTTTCCCGGACATCTTCTTCCTGTTCAACGATGCCGGCAGCGAGCTTGCCCAGCGGTTCGTGGACGACAGGCGCGTGCCGCTGATCAGCTTCACCGGCAGCACCAGGGTCGGCCGCATGGTCGGCGAGCAGGTCGCGCGACGGATGGGCCGCTCGCTGCTGGAACTCGGCGGCAACAACGCGATCATCGTCGACGAGACCGCCGACCTGAAGCTGGCGATCCCGGCGATCGCGTTCGGCGCGGTCGGCACCGCGGGCCAGCGCTGCACCACCACCCGCCGCCTGATCGTGCATGAATCCGTGTACGACGACGTGCTGGCCAGGCTGATCAAGGCCTACAAGCAGGTCGAGAAGAAGATCGGCGACCCCACCGACCCAGCCAACCTGATGGGTCCGCTCAACAGCAAGGACGGGGTGGACGCCTACCTCGACTCCATCGCCAAGGCCAAGGCCGCCGGTGGCACCGTCGAGACCGGCGGCGAAGCCATCGACCGCCCGGGCAACTTCGTGTTGCCGGCGATCGTCACCGGCCTGACCAACGAGGCCGAGATCGTCCAGCACGAGACCTTCGCGCCGATCCTGTACGTGATGAAATACCGCGACCTCGACGATGCCATCGACATGCAGAACGCGGTCCCGCAGGGCCTGAGTTCGTCGATCTTCACCACCAACCTCAAGCGCGCCGAAGCCTTCCTGGCCGCCAGCGGTTCCGACTGCGGCATCGCCAACGTCAATATCGGCACCAGCGGCGCCGAGATCGGCGGCGCGTTCGGCGGCGAGAAGGAAACCGGCGGCGGCCGCGAATCCGGCAGCGACGCGTGGAAGGCCTACATGCGCCGGCAAACCAATACGATCAACTACTCCGATTCCCTGCCGCTGGCGCAGGGCATCAAGTTCGACCTCTGAGGCCCCGACCATGAATGCCATGCCCCGCCAGACCAGCACGCTCGCCATCGTCAGCCTCGTCGCCGGCCTGCTCGGCTGGACCCTGGTGCCGTTCCTCGGCAGCATCGCCGCGGTGATCTGCGGGCACATGGCGCGCTCGGAAATCCGCCAGGCGCCGGACCGGCTGGAAGGCGATGGCCTGGCCATCGCCGGGCTGGTGCTGGGCTACCTGTCGATCGCGATGGCGGTCCTCGCGGTGATCGCACTGTTCCTGTTCTTCGGCGGGCTGGCCGCCCTCGCCGCCTACGCCAACTGACCTCTTGTACGCACTCAGCCGCCCGTTCCTGTTCGCCTTCGACGCCGAGCGCGCGCACGGCCTCGGGCTGGCGTCGCTGGAGGCCGCCTATCGCAGCGGCCTGAACCCGCTGGTCGCGAAGCCGCCGAAGCCGTTGCCGACCAAGGCGTTCGGGCTGACCTTCCCGAACCCGGTGGGGCTGGCGGCGGGGCTGGACAAGAACGGCGCGCACATCGACGCCCTGTTGGCGCTGGGCTTCGGCTTCGTCGAAGTCGGCACGGTCACCCGGCGCCCGCAGCCGGGCAACCCGAAGCCGCGCATGTTCCGCCTGCCGCGGCAGGAAGCGGTGATCAACCGCCTCGGCTTCAACAACGAGGGCGTGGACGCGCTGGTGCGCAATGTCGAGCGTGCACGCCGGAACGGCGGCCTGCTCGGCATCAACATCGGCAAGAACAAGGACACGCCCAACGAATCCGCCGAGGACGATTACCTGCACTGCCTGCGCAAGGTCTACGCGCTGGCCGACTACGTCACCGTCAACATCTCCTCGCCGAACACCGCTGGCCTGCGCGAACTGCAGGAAGAGCAGGCCTTGCGGCGGCTGGTCAGCGTGCTGCGCGACGAGCAGGAGCGGCTTGCAGGCCTGCATGGCAAGCGGGTGCCGATGCTGGTCAAGATCGCGCCGGACCTGTCCGAGAACGACATCGATGCCGCCGGCCGCGTGCTCGGCGACCTTGGCGTGGACGGCGTGATCGCCAGCAACACCACCATCGCCCGCGACGGCGTGGAAGGCGCGCGCTTCGCCGATGAAGTCGGCGGCCTGTCCGGCGCGCCGCTGCTGTCGCGCTCCACCGCCGTGCTGCGGATGCTGCGAACGCGCCTGCCGGAGTCGATCCCGCTGGTCGGCGTGGGCGGCATCCTGCACGGCGCCGACGCCGCCACCAAGCAGGCCGCGGGTGCGCTGCTGGTGCAGGTGTATACCGGCCTGGTCTACCGTGGCCCGGCGTTGATCGGCGAATGCGTGGACGCGCTGCGACGGCGCAAGGAAGCGTCCAGCAGCAGCCCCCTGCCGCTGGCATGAGTGCCGGCTATCGCCTGGCCGAGAATGCGCGGCTGCAGGCACGCAATACCTTCGGCGTGGCCGCGCGCGCACCGATGCTGGTCGAGGTCACCGACGCCGCCGCGCTGCCCGAGTTGTTCGGCTACGCCATGCTGCGCGAGCAACCGGTGCTGGTGCTGGGTGGCGGCAGCAACCTGCTGTTCGCCGGCGACGCGCCGGGCGCGGTGCTGTCGCTGACCGCGCAACGCATCGAGATCATCGAGGACGGGGCCGACGCCGCCATCGTCCGCGCCGATGCCGGCGTCGGCTGGCACGACTTCGTGCTGTGGACGCTGGGCCATGGCCTGTGCGGACTGGAGAACCTCGCGCTGATCCCGGGGACAGTCGGCGCCGCCCCGATCCAGAACATCGGCGCGTACGGCGTCGAGGTGCGCGAGCGCATCCGCGCGGTGCATGCCTTCGATCGCCACGCAGGCACGTTCGTGCGCATCGACGCCGGCGACTGCGCATTCGCCTACCGCGACAGCCTGTTCAAACACGATCCGGACCGCCACGTGGTCACCGCGGTCGATTTCGCGCTGCCGCGCACGCCCCGGCTGCGGCTGGACTATGCAGGCATCCGCGAGGAACTTTCGGCGATGGGCATCGCCGGCGCACCCCGCGCCTCGCAGGTCGCCGAAGCGGTGATCCGCATCCGCCAGCGCAAGCTGCCGGACCCGGCGCTGCTGGGCAATGCCGGCAGCTTCTTCAAGAACCCGATCGTGCCGGCCGCGACTGCCGAAGCGCTGCAATCCGCCCACCCGGCGATGCCGCTGTTCCGCGGCAGCAGCGACGACAGCCGCAAGCTGTCAGCGGCCTGGCTGATCGACCAATGCGGCTGGAAGGGACATCGCGACGGCGATGCCGGCGTCTCCGCCGAACACGCGCTGGTGCTGGTCAATCATGGCGGTGCGAGCGGCCTGCAATTGCTGGAGCTCGCGAGGCGCATCGCCGCCTCGGTGCAGGCGCGCTTCGGCATCGCGATCGAACCGGAACCGCGCATCATCGGCGCGACCTGGTGACCACGCGCGCGAGAACGCCATACCTGCGCGCCGCGTTGCTGATGCTCGCCAGCACCTTCGCGTTCGGGCTGATGGCGCTGTGCATCCGCCTGGCCTCGCAGACCGAGCCCACCTGGGAAGTGGCGTTCTTCCGCAACGCCTTCGGCTTCGTCGCCCTGCTGCCGATCCTGCTGTGGCCGCTGCTGCGCGAGCGCCGCCCGCTGTCGAGCCTGGCCGGCGACCTGCGCACCACCCAGCTGCCGCGCTACTTCATCCGCTGCGGGATCGGCATCGTCAGCATGTTCTGCGGGTTCTGGGCGATCGGCCACCTGCCGCTGGCGCAGGCGATCTCGCTGGCGTATTCCTCGCCGATCTTCATCACCATCGCGGCGGCGCTCTGGCTCGGCGAACACGTGCGCCTGCGCCGCTGGCTGGCGGTCGCCGCAGGCTTCGTGGGGGTGTTGGTGATCGTGCGCCCGTGGTCGCACGCGTTCACCGCCGGCAGCCTGGTGGCGGTCGCGGCGGCGATGATGAACGCGCTGGTGGCGATCCAGATCAAGCAACTGTCGCGGGTCGACAAGGCCGACACCATCGTGTTCTGGACCTACGTGCTGTGGGTGCCGATGTCGCTGCTGCCGGCGCTGTTCGTCTGGCATCCGCCGCAGGGCATCGCCTGGCTGTGGCTGGTGTTGTGCGGCGTGCTCGGCACCATCGGCCAGTTGCTGTGGACGCGTGCGCTCAAGCTGGGCGAAGTGTCCTCGCTCACGCCGATCAGCTTCGTGCAGTTGCCCATCGTCACCCTCGCCGGCTGGCTGCTGTTCGCCGAGCGCGTCGATGCGATGACCGTGCTCGGCGCCGCGATCATCCTGTCGTCGACGTTCTACATCGCCCACCGCGAGGCGGTGCTGGCGCGCAAGTCCGCCTCGCAGGCGCCCAGCGAAGCCGCCGTTCCCGGCGAGTAGGCATTACTTCGCCGCAGTACGCGCGGCGAGGGCTTCCTCGCGCTCGGTCTCGATGATGTCCTTGCGCTTGGCCGCCTGCTCCTCGCTCAGGCTGTCCGCCTTCGCCTCCAGCAACGGTGCGATGTAACGCGCACGCAGGGTGTCGGCCTCCTCGCGCTTGCCGGCGCCGCGCAACATGCCCTCGAGTTGCCAGGCGGCATCGACGGTGCGCGCGTCCTCGATGCCGAGCGCGGCTTCGCGGAGTTCGAGCAAGGTGCGCCACGATGCCATCGCCAGCGTCTGGTCGCCCAGCTCATCCGCCGCCTGCGCGCGGATGTCGAAGCCCATCTGCACCTGCGGATGCTTGTCGCCGAGCTGCTTGCGCGCCACCGGCAGGTAGCGGTCGAGTTGCGCCAGCGCAGCCTTCGCCTGCCCGGCCTGGTACAGGGTCGCCGCGCGGTTGAGCTGGATGAACAGCGTATCCGGATGATCCGGCCCGAGTCGGCGCGTGCGCGCCTCCGCGACCTCTTCCTGCAACGCGATCGATTCGTCGAAACGCTGCAGCCGCGCGTAGATCGTCGACAGGTTGAGCTTGGTGCGCAGGGTCTGCGGATCCTCCGCGCCGAGTACGCGGGTGCGCGCCTCGACCACCGCCTCGGCGACCGGCAGCGCTTCGGCGGGCTTGCCGCTGTCGTTGAGCATGTTCGCCAGGTTGCCGCGTTCGCCGAGCGTCTGCGGATGCTCGGCACCGAGCCGGCGCGTCTGCGTCTGCACCAGCCCCTGCTGGAGGGCGACCGCACCGTCCTTGTCGCCGGTCATGATCCGCATCACCGCCAGGTTGTGCAGCGAGGCCAGGGTGTCGGCATGGCCGGGCCCGAGCACCGCGGTACGCAACGGCACCAGCCGCTCCATCAGCGCGCGTCCTTCCTTCGCTTCGCCCATGCGACCGGTCAGGATGGCCAGGCTGTTGGTGACTTCCATCGTGGTCGGGTCGCGCTCGCCGCGCAGTTCCATGCTGTCGGCGCGCACCGCTTCCAGCAACGCGCGGCCCTTGGGCCGGTCCCCGAGCGAGGCCACCGCCTCGGCCTCGTTGAGCCGCAACTTGATCCGCAGCGCATCGCTGGGCAACAAGCCGGCGGCGTCGACCAGCGCGGCCTGCACCAAGGCCAGCGCGGGCTTGGGTTCGCCCGCTTCCAGCAGCGCGCTCACCTGCGCCTGGCGCGCGCGCAGGGTCTCCGGCGCGCTTCGGCCAAGCGCACCGGCCCGGTAGTCGGCGACCTGCGCGAACCCGCGCGCGGCGTCCTGCGGCAATCCCAGCGCAACGCGTACGCGCGCGACCGATTCGCGCAGGTCCGCGGCCAGCGCTGGTTCGCGGGCGAAGTCGCGGTCGATCGCGCGTTCGGCATTCGCCAGGATCTGCAGGTCGATCAGGCCGCGCGCCACGTCGGCGGTGCTGGCCTGCGCCAGGCCACGATCGAGCGCCTTCGCGTCCGCGGGGTCGGCGGCGGCCAGTTGCCCGCGCAGGCCGTCGGCCAGGCCGATGCCCATCGCCTCGATGTCGATGCCCTGCAACATCGATTGCTGGAAGGCGGCGACCTTTTCCAGTTGCACGCTGCGCTGCTCCGCGATCGCGCGTTGCGCGCGCGCCTGCAGCAACCCGTACACCGACAGCGCCAGCCCACCGACCAATGCCAGCGCGACCAGCGCGGCGGCGGCGATGCCGGTGCGATGGCGCTGGGCGAACTTGCGCATGGCGTAGCCGCGCGAGGCCGGCACCGCCTGCAGCGGCCGGCCATCGAGGAAGCGTTGCAGGTCGTCGGCCATCGCCGCCGCCGAGGCATAGCGCTGGTTGCGGTCATGGCGCATCGCCTTCGCCACCACCCAGTCGAGTTCGCCGCGCAGCACCCGGCGCATCCGCGACAACGGTTCGTCGCCGTGCGCCTTCGCCAGCCTCGCCGCTTCCGACGGAGTGAGCGTCGACAACTGCGCCGACGGCAGGCGCAGGGTGCGGTCGTGGTCGGTGACCGTCTCGCCGGCCGCCAACGGGCGCCGGCCGGTCAGCAGTTCACTGAGCACCACGCCCAGCGCGTACACGTCGCTGCGGGTATCGACCAGGGCCTGGTCGCCGCCGGCCTGTTCCGGGCTCATGTAGTCGGGCGTGCCGGCGACCTCGCGGCCCTCGGTCAACGAGGTCGCGGTGGCGATGCCGAAGTCGATGATCTTCGGCAACGCGCGGCCGTCGACCTCGTCCACCAGCAGGTTGCCCGGCTTCAGGTCGCGATGGACCACGCCCTTCTGGTGCGCATGCTGCACGCCCTCGCAGACGCGGATGAACAGCGCGATGCGCGCATCCAGCGACATCGCGTGTTCGTCGCAATACGCGGTGATCGGGCTGCCCGCGATGAACTCCATCGCGAAGAACGGATGCCCGTCGGCGGTGGTGTCGGCGTCGTAGACCTGGGCGATGGCGGGATGCCGCATCTGCGCCAGCAACTGGCGCTCCACCTCGAAATACGCGAGATGGCGCGCGTCGAGCTTCTGCGCGCGCAGCAGCTTCAGCGCCACCGTGCGCCGCACCGGCTCCAGCTGTTCGGCGCGATACACCTCGCCCATGCCGCCGCGGCCCAGCAGCGATTCGATGCGGTAGCGCCCCAACCGCGCGCCGGGCTGCAATGCCGATGCCGCGCCCGCCTTCACGTCGGTCGCCGGCGAGCGCGTCGCCAGCAGTTCGGTGCGTTCGGGATCGTCGTGCGGACCCTGTGCCATGTCGCCCCCCTTTGCCCGATTCTAGCGAACCGGCGTGCGTTCCTGCCGCAGGCGCTACACTCGGCCGGACTGTTGCCTGTTCACCGATGGAATGGACACGGATCCCCACCTGCACGACACCACCCAGCGCACCCTGCTGAGCCCGGGACCGCTGCGGCCTGCGCCGCGCTCGGCCTGCGTGGTGGTGATCCACGGCGAAGGCCTGGGGCGGCGCGCGGACATCGACCAGTCGCCGGTGGTGGTCGGTCGTTCGCAGGAAGTCGACCTGGTCATCGCCCACAAGAGCGTGTCGCGCGAGCATTGCCGGATCTGGCGCGAGGCCAGCGGCTACCGCATCCGCGACCTCGGCGCGACCAACACCACCCGCGTGAACGAGGCCCGGATCGCCAGCGACACCGCGCTGGCCGACGGCGACCAGATCACGGTCGGCGAAAGCATCCTCAAGTTCATCAGCCAGGACAGCGTGGAGGCGCGCTACCACGAGGAGATCTACCAGCTCGCCACCCACGACGCGCTGACCGATCTGTACAACCGCCGGCATTTCATCGAGATGGCGGACAAGGAGATCGCGCGGGCGATCCGCCACGAGCGGCCGCTGTCGCTGTGCATCATCGACGTCGACCTGTTCAAGCCGGTCAACGACCGCTACGGCCACATCTCCGGCGACGAGGTCCTGCGCCAGATCGCCCTGCTGCTGCGCCGCCACGCACGCACCGACGACCTCGCCGCGCGCATCGGCGGCGAGGAGTTCGCGCTGATGCTGCCGGAATGCGATGCGGAGGCCGCGCGCGTGTTCGCCGAACGCCTGCGTGAAGCGGTGGCGGAGGCGGTCTTCACGCCGGGTGGCGAACCGCAGCGGATCACCGTCAGCATCGGCATCGCCGAACTCGCCCCGGGCCGCGACGTGCGCCCTGCCCTGATGGCCGCCGCGGACACCGCGCTGTACCGCGCAAAGAGCGAAGGCCGCAACCGGGTGTGCGTGGAGCGTTGATTCAACGCCCCTGCCACGGCCGCTGGCCATGCGGGAACACCAGCAGGTAGGCACCGACGGTCCAGCCGATGGCGACTGCCCAGCCGGCAAGGATGTCCGACGGATAGTGCACGCCGAGGTAGACGCGCGACAGGCCGACCATCGCCACGAACGCGGCCATCGGCACCGTCACCCACCAGCGCCAGCGCGTGTGCCAGGCCAGCAGGACCAGCACCATCGCCAAAGTGATCGAGCCCATCGCGTGGCCGCTGGGGAAACTGAAGGTGCTCTCCGGCGCGATCGATTCCCACAGCGTGGGCCGCTGGCGCGCGAACAGGTGCTTGGCGCCGAGGTTGAGCAGCGCCGAGCCGATGATGGCCACGCCCGCGAACAGGCCTTCGCGCAGCTTGCGCGTCGCCGCAAGCGCCAGCACCAGGACCACGTCGCACGGGACCACGCCCCACTCGTAGCCGAGTTTGGAGGCCAGGAAGAACGCGCGATCGAAGCCGTCGCGGGCGATGCCGTGGGCGAACTGCAGGATCGGCGCGTCGAACGGGAAGGCCTCGGCCTCGCGGACTTCGTCGGCCAGTTCGCCGAAGCCCCACAGCGGCAGCAACAGGCCGCCGAACGCCAGCACCAGCCGTCGCCAGTGCCTGCGCAGGAACGCCACGCCGAAACGCGCCTCTTCGCCCACCGCAGCGGCGATGGCGCGACGCATGTGCCGGGGTTCCTGCTGCGGGGGATTCGACATCGATGTGGAGGGAATCGTGGCGGGACGCGATCATAGCCAGCGCCGCGTCGACGCCGGTTCACGACGTGGCGTCCCTACAGGTAGTCCTCGATGCGGACCTCGTCGACCTGCTTGGCGAGCATGAAGCGTTGCGCGTAATCGTGGTGCACGCCGGCGCGCAGGAACAGCTCGAACAACTCAGGGTCGATGTGCTGGTCCTGGCGCATCTTCGCCATGATCGAGAGCGCCTCGGACAGGGTCTTGCCCGGCTTGTACGGCCGGTCTGCGGCGGTCAGCGCCTCGAAGATGTCGGCGATCGCCATCATCCGCGCCAGCGGGCTCAACTGGCTGCGATCCAGTCGCTTGGGGTAGCCGGTGCCGTCCATCTTCTCGTGGTGGCCGCCAGCGATCTCCGGCACCGCGCGCAGGTGGCGCGGGAACGGCAACTCGCCAAGCATCACGATGGTCTGCACCATGTGCTCGTTGATCTTGTAGCGCTCCTCCGCGGTCAGCGTGCCGCGACTGATCGACAGGTTGTGCAGTTCACCGCGGTCGTACAGCAGCTCCGGCACGTCCATGCGGAAACCCCAGCGGTTGTCGGGCGGGATGCGTTCCGCCTCCGGCCGGGCGATGCGATGTTGGGGCTTGTCCGCGAGCAGGGTTTCCTCGACGGGCAGCGGGGTGTCGTTCGGCGGCGTGCGCGCAAGCTCGTCGCGCGACAGTCCCAGCCGATCATCCAGCGTGCGCTGCCAGCGACGCGCGCCGACCTCGCGCAGGCGGGCCTGCTTGTCCGGCGACAGGAATTCGCCGCCGACATTGCATCGGGCGACGAAGGCGAATTCCTCGTCCAGCGTGGCCTGCAGCGCATCGCGCGCCTGCCGCAGCGCGGGCTCGTCGCCACCTTCGGCGACGCCGCGCCAGTAGTCGACGTCGGCATCGCGCTTGAGCACCTCGAAGCGCGTGCGGATCTCGTGGATGCGGTCGTTCACCGTCTCCAGCTTGGTCGCCTTGTCGACCACGTACTCGGGGGTGGTGACCTTGCCGCAGTCGTGCAGCCAGGCACCGATGTGCAGGGCCTCCCATTGCTCGGCGTCCAGGGCGAAGCCGGCGTACGGCCCCTCCTGCGCCGCACAGGCCGCGCGCGCCAGCATGAAGGTGAGTTCCGGCACGCGCTCGCAGTGGCCACCGGTGTACGGACTCTGCGCATCGATCGCGCCCGCCATCATGCGGATGGTCGCTTCCATCAGCGCCTTCTGCCCGCGCAGCAGTTCCTGCGTCTCCAGCGAGGTCGCCGCGCTTGCCGCCAGCGCGGCGATGAAGCTGGCGCTGGCCTCGTCGATCACGCCATCCTTGAACAGCAGCAGCATGCCCAGCAACTGCTCGCGACGATCACGCAACGGCAGCGCCAGGGTGCCGAACGCAACGAACGCGGGATCCAGGCCGAGCGCCTGCAGGTCGGCGGCGGACAGGCGACCGCTGGCGGGCAGCATCGCCGCGCGCGCATCCGCCAGCAACCGCGGCAACGCATCCTGCACCAGCGGCGGCAGGTCGCGCACCGCGCTGGCGCGGCCGCCGCTGGTGTCCATCGCGGTCGCGCGCAAGGCATCGCTGGCGGCATCGACCAGGTACAGCACCCCGGCGCGCGCACCGGCGATGTCGACCATCTTGTCCAGCAACCAAGGCTGCAGCGCCTCCAGGTCGCCTTCTGTCGCGAGGCGATGATTGATGCGCAGGAAGCGGCGGACCGCATCGCGCATCTGGTCGAAGGCGCCACCGAGCTGGTCGATTTCCCGCACCGGCGAGCCCACCACGGGATGGTCGCTGAAATCGAAGCGGCGGACCGCCTCGGCTTCCTCCGCCAATGCTTCCAGCGGTGCGGCGATCCGGCGCGACGACAGCAGTGCCACCACCGCGACCGCGACCAGCAGCAGGGCGAATTCCCCCGGCCCCGGCAACACATCGCCGAAATGCCGCAGCACCAGCCCGGTCAGCGCCACCAGCCCGACCGAGAGCAGGGTGATGTGGAGGTATAGCGGAAGACTCCAGCGCTTGCCGTCCATGCGCTCCCCGTGCGCGTCCAGATCCCTCGAGTCTAGCAACCGCGCCGTGGCGATTCAGTCCGGCGATGCCGCCCGGTAGCGCCGCTCCACGTAGTCGTCGATCAGGGCGACGAACTCGTGCGCGATGTTGTCCCCGCGCAGGGTGACGGTCTTCTCGCCATCCACGAACACCGGCGCCGCCGGCGCCTCGCCGGTGCCCGGCAGGGAGATGCCGATGTTGGCGTGGCGCGATTCGCCGGGGCCGTTGACGATGCAACCCATCACCGCCAGGGTCAGGTTCTCGGCACCGGGATGGCTGATCTTCCACTCCGGCATCTTCGCGCGCACGTGGTTCTGGACCACGCCCGCCAGTTCCTGGAAGAACTCCGAGGTGGTGCGCCCGCAGCCCGGGCAGGCGGTCACCATCGGCGTGAAGGCGCGCAGGCCCATGGTCTGCAGCAGCTCCTGCGCGACGATCACTTCCTGCGTGCGCGAGGCGCCCGGCTCCGGCGTCAGCGAGATGCGGATGGTGTCGCCGATGCCTTCCTGCAGCAGCACGCCGAGCGCCGCGCTCGACGCCACGATGCCCTTGCTGCCGATGCCGGCTTCGGTCAGGCCCAGGTGCAGGGCGAAATCGCTGCGCGTGGCCAGGTCGCGATAGACCGCGACCAGTTCCTGCACGCCGCTGACCTTGGCGCTGAGCACGATGCGCTCGGCCGGCAGCCCGATCTCCACCGCGCGATGCGCGGAATCCAGTGCCGAGCGGATCAGCGCCTCGCGCATCACCCGCCCGGCATCCCATGGCTCGGCGCGCAGGGCGTTCTCGTCCATCAGCGTCGCCGCCAGCGACTGGTCCAGCGAGCCCCAGTTGGCGCCGATCCGTACCGGCTTCGAATATTTGATCGCGAACTCGATCAGCTGCGCGAACTGGGTGTCGCGCTTCCTGCCGAAACCGACATTGCCCGGGTTGATCCGGTACTTGCCGAGGGCTTCCGCGCAGGCCGGCTCGTTGGCCAGCAGGGTATGCCCGTTGTAGTGGAAGTCGCCGATGATCGGCACCGAGATTCCCATCATCGCCAGCTTGTCGACGATGCGCGGCACCGCGGCGGCGGACTCGGCATTGTTCACGGTGACCCGCACCAGTTCCGAACCGGCCCGCCAGAGTTCTGCGACCTGTTTCGTGGTCGATGCCACGTCGGCGGTGTCGGTATTGGTCATCGACTGCACCACCACCGGCGCGGTCCCGCCGACTTTCACCCCGCCGATCTCGACCTGTCGGGTCGATCGACGCGGCTCGGGACCGAAACGGCCTTCATCGGGGACGTGGCAAGGCGGAATCAACGGGGACTGTGCAGGCATGGCGGCATTTTACCCCTGCCGGCGCGGAACGCTCGGTTGCGGCCGCGGCGATTGAGCAATCGGCATCGGCCGCCAGAAAGTGGTTGGCAATCACCCCCGCAGCAACGAGGAGCCGGCCATGCCCGCAGCCACCGCCACCATCGACACGCCTGAAGCCAGCCGCCTGATCAGGCGCCTGTGCACCCACTGGGGCCACAAGTTCACCGTCGAGTTCGACGACACGCACGGCGTGGTGAGCTTCGACGACGACGTCGTCCTGCGCCTGGATGCCCATGCCGATGCGCTGCAGGCCCGCATCGAGGCCTGCGATCCGCCCGCGCTCGAGCGTTTCCAGGGCGTCGTCGAGAATCACCTGCAGCGCATGGCCCGCGCCGGCGAACTGGCATTCCACTGGCAGGCGGGCAACGACTGAACCCCACGGCGGGCTTTCGCCACGGCAATGGAACCTGCCTGCGGCTACGATGCCTGCATGGACGATCCCCGCCACATCCTCACCCCCAGCCAGCTGAACACCCTCGCCCGCGACCTGCTGGAAGGCGCGTTCCCGCTGGTGCTGGTGGAGGGCGAGATCGGCAACCTGTCGCGGCCCGGCTCGGGGCATCTGTATTTCACCCTCAAGGATGCGCGGGCGCAGGTGCGCTGCGCCCTGTTCAAGCCGAAGAGCCAGTGGCTGTCGTTCACCCCGCGCGAGGGCCTGCGCGTGCTCGCGCGCGGGCGCCTGACCCTGTACGAGGCGCGCGGCGACTACCAGCTGATCCTGGATTCGATGGAGGAAGCCGGCGAAGGCGCGCTGCGACGTGCGTTCGAGGAACTGAAGTCGCGCCTGCAGGCGGAAGGCCTGTTCGATGCGGCCCGCAAGCGCCCCCTGCCCGCGCACGTTCGCCGGTTGGCGGTGCTGACTTCGCCGGGCGGCGCGGTGATCCGCGACATCGTCAGCGTGCTGCGCCGGCGTTTCCCGCTGGTCGAGGTCGACCTGTTGCCCGTCCCCGTGCAAGGCGACGGCGCGGCCGTGCAGATCCGCACGATGCTGCAGCGGGCCAGCGCCAGCGGCCGCTACGACGTGGTCCTGCTCGCCCGTGGTGGCGGCTCGATGGAGGATCTCTGGGCCTTCAATGACGAAGCCCTGGTCCGCGCGATTGCGGCCTCGCCCGTGCCGGTGGTGTCCGCGATCGGCCACGAGACCGACTTCACCCTCGCCGACTTCGCCGCCGACCTGCGCGCACCAACGCCCTCCGCTGCCGCCGAACTGCTGGTGCCGGACCGCGCCCATTTGCTCGCACGCATCGACGGCTTCCATCGCCAGCTGCATGGTCGCCATGCGCAGGCCATGCGCGATCGTGCGCAACGGCTCGACCATGCGTTCCTGCGCCTGCATGCGCTGCGGCCACGGGCACGCCTCGATGCGCTGGCGCAGCGCGCGCAACAGGCGCGGCTGCGGCTGGCGATGGCGATGCAACGACGGCTGCAGCATGAGCGCGCGCAATTGCGCCACGCCGACGCGGTGCTGCGCGCGGCGCATCCACGCCGCCGCATCGAGCGCCTGCACGAGCGACTGCAGGCGTTGCGCGGGCGCCCGCGGTCGCTGCTCGCGCGCCAGCTGCGGCTCGAGGCCCTGCGCCTGCGCGGGCTGGCCCGTTCGCTGCATGCGATCAGCCCGCTGGCCACGGTCGCGCGCGGTTACAGCATCCTGCAGCGCGAGGACGGCCGCGTGGTCCGCGGCATCGCCGACGCGCCACCGGGCGAGGCCGTGCAGGCCCGCCTCCACGACGGTCGCCTGCAACTGCGGGTCGAGGCACGAGAATCCGACGGATGAAGGCAACATCATGAAGAAGCGCTGGCCCTACTATCTCGCCAACCAGGCCGTCCAAGCCAACACCGCCCTGGACGTGTTCGACAAGTTCAGCGGCGAACGCGTCGCGCGCACCGCACTGGCCGACGCCGCCACCATCGACCAGGCCATCGCCGCCGCCTACGCCGCCCGCGAAGCGATGGCCGCGTTCACCCCGGATGCCCGCCGCGACGTGCTCGAGCACTGCGTGGCGCGCTTCCAGCAGCGCAGCGAGGAACTCGCGCTGGCCCTGTGCATCGAGGCCGGCAAGCCGATCAAGGACTCACGCGGCGAAGTGACCCGGCTGATCGACACCTTCCGCATCGCCGCCGGCGAAGCCACCCGCATCGGCGGCGAGGTGCTGGAACTGCAAGTGTCGCCGCGCACGCGTGGTTATCGCGGGATGACCAGACGCGTACCGATTGGCGCCTGCAGCTTCATCACTCCGTTCAACTTCCCGCTCAACCTGGTCGCGCACAAGGTCGCGCCGGCGATCGCCGCGGGCTGCCCCTTCGTGCTCAAGCCGTCGGAGAAGACCCCGCTGGGCGCGCTGATCATGGGCGAGGTGCTGGCCGAGACCGACCTGCCCGTGGGCGCGTTTTCGATCCTGCCATGCCTCGTCGCCGAAGCCGGCGCGCTCACCGCAGACGAACGCATCGCCCTGCTCAGCTTCACCGGCGGCCTGGTCGGCTGGGACCTGAAGGCGCGCGCCGGACGCAAGAAGGTGACCCTCGAACTCGGCGGCAACGCCGCCTGCATCGTCGACGCCGATCCCGGCCGGCCGCTGGACGAGGTGGTCGAACGACTGGCGTTCGGCGCGTACTACCAGAGCGGCCAGAGTTGCATCAGCGTGCAGCGCATCCTGGTGCATCGCGACCTCCACGATGCCCTGGCGAAGAAGCTCGCCGCCGCGGTGAGGAAGCTGAAGCTCGGCGATCCGCGCGACGAGGCCACGTCGATCGGGCCGGTCATCGACGAGACGTCGGCGAAGCGCATCGACGGCTGGATCGATGCCGCCATCCGCGGCGGCGCGAAGGCGCTGGTGCGCGGCAAGCGCAGCGGCAACCTGCTGGGGGCATCGTTGCTGCGGGACGTCCCGCGCGACGCCGACCTGTACCGCAAGGAAGCCTTCGGCCCGGTTGCCTGCATCGAGGCCTTCGATGACTTCGACCAGGCCATCGCGCGGGTCAACGACAGCGATTTCGGCATGCAGGCCGGCGTGTTCACCGCCAGCATCGAGCATGCGATGCGCGCCTGGGACCGCATCGAGGCCGGCGGCATCGTGGTCGGAGACGTCCCGAGTTTCCGCGTCGACAACATGCCCTACGGCGGGATCAAGCACTCCGGGCTGGGCCGCGAAGGCGTGCGCTGCGCGATCGAGGACATGACCGAGACGCGCCTGCTGGTGCTGCGCAGCTGAGGCCGGCAGCCGACGCTCAGGTGGCCGGTGGCGACGGCAGCGGCGATGGTGGCGCCGGGCGGCCGAACAGGTAGCCCTGCGCGTAGGTGCAACCGAGGTCGTGCAGGCGCTCGCGCTGGCGCTGGGTTTCCACGCCCTCGGCGATGATCTCGATGTTCAGGCTGTTGGCCAGGGCCACGATCGCGCGGATCACCGCCACGCTCTCGGTGCGGACGTCGCCATCCAGGCCGGCGACGAAACTGCGGTCGATCTTGAGGCTGGCGATCGGGAACCGGTGCAGGTAGGACAACGCCGAGAAGCCGGTGCCGAAATCGTCGAGCTGCGCCAGCACGCCGTGTTCGCGCAGCATGTTCAGGCTTTCGCTGGTGCGCGGCGCATCGTCGAGCAGCGCGACCTCGGTGATCTCGATGCGCAAGCGCGACGGCGCCACCTGGGCGGCGTCCAGCAGGTCGAGCAGGCGGGTCGCGAAGTCGGGCGCGCGGAAGTGCCGCGGCGACACGTTGATCGCCACGTAGCCCGGCATCGGATAGCGGGCCATGTCGGCGATGACCCGCGCGTACATCAACCAGTCCACCTGCTCGATCAGCCCGCTCTCCTCGCCCACGTCGAGGAAGTCGCCGGGCGTGAGCAGGCCACGCTGCTCGTGGCGCCAGCGCAGCAGCGCCTCCTGGCCGATGGGTTCGGCGCCGACCAGTCGCACGATCGGCTGGTAGAACGGCTCGAACGCCTCGGCGTTGATCGCCCGGCGCAGGTCGGACTCCATGTCGAGGATGCGGGTCGCCTCCTCGCGCATGTGTTCGTCGAACATCACCGAGCGGTCGCGCCCGTCGCCCTTGGCGCGGTACATGGCGGCGTCGGCATCCCGCAGCATGTCCTCGCCGTTCTCGTAACGCGCATGCCACAGGGCGATGCCGATGCTCGCGGTCGGGAACAGCTCGCGCCCGGCCAGCCACACCGGCGCGCCCAGCGCGGCCAGCACGCGGCGGCCGAGTTCGGCGGCCATGTCCGGCCCGTCCAGGCTTTCGGCGAGGATCGCGAATTCATCGCCGCCCAGCCGCGAGACCACGTCGCCGGTGCGCACGCTGCCGACGATCCGGCGGGCGGCCTCGATCAGCAGCTCATCGCCCACCGCGTGGCCCGCGCTGTCGTTGACCAGCTTGAAGCGGTCGAGGTCGAGGAACAGCACCGCGAAGCAGGCCTGCGGGTTGCCGCGCGCGACCACGATCGCCTTGCCCAGGCGCTCCAGCAACTGGGTGCGGTTGGGCAATCCGGTCAGCGCGTCGTGGGTGGCCTGGTAGGTCAGCTTGCGCTCCGCGCGCATGCGCTCGCCGATCTGCTCGACCAGTTCCGCGTTCGCTTCGGCGAGTTCGCGGGTGCGCTCGCTGACGCGCTGTTCCAGCCCGGCATGCGCATGCACCAATCGATCCTGCGCCTGCTTGCGGGCCAGGCTGCTGCCGATGTGGTAAGCGACGAAGGTGAGCAGTTCCTGGTCGCGGCCGGTGAATGCCACGTCCGGCGAATAGCTCTGCACCGCGATGACGCCCACCACCTTGTCGTCGTACAGCAGCGGCACGCCCAGCCAGCAATGCGCCAACGTGCCGATGCTGCGCACCTTGCCTTCCGTCTCCAGCCGCTTGATGCGGGTGCGGTCGGCCAGCAGGGGCTTGCCCATCCGCAACACGTATTCGGTCAGGCCGTTGGCCACCCTGCGCGGCTTGCGCGCCTGGTCGCGGTCGTCCACCGAATACGGGAACTCCAGCATGCTGCCGTCGATCGACAGCATCGCGATGTAGAAATTGCGCGCGTACAGCAGCCCGCCGACCACCTTGTGGATCTCGGCGTAGAAGCGTTCCAGCGTCTCGCTGGTCATCGACAGCTCGGCGATGCGGAACAGCGCCCGCTGCAATTCCTGGGCCCGCTGGCGTTCCGCCACCTCCGCCTGCAGGTCGCGATTGGCCTGCTGGATTTCGGCGGTGCGTTCCTGCACGCGCTTCTCGAGTTGCTCGCGCGCCTCGTAGCGATCGAGCGCGGTGAGGATGTGCTGGGCCACGTAGGCCAGCAGCGCCCGATCCTCGTCGCTGTAGACGTCGCGCTGCTCGTAGTTCTGCACCACGATCGCGCCAACCACGTTTTCGCCACGGCGCATCGGCACGCCCAGCCAGTCCGCGCTGTCCGGCCCGTTGGTCTCGCCGTACACGATGTCATGGCGCACCCGCAGGTCGGCGGACGGCCCGCGCATGGCGTCGCCGCTGCGCAGCAGGTGCATGGTCAGGGTGTTTTCGTCGTCGGTGACCGGCATTTCCTCGCCGGGATCGTTGACCCAGGGATCGAGGCGGTCGACGAAATACAGGAACCGCATGGTCTGCCGGTGTTCGTCGTACAGCACGATGTAGAGGTTGCCGGCATACATCAACTCGCCCACGATCGCGTGGATCTTGCGCAGCATGTCCTGCAATTCCAGGCTGCCGCCGGCAAGGTCGGCGATTTCGTACAACGCCTGTTGCAGGCGCTCGGAGCGGTGCAGGGAGTCGATCCGCTGCTCCGCCACTTCCAGCAGGCGGGCCAACTCGTCGCGGCCCAGCGCATCGCGCCCCGGCGAGGTCCCCGCGGCGGGGGCGCGGGGCGCTTGCGCCTCCTCGGCGCTGTTCGGCAGTGGCACCACCCGGACCCCGTTCATGAAGCGAGCATACTTGAACTACGCGATCCGGCACCGCCCCGGGGCAACCCCGTCGCCCCCACGCGCCCGTTCCCATCCCGCATGCCCCATGCCCTGCCGATCACCACCGATGCCCGCTGGTCGCCCTTCCCGCCAGCCGCGCCAGTCCGTACGCTGGCAGCCGTGGATGCCCCGGACACCAGCGACGAAGCCCTGATGCTTGCCTACGCCGCGGGCGATGCCGGGGCCTTCGGGCAGTTGTACGCGCGCCATCGCGCCAGGCTCTACCGCTACCTGCTGCGCCACCTGCGCGACAACGCCCTCGCCGACGAATTCTTCCAGGACGTGTGGCAACGGGTGGTGTCGGCACGCGCCGGCTGGACGCCCGATGCCGGCTTCGCGACCTGGCTGTACACCATCGCCCACCATCGCCTCGGCGACCATTGGCGCAGCCTCAAGCACCGACCCGCCGCGCCGTCCGATGCGGACGAACGGCTGGCGCGCGTTGCCGACCCGGACACGCCCGAGCGCGTATTGTCGGATTTCGAGCGTCGCCGCCAGTTGCAGCTGGCGCTGGACGACCTGCCCGAGGAACAACGCGAGGTCCTGCTGTTGCGGCTGGAACAGGAACTGACGCTGGAAGAGATCGGCGGCATCACCGGGGTCGGCCGGGAGACGGTGAAGTCGCGCCTGCGCTATGCGATGGACAAGCTGCGCGCGAGGCTGCCCGCATGACCCGCCTGCCGCGCGAACCACTGGATGCCGACGAGCGCGCGCTGGCGGCACGCCTGCCGCGACTGCATGGCCGCGACGAACCCGACGCCGCCCTCGACGCACGCATCCTCGCCGCTGCGCATGCCGCGGTCACCCACGCACCCGCGGCGAAGCGCCGGCGCGGCTGGATCGTGCCATTGACCGCGGCCGCCTCGCTGAGCCTCGCCGTCGGCCTGGCCTGGCAGTTGCAACCGCCACCTTCCCCATACGTGGTCCCCGCCAGCGCACCGGTCGCCTCCGATAGCACGGCAATCGAGCGAGGCATGCCCCCCCAGCAGGCCCTCGGCGACGCGGAGACGGCACCCGCGGACGTCGCGGCGAAACCGATGGCGATGCCATTGCCGGCCATGCGGCAAGCCATCCCGGCGGGCGAAGGTGCGCGGCTCGCCCGCCAGGCCCCGCCAGCCGAACCGGTCGCGGAATCGGTGGCGGCAGCCCCGATGTTGGTTCCGCCGCCACCCCCAGCGGTCGCGACCGATGCGGCGCCCGTCGCCAGTGCCCCAGCGCCGCCGCCCGCCCCGCCCGCACCGGAACAGGCCGCGGCGGCACGCTCGTCCGGCACATTGGACAGCGTCATGGTCAGCGGCGCGGCAACACGGGAACAGGCGAAACGAGCCCGCGAGAATGAAGCCGAAGCCGCCGCCGAGGCGCTCGCATCCGAGCAGTTCGCCAAAGACCTCGGCGAGGAAGACGTGCCGCCCGCCACGATGGACGCGCCGGCCGCGCGCGATGCCTGGCTGCGGCGGATCGGCGAACTGCAGCAGCAGGGCCGGATCGACGACGCCAAGGCCAGCCTGGGCGAATTCCGGCGCCGCTATCCGGATGCAGTGTTGCCGCCGGAGCTGCGCAAACTCGAACCCTGATGCACGGCCGCGGCATCACGCCGCTACCATGTCGGGCATGACATCCCCCACTCCGGCGCCGAAGGCGCCCATCGGTTCGCTGCGCGCGCTGTGGCCGTTCGTGCGCCGGCATTCCGGCCTGTTCCTGGCATGGCTGCTCGCCCTCGCCTGTTCGTCCGCCGCAACCCTCAGCCTGCCGGTCGCGTTCCGCCGGATGATCGACCATGGCTTCAGCAGCGGCGACGACATCGATCGCACCTTCGGCTTCGTGCTGCTGGTGATCCTGGCGCTGGCCCTGGCCACCGCCGCGCGCTACTTTTTCGTGACCCTGCTGGGCGAACGCGTGGTCGCCGACCTGCGCACCCGCCTGTATGCGCACCTGCTGGCGCTGGATGCGGGCTTCTTCGACCGCACCCGCAGCGGCGAGCTGGTGTCGCGACTGACCGCGGACGCCGAACTGCTGCGCAGCGTGGTCGGCTCCAGCATGTCGGTGGCGTTGCGCAGCATGGTGACGGTGGTGGGCGCACTGGCGATGTTGTTCGTGACCAGCCCGAAGCTCGCTGCATGGGCGATGCTCGGCATCCCGCTGGCCGTGCTGCCGATCGTGGTCGGCAGCCGGCGCATCCAGAAGGTGTCGCGGGCCAGCCAGGATCGTGTCGCCGATGCCAACACCCTCGCCTCCGAGGCGCTCGGCGCGGTGCGGACGGTGCAGGCGCACGCGCGCGAACCCTACGAGCGGGAACGTTATGCCGTGGCCATGGCCACCGCGGTGGCCACCGCACGCAAGCGCATCGGCGCGCAATCGATCGTCACCGCGGTCGCGATCAGCCTGATCTTCGGCGCAGTCATCCTGGTGCTGTGGTCTGGCGCGCATGACGTGATCGCCGGGCGCTTGAGCGCCGGCAGCCTCGGCCAGTTCGTGCTGTACGCGTTGATCGGCGGTGGCTCGGTCGGCGCACTCGCGGAGGTGTGGAACGAACTGCAGCGCGCCGCAGGCGGCATGGGCCGGATCAACGAGCTGCTGCAGGAAACCCCACAGGTCCTCTCGCCGGCGGTTCCGACCCCGTTGCCCGGGCGCGTTCGCGGTGAAATCGTGTTCGACGCGGTGACCTTCCACTATCCGCAACGCCAGGATACCGCCGCGTTGCACGGGTTCAGCCTGCGCGTGCAGCCGGGCGAGACCGTGGCCCTGGTCGGCCCGTCCGGGGCCGGCAAGAGCACCCTGCTCTCGCTGTTGCTGCGCTTCCACGACCCGCAGTCGGGCAGGATCACCCTGGACGGCATCGACCTGCGCCTGCTCGACCTCGACGTCCTGCGCGAGGCGATCGCGCTGGTACCGCAGTCGCCGACCCTGTTCGCCGCCAGCGCCGCCGACAACATCCGCTACGGACGCCTCGATGCCAGCGACGCCGAGGTGCGCCAGGCCGCCGCCGCCGCCGAAGCCGAGGTCTTCCTCGATGCGTTGCCGGAGGGTTTCGCCAGCGAGCTCGGCGAACGCGGCGCGCGCCTGTCCGGCGGCCAGCAACAGCGCGTGGCGATCGCCCGCGCGCTGCTCAAGGATGCGCCCGTGCTGTTGCTCGACGAAGCGACCTCCGCGCTCGACGCGCAGAGCGAACGCGCGGTGCAGACCGCGCTGGAACACCTGATGGACGGCCGCACCACCCTGGTTGTCGCGCATCGCCTGGCCACCGTGCTGCGCGCCGACCGCATCGTGGTGATCGACGGCGGCCGCATCGTCGCCGAGGGCACGCATCCGGAATTGCTTGCGCAGAACGGCCTGTACGCCGACCTGGCGCGGTTGCAATTCCTCGACTGATCCGCATGTCGCATCGCCACCGGGAAAACACTCGCGGCGTTCGTGGCAGGCGCGCGCTGGACCCGAGGATTTGCCGCCATGGGTGGCGGCCACGGATCGGACGCAAAAGCGCGCCATGGCCAGCGGCGAGGCCTCTCCGCCGGTGCCCTGGCCGATGACCACGACCCGCCGGCGCGCCTTCCGGCGGATCAACCGCCCAGCATCGCCCGCAGGATGCGTGGCACCCCGTCCATCGCCGCGGCCACGTTGTCCAGCACGTCCTGCAGGGTGATCACTTCGTCGACGTCGGGACCGGCACCGGCCGCCCAGTTGGCGACGATGGCCAGGCAGGCATAGTCCAACCCGAGTTCGCGGGCCAACCCGGCCTCGGGCATGCCGGTCATGCCCACCAGGTCGCAGCCGTCGCGGCGCATGCGCGCGATCTCGGCCCTGGTCTCCAGGCGCGGGCCCTGGGTCGCGCCGTAGCAGCCGGCGTCGACCAGCGCCACGCCCGCGACCTTTGCGGCGGCGATGATCTCCGCGCGCAGCGATGGCGTGTACGGTTCGCCGAAATCGACATGCAGCACCTCGCTGCCCGGCTCCTCGCACAGGGTCGAGATGCGACCCCAGGTGTAGTCGATCAGTTGATCCGGGCACGCCAGCACGCGCGGCCCACACTGCGAGGTGATGCCGCCGACGGTGTTCATCGCCAGTACGCGCGTCGCGCCGATCGCCTGCAGGGCGGCCAGGTTGGCGCGGTAGTTGATCTTGTGCGGCGGCAGCGAATGCCCTTCGCCATGGCGCGCGAGGAATGCGACGCGTTTGCCGGCGTAAGTGCCGACGCGGATCGGGCCCGACGGCGCGCCGTACGGCGTGACCGGCTGGTGGCTTTCGACATCGGCCAGGTCGCCGAGCGCGTACACGCCGGTGCCACCGATCACTGCAAGTTCAATCGTCATTCCGCCTCCGCTTTCTCGACGCACTCTCGCGGCAGGTTCGTGCCGGCGGCGCTTTGCCGGACTCTCGGCGACACGGATGTCGCCGAGAAGCCTACATGGATGTATTCACGGCGTGTCCGGCAAAGCGCTGCCGGCACGAGCGTGACGCCTCACTCCCCCAACGCGTAGATCGCCGGCAGGTTGCGACCCTGCTCATGGAAGTCCATGCCGTAGCCGAACACGTAGGCGTCCGGCACCTCCACGCCAACGTAATCAGCGCAGATGCCGTCGACGCAGCGATCGTGGACCTTCACCGCGAGCACCGCGATGCTCACCTCGGCCGCGCCCTGGTCCTCGCACCAGCGCTTGATCGCGAGCAGGGTATGGCCCTCGTCGAGGATGTCGTCGGCCAGCAGCACCTTGCGCCCGCGCATCGGCGTGGCCGGGCGATGCAGCCACGCCAGTCCGGAGCCGGTGGTCTGGCCTCGATAGCGGGTGGCGTGCAGGTAATCGAATTGCAGGTCCAGCCCGCGCTCGCCGAGTGCGAACGCGAGCTGCGTCGCGAACGGCTGGCCGCCGTGCATCACCGTGATGTAAAGCGGCACCTCGCCGTCGGCATAGTCCGGCCGGATGTCGGCGGCCATGCGCGCGATCGCCGTTTCCAGCGTGGCCTTGTCGAAGACGACCTGCGCAGTCGCCAATGCATCCGCCAGCTCCGGCCTGCTCATGCCACGTCTCCCACGTTGATCGCGCCCGAGGTGGCGCCTGCGTCCTGCGACGCGATCGGCACCGAGGCCATGCGCGCTCGTGCCTCTTCGTAACGTGCGTCGGCCAGCAACGCGTCCCAACCCGGGGCACGGCGCCCCATCAACCCGGCGAGCGCCATCGTGTCGAACGCGCGCCCTTCGACCGACTGCAATGCTTCCTCGACCATCTGCGGATGGCAGACCAGGACCACGTCGCAGCCGGCGTCCAGGTGCGCTTCGACCCGCGCCCTGATGCCACCGGCGGAATGGGCCGCGGCCATGCCGATGTCATCGGAGAACACCACGCCACGGAACCCCAAGCCTCCGTCGGAAATGTCCCGCCGAAGGATGTCGCGGATCCAGCGCGGCGAATAGCCGGCGGGTTCAGGCGCGACCCGTGGGTAGGTGATGTGGGCCATCATCACCGCATCCGCACCGGCATCGACGCCGGCCACGAACGGCAGCAGGTCGCTGGCGCGCATCGCCTCCAGCGAACGGTTGTCCACGGCGACATCGAAATGGGTGTCTTCCGGGATCGAGCCGTGGCCGGGGAAATGCTTGAGCGTGGCGGCCATGCCGGCTTCGCGCATGCCGGCGACATAGGCCCGCGTGAACGCGGCGACCACGTCGGGAACCGGCGAGAACGCACGGTTGCCGATCGCGCGGTTGCCGCGCTCAAGGTCGATCACCGGTGCAAAGCTCATGTCGATGCCGGTCGCGCGGATCTCGCTGGCCATCAGCCAGGCGTGCTCATGGGCCAGTGCAAGCGCCGCTTCGGCATCACGTCGATACAACTGGTCGAAGCCGGACAGCGGCGGCAGCGCGCTGTATCCGCTGCGGAAGCGCTGCACGCGGCCGCCTTCCTGGTCCACCGAGATCAACTGCGGGCGCGGCGCGGCTTCGCGGATCGACTGCGCCAGCTCGGCGACCTGCGCGCGGCTGGCGAAGTTGCGCGCGAACAGCACCACCCCGGCGCAACCATCGTGCTGCAGCCAGTCGCGCTCCTGCGCGGTGAGTTCGTGCCCGGAAACGCCGATCTGCAGCATCTAGTGTCCTTCGGTGAGGTCCAGCGCCCGGCGCTCGTCCTCGCGCCACTGCGAGTACGGGCGCGAGGCCAACGCCAGATTGTAGTAGCGCTGCGCGTGCGTCGCTTCCGCGCCGAGCCAGCCGGGCCTGGCGAAGACTTCATCGACGTCGCCCAGTTCGACCTCGGCGACCACCAGGCCGGCGTTGTCGCCATGGAACTCGTCGATCTCCCACAGGTGACCGGCGTGCCGGACGTAGTGGCGATGCTTGTCGATCCTGCCGCCCACGCACAGCGCGAGCAACGCATGCGCATCGGCCAGCGGGATTTCGTAGTCGAATTCCTGGCGGCTGGGCCCGGCCTCGCGCGACTTGATGTTGAGGAACGCCGACTCGCCTTCGATGCGCACCCGCACCGAGGCCTGCATCGCGCCGGAATCGACCATCGCGAGGTCGTTGAGGTAGCCCTGCGCCATCGGCACCACCTTGTGCGCGCCTGCGCGCCAGCCGTCATCGACGGGCAGGAACTTGCGTTCGATCTCGATGCCCATCGCCCGGTCGTCCTCAGCCTTTCTTCGGTGGATCGAACACGGCGATCGATTCGACGTGCGCGGTATGCGGGAACATGTCCATCACCCCGGCCTCGCGCAATGTCCAGCCGGCCTCGTTGACCAGGTAGGCGGCGTCGCGGGCCAGCGAGCCCGGATGGCAGCTCACGTAGACGATCCGCTTCAGCCCCTTCAGCGGCAACTGCTTCAGCACTTCGATCGCGCCGGAGCGCGCGGGGTCCAGCAGCAGCTTGTCGAACCCGGCCTTCAACCAGGGTTGCGACGCGAGGTCCTGCGCCAGGTCGGCGGCATGGAACTGCACGTTGCCGAGGCCGTTGTGCACGGCATTCGCGCGGGCGCGCTGCACCAGGCCGGCATCGCCCTCCACGCCCACGACCTCGCCGTCGCCGGACGCGCGCGCCAGCGGCAAGGTGAAATTGCCGAGCCCGCAGAACAGGTCGAGCACGCGTTCACCAGGCTGCACGTCCAGCAGTTCCAGCGCGCGCGCGATCATCGCCTCGTTGAGCTTGGCGTTGACCTGGATGAAATCGAGCGGGCGGAACAGCAGTTCGATGTCCCATTGCGGCAGGCGGAACGACAACTGCGGCGCATCGCCCGACAGCGGATGCACGGAGTCGATGCCGCCCGGCTGCAGCAGGATCGAAAACCCTTCCGCGGCGGCGAAGGCCTCGAGCCTTGCCTTGTCGGCATCGGACAGGGGTTGGAGGTGGCGGAACACCAGCGCGACGTGCGCGTCGCCGGCGATGAATTCGATCTGCGGGATGTCGCGGCGCGCATCCAGGCCGTCGACCAGCGCACCCAGCGCGGCGACCTTGAAGCCGAGTTGCGGGACCACGACGTGGCATTCGCCGATGTCGGCGACGAAGCGCGGGTCCTGCTCGCGGAACCCGACCAGGGTCTTGTCCTTCTTCTCGACCCGGCGCACCGAGAACCGGCCCTTGCGACGGTAGCCCCAACTGTCTCCGCGCAACGGCGGCAGCACGGACTGTGGCGTCACATGGCCGATGCGCTGCAGGTTGTCGAGCAGCACGCCCTGCTTGGCATCGATCTGTTTTTCTTCGGCGAAGTGCTGCAGGACGCAGCCGCCGCAGGTGCCGAAATGCGGGCAACGCGGCGTCACCCGATCCGGCGATGCCCGCACGACCTCGAGCGTCTTCGCTTCATCGAAGTTCCGCGAGCGCGAGGTCTGCTGGACCAGCACGGTCTCGCCCGGCAAGGCGCCGGACACGAACACGGTCTTGCCGGCGTGCTGGCCCTCGGACCAGCGCGCGACGCCGCGGCCGTCATGGGTCAGGTTGACGATGTCGAGCGACTTGGGGGAATGATCGAGGCGGGCCACGTGGCGTCAGGCTGCGGGGTGGCCGGCTATTTTGGCAGATATGCCTGGCGCATGACCCCGCAAGCGAACGGCCCGCCAAGGCGGGCCGTCGAGTTTCCCTCCTCCCTCCGGGAGAAAGTGGCGCAAAGCGCCGGATGCGGGTTCGGTGGATGGTGGCTACCCGCCACGTCGTGCCCTCACCCCAACCCCTCTCCCGGGGGGAGAGGGACTTGAAGCATCACTTCTGCTTCCAGCTCCCGCCGGACTCGTACCACCAGCCGGGACGCGCGCTGCTGATCCACTGGCGCGCGAACACGTCGCGGATCTGGGTTTCCCACTCCGGGTGCCCGTTCGCCACCGCCACTTCGCGATACACCGCCTTGCGGTCGCGGTTGTCGTCGGCCACCGCGGCGTTCATCGCCACCCGATCCTTCAGCTCGAGCTTGCCGGCGTCGCGCACGGTGACCAGGCCGTCGCCCGTGAAGCCCAGCGCGCCGCTGTCGAAACCCGCGCGCAGCGTGCCGTTGAAACGCGTCTCCATCCGCGCCTGGATCGCCTGGATCGCCGGCGTCTTCAGGCTGATGTCGGGCGCCGACTGCGCCTGCGCGCTGCCGATGCCGACCAGCACCCATGGGTCGAACGAGGACAGGTCCGACTTCAGGCGCGTCCCCAGCGATGCCATGCCGCCCGCAGGCGTGGACGGGTCCTTTAGCTCGACCTTATCGGCCTCGTTGATCACCTTCTCGACGAATTCCTTGGCCGCTTCCTTCGCCTCGGCGGCGGGGAAGTAGACGTTGATCGTGACGCACGCGCTGAGTAGCAGCGCCCCGGCCACCGGCATGCCCAACCAGCGCTTCATGTAGGTGTCACCCATCGCCTTGCTCCTGTTGCGGGATTCAGTCCTGCGAATGTCATTCGATCACCGGCGCCACGTCGCCCTTGCCCACCGCGACCAGGCGCTCGACCAGGGTAGGCCAGTCCACGTGGCGGTTGAAACCGACCACGTCGAGCCTCGGCAGGCCCGCGCCCTGGACGATAGTAAAGGCGTTGCCTGCCTGACTTCCATCTGAATGCGACAGGCCGGACATCGCGCAGACCTCGTTCGCGAGCCGGCAACCGATGCCGATCCGGCGATAACCGAAGTCGTCGAACAGCCCGATCAACTGGCCCTGCAGGCTGGTCACGAAGGATGCATCGCCGACGCTGCTGATGTTCTGCACCGCGCGCTGGCTGATCCGCTGCTTCACGCCGGGCGCTTCGTCGGTGATGAAGCGCGCATCGAATGCGACCGGCGTCCAGTCGACCAGCCTCAGGCCGTCGATGCGGCCATCCAGTCGGCCGGTGATGCTGCCGAAACCGAGCACCTCGGTCAGCCGCAGCAGGTCGAGGCTGTCGAGGGCGATGTCCGCACTGAGGCTCGGCGCGCTGCCGAAGGGGCGCTCCAGCGACAGCGCCGAGAACGCGACCCTGCCGTCGAACAACTGCATCGACAGGCCGCCGTTGAAGTCGATGCGTTCGTCGGCGTAGCGCGCGTCAGGGATGTCGCCGCTCAGCCGCCCCTGGAACGCCGGCAGGCCCAGCGCCTGCGAGACCTGGCCGAAATCGATGTCGTCCAGCCCCAGGCCGAAGTGGATGTCCATCTCCGACCCACTGCCCGGCGGCCGGATCACCACGTCGCGCAAGGTCATCGCGCCGCCCATCAACGGGACCCGGACGTCCTCCAGGAAGCGCAACACGCCCTCGGCGCTGGCCATCGGCAAGCGCGCGTCGCCGAACGCCAGGCCGTACAACTGGCCGCCACGCCATCGCAGCTCGCTGCGCACCGGTGCCGAGGCCGAATAGCGCAGGTCGCCATCGAAGCCGTCGAAGACGAAACGCCGCGCCGGGTCGCGCAGGTCGACCCCGTGCAGGTTCGCATCGATTCGCGCCAGCACGCCGTCCTGCAGGTCCACGTGCAGGTCCATCGCCCCATGCAGGTCGACATCGCCCAGTCCGAACAGGCCCATCCAGCCGGACAGGTAGCGCGCCTTGAGCGGCGTCATGTCGCCGCTGCGCGCATCCGCCTGCGCGGACTGCAGCGTGCCGTCCGCGCCGAAACGCATCGCGGCGGTCGCCTGCAGCACTTCGCCATCCCGCCATTCGACGCGCGGCAGCGTCCAGCCCGCGCCGCCCTGCTTCGCGGCGTCGACCCGCAGCCCGACCGGGGTCGCCGGCAGCGCGACATAGGTATTGCCGGCCAGGAACTCGCCGCCACGCAGCTCGCCATCGAGCGCCAGCAGCGACGTGGCGGGCGTCGTCCGGTAGTCGATGCGCAGGTCGCCACCGAGCCCCTCGCCGGCGATCGTCGCGTCCGCGGTTTCCAGCCCGACGCCGCGCAGTCGCAGCGGTCCGCTGACCCGCAATGGTCGATTGGCGGGCGCATCGATCGACAGCGCGCCGTCGAGCGTGCCGCCCTTGAACTTCGCCCCCGGCCAGGCCTGCGCCAGCAGCGCCTGCGCCCATGCCATCGGCACGCGGGTGAGGTCGAGCGTGGTCAGGTCGGGCGCGGCGGCATTCCGGGCGAGGGCGAAGCGCGCGCCGCCCTGCGTCAGCGCCGCCTGGGTGGTGGCCTCGTCGAATGCCACCGAGAGCCGCACCGGTGCCGACCCGCCGGAACGGACATCACCCGAGCATTCCCAGCCCGCGTCCGTGGTGCGCCGCAACGGGCAACGCCAATGCACGTCGCGGTAGCGATAACCGAGGTCCGGCGCGGCGACCGTGGCCGCCCGGAGCTGCAGCTCGCCGGAGGCCGCACCTTCCGGCCAGTCCAGGCGGACCCGGACCTGCTCCAGCGTCGCCGCCGCGGTGCGGACCTTGGCGATCCGCACCTGCGCGGTGCGCGCGTGCACGGGCGCCGCCGCCAGCATCGCCAGCAGGGAACAGGCCACGAGGATCGGGCGCATCATGTGCGCAGCATACAAAGCCGAGGCGCGCAGGCGATGAACCCAGGCCCCAGCGATCCATTGCCACGCCTGCTGCTGGTCGAGGACGACCCGGTCAGCGGGGCCTTCCTGCGCGACGCGGCCAGCGCCCTGCCGGCCGCGGTGCATGTTGCCGGCAGCCTCGCCGAGGCGCGCCGCGCGCTCGATGCGATGCAGTTCGAGCTGTGGCTGGTCGATGCACACCTGCCGGACGGTGCCGGCGAAACCCTGCTGGATGCATGCGCGACAGGTGTCGCCCCGCCGGCGCTGGCGCATACCGCGGCGACCGAGCCTGCGGTTCGCGAACGATTGCTGTCTGCCGGTTTCCGCGATGTGCTCTGCAAGCCGCTCGGCATCGACGAGTTGCATGCCGCGTTGCGCCAGCAGTTGCGGACGACCACGCGGGTCGAAGAGGCGCGCCCGGCCTGGGACGATGCTGCCGCCCTTCGCGCGCTGGGCGGCGATCCCGGCCACGTCGCCTCGCTGCGAGCGTTGTTCCTGCAGGAATTGCCGGGCCAGCGCCGCCGCATCAAGGCCGCCGTGATGGCCAGCGACGAGGCGGGCATCCGTGCGGAACTGCATCGACTGGCCGCCAGCTGCGGCTTTGTCGGCGCGGCGGGCCTGGCGGCGGCGGTGCACGGCCTGCAAGCCTCGCCTCTGCGAGCGGACTCGCTGCAGCAGTTCGATGCCGCGGTCAACGACGTGCTTGGCTGATGATTCCCTATCGCGCCTTCGGCACCGAGAGGCGCCCCAATTCCCCCAGCATCTCCCACGACTTCAAGCCGCGCCCATCCAACTCGTGGAGGATCATCGTGCGCAGGGGCAGCCGCAGGCTGGCCAGGTCCTCGTTGTTGGGCACGCTGTCCGCGCCCAACGCCAGCAGCGCGCGCCCGGTCGCGCTCTCGCGACGCTCACCGGCCCGCTCGCCCAGCAGCCGGCGCGGGCCGTGCTCCGCCTCCAGCCGATAGCGGGCCGCGGGATCGATCGCGATGCCATCGCCATCGCTGGCGTAATCGAAGCCGCTGCCCAGCGCTTCCAGCAGGTCGCGTTCGAACCTGCGCAGGATCCACGCCAGCGACTCGCCCGCGCGCAGGCGTTCGCGGACCCGCGCATAGGCCGCGTGCAACTCGGGCTGCGGTTCCTGGCGCGGCGCCAACCGCATGCACAGTTCGTTGAGATAGAAGGCGGCGAGCGAGGCGTCGCCATGCAGCAGGGGCGCGGCATCGACGGCCTCCGCCGAGGTCAGTTGCGCCAGCTCGCCGCGCTGCACGCCATCGAAGCGGATCGATTGCAGCGGCTGCAAGGCGGCACGCAACACGTGCTTCTTCGGACCCTGCACGCCGCGCGCAACCAGCCCGACCCGGCCGTGCCCGGCACTCAGGACTTCGACCAGGAGGCTGGTCTCGCGCCAGGCCCGCGCGTGGAGGACGAAGGCAGGTTCGGCGGTGTAGCGCATCCCGCCATTGTAGGAGCGGACCCTGTCCGCGACCGCTTCCCCAGCGAAAGAGTCATCGCGGTGCGCCTGCCGCGCAGGGGGTGATGCTCAGTCGTGGTAGCCCAGCGAGCGCAGTGCCGCTTCGTCGTCGGACCAACCCTCGCGCACGCGCACCCAGGTTTGGAGGAACACCTTGGAATCGAACAGGCGCTCCATCTGCTGGCGCGCGCGGCTGCCGACCTCGCGCAGGCGTTCGCCGCCCTTGCCGATCACGATCGCCTTCTGGCCTTCGCGTTCGACCCAGACCACCGCGTCGATGCGGTAGACCGGCGCACGGCCAGTGAGGTCTTCCTCGAATTTCTCGACCTCGACCGTGGTCGCGTACGGCAGCTCCTCGCCGAGCTGGCGCATCAGTTGCTCGCGCACCAGTTCGCCGGCCAGGAAGCGCTGGCTCTTGTCGGTGATCTCGTCTTCGCCGTACATCGGCGCGGCTTCCGGCATCAGCCCGAGCAGGCTGTCGACCAGCGCCTCCAGCCCCTTGCGCTTGAGCGCGGACAGCGGATGCACGGCCGCGAACTCGCGGCCTTCGCTGACCTTGGCGATGAACGGCAGCAGGGCGCTCTTGTCCTTGATCTTGTCGACCTGGTTGACCACCAGCACCACCGGCATCCCCGCATCGCGGAGGGCGTCGAAGGCCAGGCCGTCCTCGGCGTCCCAGCGGCCGGCTTCGATCACCAGGACAGCCGCGTCCACGCCTTCCAGCGCGCCACGCGCCGCCCGGTTCATCATCCGGTTCATGGCCTTGCCGGAGCGTTTGCCGGACTCGCCATGGATGCCAGGCGTATCGACCAGCTGCAGTTGGCCGCCTGCAAATGTGGCGATGCCGAGCAGCCGGTGTCGCGTGGTCTGCGGCCGGTTGGAGGTGATGCTGATCTTGGCGCCGACCAGCGCGTTCACCAGCGTCGACTTGCCGACGTTCGGGCGACCGATGACCGCGACCGCGCCGCTGCGTTGAACCTGGGTGCTCATGCTTCGATGA
This sequence comes from Thermomonas sp., assembly GCA_035456065.1. Taxonomy (GTDB): domain Bacteria; phylum Pseudomonadota; class Gammaproteobacteria; order Xanthomonadales; family Xanthomonadaceae; genus Thermomonas. The sequence goes on along the minus strand of DATIDW010000029.1, from coordinate 17,671 downwards.
CCTGCAATGCGGCTTCCGCCGCCTGTTGTTCCGCGGCACGGCGCGAACTGCCCTCGCCTTCGGTGGTGATGGCCGGTTCGGCCAGGCGGCAACTGACCCGGAAGATCCGGGCGTGGTCGTCGCCGTGTTCCTCGACCAGCGCATACACGGGCAGCCCGCGCTGGCGCCCCTGCAGCCATTCCTGCAGCCGGGTCTTGGCATCCTTGCCGACCCTGTTCGCCGGTGGCAGCGCCGCGATCAGCGGATCGAACCAGGGCAGCACCACCGCGCGACAGGCATCGAAGCCGGCGTCCAGGTAGATCGAGGCGACCAGCGCCTCCAGCGCATCGGCGAGGATCGAATCGCGTCGATGGCCGCCGGTCTTCAACTCGCCCGGGCCGAGCACCAGGTGCGCGCCGAGATCCAGCGTGCGGGCGATGCCGGCCAGCGCCGACTCGCGCACCAGCTCGGCGCGGCCGCGGGTCATCGCGCCTTCGTCGGCGCGCGGCCAGTGCCGGTACAGCGCCTCGGCGATGAACTGGTTGACCAGCGCATCGCCGAGGAATTCCAGTCGTTCGTTGTGCGGACTGCCGGCGCTGCGGTGGGTCAGCGCCTGGTCGAGCAGCGCCGGGTCTGCGTAGGCATGCCCCGCGAAGGCCCGGACGGCAGGATCATTTCGCGGCTGCGCCACGCACCAACGCCTGCTCTGCATGGAACTTGGCGACCACGTCGAGGTTCGCGATCAACTCCTCGCGGCGCTCGTAGGTCACGCTCAGGTTGTAGCCATCGCCGGTGGATTCGATCTTCAGCATGTCCGGCTTGATGATCTTGACGTAGTCGATCTTGATATGCCGGGCGAACAAGGCGCGGATCGCCTCCTTCGACGACGCACCTGCGTTCTGCTCGTTGGCGATACCCGCCAATGCCTTCTTCACCGAGTAGAACTCGATGTACATGGGCACGATCTTCATGCCGCAGAAAAGGAACAGGATCACCACCGAAAGGGTGATCAGGAACCCCAGCATGGTCATGCCGCGTTGCATGCGCTTCATTCGTGCTTCCCCTTTTCCGACGGTCGATACATCAAGGAATCCGCTTGCCGATCCGGGAGGTATCGACCCAGTGATCGGCCTCGCGGTCGAAATTCATCCACACGATCATCGCCTTCCCGCGCAGGTTGGCCTCCGGCAGGAAATGCATCTGCCAGAAGCGGCTGTCCTCGCTGTTGTCGCGGTTGTCGCCCATGACGAAATAATGCCCCTCCGGCACCGTCCAGTCACCCTCCCCTTGCGGGGTGAACGGCAGATCCTCGCGCTCGAGGACAAAATGCGGCCGCCCGGGCAGGCCCTCGGTGAGCCTGCTGGCGCCGGTCATCTCCACGCCCTGGCCCTCGCCCTTGTAGGACCCTTCCATCCGATACGGCAATTCCCGGCCGTTCACGCTGACCTTGTTGCCGTGGTAGCCGATGGTGTCGCCGGGCAGGCCGATGACGCGCTTGATCCAGTCTTCCCGTGGGTGGTGCGGGGGCCGGAACACGACGACGTCGCCACGCTGGGGCTCGCCGTTGTCGATGAATTTCCTGTTGGTGATCGGCCAGCGCAGGCCGTAGGAGAACTTGTTGACCAGGATGAAATCGCCGATCAGCAGGGTCGGCATCATCGAACTGGAGGGGATCCGGAACGGCTCCGCGACGAAGCTGCGCAGGCCCAGTACCAGCAACAGGATCGGAAAGAATGCCTTGGAATAATCCACGGCCACCGGTTCCTTGACCTCGTCCAGCGGACCGGCGGCCGCGGACCGGCGCTTGGCCAGGAACAGCTTGTCGAGCAGCCACACCAGGCCGGTCAGGGCGGTCAGGGCGACCAGGATCGTTTCGAACCACACCATCATGCGGCGTTCTCCGGGAGTTGCGTCGCGCTCACTTGTTGTCCATCTGCAGCACGGCGAGGAAGGCTTCCTGCGGGATTTCCACGCTGCCCACCTGTTTCATGCGCTTCTTGCCAGCCTTCTGTTTCTCCAGCAGCTTCTTCTTGCGGGTGGCATCGCCACCGTAGCACTTGGCCAGCACGTTCTTGCGCATCGCCTTGACCGTGGTGCGGGCGATGACCTGCGCGCCGATGGCCGCCTGGATGGCCACGTCGAACATCTGCCGGGGGATCAGTTCCTTCATCTTCTCGGTCAGTTCGCGGCCACGACGGTCCGCGTGCGACCGATGCACGATGATCGACAGCGCATCGACCTTGTCGCCATTGATCAACGTGTCCACGCGCACGAACGGGCCGGCCTCGAAGCGCACGAAGTGGTAGTCGAGCGAGGCGTAGCCGCGGCTCACCGACTTCAGCTTGTCGAAGAAGTCCAGCACCACCTCGGCCATCGGCAGCTCGTAGCTGACCTGCACCTGGCTGGCCATGTAGGTGATGCCGACCTGCACGCCGCGCTTGTCCTCGCACAGCTTGATCACGTTGCCGATGTAGTCCGGCGGGGTGAGGATGTTGGCGCGGATGATCGGCTCGCGGATCTCCGACACCATGTTGATCGGCGGGAGCTTGGCCGGGTTGTCCATCGGCACGATCTCGCCGTCGGTCTTCAACACCTCGTAGACCACCGTCGGCGCGGTGCTGATCAGGTTGAGGTTGTATTCGCGCTCCAGGCGCTCCTGCACGATCTCCATGTGCAGCATGCCGAGGAAGCCGCAGCGGAAGCCGAAGCCCATCGCTTCCGAGCTTTCCGGCTCGAAGCGCAGCGCGGCATCGTTCAGGCGCAGCTTGTCCAGTGCTTCGCGCAGGTCCGGGTAGTCCTCGGCATCGACCGGGAACAGGCCGGCGAACACGCGCGGCTGCATCTCCTGGAAACCCGGCAGCGGACCCGGCGCGGGATCGGCGGCCAAGGTGAGGGTGTCGCCGACCGGCGCCCCATGCACGTCCTTGATCGAGGCATGGACCCAACCCACCTCGCCGGCGCCAAGCTTCGCCAGTTCCTTGCGCTTGGGAGTGAACACGCCGACCTTGTCGACCTGGTGGGTGCGGCCGGTCGACATCACCAGCAGCTTGTCGCCGGGCTTGATCTCGCCCTGCATGATCCGCACCAGGCTGACCACGCCCAGGTAGTTGTCGAACCAGGAATCGATGATCAACGCCTGCAGCTTGTCGGTGTCGCGCGGCTTCGGCGGCGGGATGCGTTTGACGATCGCTTCCAGCACGTCGCGCACGTTGAGGCCGGTCTTGGCGCTGATCGCCACCGCGTCCTCGGCGTCGATGCCGATCACCGCCTCGATCTCTTCCTTGACCTTGTCGACGTCGGCGGTCGGCAGGTCGATCTTGTTGAGGATCGGCACGACTTCCAGGCCCTGCTCCACCGCGGTGTAGCAGTTGGCGACCGATTGCGCCTCGACGCCCTGCGCGGCATCGACCACCAGCAGCGCGCCCTCGCAGGCGGCCAGCGAGCGGCTGACTTCATAGGAGAAGTCGACGTGGCCAGGGGTGTCGATGAAGTTCAGCTGGTAGACCTGCCCGTCCAGCGCCGTGTACGGCAGCGAGACCGACTGCGCCTTGATGGTGATGCCGCGCTCGCGCTCGATCGGGTTGGAATCGAGCACCTGCGCTTCCATCTCGCGGTCCTGCAGGCCGCCGCATAACTGGATGATGCGATCAGCCAGGGTCGACTTGCCGTGGTCGATGTGGGCGATGATCGAGAAGTTGCGGATGGACCGCATTGCATCGTGCTGCATGGAGACTCGGCTGTGGGGCTGCGACGGCAGCGGGTTCGCAGCCTGTCTGGGGTTAGCTCGGCATTATCGCACAGCGCCGTCCGCGCCCCGGCGGCACGGACGGTTCGCCCCGGCCGCCTCAGTCCCCGACCGGATTGATGGTCACGTACTGGGTCCCGCCGCCACGACGCACCAGCAGCATCACCGCCTTGCCGGTGCCCGCTGCCCGCAGCTGGGCATTCAGCGAGGCCGCGCTGGAGACGTCGTTGCGACCCACCGCCAGGATCACGTCGCCGGGGCGCAGGCCGGCCTCGCGCGCGGCCACGCCCTCGACCCGCGCGACCAGCACGCCCTCGCCGGGCTGCAGGCCCATCCGGCCGCGCTGCTGCGGGTCGAGGTCTTCGCCGACGATGCCCAGCGCGTTCGCCTGCGCGGCGGCGGCCGGACGCGGCGCGCCTTCGTCGCCTGGCAGGAGGCCTGCCGTGGCTTCGGCCAGCTGGTTGAGGGTCGCGGTGACCGTACGCGGCTTGCCGTCGCGAACGAGTTCGATGGACACCCTGGTCCCGGGCGGCATCGCGCCGATGATCGGCGGCAGGTCGCTGGACTCGTACACCGGCCGGCCATTGATGCTGCGGATCACGTCTTGGCGGAGGATGCCGGCGCGCGCCGCCGGGCTTCCCGGCTCCACCCGCGAGACCAGCGCGCCATTGGCTTCCGGCAAGCCCAGTGCCTTGGCGTTATCGCGGGTGATCGCCTGGATCTGCACGCCCAGCTGCCCGCGGGTGACCTTGCCGGTCGCCTTGAGCTGCTGCACCGCGTTCATCGCCACGTCGATCGGGATGGCGAAGCTGACGCCCATGTAGCCGCCCGAGTTGCTGAAGATCTGCGAGTTGATGCCGACTACCTGGCCGCGGGTATCGATCAGCGGACCACCGGAATTGCCGCGGTTGATCGCCACGTCGGTCTGGATGAAGGGCACGTAACGCTGGTCTGCGTACGGATTGGCCCGGCCGACCGCGCTGACGATGCCGGCGGTCACCGAATGGTCCAGCCCGAACGGCGAACCGATCGCCACCACCCACTGGCCGGACTTGAGCGTGCGCGAATCGCCGATGCGCAGCGTCGGCAGGCCGCTTGCGTCGATCTTGAGCAGGGCGACATCGGACTGTTCGTCGCTGCCGACCACCTTGGCCACGAACTCGCGGCGATCCGACAGCTTGATGCGCACGGTGTCGGCGCCATCGACCACATGGTGGTTGGTGAGCACGTAGCCGTCACCGGAAATGATGAAGCCGGTGCCTTGCGACACACCGCGAGGACGCGAATCCGGCGCATCCGGGCCACCGGGCATGCCGGGCATCGGGGCCATGCCCGGGCCGAAGAACCGGCGGAAGAACTCCGGGACTTCCTCGTCGTCGGGCATGCCCTGCTGGCCGCGCTGCGTTGCCGACTGTGCCTTGCTGCCGATTTCGGCCTGCACGCTCACCACCGCCGGACCCACCTGGTCGACCAGGCGGGTGAAGTCGGGCAACCCTGCCACAAGCTCCGGCGCGGGTGCCTGCGCGGTCGATTGCGCAGTCGCGACACCGTACCAGCTGCCGGCACCCAGGCCGGCGAGCGCCAGCGCAACGGAGAGGACAAGCGGGCGCAGCATGGCAGTCTTGGCAGCAGTCATCGTCGACGAATCCTCGTACGCGGGAATGGAATGGGGTTGGATCGGATGCCGTGCGCGCTGCTCAGGGCTCGCTGGCGGCACCCGCGGGCGCATCGACAGGCGCGGCGGCCTGCCCGGTCGCGGGCGGCGCGATCTCGGCCAGTGCCGGCGACTGGAAGGGGTTGTAGGGCGCGGCGCGCGCGTGGTCGCCGAAGCCGACCGCCAACGCATTGTTGCCGGCGTATTGCGGCAGCACCGAACGCGGCCATGGCCGCGTCACGATGTCGGGCTGCGGAGCGCTGATCGGCGGGTTGGCGGCGGCAATGGATTCGACCGGGCTTGCCGGTGCCGGCGCGACCTGCGCGCGACGGGCGTTGTCGCGGCTGCGCTGCGGGCGTGATGCCGCGGCGATGGCTGTCGCGGTGGCCGCGACCAGGGTGTCGCTGGCGGTCGGCAGCGAGGGCGCTGCGGGATCGGGCAACGAGGGTGCCGGTGCGGGATCGGCCACGGTCGATGCCGCAGCGACCTGCGTTTGCGGCGCGATGCCCGGTGCCTCGACAACAGGCTGGCGGGCGATGAAGCCGACCACCACGGCCAGCGACGCCGCCATCGCCGCGCCACCACCCCAGCGCAGCCAGCCGGGCTTGCGCTCGCGCGGCGCCACTGCAGCCGCCGGCTGGCCATCCTGTTGCAGCGCAAGCGCGACCCGCGTCGCGAAATCCGCCGGCAGCCGCTGCGCCGGCGCCAGCCCGCGCATGACTTCGCCGCCAAGCCGCCATCGCTCCCAGCATTCGGCGAGCGGGACGTCGTGCTGCAGGCGACGCAGCAGGAAGCGGGTTTCGTTCGGCGGCAACGCGCCGTCCATCAACGCGGACAGCTGTTCGCGGCTGCTCAGCTGGGTCAGGGTGTTGGCGTGCAGGGTGGTGTCGTGGGTCATGGCGGCGGGCTCAGGCGTGCGAACGCTTGCGTTCGTCGTGGTCCAGCAAGGGTTTCATGCGTTCGTCGATCGCTTCGCGGGCGCGGAAGATGCGCGAACGCACCGTGCCGATCGGGCAATCCATGCGCTCGGCGATTTCCTCGTAGCTCATCCCTTCCACTTCGCGGAAGGTGATCGCATCGCGCAATTCGGGCGGCAGGTCTTCGACCGCGCGGAGCACCGTTTGTTCCAGTTGCTGGCGCATCAGCTCGCGCTCGGGGGTGTCGTTGTCGCGCAGGCGCAGTCCGGATTCGAACTGTTCGGCATCCTCGATCTCGATGTCGTCGGTCGGCGGCTTGCGGTTGCCCGCCACCAGGTGGTTCTTCGCGGTGTTGACCGCGATCCGGTGCAGCCAGGTGGAGAACTGGGCATCGCCGCGGAACCCGCCGATCGCGCGGTAGGCGCGGATGAACGTGTCCTGCGCCACGTCCTGCACTTCCGACCAATCGTGGATGTAGCGCGAAATCAGCGCCGCAGTGCGGTGCTGGTACTTGCGCACCAGCAGGTCGAAGGCGGCGCTGTCGCCGCGTTGCACGCGGGCGACGAGATCCTGGTCCAGCGCTTGAGACACGTCATCCTCGGCCATTTGCGCGCCGGTTCCTCATCGATGAGCCCGGTCGCGTCCGGGCCATGTGACAGCGATATTCTGCGGAAGTTCCGCCCCATGGCATGACCTGAAGCCGATTTGACAGGTATTCAAGACGGGCCGGGATACGATGGCACCTTCACATACTGGTACGGATGGTACGCGCATGGCCGACTCCCCCGCCGCAGGCTTCGACGGGCTCCGCCTCCGCCACTGGAAACCGCAGCGCCGCGAGGACGGCGTGCTGGTGTTGCAGTTCGATCGCGCCGACGCGCCGGTCAACGCGTTCTCGCAGGACGTGCTGATCGAACTGGCCGACATGCTCGAACGCATCGCCATCGACCCACCGAAGGGCGTGGTGATCGCATCGGCGAAGGCAAGCGGCTTCATCGCCGGCGCCGACCTCAAGGAATTCCAGGAATTCGACCGCAAGGGCACGGTGAACGATGCGATCCGCCGCGGCCAGGACGTGTTCCAGAAACTCGCCGAACTGCCCTGCCCCACGGTCGCCGCGATCCACGGCTTCTGCATGGGCGGCGGCACCGAGATCTCGCTGGCCTGCCGTTATCGCGTGGCCAGCAATGACGCCTCCACCCGCATCGGCCTGCCGGAAACGCAGCTCGGTATCTTCCCCGGCTGGGGCGGCAGCGCACGCCTGCCGCAATTGGTCGGCGCCCCCGCGGCGATGGACATGATGCTGACCGGTCGCGCGCTGTCGGCGAATGCTGCGCGCGGCATCGGGCTGGTCGACAAGGTGGTCGAGCCTGCGCTGCTGCTCGATGCCGCCGCCACCCTGGCGCTACGCGGCACCCGGCGTCCGTTCAAGCAGCGCGCGCTCGGATGGGTCACCAACACCTTCGCCGCACGCAAGCTGCTGGCGCCGCAGATGGCCAGGCAGGTGGCGCGCAAGGCGAAGAAGGATCACTACCCGGCGCCTTATGCGCTGATCTCCACGTGGGAACGCAGCGGCGGCAAGGGCCTTCGCACGCGTCTCGATGCCGAGCGCCGCGCGGTGGTCAAGCTGGCCGGCACCACGACTGCACGCAACCTGATCCGCATCTTCTTCCTGACCGAGCGGCTGAAGGGCCTGGGCAAGGGCGATGCCGGCATCCGCCACGTTCACGTGGTTGGCGCGGGCGTGATGGGCGGCGACATCGCCGCGTTCGCCGCCTACAAGGGTTTCGACGTCACCCTGCAGGATCGCGAGCAGCGCTTCATCGACCCCGCGATGGCCCGCGCGCAAGCGCTGTTCGAGAAGAAGGTGAAGGATCCGGCGAAGCGCCCGGCGGTGGCCGCACGCCTGCAGGCCGACCTGGCCGGCGATGGCGTTGCCCAGGCCGACCTGGTGATCGAGGCCATCATCGAGAACCCGGAGGCCAAGCGCGCGCTCTACGAAACCGTCGAGCCGCGGCTCAAGCCGGATGCACTGTTGACCACCAACACCTCGTCGATCCCGCTCGACGAACTGCGCGGGCACATCGCGAACCCGGCGCAGTTCGCCGGCCTGCACTACTTCAATCCGGTCGCGCAGATGCCGCTGGTCGAGATCATCCACCACGACGGCATGGCGCCGGAGACCGAACGCCGGCTGGCCGCGTTCTGCAAGGCGCTGGGCAAGTTCCCGGTGCCGGTGGCGGGCACGCCGGGGTTCCTGGTCAACCGCGTGCTGTTCCCGTACATGCTGGAGGCCGGCACCGCGTATGCGGAAGGCATTCCCGGCCCGGCGATCGACAAGGCGGCGGTGAAGTTCGGCATGCCGATGGGCCCGATCGAATTGCTCGACACCGTCGGCCTGGACGTGGCAGCGAGCGTCGGCAGGGAGCTGGCGCCGTTCCTGGGCCTCGACGTGCCGGCGGCGCTGGCCTCCGTGGAACCCGGCAAGCGCGGCAAGAAGGATGGCCAGGGCATCTATACCTGGGAGAACGGCAAGGCCAGGAAGCCCGAACTGCCTGCCGACTACAAGGCCCCCGACGACCTGGAGGACCGCCTGATCCTGCCGTTGCTCAACGAAGCGGTGGCCTGCCTGCACGACGGCGTGGTCGCCGATGCGGACCTGCTCGATGCCGGCGTGATCTTCGGCACCGGCTTCGCCCCGTTCCGCGGCGGCCCGATCCAGTACATCCGCACCGCCGGTGCAGACGCGCTGCTGGAACGGCTCAAGGCGCTGCAGGCCAGGTACGGCGAACGCTTCGCCCCGCGCCAGGGCTGGGACAGCCCGGCGTTGCGTGAACCGCCGCAATAATCGGCTGTCGAGGTCGCATCACGCGAAAGGGCGCTTCGGCGCCCTGTTCGTTTGCGCCTTCAGTGGCCGATGCCGGCCTCATCCAGCATCGTCGCGAGGAACGCCAGCTGCGCATCGCGCCGATCCGGGCCGTCGTACCTGCGCACCATCCAGGTTTCCTTACCGATCACTTGCGCAGCGGGCGCAAGCGTCGTGTACGCACCGTGCACTTCCATTTCCAGCAGGCTGCCGGCCTCGTCGCCGGGCGTCCATTGCAGGTAGAGCTCGACCTGCCCATGCTCGGGATGGATGCGTTCGCGCGGCTGCAGGTCGAAGCGGACCACGAAGGCCTGGCCCGCGCGGAACCCGGCCATCCAACCGGCGCTCGGCTGGATGAAGACCTTGCCGCGACGCCCCTGCTTGCCGGCCGTGGGCACCGCGAGATCCAGGCTGAAGACTCCGCCTTCGGTCACCCCCGACAGCCCATCGAAAACGGCATCCGCGTCATGCCGCAGGCGCACGTCGCCCTCGCCCGCCACCGGCACGAACACGCGCGTTTCCGCCGGCACCCGGCTGTTGAACCAGACATCCCAGCTCACCGGCGTTGCGCGGATGTTGCGCATCGTCGCCACGGTTTCCAGGGTGCCTGTCGTGCCGGCCGGCAAGGCATAGCGATACGTCATGCGCACGCCGCTGAGCGGGCTTGCGGGACCGCGCAATTCGATGCGGCCTGGGTCGCGGGCGACCACCTCGGTCGCGGCATAGGACAGCCATGGATCCGGTGGCCATGGCGCCGCAGCGTCGCGGCGTGAGGGGTTCACGTCCTGCCGCGTCCACCATTGCGACTGCGGGCCCACCCAGACCTGGTGGCCCAGGTAGCCGATGTCGCCGGCTTCGGCGTCGACTTGAGGATCGGGTTGCGCGGCAACGGCCGCGCCGACCTTCAGCAGGTTCGCTGCACCCGGCAGCGACAGGTGCAGCATCCGCCCGCCAAGGCGCGGCGAGACGTCAACCACGAGCCCCGCATCGGCGAGGCGCAGGCGCGTCGGGTTGGCGGCGGCATCCGCACCCAGGGCGCCCGCCGATGCAATCGGCAGGCACAGTGCAAGCAGGAGTCCCGGGACCGGCGGCACGCGGGGCGGCCTCATGCGAATCACCGACATCGCGCCGGCTACATCGTCTGCGTCGGCTTGTCACCGGTGAGCGTGCCGGCCAGCGTGGTCTCGATCTTGCCGCGCACGGCCTCGCCCTCCGCGCTGTCGGCGAACTGCACGCCGATGCCGGCGGCGCGGTTGCCCTGCGCGCCGGTCGGGGTCACCCAGCAGACCTTGCCGGCGACCGGCAGGCGCTCGGATGAGTCCGGCAGGGTCAACAGCAGGAACACCTCATCGCCGATGAAATAGCGGCGGGTGGTCGGCACGAAGATCCCGCCCTGGCGCACGTACGGCATGTAGGCGTTGTAGAGCGACGGCTTGTCCTTGACCACCAGCGACAGGATGCCCTGCCGTGCACCACCACCCATCGGACTGCTCATGCGTCATCCCCCGTTCGCGATGCCCCGCGTGCGTCAAACATCAACACCAGGCAAGCAATGATTCGGCTACTGCAAGGTCGGCGCGCACCGTGCTGCGCAACAGGTCGCGCGCGCGGTTGGCGGCGTCGAACCGCGCCGCCAGCGTGCGGGTTGCGGCCGGATCGGTCAAGCACGAGGCCTCCTGCAACGCCAGCTCGGCGAGGTGCTGCAGGCGTTCGCTTGCGCGGCCATCGGCGACCCAGCGCTGCGCCACCTCGCCGGCGGCGGCCTGGCCGCGACGCAGGGCCTGCGCATCCTCCGCCACCGTCCGCCGCAACACCATGCCATCGCCCGCGGCCCAGGCATCGGCCAACCCCGGATGCCCGCGAGCGGCGTCCAGCGCCTCGCCCGCCAGCGCCGCCGCGTGGCCGCGCGCGCGCAGCCAGGCGAGCGCCTCGTCGCGCGGCGGCAGGCGCAGCTCCAGGCGCTGGCAGCGGCTGCGGATGGTCGCGGGCAGGCGCGCGGGATTGGACGACAGCAGCCACAGGTAGCGGCCCGGCTGCGGTTCCTCCAGGGTCTTCAGCAGCGCGTTGAAAGCGTTCCAGTTGATCGCGTCGGCGGGATCGACGATGGCCACCTGCGCGCCGTCGCGCTGCGCGGTCAGCGTCAGCTTTTCCGACAGCGAACGGACCTGCTCGATCACCAGCTCGGTGCGCGGCTTGCCGGTCTTCTGGTTGACCTCGTAGCCGACCATCAGCAGGTCGGGGTGGGCGCTGTGTCCCCACGGATGCGACGGCGAGCCATCGGGTCGCGTCTCCAGCGGTTCGTATTGCGCGCGCGCGGCGAACAACGAACAGCCCTTGCATTCGCCACAGGCTTCGCCATCCCCCCGTCGCGACTGGCAGAGCACGCGCCGCGCCAGGTGCTCGGCGAGCAGGCGCTTGCCGACCAGTGCAGGCCCGGTGATCAGGGTCGCGTGCCCGAAATGCCCGGCGTCGATCGCCGCGCACGCGTGGTCGTAGGCGCGCTGTTGCCAAGGACTCAATGCCGGCAACTGGCTCATCGCAGGCCCTCCCGATGCGCAGTGAGCGCCGCCAGGGCGGACGCCGCCACGGTCGCTGCTTCGGGGCTCGCATCGATCACCCGGAAGCGATCAGGATGGGCGGCGGCGCGCGCCAGGAAGCAATCGCGCACGCGCTCGAAGAATTCGTCGCGCTCGCACTCAATGCGATCGGGCGCGCTGCCGCCGATGAGGTCGCGCCCACGGGTGCGTTCGCGGCCGTGCGCCACGCCGAGGTCCAGCAGCAGGGTCAGGCCTGGTTCGATGCCGACGACCTGGCGTTCCAGCGTCGCGATGAATGCCTCGTCCAGCCCACGCCCCGCCCCCTGGTAGGCATAGCTGGAATCGGTGAAGCGGTCGCTGATCACCCATGCGCCGCGTTGCAACGCCGGCAGCACGACCTCGCGCACATGCTGCGCCCGCGAGGCGAACATCAGCAGCAATTCCGTCTGCGGGTGCACGGGTTCGCCGGCGCCACCGAGCAGCAGCTCGCGGATGCGCTCGGCCAGCGGCGTGCCGCCTGGTTCGCGGGTGCTCACGACCTCCTCGCCCGCCGCCTGCAATGCCTCGCGCAGCGCGGACAGCACCGTGCTCTTGCCGGCGCCCTCGCCGCCTTCGATGCTGATCAGGCGCGGGTGTCGTTGCAGCGTCATCGTCACTTCGGCGCTGCCTCGCGCTGTGCGCGATAGCGCTGCAGGTAGTCGCGGACGGCGGCGTTGTGCGCCTCCAGCGAGGCCGAGAACACGTGGCGCCCGCTGCCGTCGCCGACCGCGACGAAGTACAGCGCGTCGCCCTTGGCCGGCTGCGTCGCCGCCAGCAAGGCCGCCTTGCCGGGCATCGCGATCGGGGTCGGGGTCAGCCCGGCGCGGGTGTAGGTGTTGTAGGGCGTGTCGGTGGTCAGGTCGCTGCGGCGGATGTTGCCCGCATACGCGGCGCCCATGCCGTAGATCACGGTCGGATCGGTCTGCAGGCGCATGCCGATCTGCAGCCGGCGCACGAACACACCGGCGATGGCCGGCCGTTCCTCGGCGATGCCGGTTTCCTTTTCCACGATGGAAGCAAGCGCCAACGCCTCGTTCGGATTCTTCAGCGGAAGGTCCTCGGCGCGCGACGCCCAGGCCTCGTCCAACGCCGCCTGCATCGCCGCATGTGCGCGCTTGAGCAGGTCGAGGTCGGAATCGCCCTTCACCCAGGCATAGGTTTCCGGCAGGAAGCGCCCTTCCGGGTGTTGGCCGGGGTCGCCCAGCGCTTTCATCAGCGCGGCATCGTCGAGGGTGGCCGAATCGTGTTCGAGCCCTTCGACCTTGGCCAATGCCGAGCGGACGTCGCGGATGTTCCAGCCCTCGACGATGGTGAAGTTGCGCCGCACCACCTTGCCGTCGCGCATCGCCTGCAGCAGCGCATTCGGCGTGGTGTCCGGCGACAAGGCGTATTCGCCGACCTGCAGTTTGCCGGCCGCGCCGGTCTGCCGCGCAAGCACCTGCCATTGCAGGCGATCGCCGGTGGACACGCCCTGCGCCTGCAACGTCCTCAGCACCTTGTCCAGCGAATCCCCGCGCGCCACGACCAGGCTGTCGCCCGCTTCGATGCCGGCGAGCGGCGCATCCGCAAAGCCTTGGTAGCGCGTCCAGTACCACGCGCCCAGCGCCACCGCCGCCAGCAGCAGGATGAGGAAGGCGCGACGGAAAAACCCGCCCGTCCGGCCGCGGCTCACGGGGTTGTACCTGCGTCTTGGAACATCGGATACGCCATCGCCAAGCGTGCCTGCAATTCGTCCGTCGCCGGATGCGGCGACCACTCGCGCGCGCCCAGTGCACGCACCGGCAGGATACCGCGCACCGCGTTGCAGAGCGCCACGGCCTCGGCGTCGACAAGCGCATCCGGCGTCACTGCACTGGCCTCGACCAGCCCCTGCGCGAGCAGCCAGCCGCGAAGCACGCCCGCCACGCCGCAGGCATCCACCGGCGGCGTGCGCCAGCGGCCGTCTTGCAGCACCAGCAAGTTGGCCGATGTCGCGCACACCGGGTTGCCGGCCATGTCCCGCATCAGGCCCTCATCGCAGCCCGCGCGCTCCACCTCGGCACGGCCGAGCACCTGCTCCAGGCGATTGCAGTGCTTGATCCCGGCCAGCATGGGCTGCGTGGCCAGGCGGGTTTCGCAGGGATGCACATGCAGCGCGCCTTGCATCGTCGGCAATGGTTGCAACGACAGCATCCACGTCGGCACAGCGCCTTCCGGCGGCGCATAACCGCGCCCGCCTTCGCCGCGGGTCAGCAGCAGCTTCAGCACCCCTGCGTCCACGGTCGACATCATGTCGGCGATGCGCGCCTCGATGAAATCGACACCTGGCAGTGCGATGCCAAGGCGTTCGGCGCCTTCGCGCAACCGCGCCAGATGCCGCGGCCACAACGGCAATACGCCGCGATGCACGCGCATGGTCTCGAACACCCCATCGCCATAGGTCAATCCGCGGTTGGCGATCGAAAGCGCATCAACCGGCATGTGGCCGGCGTAGATGGCGGACGCCATGGGGATGGGCGCGCACAAACGCTCTCGCGTCTGCGCTCCCCGATACTCGCTTTGTGCGCCCATCCCCATGGCATCCGCTCCAGACTTACTCGCTACCGAGTGCACGCAGCATGCCGCGCGCCTTCGCCCGCGTTTCGTCGAGCTCGCGTTGCGGGTCGGAGTCGATCACGATGCCGGCGCCGGTGCGGAACCGCAGCTCGCCGCCTTCCACCTCGCCGCTGCGGATCAGGATGTTCAGGTCCATGTCGCCATCGCGATTCAGCCAGCCCATCGCGCCGGTGTACGCGCCGCGGCCCACGCCCTCGAGCTCGGCGACGATCTGCATGCAGCGCACTTTCGGGCAACCGGTGATGGTGCCGCCGGGGAACACGGCGGCGATCACCTGGCCCGGGGTCGCATCGGGCAACAGGGTGCCGCGCACGTTGCTGACGATGTGGTGCACGTGCGCGTAGCTCTCGACCGTCATCAGTTCATCGACCACCACGCTGCCCGGCGCGCATACCCGGCCGAGGTCGTTGCGCTCCAGGTCGATCAGCATCACGTGTTCGGCACGCTCCTTCGGATGGCCGACCAGCTCGCGGATGCGCTGGGCGTCGTCGTCGCCCTCGAAGCGAGGGCGGGTGCCGGCGATCGGACGGGTCTCGACCGTATCGCCATGCACCGACACCAACCGTTCCGGCGAGGCACTGGCCACGCTCCAGCCAGCGCCGCGAAAAATCCCGGCGAAGGGCGCCGGGTTGTTGCCGCGCAGGCGCTGGAACAGGGCCGAGTGATCCAGCGGTTCCGGAAAACGCGCCGCCCAGCCGCGCGACAGATTGACCTGGAACACGTCGCCGGCGGCGAGGTACTCCAGCACCCGCTGCACGCCATCGACATAACGTTGCGACGCGTCCTCTTCGATCGTCACGGGTGGTTGCCAACCCGGCAAGGCGGGCAATCGGGACGCGCGCACGACATCTGCCGCGATGTGTTCGAGCCACGCATCGGCACCGGGTTCGGCGATCGCGATGCATTCACCGCTGCTGCGATCCCGCAGCACCGCGGCCGGGCAACGCAACGCGCATGCGATGGGCAGTCCGCCCGCGGCCGGCGGCAGTCGAAGTACCGGTTCGACCTGTTGCGCGAGTTCGTATCCCAGCAGCAGCGCCCAGCCGCCACGGAAGGGCCATCTGCTGTCCACGTCGCGTGGTATGCGTTGTTCCTGCCAACGTGCATCCAGCACGTCGAGGAAGCGGCCCTCGATTGCCGCGCCATCCTGGTCGCGCACCACGCTGTCGCGATGCAACGCGAACGATTCGCCATCATGCGCGAGCAGCATGTCCCAGCGGCCATGTGCGCCCGTCGCGCTGGATTCGAGCAGCACCGGGTAGCGCGCCGGGTCCAGCCGATGCAGGTCGAGCAGGTCGAAATCGGCGGGAAGCGGTCGGGTGATCATCGGTGGAGAGCAACCCGCCCGATCCTCCCCTGCTCCGCAAGGGAGGGCGTGGCCATCAGATCCGCTTGAACACCAGCGTGCCGTTGGTGCCGCCGAAGCCGAAGCCGTTCGACACCACCACGTCGACCTTCGCCTCGCGCGCCGTGTTCGGCACGTAGTCGAGGTCACAGCCCTCGCCCGGCTCCTGCAGGTTGATGGTCGGCGGGATGATCCCGGTCTGCAGCGCCTTGATCGTGTAGATCGCCTCCACGCCGCCGGCCGCGCCGAGCAGGTGGCCGGTCATCGACTTGGTCGAGCTGACCATGGTCTTGTAGGCGTGGTCGCCCAGCGCGCGCTTGATCGCCAGGGTTTCCGCCAGGTCGCCGAGCGGCGTGGAGGTGCCGTGTGCGTTGAGGTAACCGACCTGATCGGCATTCACCCCAGCGTCGCGGAACGCCATCGCCATGCAGCGCGCGGGGCCTTCGCCGTTCTCGCTGGGCGCGGTCATGTGGAACGCGTCCGACGACGCACCGAAGCCTGCCAGCTCGCAGTAGATGCGCGCGCCGCGCGCCCTGGCGTGCTCGTATTCCTCCAGCACCAGGATGCCGGCGCCATCGCCCAGCACGAAGCCGTCGCGGCCGGCATCCCAGGGGCGCGAGGCGGCGGTCGGATCGTCGTTGCGCGTGCTCATCGCCTTCATCGCGCAGAAGCCGCCCATCGAGGTCGGCGAGCTGCCGCGTTCGGCGCCACCGGCGAACATCACGTCGGCGTCGCCGTACTGGATCATGCGCATCGCCATGCCGACCGAATGGTTGGCGGTGGCGCAGGCGGAGACCGCGGAGAACGTCGGCCCCTTGATGCCGGTCAGCAGCGACAGCTGGCCCGGCAGCATGTTGATGATGGTGCTGGGGATGTAGAACGGGCTGATCTTGCGCACCCCGCCCTCGTGCAGCTTCACCGAGGTCTCTTCGATGCCCCAGATGCCGCCGATGCCGGCGCCGACCAGCGCGCCGATGCGCTCGGCATTGGCCTCGGTCACCTGCAGGCCGGAATCCTCCAGCGCCATCAGGGAAGCCGCCACGCCGTAGTGGATGAAGTGATCCATCTTCTTCGCGTCCTTCGGGTTCACCCAGCGGGTGATGTCGAAGTCGCGGATCTCGCCGGCGATGCGGGTCGGATAGGTGCTGGCATCGAAGCCGGTCACCGGGCCGATGCCGGAGCGGCCGTTGACGATGCCGTCCCAGTTGCTGGCCAGGTCGTTGCCCAGCGGCGAGACGATGCCCATGCCGGTGACGACGACACGCCGCGTGGACGCAGGCATCAGAAGTTCTCCGTCGACTTGAACAGGCCGACGCGCAGTCCTTCGGCCTCGTAGATCAAACGGTCGTCGACGTAGGTGCGGCCATCGGCGATGACCATGTTCAGGCGCCCGCGGATCACGCGGCGCACGTCGATCTCGTAGCGCACCAGCTTCGCGGTCGGCAGCACCTGGCCGGTGAACTTGACCTCGCCCACGCCGAGGGCGCGGCCGCGGCCGGGCTCGCCCAGCCATGGCAGGTAGAAACCGGCGAGCTGCCACATCGCGTCCAGGCCCAGGCAGCCGGGCATGACCGGGTCGCCCTCGAAGTGGCAGGCGAAGAACCAGAGGTCCGGGCGGATGTCGAGCTCGGCCACCAGGATGCCCTTGCCGTTGGCACCGCCGGTCTCGTCGATCCGGGTGATGCGGTCGAACATGAGCATCGGCGGCGCCGGCAGGCGGGCGTTTCCGGGGCCGAACATCTCGCCGTGGGCGCAGGCGAGCAACTGGTCGTAATCGAGGGAAGCAGGTCGGGTCATGGGGCGGTCGGTTCCAGCGAGTCGCACAGTCTGACCCGAAACCGCCCGTTTTGCGGTGAACCCGACACCGGCCCGGCGACCATGCGACTGCGCATGGTGCCGGCAAACCCGGTGTCGGCCCCTCCCTGGGCCGCCCCGGCTCCCTTTCAGTGGACCCACTCGAACTGCAGCCAGGCCTTGGTCGTGTCACGGGCGAA